>NZ_JBITGI010000022.1:0-154831 GCF_044456945.1 Streptomyces sp. NPDC050759 | reverse complement strand
CCCCCCCCCCCCCCCCCACCCCGGCCCCGACCCACCACACACCCGCACGCGCTACACAAGCCCCCACCGGAGCCGCAACGGGCCGCCGCAGGCACCCAGGGGCGCGGGGAACTGCGCAAAAACGCCCGCCCCCACCGAACCCGCACCCGTAAACACACCCGCACCCGCACCCACATGCCGAAGGGCCCGCACCCCATGACTCCCCATGGGGTACGAGCCCTTCGAAGAAGAACGAAGAACGACGCTGTTGTTACCCGGCGCGTGCTTCAGCCAGTCGCGAGACGAACCATGTCCGCCTGCGGCCCCTTCTGACCTTGCGAGATCTCGAACTCGACCCGCTGGCCCTCTTCAAGGGTGCGGTAGCCGTCCATCTGAATCGCGCTGTAGTGGACGAATACATCCGCACCACCGTCGACCGCGATGAAGCCGTACCCCTTCTCCGCGTTGAACCACTTGACGGTGCCCTGAGCCATGCCTAACTCCCCTATTACTGGCCCTTGCACGGACCCACACTTCGTGGATCCGGGTCAGACCTCACCCCCCACATGGTTGGGGGCGTGCGCCGGAACGCGTCGACCGCGGCTGAATGTATCTGTCCAACTGCCGTCTGCAACAGGTCAATCGGACGAGAATTCTGGACGGAAGGGGTCCGGAATGTAGTGAGAATTCGCCTGAATTCGGGGCAAGTCGGGCCCCATAAAAGGAGCATAAGACGCAAAGAACCCACACACTTTGGCTACTTCTCATCGCATGTGGAGCGAGAACTCATATGCGCGCGGCAAGAAGAAAGCCGCTGGTTCCCCAACTGTACCGCGCTCAACCATAGAGAATTGCCCCCTCCGCTTCTCTCGCGGAGGGGGCAATGGGATGAACTCTCGGTAATTACCGTTACCGAAGGTAATGACCAGTCATACGGTCACCCGCCGGCGACGGCCGGAATGATCGAGACGCCGGCCCCGTCGGGCGTCGCCGTCTCCAGCCCCTGCTCGAACCGCACATCGTCGTCGTTGACGTACACATTGACGAACCGCCGCAGCTTGCCCTGGTCGTCGAGAACGCGCGCGGCGATACCGGTGTGGTTCTTCTCCAGATCGGCGATGACGTCGGCGAGGGTCGCACCCTCGGCCTGCACCTCGGCCTGCCCGCCGGTGTAGGTGCGCAGGATGGTGGGGATACGGACGGAAACGCTCATGTTCAGGACCTCCGGTCAGGTGGACGCGCCCGACAGGGGCGCGGGGAACTGCGCGACCAGCCCCCGCGGCCCGCAGACGGACAACGACCTGTTTATGCGAGACCAGCCTCGCGGAACGAATCCAGGTTGGGGCGGATCGTGGCGGTGAGCCCCGTACCCGCCACCGCGTCCAGAGTCTTCAGACCGTCACCGGTGTTCAGCACGACGGTCGTCAGCGAGGGGTCCAGCAGACCGTTCTCGATCAGCTTCTTCGCCACGCCGACGGTCACGCCACCGGCGGTCTCCGCGAAGATGCCCTCGGTCCGCGCGAGCAGCTTGATCGCGTCGACGACCTGCTCGTCGTTCACGTCCTCCACCGCACCGCCGGTACGACGCGCGATGTCCAGTACGTACGGACCGTCCGCCGGGTTCCCGATCGCGAGGGACTTGGCGATGGTGTTCGGCTTCTGGGGCCGGACCACGTCGTGGCCCGCCTTGTACGCGACCGACACCGGCGAGCACCCCTCGGCCTGCGCGCCGAAGATCTTGTACGGCTTGTCCTCGACGAGCCCGAGCTTGATCAGCTCCTGCAGCCCCTTGTCGATCTTCGTGAGCTGCGAGCCGGAGGCGATCGGCACGACCAGCTGGTCGGGGAGCTGCCAGCCCAGCTGCTCGCAGATCTCGTACGCCAGGGTCTTGGACCCCTCCGCGTAGTACGGCCGCAGGTTCACGTTGACGAAGCCCCAGCCCTCGCCGGCCGGGTCGCCGATCAGCTCGGAGCAGAAGCGGTTCACGTCGTCGTAGTTGCCCTCGATACCGACGAGCTCGCCGCCGTAGATCGCGGCCATGACGACCTTGCCCTGCTCCAGGTCGTGCGGGATGAACACGCAGGAACGGAACCCGGCCCGGGCCGCGGCGGCACCCACGGCGCCGGCGAGGTTGCCGGTGGAGGAGCAGGAGAGTGTGGTGAAGCCGAAGACGCGAGCGGCCTCGATGGCCTGCGCGACGACCCGGTCCTTGAAGGAGTGCGTCGGGTTGCCGGAGTCGTCCTTCACGAAGAGCTTGCCGGCGTCGACACCCAGCTCGCGGGCGAGGTTGTCGGCCTTGACGAGCTTGGTCCAGCCGGGGTTGATGTTCGGCTTGTCCGCCACGTCCGCGGGGACGGGCAGCAGCGGGGCGTAGCGCCAGATGTTCGCGGGTCCCGCCTCGATCTGCTTGCGGAGCTCCTCGGTGTCGTAGGCCGAGAAGTCGTACGCGATCTCGAGCGGGCCGAAACACTCCTCGCAGGCGAAGACCGGGCCGAGCGGGACGCGGTGGCCGCATTCGCGGCAGCTCAGCGCCGCGGCGGGACCAAGGTCGACGGAGTTCGTGGTGCTTGCAACAGTCTGCACAGCCATGGAGGCGAGGCCCTTTCTCCTCATCTTCCTCACGACGCATCTCGCCGTGAGACGGATTTGGCACCTTCCCGAGTCGGGAGCCTCGCGGAAACGATCGTCAGCGATCGCTACGAGAACCGACTGGAGGGTTGCCGGGGCTTCATCGGGCCGTATCCCTCTGCCCCTCTGGATGAGCGGTATGAAGTTGTGAACGACGGGCCACCCAGGACATGCGATGGTCATCCGCGTTGTTCAAGACTGTAACCGACGGCCAGGACAGTTGAGAGAGACGTCCGAACCGCGAGATGGATCAAAGGCAGAGGAGCCGCGCACTGTGCTGAACGAAGTCGAGCGCTGGCTGGCCACGCGTTCCTGGTCCGTGACCGATCGCCCGCTGCACCGGATCATGGCGGCGAAGCGGGGCACGGGCCGGACGGTCAGTGTTGTCCTGCCCGCCCTCAACGAGGAGGAGACGGTCGGTGACATCGTCTCCGTGATCCGTCATGACCTCATGCAGCAGGTCCCGCTCGTCGACGAGATCGTCGTCGTCGACTCGGGATCGACCGACCGCACCTCCGAGGTCGCCGCCGCGGCCGGTGCGCGGGTCGTCCACCGCGACGACATCCTCCCGCGCATACCCGCCGTGCCCGGCAAGGGCGAGGTCCTGTGGCGCTCCCTGCTCGCCACCTCGGGGGACATCGTCTGTTTCATCGACGCCGACCTGAAGGAGTTCTCCTCGGACTTCGTCTCCGGCATCGTGGGCCCGCTGCTCACCGACCCCGAGGTCGACCTGGTCAAGGGCATGTACGACCGTCCGCTGGGCGGCGCTGCCGGGCAGGGCGGCCGGGTGACCGAGCTGATGGCGCGCCCGCTGCTGAACATGCACTGGCCGCAGCTGGCCGGTTTCGTGCAGCCGCTGGGCGGCGAGTACGCGGCCCGGCGCTCGCTGCTGGAACAGCTCCCGTTCCCCGTCGGCTACGGCGTCGAACTGGGCATGCTGGTCGACGCCCTGCACCTGGTGGGCCTGGACGCGCTCGCCCAGGTCGACGTCGGTGTGCGCAAGCACCGTCACCAGGACGGGCAGGCCCTGGGCCGGATGTCCGCCGCGATCTACCGCACCGCCCAGCTGAGGCTGGCCCGCGGCCATATGATCCGGCCCTCCCTCACCCAGTTCGAGCGGGGCCGGGACGGCTTCGAGCCGCGTACGTACTCCGTGGACACGGAGGAGCGGCCGCCGATGGTGGAGATCGCGGAGTACGCGGAGCGCAAGGTCGCGTGACGGACCGGAGGACAGAACGGGGCGTTCCGTATACGTCCGCGCACAGCGCGCACCCGTACGTTTGAGCGTTTCCGGGCCGGGCTAGGTTGAGGCGTATGGCGTCAACCAACAGTGCTGCTCAAGTGCTGGTCGCGTCCAACCGCGGCCCGGTCTCGTACGAGGTCCAGGAGGACGGTTCGCTGCGCTCCAAACGGGGTGGCGGCGGACTGGTCTCGGGTCTGTCGGCGATCGGTCCGGAGGCGGGCGCGCTGTGGGTGTGCTCGGCGCTGTCCGACGGCGACCGCGAGGCGGTACGGCAGGGGATCGGCGAGGACGGCGTCCGCATGCTCGCCATCCCGGCCGACGTGCACGCGGACGCGTACAACGGCATCGCGAACTCGGTCCTCTGGTTCGTCCACCATCTCCTCTACCAGACCCCGCTGGAGCCGGCCTTCGACGCGGAGTTCCGGCGGCAGTGGGGGTCGTACGAGACGTACAACCGCGCCTTCGCGGAGGCGCTCGCCGAGGAGGCGGCCGAGGGGGCGGCGGTCCTGGTCCAGGACTACCACCTGTGCCTGGTGCCGGGGATGCTCCGCGAACTCCGTCCCGACCTGCGCATCTCCCACTTCTCGCACACGCCGTGGGCGCCGGTGGACTACTTCCGGATGCTGCCGGACGACATCGCGGGCCAGGTCCTTCGGGGCATGCTGGGCGCCGACCGGCTCGGCTTCCTCACCCGCCGCTGGGCAGACGCCTTCACGGCGTGCGCGGAGCAGTTCGCCGGGGGCCTCGGGGACACCCGGATCGGGGTGCACGGGCTGGGCGCGGACGCGGACTTCCTGCGCGCCCGCTCCCACGAGGCCGACGTCGAGGAACGCATCGTCGCCCTGCGCGAGGAGATCGGCGCGGGGCGGAAGACGATCGTCCGGGTCGACCGCACCGAACTGTCGAAGAACATCGTGCGCGGCCTGCTCTCCTACCGGCGGCTCCTCGAGTCGCGGCCCGAGTGGCGGGAGCGGGTCGTGCATGTGGCGTTCGCGTATCCGTCGCGGCAGGACCTGGCGGTGTACCGGGACTACACGGCCGAGGTGCAGCGGGTGGCGGACGAGATCAACTCCCAGTACGGGACGCCGGGCTGGACGCCGGTCCTGCTGAATCTGAAGGACGACTTCGCGCGCTCCCTTGCCGCCTACCGGCTGGCCGACGTGGCGCTGGTCAACCCCATCCGGGACGGCATGAACCTGGTCGCGAAGGAGGTGCCGCTGGTGTCCGACGAGGGGTGCGCGCTGGTCCTGTCGCGGGAGGCCGGGGCGTACGAGGAGCTGGGCGACGACGCGATCGTGGTGAACCCCTACGACGTGGAGCAGACGGCGGAGGCCCTGCACGAGGCCCTGACGATGCCGGCCCACGAACGCGCCGAACGCGCGAAGCGACTCGCCGCGGCGGCGACTGCGCTGCCGCCGGCCCAGTGGTTCCTGGACCAGCTGAACGCACTGAACGCGGTGGGTCGGTGACCGCGGTGAGCGACGTGACCCCGATGAAGGCCGTGCACCATGAGCGGCTGAGCGCGGTGAACGCCGAGCACCGCGAGCGGGCGACCCAGATGAGCACCGCCCACCGCGCACGGCTGACCCAGATGAGCACCGAGCACCGCGAGCGGGTGCCCCGGTGAGCGCCCAGCACCGTGAACGAGCCACCCCGGCAGGCGGCTGAGCGACTGCGCCCGTCAGGCGACCGGCCGACTGGCCGACCGGCCGCCGCGCCACACGGCCACCAGGCCACCAGGCCACCAGCCGACTGCGGCCACTGCGCCGCTGACCGACCAGCCACAGGTCGATGCCCCGACTGCCGAACTTCACCCCGCGGAGAGGGACCCCATGAGCAGCCAACCAGACCCCGGCGCCCTGCCGAGCCCGGTGACGCCCGCCGGGCGGGACGGGCTCGACTCCCTGCTGGCGGACCCGGCCGGGGCCGTCATCGGGCTCGACTTCGACGGGACGCTGGCGCCGATCGTGGCGGACCCGGAGCGGGCGCGGGCGCACCCCGAGGCGGTGGCCGTCCTCGCCGAACTGGCACCGAAGGTGGCCTCCGTCGCGGTGATCACCGGCCGCCCGGCCGAGATCGCCGTCCGCTACGGCGGCTTCGCGGGCGTCCCCGGCCTGGAGCACCTGACGGTCCTCGGCCACTACGGCGCGGAACGCTGGGACGCGGTGACCGGCGAGGTCACGGCGCCCGAACCGCACCCGGGCGTGGCCACGGTCCGTGCCGAACTGCCGGCGCTCCTCGAGGGGACGGGCGCCTGGATCGAGGAGAAGGGCGGCCGGGCAGTGGCGGTCCACACCCGCCGGGCCCCGGACCCCCAGGCCGCCTTCGACGCCCTGCGCGCCCCCCTCACCGACCTGGCCACCCGGCACGGCCTGATCGTGGAGCCGGGCCGCCTGGTCCTGGAGCTGCGCCCCCCGGGCATGGACAAGGGCGTGGCCCTGCTGACCCACGTCCGCGAGCTGTCCGCCACGTCCGTCCTCTACGGCGGTGACGACCTGGGTGACCTCCCGGCCTTCTCCGCGGTCGACGACCTCCGCGCCGCCGGCACCCCCGGCCTCCTGGTCTGCAGCGGCAGCGACGAGGTGACGGAACTGCGTAAGCGGGCGGACCTGGTGGTGGACGGCCCGGGCGGCGTGGTGAGCCTGCTGCGTTCCCTTGCCGAGCGGCTCACCTGAGCCTCACCTGACCCCCACCCGGTCCTCAGCGTTCCTGCCGCCGCGCCTGCCGGACCCGGCGCAGACGGTTCACCGTCACCGGGTCGAAGGCCAGGGCGCGCTCGTCGTCCAGCAGGGCGTTCAGCAGCTGGTAGTAGCGGACCGGTGCCAGCCCCAGCTCTTCCCGTATCGCCCGTTCCTTGGCGCCGGGCCCCGGGAAGCCGCGGCGCTCCAGGGCGAGGATGTCCCGCTCCCTGCGGTCCAGCTCCGGATGCTCCATGCCCGGAACCGTAACGCCCGCCACTGACAGCGACTACTCCGCGTTCTGCGCGGTCAGCTGCAGCGCGCGCAGCACCTCCGAAGGGTTCCCACCCGGACTCACCGCCGACCCGATCTGCTGCTTGACGGCCGCGCTGACAGAGGCCCAGGACGTCTTGCCCACCGGAGGCAGCTCGGAGTCGGGCAGCGCGTCGAGGAAGGGCTTGAGGTCGGAGTCCCGGGAGGCCCGGCTCATGACCGAGGACGCGGAGTTGGTCACCGGCAGCAGGTCGTACTCCCGGGAGAACGCGAGCACGTTCTTCTCGCTGTACACGAAGTCGAGGAAGTCGCCGACCTGCTCGGCGTGCCCGTTCTGCTTGAAGGCCATCATCCAGTCGGCGACGCCCATGGAGTTCTTGCTCTCCCCGTGGGCCCCGGGCATGGGCACCATCCCGAACTTCAGCCCCTTCGCGGCGGCCGTCTTCATCAGCGAGGGATGCCCGTTGAGCATGCCGACATCCCCGTCGGCGAACGCCGAGAACGCGGCGGCCCGGTTGAGGTTCTCGGGCGCGACGGGTCCGGTCAGCCCCTTGCCGACGAGGTCGTCCTTGAGCCAGGTCAGCGTCGTGACGTTCTCGCCGGAGTCGATGCCGTAGGTCCCGACGGAGTCGATGTACCCGCCGCCCCCGCTCAGCAGCCACTGCATGGTCTCGGCCTGCGCCTCCTCAGGACCGAGCGGCAGCGCGTACGGGTACTTCACCCCGTCCGCCTTGAGCGCCTCAGCGTCCGCGGCGAGCTGCTTCCAGGTCGTCGGCGGGGTGAGTCCGGCGTCGGCGAAGAGGGTCTTGTTGTAGAAGAGCAGCCGGGTCGACGCGGCGAACGGCATGCCGTACTGCATCCCGTTGATCCGCCCCGCCGAGGCCAGCTGCGCGACGAAGTCCGCCTGTTCCCGGATCCCGATCAGGTCGTCGGCCTTGTACAGCAGCCCCTTGTCCGCGTAGTCGGCGTACGCGCCGATCTGCGCCATGTCGGGTGCCTTCCCGGCGTCGACCTGCTCCTTGACCTTGCGGTCCACGTCGGTCCAGGAGTACACGCTGACGTCGATCTTCACGCCGGAGTGCTCGGCCTCGTACTCCTTGACGAGCTTGTCCCAGTACTTCTGGGAGCTGTTGGCCGAGCTGTCGCCGTAGTCGGCGGCGACCAGCCTCAGCGTCACCTCGTCCGACCCGCGCCCCAGCCCGCAGCCACCGAGGACCGCCGTCATGCCCAGCGCGGACACCGCCGCGATCGTTCCCGTCCTACGCCGCCGCACCGACAACCGCCCCACACTCACGTTCGAACACTTTCGAAAAGTCATACATATCTCCGACGTAAGGTCTACACCACGTAAGTGGACTAGACCTCTTGCGGGTCAAAGGGTCACACTGTCCCCGTGAGACATGTCATCGCCCTCGACGTGGGCGGCACCGGGATGAAGGCGGCCTTGGTCGGCGCGGGCGGCGAGCTTCTGCACCAGGCCCGCCGGGCGACCGGCCGCGACCGCGGCCCCGACGCGGTCGTCGACGGCATCCTCGACTTCGCCGCCGAGCTGCGCGCGTACGGCACCGAGCACCTCGGCGCCCCCGCGCTCGCGGCCGGCGTCGCCGTGCCCGGCATCGTCGACGAGGAGCGGGGCATCGCGGCCTACTCCGCCAACCTGGGCTGGCGGGACCTCCCGCTGCGCGGGCTGCTCACCGACCGCCTCGGGGGCGTCCCGGTCGCCCTCGGCCACGACGTCCGCACCGGTGGCCTCGCGGAGGGCCGCATCGGCGCGGGCAAGGGCGCCGACCGCTTCCTCTTCGTCCCCCTGGGTACCGGCATCGCGGGCGCGATCGGCATCGCGGGGCGGGTGGAGGCGGGCGCCCACGGCTTCGCGGGCGAGATCGGCCACATCGTCGTACGGCCGGGCGGCACGCCCTGCCCGTGCGGCCAGCGGGGCTGCCTGGAGCGGTACGCCTCCGCGGCGGCCGTCAGCGAGGCCTGGGCCTCGGTCACCGGGAACCCGGAGGCGGACGCGGCGGACTGCGCGAAGGCGGTGGAGGCCGAGGACCACAAGGCCCGGGAGGTCTGGCAGCACGCCGTGGACGCCCTGGCCGACGGCCTGCTCACCGCCCTCACCCTCCTGGACCCCCGCACCCTGATCATCGGTGGCGGCCTGGCGGAAGCGGGGGAAACCTTGTTCACACCCCTGCGGGAGGCGGTCCGCCAACGGGTCACCTTCCAGAAGCTCCCGACGATCGTCCCGGCGGCCCTGGGCGACGCGGCGGGCTGCCTCGGCGCAGGCCTACTGGCCTGGGATCTCCTAGACAAGACCGACGGTACGGAGGCAACGAGCTGATGGCAGCCCACCCAGGGGCGCGGGGAACTGCGCGACCAGCCCCCACGCACCCGCACCCCGCAACGACCGGAACCCCCCTGGTGCTCTCCGGCGCCGACGTGGTCCTGCCCACGGGAACGGTCAAGAACGGCCAAGTTGTCATCAAGGGCACCCGCATCAGCGGTACCGCCCCGGAGAACGCCCAGGTCATAGACGTAACCAACCACTGGCTCGTCCCCGGCTTCGTCGACCTCCACAACCACGGCGGCGGCGGAGCCTCGTTCACCTCAGGCACGATCGAAGACGTACTCAAGGGCATCCGCACGCACCAGGGCCACGGCACCACCACCCTCGTCGCCTCCACCGTCACCGGCGACATGGACTTCCTCGCCCAGCGAGCCGGCCTGCTGAGCGAACTCGCCGAGCAGGGCGACATCGCCGGCATCCACTTCGAGGGCCCGTTCATCTCCCCCTGCCGCAAGGGCGCGCACGCGGAGAACCTCCTGCGCGACCCCGACCCGGCGGAGGTCCGCAAGCTGATCGACGCGGCTCGCGGACAGGCGAGGATGGTCACGCTCGCCACCGAACTCCCCGGCGGTATCGACTCCGTACGGCTTCTCGCCGAGCACGGCGTCATCGCGGCGATCGGGCACACGGACGCGACGTACGAGCAGACCGTCGAGGCCATCGACGCGGGCGCCACCGTGGCCACCCACCTCTTCAACGCGATGCCGCCCCTCGGCCACCGCGACCCCGGCCCCATCGCCGCCCTCCTGGAGGACGAGCGGATCACGGTGGAGCTGATCAACGACGGCACGCATCTGCACCCGGCCTCGCTGCAACTCGCGTTCCACCACGCGGCGGCACACCGTGTCGCGTTCATCACGGACGCCATGGACGCGGCCGGCTTCGGCGACGGCCGTTACCTGCTCGGCCCGCTGGAGGTCGAGGTCAGCGAGGGGGTCGCCCGGCTGGTGGAGGGCGGTTCGATCGCGGGATCGACGCTCACCCTGGACCGTGCGTTCAAGCGCGCGGTGACCGTCGACCGGCTGCCGGTCGAGGACGTGGTCGCGGCGATCTCCGCGAATCCCGCCCGCCTGCTGGGCATGTCCGACCGCATCGGCTCACTGGAGCCCGGCAAGGACGCCGACCTGGTCCTCCTCGACCATCAATTCGACCTCAAGGGCGTCATGCGGCGGGGGGAATGGGTGGTCGATCCCCAACTGGGCTGATGTGTCCCGCTGTTGGGGCCGGTGCCATCCTGGGAGACTGGACGGGCACATTCTGTCGTTCGGGGGAGGTCGGCCCAGGTGATCCTCACGGTCACGCTGAACACCGCTCTCGACATCACCTATCGCGTACCGTCGCTGCGGCCGCACACCAGCCACCGGGTGACCGAGGTCACCGAACGCCCCGGCGGCAAGGGCCTGAACGTGGCCCGGGTGCTGGCCGCGCTCGGCCACGAGGTGACGGTCACCGGCTTCACGGGCGGCGCCACGGGCCGCATCGTCCAGGACCGGCTCACCGCCGTACCGGGCCTGGTGGACGCGCTCGTCCCGGTCGCCGGCCCGACCCGGCGCACGATCGCGGTCGTGGACGAGACCACCGGCGACACCACGCAGCTCAACGAACCGGGTCCGACGGTGACGCCGGCGGAGTGGTCGGCCTTCCAGGAGGCGTACGAGGATCTCGTCCCGTCGGTCTCGGCGGTGGCCCTGTGCGGGAGCCTGCCGCCGGGGGTGCCGGTGGGGGCGTACGCGGGCCTGATCCGCACGGCGAAGGCGGCCGGGGTGCCGGTCCTGCTGGACACCAGCGGTGAGGCCCTGCGCCGCGGGGTCGCCGCCCGCCCGGACATCCTCAAGCCGAACGCCGACGAACTCTCCGAACTGACCGGCTCCCACGAACCGCTCCGCGCGGCCCAGGACGCCCGCCGCCGGGGCGCCCTCACGGTGGTCGCCTCCCTGGGCACGCGGGGCCTGCTGGCGGCAACCCCGGAAGGCCGCTGGCGCGCCACGCCTCCGACCCGGGTCCACGGCAACCCGACGGGCGCCGGCGACTCGCTGGTGGCAGGCATCCTGTCGGGCCTGGTGGAGCAACTCCCCTGGCCGGCCCGCCTGACCCGCGCGGTCGCCCTGTCGGCGGCGACGGTACTGGCCCCGACGGCGGGCGAGTTCGACCGCGCGGCTTACGAGGAGCTGCTGGAGCAGGTCACGGTGACCGGCGAGGTCAGCGCGGCCTAGCTCTTGACCTGGCCCTTCTTGAGCCACACCTGGTCCAGGAGGACGTTGCACTTGTCCCCGTCCCCGCAGGAGATGCTGATGGTGTTGGTGCCCTTGCTGAGGGTGGGCCAGGAGTAGGTGGTCGTCCAGCCCTTGGCGAAGTCGCCTTCCTTCGCGTGCGCGTAGTTCTCCACGCCCAGCTTGGTGCCGAAGACCTTGCCGTTGACCGTGAGGGTCATCGACTGGTCTTCACCGGCGGTGCTGTAGTGCGCGAACAGCGTGTAAGTGCCGTCCGAGGGAATGCCGTTGACGGTCCACGTCACGGACGCGCCCACGTTGTTCAGGTTGCCGACGTAGATGCCGCCGTCGGACTGGGCGCCCTCGACGTCCGAGGCGAGAGCGGCGCCGCCGCCAAGACGCAGCGCCTTCGCGTCGATCGTCTTCTTGTACTCCTCGCTCGCCTCGCTGCCGCTGCTGCTCGACGCGCTCGGCTCGGAGCTCTGTGACGTGGACGGTGTCGCGGATGCCCCGCTGTCGCCGGCCTTGTCGTTGTCGTCGCCGCCCGCCATCGCGATGCCGATGCCTATCACCACCGCGGCGACCACCGCGATCGCGCCGATCAGCAGGCCCTTGGTGTTGGGGCCACCGCTCCGGCCGCCGCCACCGCTGTAGCCGGGCATGGGCTGCTGGGTGGTGGGGGCCGAGCCCGGGAAGGTCTCCGGGGCGGCGTAGTGGGCGCTGGGCTGGTTGTAGCCGCTCGCGGCCTGCTGGCCCTGCTGCTGCGGGACCTGGCCGTACGGGCCGTTCGGCGCGGCCGGTGCCTGCTGCTGGCCGTACTGCCGCTGGCCGACCGAGCGCGTCCGGTTGACGGAGTTCGGGTAGCCGTAGCCGTAGCCGCCGCCGGACGGCGGCTGGGCGCCGTTGGCCTGGCCGTCGGCGTAGAGGTAGCCGAACGGGTCGTCGTCCTCGGGCGCGCTCGCCCCGTTGTTGCCGGACGTCATCCCAGGTACTCCTCAAACAGGTCGGCATCGGATGCGATACGGATGGTCAGAATGGCGAGCCTACCCGCTCCCGCTGGCCCAAACGGGTGACTCGGATCGCATCAGCTCGCTGACCTGGGAATCATCCCGCGCGTCTGTGCTGTTTGGGACGAGATCGTTTCTCGACGTACATCCGTTCGTCGGCTGACTTCAGCACTTCGTCCGCCGTCATGCCGCAGTGCGCCCAGCCGATGCCGAAGCTGGCACCGACCCGGACCGCCCGTCCCTCGGCGCGGATCGGCTGGATGATCTCGCTGCGCAGACGTACGGCGAGATCGGCGGCGTCGGCCTTGCCGAGCCCGTCGGCGAGGATCACGAACTCGTCGCCGCCGAGCCGGGCCACGGTGTCGCCGTCGCGCACGCACTGGGACAGCCGCCGGGCGACCTCGATGAGCACCGCGTCACCCGCGTTGTGCCCGAACCGGTCGTTGATCGACTTGAAGCCGTCGAGGTCGCAGAAGAGCACCGCGAGCCCCTTGGTGCCGTCGTCGCGCTCCCCCTGGGGGGCGACGGTGTGCACATGGTGGTCGAAGGTGTCCAACGCCTGCGCGCCGCCCGGCCGGAAGTCGAAACCGTGGCCGTTCGCGTCGAAGGCCGGGTGGCCGAAGGCCGCGTCGACCGGCTCCAGCGCGCCCGTGTGGGTGGAGCGCTGCTGACAGAGCCGGGAGGACAGCCGCGAGCGCAGCTCGGCGGAGTTCGGCAGGCCGGTCAGGGAGTCGTGGGAGGCGCGGTGGGCGAGCTGGAGCTCGCGGCGCTTGCGCTCCTCGATGTCCTCGACGTGGGTGAGCAGGAAGCGCGGCCCGTCGGCGGCGTCGGCGACCACCGAGTTGCGCAGGGACACCCAGAGGTACGTGCCGTCCCGGCGCCCGAGGCGGAGCTCCGCGCGCCCGCCTTCCGCGGAGGTCCGCAGCAGGGTGCCTATGTCCTCGGGGTGGACCAGGTCGGAGAAGGAGTAGCGGCGCATCGCGGACGCGGGACGGCCGAGGAGGCGGCACAGGGCGTCGTTGGTGCGCAGGATCCGGCCGTGCTGGTCGCCGCCCATCTCGGCGATGGCCATGCCGGAGGGGGCGTACTCGAAGGCCTGCCGAAAGCTCTCTTCACTGGCTCTGAGGGCCTGCTGCTCCCTTTCGAGCCTGACCAGTGCACGCTGCATGTTCGACCGCAGACGCGCGTTGCTGATCGCGATGGCGGCCTGGAACGCGTACATCTGTAGCGCTTCGCGTCCCCATGCCCCCGGCCTGCGGCCGTTGCGCGGCCGGTCCACGGAGAGCACGCCGATCAGTTCGCCGCACTGGCCGCCCTGTACGCCCGGTGTGTACATCGGCGCGAACAGCCGGTCCGAGGGGTGCCACTCGTCCTCGAAGCGCGGGGCGGGGCCGTCGGTGTACCACTGCGGGACGTCGTCGTCGTCGAGGACCCAGCCCTCGGTGTGCGGGATGAAGACCAGGTCGCCCCAGGTCTCCCCCATGCTCAGCCGGCGCTCCCAGGACTCACGGGAGCCCACCCGCCCGGTGATCAGCGACTCGGCGGCCTGGTTCCCGGCGAAGGCGGCGACCACGAGGTCGCCGTCGGGGCGCACGAGATTGACGCACGCCAGTTCGTAACCGAGTGCGGTGACCACGCCGTTCGCGACGGTCTGCAGTGTGTCGGCCAGGCTGCGGGCCGTGTTCATGTCGGCCATGACCTGGTGCAGCTGTCGCAGGGACGCAAGACGGACGTACGGCTCCGACTCGCTCTCCATTGCTCGCCCTCCCCCCGAGACCTCGCAGCGAATCAAGGGTTCTCTTCGGCGTATCTTTCAGTGCGGCTTCGTTGGTGCGGCTTCGTCGGTACTTCCCCGCCACTGAATCACAGCGCGCTGCCCACTCGGTACACAGGGTCAACAAATACCGCCCCTTGTGACTCAAGTCACAGCGAAAGATGAACAATTGAGTGGGGTTTCTGCGCTTTCCCTGTGCGTTTACTGAACGCAAACTTTGGGCGTTTGTGGACACCCTGTCCATCTCCGCCGGTAGACCTAGGTCCCGCCTCGGACGAAGGCCCGATGCGCGGCGCACGGACCGGACACTAGCGTTTCCGGCGTGCCGAACACTCCCTCCGCCACCGCCCCGATGATCCCTCCGCCCGCTTCCGGGCATGCTGTGGGGGTGAGCAACGACGAGTTCCGCGCCGCCATGTCCCGGCTGGCCGCGGGCGTGGTCCTGGTGACCGCGTTCGAGCCCCCGCTCGACGCCGACGGACCCGGCGGCGAGGACGTCGGCATGACGGCCACCGGGTTCCTGTCGGTCTCCCTGGATCCGCCGCTCGTGCTGGTCAGCCTGCGCACGGGCTCCCGCATGGACGACCTGCTCGACGAGCAGCCCCACTGGGCGGTCTCCGTCCTCTCCGAGAGCCAGCGCCACATCGCCGGCCGCTTCGCCATGAAGGGCCGCATCAGCGACCGCCTCCTGTTCGAGGACATCCCCTACGTCCGTGGCAAGGCCACCGGGGCCCTTCTGGTGGGCGGCGCCCTCGCCACCCTGGAGTGCCGCACCGAACAGCGCGTGGAGGCCGGCGACCACACCCTGGTGATCGGCCGCGTCCTGACGGCCGACGTGCCGAGCGCGGACGGCGGACCACTGACCTATTTCCGGGGCAGGTACCGCCACCTGGGATGAATTCCGTGGCCGGGCACCGATACTCCGGCATAAGGTCCCCGGATGACATTCGCACCCCGCCTCGAAGAGATCACACCCGGGAATTTCGAAACGGCGACCGGCATACGCGTCCGCCCCGAGCAGGAATTCGCGGTCTCCCCGGTCGTGCAGTCCCTCGCCGAGGCCTACGTGCATCCCGCGGGCGTCGCCTGGCCCCGTCTGATCGTCGACGGTGACCGCACGGTCGGCTTCCTGATGGCCTTCCTCGACATCGACTGGCGCGCCGACGGCGGCACCGTCGTCCGCTCCGGCCTGTGGCGGCTGAACATCGCGGCCGACGCCCAGGGCCAGGGCTACGGCCGTTTCGCCGTCGAGTCCGTCGCCGCGGAGCTGCGCCGCCGGGGCACGAAGGAGTTGTACGTCACCTGGCACGAGGGCGACGACGGCCCGGCGGAGTTCTACCTGAGGCTCGGTTTCCGCCGGACCGGGGAGCTGAGCGACGGTGAGACCGTCGGGGTGCTGAGCCTCGACTAGACGAAAGTGATCTCCAGCCGGGCCGCCCGGACCGGGTCCGTGGTGATGTCGATCACGGCGATCCGGTCGTGTACGAACGTGAACGCCAGCGTCCGCTCCACGCGGCCGTCCCGCAGGAGCGCGATGCCGGTACGGCCCTCGACGAGAACGGGCACCGCGACGCCGACGATGTGCCGCGAGTAACTCGTCGCCCCCTTGGCCACGGCCAGGGCCCCCGTCGTCACCCCGACCTCCGTGCGCACCACGACATCCGGGTCGAGGACCTCCAGCAGCCCGTCGAAGTCACCGTCGCGCGCGGCGGCGAGGAAGGCGTCGACGAGTTCACGCCGACGCGTTTGATCGGTGTCGGTGGCCTGGGCGCCCCGCACCCGGCGCCGGGCCCGGCTGGCGAGCTGGCGGGTGGCCGCCGGGGACTTGCCGATGACGCCGGCGATCTCGTCGTAGGGGACGGCGAAGAGGTCGTGGAGGACGAAGGCGAGCCGTTCGGCGGGGGTGAGGGTGTCGAGGACGACGAGGAGGGCGGTGCCGACCGAGTCGGCGAGGAGGACGTCCTGTTCGGGATCGGCGACGGTGGCCGGTACCGGTGCCTCGGGCTCCAGGGGCTGTTCGGCACGGGACCTGCGGGAGCGGAGCATGTCGAGGCAGACCCGGCCCACGACGGTCGTCAGCCAGCCACCGAGGTTGTCGACGTGCGTGGTGTCCGACCGGCTCATCCGCACCCACGTCTCCTGCACCGCGTCCTCGGCCTCGGCCCCCGACCCGAGCATCCGCCGCGCCACCGCCCGCAGCTGCCCCCGGTGCGCCTCGAACCGTTCGGCCAGGAAGTCGTCGTCGAAATCGTCGTCGCCCATGGGTCACCGCTCTCGCCGTCGTTGGCCGTCGGTGAGTTGACGGATGGGACGGGGGAGATGTGACACGCGCAGGTCTGTTGATGACGCGCCGCTGGGCCGGGGCTATCCCCAGTCCCGCCCCTGCCGCCCCCGCTTGGTGTCCGAGCGCTGCTTCTTCTCCCGGAGCCGCCGCTCATTGATCCCGCGCGGGATGCGCGTCGCCCGCCGCGGCTTGGGCGGCGGCGCGGTGGCTTCGGCGAGAAGCGCGGCGAGGCGTACGGCGGCGGTCTCGCGGTTGCGCCACTGTGAACGGTGCTCGGAGGAGCGGACGGTGACGACGCCGTCGACGAGCCGCCCGGCCAGCCTGTCCAGCGCCCGCTGCTTCCACACGTCGGGCAGGGACTCGGTGCGGGCCAGGTCGAAGCGCAGCTCCACCTGGGAGTCACTGGTGTTGACGTGCTGGCCACCGGGGCCGGAGGAGCGCGAGAAACGCCACATGAGCTCGGCCTCGGGGAGCGAGACGGAGCCGCGGATGACGTGGGGACCGGACATGGGGTCCATGTTCCCGGCTCTGTCCGGTCCACGTCACCCGAATATCCCCGGGTGGCCGCCCTCAGTTTGGTAAAGAAAGTAAAGACACGGGGAACCTTCGGCGCCCCTCGCGGCGTTCATAGGGGTAGCTGTAACTTCAAGCCCGTACTTGCCGTACAAAAACGAGGGAAGGACTCCCAAACCATGGCTGTAAGCCTGTCCAAGGGTGGCAACGTCTCGCTCACCAAGGAGGCTCCGGGCCTGACCGCCGTCACCGTGGGCCTCGGCTGGGACGTCCGCACCACCACCGGCACGGACTTCGACCTCGACGCCTCCGCGATCGCGGTCAACACGGAGGGCAAGGTCTACTCGGACGGTCACTTCGTCTTCTTCAACAACAAGCAGACCCCGGACCAGACCATCGTCCACACCGGTGACAACCGCACCGGCGAGGGCGCCGGCGACGACGAGGCGATCAACGTCAACCTGGCCGGCCTCCCGGCCGACATCGACAAGATCGTCTTCCCGGTCTCGATCTACGACGCGGAGAACCGCTCGCAGAACTTCGGCCAGGTCCGCAACGCCTACATCCGCATCGTCAACCAGGCCGGCGGCGCCGAGATCGCCCGCTACGACCTCTCCGAGGACGCGGCCACGGAGACGGCGATGGTCTTCGGCGAGCTGTACCGCAACGGCGCGGAGTGGAAGTTCCGCGCGGTGGGCCAGGGCTACGCGTCCGGCCTGGTGGGCATCGCGACGGACTTCGGCGTCAACGTCTGACACGCGCTGCGATTCGCTGCGCTGAGCCGGAGCCCCTGGTCTTGTCGGCCGGGGGCTCCGGTGTTCTGTCTTTACGCCTGTGAGACGAACGCGGTCCAGGCGGCGGGCGTGAGGGCGAGGCGGGGGCCGGTGGGGGCGTTCTTGGAGTCGCGGACGTGGATCGTGTCGGGGGTGGTGGCGATCTCGACGCAGGAGTTGCCGTCCGTGCCGCTGCTGTAGCTGCTCTTGAACCACACCAGCTCGGAGGCGTCCCCAGCAGCGGACTTGCGGATCATGTCTCTCCCAGCAGTTGCTCGACGAAGGCCAGCGACTCCCGTGGCGGGAGTGCCTGAGCCCGGATGGTGCCATACCGCAGTTCAAGGATGCGGAGTTGTTTCGGGTCCGTGATGGGGCGGCCGTTGAAGGCGCCGTCCGAACGCCCCACTGCCGTTCCATCCGAAAACTTCAGCAGCTCGATCTTGCCGTCCAGGCCCGGGTGGGCGTCGCTGCTCGTCGGCATGATCTGAAGCGTGACGCTGCGCAACCTCCCCACCTCCAGCAGACGTTCGAGCTGCTGTCGCCACACCATTGTGCCCCCAACCGGCCGACGTACGACCGCCTCCTCCAACACGAAGTGGATGGACGGAGCCGGGTCACGATCGAAGACTGACTGCCGGGCCAAACGGGCGACCACCATCCGGTCCACGTCGTCCTGCGAGTACGGCGGCTGCGCCGCCTCGAAGAGAGCCCGAGCATGCTCTGCCGTCTGCACCAACCCATGGACGCTGTTGGACTCGTAGACGCCGATCTCAACGGCCTGTCCCTCCAACTTGGCCAGTTCCCTCACCCTCTTCGGATACCGGACCTTCTTGACGTCCTCCCAAGTCGCGGCGATGAGCCCGCCCGCCCCCAACACCTCGTCGGCCCTGTCCAGATACTCCTGTCGAGGAATCCGCTTCCCACCTTCGACCTTGTAGACCAGGTCCTCCCCATACCCGACCGCCTCCCCGAACTCGGCGGCCCGCATCCCCACCGCCTCGCGCCGCAACTTCAGTTGGCGACCCACCGTGGCGATCACCGCGACACCCCACTCGTCGTCGGGGTCGACCTCCCACCCTGGTTCGACCGCCTCGCCGTCCACGCTCATTCCGCGCCCCTCCGCCGTAAGTCCATACCCGCGACGCCCTACCCCGACGACCGCCCCCGACAGCCCGGACACGACCGGACAAGCTCCGGACAGTCACCGTACGTACCGGCATCGTCACTGTTCACGGTAAGCAGTCACGGCCACGCTGAGTGACGTGAATCAAGAAACCGCCGTCATCCGGAACTTCAGCGTCATGCTGTCCCCCACGCCCCGCGGAGCCCGTCTGGCCCGACTGCTGGCAGTCGAGCAACTCCGCGAGTGGGGACTCCCGTTGCACCCGGCGGAGCACATCGTGGCGGAGCTGGCGGCGAACGCGTCCACACACGGCCGGGTACCGGGGCGCGACTTCCGCCTCACGCTCTACGTCGTCGGCGGCACCCTGCGCATCGAGGTCACGGACACCCGGGGCGACCGTCTGCCACGCACCGAACTCCCCGCACCGGAAACAGAGTCGGGCCGAGGTCTCGTGCTCGTGGACGCGCTCGCCGACCGATGGGGTGTCGCGCCGGGGCCCCGCCCCCGCAAGACGGTGTGGGCGGAAATCGACGTCTCACCGACGTCCGGAAACCCGGGCTTCGGTGACGTGGGCGGTCTTTCATAAAGAACCCCTGGGAGAAAGGACCCCAACCAAGCCCCACCTTTCCTCCCGCCCCGCGGCACAGCTCACCCGCGCGGGTGAACATCACCAACTCAGCTGGATTTCGCCCCGGTTGCCTGCCCTACAGTCGGCGCAACACAACCGCAGACATGCAACGGCCCTCGCCGGGACTGGCATCCCAATGCGAGGGCCTGACCACCAAGGAAGAAAGCCCCTTCCCGATGGACACCCAAAACACTAGCGCGCCGACGCGCGCCCAGTCCCGTACCGCGGACAAAAACCACCCCCACGCGGGTGGCCTGATCCACGACAACGCCCGCCACACCACCCGCTTCACGGTGATCGGCAACCATCTCGCCCAACACGCCGAGCTCTCGCTCGTCGCCAGAGGGCTGGCCCTGTACATCCAGTCCCTCCCCGCCGAGGCCCGCGTCGACATCAAGAGCCTCGCCGACCGGTTCCCCGAGGGAAGGGACCGTATCGCCGCCGCCCTACGGGAACTGGAAACCCACGGCTACCTCCGCCGCACCCGCGAACGCCTCCCCGGCGGCCGCATCATCACCCGCACGGTCTCCTGCAACCAGCCGGGTCACCGCGGCCGGGCCGCCGAAAGCCACACCCCCGCTGCTCCGAAGCACCGGCAGCCGCCGCCCCGCAAGAGACTCCTCCCCGCCGTACCGCAGCCGGGCTACCCCGCCCCCGCCCTCCTCCAACAGGCCACCGACCTCCTCGCCGGCCTCCGCCGCCACGACCCCCGCCTGCTCCTCTCGGCCACCGACACGGAACACCTGGCTCCGGGAGTGGCCGCCTGGCTGGAACGGGACCTCACACCCACCGCCGTACGAGACGCCCTGACCGCGCGCCTCCCCGCAGAGCCCCTGTACCGCCCGGCAGCCTTCCTGGCCCACCGCCTCGCCGCTGAGCTGCCACCCCTCCCCCCATACCGGTCTCCGGCCCCACCCCCGGATGTACGGCACCCGTTCCAGGACTGCGACGGCTGCACCCGCGTCTTCCGCTCACCGACTCCAGGAATCTGCCGTGACTGCCGCACTGCCGTCGCCACCGCCACCGCCACCGCCACCTGAGACCGCTCAGTCGCGTCCCCTCCAGCTCACCTCGGTACGCTGGGCGGGGCACTCTCTGGAGGACACCATGAGCACTCAGGCCGACCATGGGCACGAGCTGATCCCCCGTCCCGAGCTGACGCCGGACGCCCTGCGTGCAGCCCTTGCCGTGGTCGCTCCGGGTCGTCTTGACGAAATGCAGGCCATGAAGGACGAGGCCTTCGCCAAAGCTGTCGAATGGCAGTCCCTCAGCCCGGTGCAGAGCTGGGTCCAGATCTGGGCCAGGGACATCGAGATCGCCCGGCGCCCGGACCTGTCCAGCCGCTACACCCAGGCGGAGAACAACCTGGAACACGAGGATCCAGCCATTGCGCAGGAGGCCCTCCGAGAGCTGAGCAGGGTCCTTGAGGAGGCGCTGAAGGCAGTTCGCGAGTGAGCTGGAAGTGGGAGTACGCCTTCGGCGCTGAAGAAGCCGCCCGCTCCGCCCCGGCAGACTTCTTGGCCACTGTCTCGTGCCGGGCCGACGAACTGGTCAGGGCAGCCGAAACCCTTCATCTCCACGGCCGAGCCCATCGGGGGATCGACCCGAAGGGCGGCGAGATCATCGTCTCCGGCGGCTGGTTCCGATACCAGGTCGTCCTGCGCAGCGAGCGTGTCTACATCGTTCAGATCACCTATCTCGGATTCTGACCATGAACGTGGCGATCCATGTCTACCGAGCCATGCGGGAGGTCGTTCAGGCCATGGACGACGTCCTCCCCGGCAAGTTCGAGATCACCAGGGCAGGGATCGTCCACGACATGATCGCGCCCAACGGCCCCCACGAGCTGACGAGGCTCGGGCTCCGGAAGCGACTGGAGAAGACCATGCCGATGGAGATCGTCGCCGGCCCCCGTTACGCCACCCGCAAGGACTTCGTCTACGGCGAGGACGTCACCATCGGCGACTGGACGATCTCCACGGACGACCTGCCGCGCTACAAGGACCAGACCTCACAGCCGCAGCCACAGCCGTAAGCCTCAACTACTCTGCCCCGCATGCTCCTCACCCCCCTCCCCCTCACCCCCGACCACGACATCCCGGCGCCCCTCCTGACCGAACTCACCGCCCTGTACGCCGCCAACCGTGACTTCATGGCCCTCAGCGGGGACTTCCCGGACCCGGAGGACATCCGGCCGGAGCAGGTGGCGGCGGCGCTGGCCGACGACCTCGCGCATCCGGACGCGGAGGTGCTGCTGGCGCGCAGTGAGGGCCGGCTGGTCGGGATCGCCATCACGCTGGCCCGGCACCCGGACCCGGCCGACCCGGATCCGTGGATCGGGCTGCTGATGGTGGACGCGGGGGTGCACCGGCAGGGCTACGGGCGTCGGCTCGCCGCCCTCGTCGAGGACCGCTTCCGCACCGGGGGCCGTACCGCCGTACGCCTCGCCGTCCTCGACGGCAACGACCGCGCCCTCGCCTTCTGGACGGCCCTCGGGTACGAGGTCATCGACCACCGCCCCGACCTGCAACACGGGCGCCCCTGCTCGGTGTTGCGCAAGCCGCTGCCGGAGGGCTGACCGGGCCATGCCCCGCCCGGCTACGCCCGTTCCGGCCTCCCGTCCCCGTACAGCCACTCCTCCCAGATCGGGCCGAAGTCCTCGTCGGGGGCGAGGTCCTCGACGTACGACGTGAAGTCGCCGGTGTCCGCGGTGCCGAGGCGGTGGGTGGTGGGCCAGTCGCGGAGGAGGGCGCGGAAGGCGGTGTCGCCGAGCCGCTGCCGGATCTTGTGCAGGACCATCGCGCCGCGCTGGTAGACGGGGCTGTCGGAGAGGTGCGCGGCGCTCGACGGCTTGCCCGGAGGGAAGTCCCAGAGGTCCTTGTAGACGTCCTCGCCGTGGTCGTAGAGGGCGTCGAAGGTCTTCTGGGCGCTGTCGCCGCCGTGGTCCTCGGCCCACAGCCATTCGGCGTAGGTCGCGAAGCCCTCGTTGAGCCACATGTCCCGCCAGGTCCTCGGGGTGACCGAGTCGCCGTACCACTGGTGGGCGAGTTCGTGGACGAGGGTCCCGGTGTCGGGGGCGCCGGGGAAGAAGGGGCGGTTCTGGGTCTCCAGGGCGTAGCCGGAGTCGCCCTCGCGGTCCACGATCGCGCCGGTGGAGGAGAAGGGGTACGGGCCGAAGGTGTCCTGCGCCCACTTCATCACGGCCGGGATCTGCGCCAGGACCTTCCGGCTCGCGGCCGCCTCCGCCGGGTCCACCGCCGTGTACACGGGCAGGCCGTCGGGGGTGGTGGTGCGGTGGATGTCGTAGTCGCCGATCGCGAGGGTGGCGAGGTAGCTCGCCATGGGTTCGGCGGTGTGCCAGGTGGTGGTCGTACGGCCGCCGCTGGTTCTGCTCGCCGTCAACTCGCCGTTGGAGACGGCCTGGAGGCCTTCGGGCACGGTGATCGTGAGGTCGTAGGACGCCTTGTCGGAGGGGTGGTGGTTGCCGGGGAACCAGGCCATCGAGCCGTTCGGTTCGCCGAGGGCGACCGCGCCGTCCTCGGTGGGCAGCCAGCCCTCCTCGGTGCCGTCCGGGTCGGTGATCGACTTGGGGGTGCCGGAGTAGGCGACGGTCACGCGGAAGGCGCTGCCCTCGTCGAGGTCGTCGTGCGGGCGTACGGTCAGCTCCTGGCCGGCGCGGTTCCAGCGGGCCCCGTCGCCGCCGACGGTGACCTTCTTGACGTCCAGGCCGTCGAGGTCGAGGTTGAACGCGGAGAGGTCCTGGGTGGCGCGGGCGGTGAGGGTCGCGGTGCCGGAGAGACGTGCGGTGTCCGGGTCGTAGGCGAGGTCGAGGTCGTAGTGGGTGACGTCGTAGCCGCCGTTGCCGGCCTTCGGGAAGTACGGGTCGCGCAGGCCGGAGCCGCCGGGGGTGCCGTGCACTCCGCCGCCGCACGCGGTGAGGGCGAGGGCTCCCGCGAGGAGCAGGGCGGTGGGGACGAGCGGCGCGGATCGGGGCACTCGGTGATCCTATGAGAGGCCTCGTGACACCATCTCGTACGTGCTCGACATCGGCTACGCCCTCTCCAACCGCTTCCCGGACCCGCCGCAGACCGACTACCGCCGCGCGGACGTCCACGCGCTGCGGCACGACCTGTTCTGCGGAGACGTCTATCTCGCGGACACCAAGGAGGACCGGGAACTGTCCACAGCCTGGGGATGGGTGCCGGTGCTCGACTTCGCGTGGGCGCTGTGCGACATCGCGGAACGCCTCGACCGCGACCCGGCGGGCTCCCGCGCCTCCCGTCCCCAGCACGCGGAGCTCGACTTCACCGAGTCCACCGACCGCATGCTCTTCGAGCGCCGGTTCGGCTGGGTGGACATCGAGGCCGACTGGATGCCGGTGGAGGAGCCCCCGCTCACCTTCTCCCACGCGGAGCTGCGCCGCGAGGCCCGCGACTTCCTGCACGACCTCATTGCCGACCTGATCGACCTCCACGACGACCTGGGCGAGAACCCGGCGATCTGGACACTCCAGGCTCGGTTCCCGAGGGTTGAGTGATCATGGAGAGCGCCGGCTCGGAAGAGTCGGAAGAGAGGGCGCGGGGGCCGCGTCCCACCTCATCCCTCCACTCTGATCCCCACCTCCGCCGCCAACGCCGGTGCGAGGTCCAGTAGTTGTGACGCGCTGATCACCGCCCCGGCCAGCCGGTCGATGCCCCGGGCGATCTCCAGTACCGCGGCGCCGCGCAGGTCCACGTCCTTGAGGGTCGCCGCCGTGAGGTCCGCGCCCTTGAGCGTGCAGTCCACGAACTCCACGCGCTCCAGCCGCGCGCCGCCGAAGTCCGGTTCCACCAGGACGCAGCTCTCGAAGACGACGTCCTTCAGGACGGCCGTGCGCAGGTTCAGATAGTCGATCTTGCCGCCTCGGATGACGACGCGCTCCAGGGCCGCGCCGTGCAACTGCACTCCGCCCAGGCGGGCGTCGATCAGCTCGACGTCGCGCAGGGTCGACTCCGCCAGGTCGGTGCCCACGCCCCGTATACCGGTGAGGACCGAGTCGAGGAAGCGGGCGTGGTGGAGCCGGGTCTCGTCCAGCGCGCAGCTTCTCAGGGCGCAGTCCATGAAACGGGCCCCCGCCCCGTCCTGCCCCGCGAAGTCCGCCTCCAGGAACTCCAGCCCGTCGTAGTCCCCGTCCGGCTCCAGCCCCTCTCCCCCGTGCGGCTCCAGCGGTGGCAGCCGCACCTCCGGCCGCCGCGCCCCCTTCACCCGCGAGCCGCCCGCACCACCGCCACCGCCGGCACCACCGGACCCGCTTGCCGCAACCGTCGCTCTCCTCGCCATGCCCCCATCCTGCACCCCACCACTGACAATCCCCCTGACCTGCACAGACAGCCCCGATGTCACATTCCGGTGCCCTCCATCAGTCATACCGACGACGGACCCCACCCCCGAGCAGAGGGAGACCCCAGCCATGCACCGCATCACCGTCATCGGCGGCGGCCTCGCCGGGCTGACCGCGGCGATCTCCGCCGCCGAGGCGGGCGCCAAGGTCACCGTGTACGAGGCCCATCACACGCTCGGCGGCCGGGCCCGGACCGCCGAGGGGCCGTACCGCACGAACGACGGCCCGCACGCTCTCTACAACGGCGGCCCGCACTGGTCCTGGCTCCGGCAGCGCGACCTCATCGGACCCCTCGCACCGCTCCCCCCTCTGGAGGGAGCCCGGCTGCGGCTGAGGCACAAGGGCGCACTGCGCCGCACCCCGCCCTTCGCGATGCTCAAGCTGCTGCGCCGCAGTGCCCAACAGGCTCCGGTCGACGTGGACTTCATGTCCTGGGCCACCGGGCAGGCCGGCGAGGAGGGCGCCCGTGCCGCCGCCCACTACTCCGCCGTCGCCCTGTTCCATCACGACCCGGGCTCCCTGTCCGCCGCGTTCGTGCAGGAACGGCTGCGGCGTGCCACCAAGCTGCCGCCCGAGGCGCACTACCCGCGCGGCGGCTGGGCCACGGTCGTCGACCGGATGGCCGCCCGCGCCTGGAACCTGGGCGTCCGGATGGAGACCCTGTCCCGCGTCGACACGCTGCCCACCGACACCCCGGTCGTCGTCGCCACCTCCCTCGACGCCGCCCGCCGGCTCCTCGGCGACGACTCGCTGACCTGGCCGAGCGGCCGTACGGCACTGATCGACCTCGCCCTGCGCACCCGGCGGGGTGACGCCTTCGCCGTCTCCGACCTCGACTCCCCCGGCTGGATCGAACGGTTCACCGCCCAGGACCGCACCCTGGCACCCGCGGGCGAACAACTCCTCCAGGGGCAGATCCCGATCGCCCCGCACGAGACCAGGGCGGACGGGGTCGCGCGCGCCGAGCAGCTGCTCGATCTCGCCTTCGACGGCTGGCGCGAACGCGTCACCTGGCGGCGCGAGTCCGTCGCGAACGGCCGTACGGGAGCCGTCGACCTGCCCGGCACGAACTGGCGCGACCGGCCGGCCGTCGACCGGGGCGACGGCGTCTATCTCGCGGGCGACCAGGTCGCGGCGCCCGGGGTGCTCTCGGAGGTCTCCTTCACCAGCGCGCTCACCGCCGTATCGCTGGCACTCGGCAGGAACGCCCTTGACCTCAAGCATGCTTGAGGTCGGAGGGTGGGTGTCCTACCGACAGAGCCCCTGCCTACAGAGGGAGTTTTTTCCATGCACGCCATCCGCCTGCACACCTTCGGCCCCGCCGAGAACCTCACCTACGAGCAGACCGACGACCCGGCACCGGCCCCCGGCCAGGTCCGTATCGCCGTACGCGCGGCCGGTGTCCACCTCCTGGACACCGCCCTGCGCGAGGGGCAGCAGGGACCGCTGCCCGGGCCGACCACGCTGCCCACCATCCCCGGCCGCGAGGTCGCCGGAGTCGTCGAGTCCCTCGGTGACGGCGTCGCCGGGCTGTGGCTCGGCAAGCGCGTGACCGCCCACCTCGGCTTCGCCCCCGGCGGCTACGCCGAACTCGCCGTCACCGATGTCGACCGCGTCCACGAGATCCCCGGGAACCTCGACTTCGCCCAGGCCGTCGCCATGATCGGCACGGGCCGTACGGCGATGGGGATCGTGCAGTTCGCCGAGCTCGGCCCGGACTCGGTGGCCGTGATCCCGGCGGCCGCCGGAGGCATCGGCACGCTGCTCGTGCAGTATGCGAAGAACGCCGGAGCGACCGTCATCGGCCTCGCGGGCGGACCGTCGAAAACGGCACAGGTGCACGCCAACGGCGCCGATCTCGCCGTCGACTACAAGGACTCAGCGTGGCCCGGGAAGGTCCGCGCCTTCCTCGGCGGCCGGCCCGCCACGGTCGTCTTCGACGGCGTGGGCGGAGAGGTCGCCCGCGAGTGCGTCGCCCTTCTCGGCCGCCAGGGCCGGCACATCGTCTTCGGCTGGTCCGGCGAGGGGATCCACGACGGACAGCCGTACCTCGTCGAGGGCGTCTCCGAGCAGGTCCTCGGCCCCGTGATGCTCCAAAAGGCGGGCCCCGACCCCCTCCGCACCCTCGAACTGCGCGCCCTCGCCGAAGCCGCCGCGGGCCGTCTCACCCCCGCCGTACAGCGCTTCCCGCTCGCCGAGGCGGCCGCCGCGCACCGGGCGCTGGAGACCCGCGGCACGACCGGAAAGGTGGTCCTGGAGCCGTGAGACCCCGGCCTCGAGAAGAACCCGGCCTCGAGAAGGTCAGTGCCGTCCGGCGATCCGGTCCGCCCACCGTGCCAGCCGGGACGACTCCGCACTGTGACTGATGACTTCGCGCCGGTCCGCCGTGCGGTACGTGGCGTACATGCCCTGCACGCCCAGCCACCGCAGCGGCTCCGGCTCCCATCTGCGCACCTTGTGACCGACCCACGGCAGTTCGGTGAGCTCGGTCCGGCCGCCCTGCCCGGAGTCCTGCTGGACCAGGTCGCGCAGGGTCCGGGCGGCCAGGTTGGCGGTGGCGACGCCCGAACCGACGTAGCCGCCCGCCCAGCCGATCCCCGTCGAACGGTCCAGCGTCACCGACGCGCACCAGTCCCGCGGCACACCGAGCACCCCCGACCAGGCGTGCGCGATCCGCGTCCCGGCCAGCATCGGGAAGAACCCCACGAGGATCTCCCGCAGCGCCTCGACCGTCGCCGCCTGCGTCCGCCCGTCGTTGTCGGTGCGCGAACCGAAGCGGTACGGCGCCCCGCGCCCGCCCAGTGCGATCCGCCCGTCGGCGGTGCGCTGCGCGTACATGTAGGCGTGCGCCATGTCCCCCAGCGTCTGGCCGCCCTCCCAGCCGATCGCCGCCCACTGCTCGTCGGTCAGCGGCTCGGTGGCGATCATCGAGGAGTTCATGGGCAGCCAGGTCCGCCTCTGGCCCTTCAGCGCGGCGGTGAAGCCCTCGGTGCAGCGCAGGACATAGGGCGCGCGGACGGTGCCGTACGGCGTGACCGCGTGCTTGGGCCGGATCTCCGTCACCGGCGTCTGCTCGTGAACGGTCACGCCCAGCGCCTCGACGGCCGCCGCGAGCCCCTTCACCAGCTTCACCGGGTGCACCCGCGCCCCGTGCGGCGTCCACGACGACCCGACCGCGTCCGCGACCCGGATCCGCTCGGCCGTCTCCCGGGCGCCGTACAGCTCACGGTCCTTCTCGCCGTACGACAACTCGTGCTCGTGGAAGGCCCTCAGCCGCGCCAACTGCGCGGGGTTACGCGCGACTTCGATGACGCCTCCCTTGTGGAGCCCGGCGTCGAAGCCCTCTTCCCCGACCACCCGGACGACCTCGTCGACGGTGTCGTTCATGGCCCTCTGCAGGCGTACGGCGGCCTCGTGGCCGTGGAGTTTCGCGTACCGGTCGCGGCCCGCGATGCCGTTGTAGAGCCAGCCGCCGTTGCGCCCGGAAGCGCCGTAGCCGCAGAACTTCTGCTCCAGGACGGTGATCCGCAGGAAGGGCACGGCCTTCTTCAGGTAGTACGCCGTCCACAGTCCCGTGTACCCGCCGCCGACGATCACCACGTCCGCCGACGCGTCACCGCCGAGCGGCTCCCGCGCCTCGGGGAAGCCGTCGTCCGCGTACCAGAAGGAGATGCCGCCGTTCACGACACTGCTGCTCATGGCCTGGGACGTTAACCCGCCGGCACGGCCGCTGTCTCCTTCGGATTCCGCACTTCCACCAGCGGACAGCACGCGAATCCGATCAGTACGGAGGTGAAGTGCCCCAGGTCGGTGAAGGTCCGCCCGGTCACCAGCGGCACCCCGTACACGACGAGCACCGCGAACCCGTAGACGTACCGCCAAGGCGCCGGAATCCGGTACACGAGCACGGCGATCACCCCCGCCAGGGCGTAACTCACCCCGATGTCCAGCGTGTTGACCGCGGACGCGGGCGCCATCCCGTGCCGGATCCCCCACAGCAGCGCCCCCTCGCTGATCAGCGTGGCCAGCACGTGCGCCGCCGCACACACCGCCAGCCAGCGCGCGGTCCCCAGCCACCGCTCCGCCGGCGCGTGGAAGACGGAATAGAGGACGACGTACGGCAGCCAGTGCCCGCCGTCGATCCACATCGCGCTGGCGATCAGCACCCGCACCGGATTGCTCGACAGCTCATGGATGTTGGTCGAGCGCTGCCGCAGGAACTCCTCCTCGAACTCCGGCGACATGTGGTGCAGCGCCACCGTCGTCACGAACAGGACCGCCAGCCACACATAGGTGCCGGGGGCGCTGCGGATGTAGGCCCACACCCGGTGGGCACCCCGGTTAATTCGCATGAGGCGATTCACCCACGCCGGTAGGGTCCGGCACGTGATCGACATCCCGGAGGAACTGGCGGCGGCACAGGAGCGCTACAACGGCGACAAGGGCCGGGAGTTCATCGCCGGACTGCCGGCCCTGATCGAGGACTTCCTGGAGCGCTGGCAGCTCAGACCGGACGGCTCCCCGATGCACGGCGTCGCCGCGCTGGTCCTGCCGGTCGTCCGCCGGGCCGACGGCACCCCGGCCGTCCTCAAACTCCAGCTCCTCGACGAGGAGAGCGCCGGCGAACCCGTCGCCCTGCGCCTGTGGGACGGCGACGGCGCGGTCCGCCTCCTCGACCACGACCCGGTCACCCACACCATGCTCCTGGAGCGCCTCGACTCCGACCGCATGCTGTCCACCCTGCCCGGCACCCGGGACGCGGTCCTCGTCATCGCCGGTCTGCTGGCCCACCTGACCGCGGGGCCGGCCCCCGCCGGGATGCGCCGGCTCGGTGACATCGCGCGGGCCATGCTGGACCGGACCCCCGAGGCCCTCAAGCGCATCCCCGACCCCGAGGTCCGGCGTACCGTCGCCGACTGCGCCGCCGCCGTACGCGAGGTCGTCGACGAACCCGGCGACCGGCTCCTGCACTGGGACCTGCACGACGAGAACGTCCTCGCCTCCCACCGCGCGCCCTGGCTCGCCATCGACCCCAAACCCCTCGCCGGCGACCCCGGCTTCGAACTCTGGCCCGCCCTCGACAACCGCTTCGACGCCGACGAGATCACCTGGCGCTTCGACGCCATGACCGACATCCTCGGCCTGGACCGCGCACGCGCGCGTGCCTGGACCCTGGGACGGCTGCTCCAGAACAGCCTCTGGGACATCGAGGACGGCCGCCCCATAGAACCCCGCCAACTCGAGATCGCCCACCGCCTGCGCACCCACCGGAGCCGACAGCCGTGATCCGCCCCGCCACCCCCGCCGACCTCCCCGCGATCCACACCCTCATCCGCGAACTCGCCGACTACGAAAGGGCTTTGGAGGAGGCGAAGGCGACCGAGGAGCAGCTCCACGAGGCCCTCTTCGGCCCCCGTCCCGCCGCCTACGCCCACGTGGCGACCGACTCCACGGATTCCGTCGTCGGCTACGCGATCTGGTTCCTCAACTTCTCCACCTGGCGCGGAGTCCACGGCATCTACCTCGAGGACCTCTACGTCCGCCCCACGGCCCGCGGCGGCGGCCACGGCAAGGCCCTGCTCACCGAGCTCGCCCGCATCTGCGTCGAGCGCGGCTACCAGCGCCTCGAATGGTCCGTCCTGAACTGGAACACCCCCGCGATCGACTTCTACCAGGCCCTCGGCGCCCGCCCCCAGGACGAATGGACGGTGTACCGCCTGACCGACGAGGCCCTGGTCAAGGCATCCGGCACATCGTGAGTACGCCCACCTTCCTCCCCGGCCTCGAACTCTCCCGCCTCTTCTACGCCGAGGCCGTGCGCCCCCTGCTGGAGGAAGCCGCCCCGGGCATCCCGTACTCCGCCGCGCGCATCGGCCCCGGCTCCGAAGTCCTCGGCTACGACACCCCGCGCTCCGCCGACCACGAATGGGGCCCGCGCCTCCAGATCTTCCTGCACGCCCAGGACGTCCCGCGCCACGCGGACCGTATCGGACACGTCCTCTCCGAACACCTCCCGAAGACCTTCCACGGCTGGCCCACGCACTTCGCACCCACCGGCGAGGCCCACGACATCCGCGTCATGCGCGCCACCGACGGCCCCGTCCACCACCGCGTCGAGATCACCGACGTCTCCTCGTGGTTCACCGACACCCTCGGCTTCGACCCGACCCGCCCGATCACCCCCGCCCACTGGCTCGGCACCCCCACCCAACGCCTCGCCGAGGTCACCGCCGGAGCCGTCTTCCACGACGGCCTGCACACCCTCGCCCCCGCCCGCGCCGCCCTCCGCTGGTACCCCCACGACCTGTGGCTCCACGTCCTGGCCCGCCAGTGGCAGCACATCTCCCACGAGGAGGCCTTCGTCGGCCGCTGCGGCGAGGTCGGCGACGAACTCGGCTCGGCCGTCGTCGCCGCCCGCCAGACCCACCACCTGATGCGCCTGTGCCTCCTCATGGACCGCCGCTACCCGCCGTACGCCAAATGGCTCGGCAGCGCCTTCGCCCACACCACTTCCGGCCACCGCCTCACCCCGGTCCTCAGAGCGGCCCTCGCCGCCACCGACCGGCACGACCGCGAGCACCATCTCGCCACCGCCTACGAAACCGTCGCCGCCCTGCACAACCAGCTCGGCCTCACCGACCGGATCGACCCCACGACGAGGCCGTACCACTCACGCCCCTACCGCGTCCTGCACGCGGAACGGTTCGCGCAGGCCCTGACAGCCCGGATCACCGACCGGACCATCCGGGAACTGCCACTCCCACAGCCGTAGGGAACCCATGCGCGGGTGTCACCAGCTGATCCCGGCCGCCACCGGCCGGTGGTCGCTGCCGGTGGACGGCAGCACCCAGGAACTCACCGGCTCCACACCGCGCACCAGGATCTGGTCGATCCGCGCCACCGGGAACTTCGCCGGCCACGTGAAACCGAAACCGTCCCCCGCCGCGTCCTGGACCGAACGCAGCCGCGAGGTCAGACCGGCGAACGCACGATCGTCCGTGGTGCCGTTCAGGTCACCCAGCAGCACCACCCGCCCGCTCGGCTCAGCGGCCACGGCCTTGGCCAACGCCTTCGCGTTACGGTCCCGGCTGTCCGTCCAGAAGCCCATCCTGGGCATCACCCGTACGGACCCCAGGTGGGCCACATACACCGCCAGCGGACCCCGGCTCGTCGCCACCGTGGCACGCAGCGCCCGGTTGTAGGACAACTTCACAGCGGCCGGCTTGGTGTCCCCCAACGGCCCGGCGTCCATCCCCGTGTCCACCGGCCGGACCTCCGACAACGGCAGCCTGCTCCACAGCCCGACCGTGCCCAGCACCGTGTGATACGGATACGCCCCCGCCAGAGCCTTCTCGTACACCGGCCTCGCCTGCGGAGTGATCTCCTCCAGACCCAGCACATCCGCCCCGGAGGCGACCAGGTCACGGGCCGTACCGACCGGGTCGGAATTGCCGGCACCGACGTTGTGCCCGACCACGACGACGCCACCGCCCGAGTGCGACCGGTCACCGAGCAGCCCACCGAAGAGACTCAGCCACACCGTGACCGGCAACAACAACGCGACCACCGCGGAGGCGGAGCGACGCCACAGCGCCCCGGCCAGCAGCACCGGCACGAACACGCCGAACCACGGCAGGAACGTCTCCACCAGACTGCCGACACCCCCGTAATCCGGGATCTCCGCATGCAACAGCATCAGCAGACCGAGCAGCAGCGCCAGCACCGCGAGCACCGGGCCCCGCTTCCAGGGACCCGGCCGGGAGCAGGCACGGATCACCTGACGAATGCCGGCCCGCCGGCCACCGGAGGCGGCGTCCCCCCGACCGGAGCCACCCTGTGAAGACGGGTCAGTCCGGGGGGTCGCTGTCCGTACCGAGGGCGGGTTTCTCGTCATGGGACCAGTCAAGACAGCGCGGTGTTGCCGGCCCGTATGCGGTTTTCGATACGCCGACAATATGCGCCCCCTCGTAGCATCGAAGGCATGCGTGTGTTGATCGTCGAGGACGAGCTCTACATGGCAGAAGCCATCCGCGATGGCCTACGCCTCGAAGCCATCGCCGCCGACACCGCGGGCGACGGCGACACCGCACTGGAACTGCTCAGCATCAACACCTACGACATCGCCGTCCTCGACCGGGACATCCCCGGCCCCTCCGGAGACGAGATCGCCACACGCATCATCGACTCCGGCAGCGGCATGCCGATCCTCATGCTCACCGCCGCCGACCGCCTCGACGACAAGGCCACCGGCTTCGAACTCGGCGCCGACGACTACCTCACCAAACCCTTCGAACTCCAGGAACTCGTCCTCCGGCTCCGCGCACTCGACCGCAGACGCGCCCACAACAGACCACCCGTACGGGAAATCGCAGGTCTACGCCTGGACCCGTTCCGCCGAGAGGTCTACCGGAACGGCCGCTACGTCGCACTGACCCGGAAACAGTTCGCCGTCCTCGAAGTCCTCGTCGGCGCAGAAGGCGGGGTCGTCAGCGCCGAGGAACTCCTGGAACGCGCGTGGGACGCCAACGCCGACCCGTTCACCAACGCCGTACGCATCACCGTCTCCGCCCTGCGCAAACGGCTCGGCGAACCCTGGATCATCACCACCGTGCCGGGCACCGGATACCGCATCGAGGGAGACGAGCGTGGATAGGGCACCAGGCCTGAGCGTTCGCCTCAAACTCACCCTCAGCTACGCCGGATTCCTCATGCTGGCCGGAGTCCTGCTGCTCGCCGCGGTATGGCTGTTCCTCCTGCGCTACGTCCCCGACCGCGCCATGCTCTACAACCCCGACGACATGCCCACAGGGGGCGTCTTCCCCATCCGCTCCGCCCTCCTGGCCGTATTCGCCCCGAGAGCGGCCGCCGTACTGGCCTTCCTGCTCGTGTTCGGCCTCGTCGGCGGCTGGATCCTCGCCGGCCGCATGCTCGCCCCCCTCACCCGCATCGCCGACGCCACCCGCAGAGCCACACACGGATCCCTCTCCCACCGGATCCAGCTACCGGGCCACAAGGACGAATTCCGCGAACTCGCCGACGCCTTCGACGCGATGCTCGCCCGCCTCGAAGCACACGTCGCCGAACAGCGCAGATTCGCGGCCAACGCCTCCCACGAGCTCCGCACCCCGCTCGCCATCTCAAAATCACTCCTCGACGTGGCCCGCACCGACCCCCACCACGACACCGCCGAACTCATCGACCGCCTCCACACCGTCAACACCCGCGCGATCGACCTCACCGAAGCACTGCTCCTGGTCAGCCGCGCCGAGCAGCGATCCTTCACCCGACAACGCGTCGACCTGTCCCTCATGGCAGAAGAGGCCACCGAGACTCTCCTCCCCCTCGCGGAGAAGCACGGCGTCACCCTCGAAACCAGCGGCGAGATCACCGCCACGACCGGCTCACAGCCGCTTCTGCTCCAGCTCACCACGAACCTCGTCCACAACGCGATCGTCCACAACCTGCCCGACGGGGGCACCGTGTGGGTCCATACCGACGCCCACCCCGGCACGGTGACGCTCACCGTCGAGAACACCGGCGAGCGACTCACCCCGGCACTGGTCTCGACCCTCACCGAACCCTTCCAGCGCGGCACCGAACGCATCCACACCGACCACGCGGGCGTCGGCCTCGGCCTGGCCATCGTCAAGACCATCACCCACGCCCACGACGGCACGCTCACCCTGACCCCGCGCCCGGCCGGCGGCCTCCGCATCACCGTGGAGCTACCCACACAAAACCCCAGGCCAGACGGGGTCTGACCTGGGGTTCAGTGGAGCCCCCTGTCGGATTCGAACCGACGACCTACGCATTACAAGTGCGTTGCTCTGGCCATCTGAGCTAAGGAGGCGTGCACGGCTACCGCAACATCGCGCCCGAGCAGTGTACCCAGGTCGCCGTGGAGCCCTGTCGAAAGTTTCCGCGAAGTTCACAGTCCGCCAGGTACTGACATACGCCTGAATGCCAGGTACCGTCCTGACCCAGTCCGCCTGTGTGGACTACACCACCACCTTCCTACAACGGATCGTCCGGCACGTTCCTGCCGGTAGAAGGGGGCCTCTGAGCCATGGCCACTGTTTCGTTCGACAAGGCGACCCGCATTTACCCGGGTTCCACGAAGCCCGCCGTCGACGGTCTCGACATCCACATCGAGGACGGCGAGTTCCTCGTCCTGGTCGGCCCGTCCGGCTGTGGCAAGTCCACCTCGCTCCGCATGCTGGCGGGGCTCGAGGACGTCAACGGCGGCTCCATCCGCATCGGTGACCGCGACGTGACGCACCTGCCGCCGAAGGACCGGGACATCGCCATGGTGTTCCAGAACTACGCGCTGTACCCGCACATGACGGTCGCCGACAACATGGGCTTCGCGCTCAAGATCGCCGGCATCAACAAGGCGGAGATCCGGCAGAAGGTCGAGGAGGCCGCGAAGATCCTCGACCTCACCGAGTACCTGGACCGCAAGCCGAAGGCGCTCTCCGGTGGTCAGCGCCAGCGTGTCGCGATGGGCCGCGCCATCGTGCGTGAGCCGCAGGTCTTCCTCATGGACGAGCCGCTGTCCAACCTGGACGCCAAGCTCCGTGTGTCGACGCGTACGCAGATCGCCTCGCTGCAGCGCCGTCTCGGCATCACCACCGTCTACGTCACCCACGACCAGGTCGAGGCCATGACGATGGGCGACCGGGTGGCCGTGCTCAAGGACGGTCTGCTTCAGCAGGTCGACTCGCCCAGGAACATGTACGACCGGCCCGCGAACCTCTTCGTCGCCGGCTTCATCGGTTCCCCGGCGATGAACCTCGTCGAGGTTCCGATCACCGACGGCGGTGTGAAGTTCGGCAACAGTGTGGTGCCCGTCAACCGCGAGGCCCTCAAGGCCGCCTCCGACAAGGGTGACACCACGGTGACCGTGGGTGTGCGCCCCGAGCACTTCGACATCGTCGAGCACAATGGCGCCGCCGCCTCGGCCCTCTCCAAGGACACCGAGGACGCCCCGGCCGGTCTCGCGGTCTCCGTGAACGTGGTCGAGGAGCTCGGCGCCGACGGCTACGTCTACGGCTCCGCGAAGGTGGACGGCGAGCTGAAGGACCTGGTCGTCCGGGTCAGCGGCCGCGCGGTCCCGGAGAAGGGCGCCACGCTGCACGTCGTGCCGCGTCCGGGCGAGACCCACGTGTTCTCGACCTCCACGGGCGAGCGCCTCTCCGACTGAGGACGTACGGCGACAATTCACCCAGGTTGACGAAGAGGGCCCCGCAGAGCGTCTGTGGGGCCCTCTTCGCGTCTGGAACATGCCTGGGGGGTGTCGACAAATACCCCGGCACACCGGTCATTTCGAGCAGTGTGCGTCAACGCCCTACCCAAAAATCGGCACTGTCTCATCCCCCGAACCGGTGACTAAATGTCGCCAAATCATTACCGCACGCTACCCTCACACGCGTGAAGCACACCACTAACCAACAGACGCGACGCGGCCGGGGCCCCGCCCGCCGTATCGGCCGCTCCCTCGCCCTTGTCCTGCCCGTCGTCCTGGTGCTCTCCGGGACCCTCGCGGTCACCCGGGTCAACTGGTCGGGGGATCCCTCGAGCTCCTCGGTGCTCACCGCCGCGGACGCCTCGGTCTCGGACAGCAAGCCGCGCAGCGCGCCCATGGCGCCGCAGGACGTCCTGCGCGAGCAGCTTCTGACCGAGCTCCAGGAGAAGAACCCGGGCGTCGCCCTCACGCACCTCCAGGAGGCCGTGAACGAGCGTCCGTCGCTCGCCAGGCACTGCGTGTCCATCGCGAAGGCCCTGGGCCGCGCGGCGGTCCGTGTGTACGGGCCCACGCGGGCGCAGTCGTATGCCCGCCCGGTCTGTGACACGTCGTTCGCGACGGGTGTGGCGGCCGCGCACAGCTGATTCCGTGAGAGGGGATGCCGACGGAGGTCGGGGAAGGGGCGCGCCGTAGAGTTCCGGTCATGACCGATCCGAACGGCGCGTCCCGTCCCACTCAGGCCGTGATCCTGGCCGGCGGCCAGGGTTCCCGGCTGCGTCCCTACACCGACGACCGGCCCAAGCCGATGGTCGAGATTCCCGGTACGGGGACTCCGATCATCGGCCATCAGCTTGTCTGGCTCGCCGAGGAGGGCGTGACGGACGTCGTGGTCAGCTGTGGGCATCTCGCCGAGGTGCTGCAGGACTGGCTGAAGACGGCCGAGCTGCCGGTGCGTGTCGAGACCGTCATCGAGGCCGAGCCGCTGGGGCGCGGTGGTGGTCTGAAGTACGCGGCTGCGCATCTGCCGCACCCGGACCGGGCGTGGTATGCGACGAACGGTGACATCTGGACGCGTTTCTCGCTGCGCGACATGGCGGACTTCCACACCGAGCGCGACGCGGTCGCGACGCTCGCGCTGGCGCGGCCGCGGATTCCGTGGGGGGCGGTGCAGACCGACGGGTTCGGGCACATCACGGACTTCATCGAGGCGCCGCCGTCGAAGTTCGAGATCAACGCGGGTGTGTATGTGTTCTCGCCCGGGTTCGCCGATCTGCTGCCGGAGCGGGGGGATCATGAGCGGACGACGTTCCCCACGCTTGCGCGTGAGACGCGGCTGGCCGGGTTCCCGATCCCTCAGGGGGCGTACTGGCGGGCCATCGACACGGCGAAGGATCTGACCGAGGCGGCGAAGGAACTGGCAGCGCTCGGCCGATAGAGACGTCTCGATACAGGCGTCGTACGCCGAAAGGTCCCGCACCTCCATGGGTGCGGGACCTTTTCGTGGGCCCAGGTCTCTCAGCCGGTGGGGTTGCCCAGTACGTCGCCCACCGGCCCGCCTACCCCAACAGGCCGCCCACCAGGCCCGGTTCGCCGGAGGAGGACCCTCCGGTGTCGGAGCCGCCTGTTGAACCGCCGGAGGTGCTCGTGCCTCCGGTCGGGCCCGATGTGGTGCTGGGGGCCTGCTGGGCCGGGGAGGTCTGCTGGGAGGAGCTCTGGCCCGTGGTGCCCTGGGTCTGGCTGGGTGAGCCGCCGGTGGTGGCGCCGGTGTCGCGGGTGGTGTCGGGGGCGGCCGAGGTGCCGGCGGACGGGCCGCTGGTGGCGCCCTGGCTCGGCGAGGTGGACGCCGACGGGCTCTTCTTGCGGGCCTTGGCGGAGTCCTGCGGGAGGGGGGAGCCGGGCAGTTCGTTGCGCGGGGCCTCGCCGGGTCCGGGGACGATCACGCGGTCGGCGTCCCGGACGGCTCCGCCGAGGACGGAGCCGATCAGGAGGGTGAGGCCGGTGGCGATGGCCGTGATGAGGGCGCCGCGGCGCAGGACGTAGCGGCGTAGCTCCCAGATGTCGGAGAGGGGTCCGAGGCGGCGCCAGGCGCTGCCCGCGAGGCGGCCGTCGATGGAGTAGACGGGGGCGCCGGCGATGATCAGCGGGGACCAGGCGGCGAGGTAGATGATGTCGGGGGTGTCGTAGGCGGGGACGCTCTTCCAGCTGACGGTGACGAGGAGCGCGGCGGACAGGCCGGCGCCGACGACCGCGGCGACGCGCTGCCAGCAGCCCAGGATCGTGAGGACGCCCACGATGACCTGGAAGAAGGCGATGACGAGGCCGGAGCCGACGGGGTGCTGGAGGGCGAACTGGCGCAGTGGTTCGGCCACTTCCCAGGGGTGCAGGGTGTTGAGCCACTTGACCATGGAGCCGCGTTTGCCGCCGTCGAAGTAGACGGGGTCGCAGATCTTGCCCATGCCGGCGTAGATGGAGATGAAGCCGAGGAAGATGCGGAGTGGGAGGAGGACGACGCCCAGGTTCATCCGGCGGCCCGGGTAGTAGGCGTGTCGCGCGGCTTCGTCGCTCTGGCGCTTCGTGGCGCGGTCGGCGGGGGGCTCGTCGAGGTCGTCGTCGAACTCCTCGCCCTGGTAGGCGGGTTCGTCGTAGGCGCTGCCGGCCGTGCGCATGTGGGGCAGGAGTCGGGTGCCGTCGCCTGTGCGTTGGGCGCCGACGACCGGGGTCTCCATGGTCTGGGCCAACTCGCCGCCGTAGTCGGCCTGGTAGCCGTGGTCGACGTCGATGCGGGGGAGGACCTGGGTGGCTCCGGCGTCGGCGGCGGGCGGCTCGGCATGGCCGACGCTGCCGCCTCGTACGGCCTGCAGCAGGCGGTGGGCGCCGGTGTCGTCGGGGGCGGACCTGCCGCTCCACACGACGGGCCGACGGCGGCCCGCGGCGGGCGCCCCGCCGGCGGCCGGGATGCGTGCGGTGTCCTGGGTGGCGCTCAAGTGCCGTGCGATCCGCGGGGATTGAGCAGTACGCCGGGTCGACGCGCCCAACTGGACGCGGAAACTGGCGTGGTTGACGATGATCTGCGCCGGATCGCTCGGCACCTTCACCATGCTCAGCGCGGGAGCGTCATCGAACCCGGTATCGAATCCCGACGAGCTGCCCCCCGTGGGTGTGCGGGGTGTTCTGGTGTCCACACTCATCTAACCGAGTGACGTGTGCTTAGGACACTGCTTTGACTCGCCGGATCTGTCCGGACCCCGTCAAGCTTGCCCCGTACGCCAGGAACACCCCATGTGGGGGACGGCGCCGAACGGCCGTTCAGGCCCGCCGACGAGCCGCCTCGTAGAGCACGATTCCCGCCGCCACACCGGCGTTGAGCGACTCGGCGCCGCCCGGCATCGGGATCCGCACCCGGTAGTCGCAGGTCTCGCCGACCAGGCGGGACAGGCCCTTGCCCTCGCTGCCGACCACGATGACGACGGGGCCGCCGAGGGCCTCGAGGTCGCCGATCTCGTGTTCGCCGTCGGCGGCGAGGCCGACGATCGCGATGCCCTGCTTCTTGTACGCCTCCAGGGCGCGCGTCAGGTTGGTGCAGCGGGCGACCGGGGTGCGGGCGGCCGTACCGGCGGACGACTTCCACGCGCCGGCGGTCATGCCGGCGGCGCGACGTTCGGGCACGAGGACGCCGTGGCCGCCGAAGGCGGAGACGGAGCGGACGGCGGCACCGAGGTTGCGCGGGTCGGTCACGCCGTCGAGGGCGACGATCAGCGGGTCCTCGCCGTCGTCGTAGGCGGCGTTGGCGAGGTCCTCGGGGTGGGCGTACTCGTACGGCGGGACCTGGAGGACCAGGCCCTGGTGGTTGAGTCCGTTGGTCATGCGGTCGAGCTCGGGGCGGGGGGCCTCCATGAGGTGGACGCCGCCCCGGTCGGCGACGAGCTGGAGCGCCTCGCGGACCCGCTCGTCGTTGTCGATGAACTGCTGGACGTAGAGCGTCACCGCGGGCACGCCCTCGCGCAGCGCCTCGACGACGGGGTTGCGGCCGACGACCATCTCCGAGGTGCCCTTGCCGCCGCGGCCGCGCGCCACGGGACGGCGTACCGCCTGCTTCGCCTTGGAGTTGGCGACACGGTTCTTCTTGTGGCCCTTGCGCATCTCGGCGGGCGGGGTCGGCCCCTTGCCCTCCAGGCCCCTGCGTCGCTGGCCGCCACTGCCGACCTGCGCGCCCTTCTTGCCGGACATGCGGCGGTTGTTGGCTGCCATGACCTACCTGTTCTCCGTGAGTGTCTGCGTCGGTGAAATGTTCGTACGTCTATGCAGTGTGCCGCCCGGAGGGCCGGGCGGCACAATCGATCAAGGAAAGGGCTAGCGGGGACCCAGCGACCAGCGCGGCCCCTGCGGGCCGTCCTCGATGGTCAGGCCCGACTGGCCGAGCTGGTCGCGGATGGCGTCGGCGGTGGCCCAGTCCTTGCGGGCGCGGGCCGCCTCCCGCTGGTCGAGGACCAGGCGTACGAGGCTGTCGACCACGCCGTGCAGGTCCTCGCCCCGGTCGGACTCACCGGCCCAGTGGGCGTCGAGCGGGTCGAGGCCGAGGACGCCGAGCATGGCGCGCACCTCGGCGAGGCGGGCCACGGCGGCTTCCTTGTCGTCGGCCGCGAGCGCGCTGTTGCCCTGCCGGACGGTGGTGTGCACGACGGCGAGCGCCTGGGGGACGCCCAGGTCGTCGTCCATGGCCTCGGCGAAGGCGGGCGGCACCTCGGCGGAGGGCTCGACGGCTCCCCCGGCCTTCTCCACCACGCGCTGCACGAAGCCCTCGATCCGCGCGAACGCCGACTCGGCCTCGCGCAGGGCCTCCTCGCTGTACTCGATCATCGAGCGGTAGTGCGGGGTGCCGAGGTAGTAGCGCAGCACGATCGGGCGCCAGGTCTTGACCATCTCGGAGACGAGGACCGAGTTGCCGAGCGACTTGGACATCTTCTCGCCGCTCATGGTGACCCAGGCGTTGTGCACCCAGTAGCGGGCGAACTCGTCGCCGTAGGCCTTGGCCTGGGCGATCTCGTTCTCGTGGTGCGGGAAGATCAGGTCCAGGCCGCCGCCGTGGATGTCGAAGACGGAGCCGAGATACTTGTGGGCCATCGCCGAGCACTCCAGGTGCCAGCCGGGGCGGCCGCGGCCCCACGGGGTCTCCCAGTCGGGCTCGCCGGGCTTGGCGGCCTTCCACATGGCGAAGTCCCGCGGGTCCCGCTTGCCGGTGATGCCCTCCTCGGCGGGCTGGCGCATCTCGTCCAGGTCCTGCCGGGACAGCTCCAGGTAGGCGGGCCAGGACCGCACGTCGAAGTAGACGCTGCCGTCGGCCTCGTAGGCGTGTCCGCGTTCGATGAGGCCGCGCATCATCTCGATCATCTCGGTGATGTGGCCGGTGGCGCGCGGTTCGTAGGTCGGCGGCAGGCAACCGAGCGCGTTGTAGCCGTCGTTGAAGGCGCGCTCGTTGTCGTAGCCGATGGACCACCAGGGGCGGCCCTGCTCGGCCGCCTTGGTGATGATCTTGTCGTCGATGTCGGTGACGTTGCGGATGAACGTGACGTCGTAGCCGCGGTACTGGAACCAGCGGCGCATGATGTCGAAGTTCAGGTAGGACCGGACGTGGCCGATGTGCGGGGCCGCCTGCACCGTGGCGCCACAGAGGTAGATCGAGACACAGCCCGGCGTGAGCGGGGCGAAGTCACGGATCTGCCGGGCGCTGGTGTCGTACAGGCGAATAGTCACGGGACCTAGGGTAGTGGGCGGAGGGGGGTGCGTGGAGCAGTCCTTTTGTCACCCTTCCCTTACGGCCGACTGTCGCATCTCCCTTACGGCCGACTGTCACCCTTCCCTGACGACCAAGGCCGTCGCCACCGCCATCAGGCCTTCGCCGCGGCCGGGGAATCCGAGGCCGTCCGTGGTCGCCCCCGACACCGACACCGGGGCTCCTGCCGCCTCCGACAGGATTTTCTGCGCCTCGTCCCTGCGCTTGCCGATCTTCGGGCGCGGCCCCACCACCTGTACGGCGATGTTGCCGATCCGGAAGCCCGCCGCACGCACGATCCGGGCCGCCTCCGTCAACAGGGTGACGCCGGATGCACCCGACCACTCGGGACGGCCGGTGCCGAAGTGCTGACCGAGGTCGCCGAGGCCGGCCGCGGAGAAGAGCGCGTTGCACGCGGCGTGGGCGACGACGTCCGCGTCGGAGTGGCCGGCCAGTCCGGTGCCCTCGCCCTCCCACTTCAGGCCCGCGCACCACAGTTCGCGGCCCTCCTCGAAGGCGTGGATGTCGGTGCCGATGCCGACCTGCGGCAGGATCACGGGCTGCTCAGAAGCCATCGTTGAGCCTCCGGCGGGCCAGGACCGCCTCCGCGAGGACCAGGTCCAGCGGGCGGGTCACCTTGAAGGCCTCCTCATGGCCGGGCACGACCATGACCGTGAGCCCCAGCTGTTCGACCATGCTCGCGTCGTCGGTGACGTCCTCGGTGATGCTCTCGTGGGCGCGGATCAGGGTCGTCCGGTCGAAGCCCTGCGGTGTCTGTACGGCACGCAGGCGCGCGCGGACCGGGGTCGCCACCACGGGCTCCGGCGCACCGGGAGCGGTCGCCGGCTCGACCTCCTTCACGGTGTCCGCGAGGGGCAGCGCCGGGACGACGGCGGGCGCGCCCTCCCGTACGGCCTCGATGACCGCGTCGACCGTGTCGACCGGGACGAGCGGGCGGGCCGCGTCATGGACCAGGACGATGCCGAAGTCGGGGGGCAGGGCGTCCAGGCCGAGCCGGACCGATTCCTGACGGGAGTCACCGCCCGGGACGACGAGGAAGTCCGTCCGCTCGGGCAGTGCGTGGGCGTCGAGGAGGGACTTGACCTCGCCGGCGCCGTCGGGCGGGGCCACGACGACGACCAGGGAGACGGCACGGGACGCGGCCATCGCGCGGACCGCGTGGATCAGCATCGGGGTGCCGTTCAGCGCGCGGAGCGCTTTGGGGGCGCCCGGACCGAGGCGTACGCCCCTTCCGGCGGCCGGAATCACCACCGCGGTGCGGGCCTCCGCACGGGCTTCGGCGGGCGAAGGGCGCGAAACGTCAGACATCGGTTCCTGTCAGGTTTGTGTGCTCGGCCAACGTGGGTACGGAGACAGCGTGCCGGGCGCGACGCCTTGACCGGACCCTTCCGTGACACCGGTCGGGGCAGCTGCCCGGGCCCGGCACGCCAAGTATCGGGGGATCTCTCTCCGAGAGGAACACGCGCACGCCACTACGGGGCGTCGTGGATCCGGCATCCGGAGACAGACATGCCGCAGCGCCCGGCGACAGCTGTTGCGTCATCGGGCACCGCGGCATTTCAGTGCGGCAATTCGGATTCAGTGTGTGCTGAGCTGGGCGGGCAAGGTGCCTGCACAGGGACCGCTCAGGACGCGAGAACCTCGTCGAGCAGCGCCTCGGCCTTGTCCTCGTTGGTGTTCTCCGCGAGGGCGAGTTCACTCACCAGGATCTGCCGAGCCTTGGCGAGCATGCGCTTCTCACCTGCGGAGAGTCCGCGCTCGCGCTCACGACGCCACAGGTCGCGCACTACTTCCGCGACCTTGATGACATCGCCGGAGGCGAGCTTCTCCAGGTTTGCCTTGTATCGACGGGACCAGTTCGTGGGCTCCTCGGCGTACGGTGCGCGCAGCACCTCGAAGACCCGGTCCAGCCCATCCTGACCGACCACATCACGCACGCCGACGAACTCCGCATTGTCCGCTGGCACACGCACCGTCAGGTCACCCTGGGCGACCTTCAGAACCAAGTAGGTCTTGTCCACGCCTTTGATCTGGCGAGTTTCGATAGCCTCGATCAGCGCGGCCCCGTGATGGGGATAGACCACGGTGTCGCCAACCTTGAACGTCATGTGACAGGTACCCCTTCCGTGGCTATCCAGGGTAACACGGAAACTGCGGGTTCTGAATGGCGTTTTCGCAGGTCAGGGCATATCTCGGGGCTTGACAACAGCAACAGGAACGTGCTGCGCGGGCCGAGCGGAAGAAGGTATTCGCAGGTCGGAGCGGCTCTTCGGGCGAGGTGAAACGCGTACGTTACACACATCCGGAAGCCCTTCCGGACGGGCTAACGTCCCCAAATGTCCGGTTCCAGGTGTGCGACTTACGCTACTCCGTTCGGAGCCAGGAGTCGGTTCCGCGCCGATTCAGGAATTGATCACACGGGCCGGACGGATCAGCCGGTGATCAATTCCGGGGGTGATCGCGCATTCCTTCACGGAAGTTTTGCTACTGGATGCCGAAGGCTCTTATGTGAATGCCGGACGAGCGCCGGAGTGCGGGGCGGAAGTGACTCGCGAGTCACTTGTGAACCACAGTGACGGCAGAGATACGGCTCTTGGGGAGGGTCGGGTGCGGGCCGACGGGAACGGCTCGGTAACCTGAGGCCGCTGACAGACACTTAGCGCGGCTTTACGGCCGCCTCGCTCAAGTCAAGGAGTTGCCGCCGCCGTGAGCAGCAGCCTTCGACGCGGCGTCCTCGCCGCCGCCGCCATCGCGTTCTCGGTCACCGCGCTCTCCGCGTGCGCGGCCGGAACCAACGCCCAGACGTTGGAGGTCAAGCCGGACAACGCGGAGACCAGCGTCGGCGGCATCAGGCTCCAGAACGTCGTGGTCATCACCCAGCCCAGCACCGAGGCCTCGGGCGAGACCAAGGGCCCCGCCGTGGTCTCCGCCACGGTCTTCAACACCACCGGCACCGCCCAGACGCTGGACGCCGTGAGCGTCGAGGGCGGCGGCAGCGCCGAGATCACGCCCGCCAAGGGCAAGGGCAAGGTGACCGTCCCGGCGCACGGCTCCGTGATCCTGGGCGGCAAGGGCAACGCCTCCGCCGCGGTGGCCGAGATCGGCGAGAGCATCAAGGACGGCAACGCCCAGAAGGTCACCTTCACCTTCAGCACGACCGGTGAGGTGAGTCTGCGCGCCTTCGTGGTCCCGGCCGACAGTTACTTCACCAAGTGGGGTCCGACCGCGGTCCCGTCGGCACCGGAGAAGACGGCCAAGCCGTCCACCACTCCGACCGGCTCCGCGACCCCGACGGGCGCGGCCACGGCGACCGACGCGGCCTCCGCGAGCGCGACGGCGACCGAGTCGGCCGCGAGCCACTGAGCGGCCGTACGAGACCGTCGTACGCCGAAGGGCGGGACCTCCGAGGAGGTCCCGCCCTTCGGCGTACGTGAGGCGTTTCTCTTTACGGCTCTCTTTTCGGCTCTCTCTACGGCTCGAACTTGTAGCCGAGGCCCCGCACCGTCACCAGGTACCTGGGCGCGCCCGGGTCCGGCTCGATCTTGGCGCGCAGGCGCTTGACGTGGACGTCGAGGGTCTTGGTGTCACCGACGTAGTCGGCGCCCCAGACCCGGTCGATGAGCTGCATGCGGGTCAGGACGCGGCCGGCGTTGCGCAGCAGCATCTCCAGCAGGTCGAACTCCTTGAGGGGCAGGTCGACCTTGGAGCCGGAGACCGTGACCACGTGGCGGTCCACGTCCATGCGGACCGGACCGGCCTCCAGGGCGGCCGGGGTGACCTCCTCGGGCTCGCCGCGGCGGCGCAGGACGGCGCGGATGCGGGCGACCAGCTCGCGCGAGGAGAACGGCTTGGTGACATAGTCATCGGCTCCTATTTCCAGGCCGACGACCTTGTCGATCTCGCTGTCCTTGGCGGTCACCATGATGACGGGGACGTTGGAGCGGCCGCGCAGCTGGCGGCAGACCTCCGTGCCGGGCAGGCCCGGCAGCATCAGGTCGAGGAGGACGAGGTCGGCGCCGTTGCGCTCGAACTCGTCGAGTCCGTCGGGGCCCGTGGTCGCGACGGCGACCTCGAAGCCCTCCTTGCGGAGCATGTAGGAAAGGGCGTCGGAGAAGGACTCCTCGTCCTCGACGACGAGCACTCGGGTCACGGAAGGACCTCCGGGGCGGGAAGCGGGTCGTAAGAAGCCGACTCGGGAGTGGGCCCGTCCTCGTCGTCGAGGTCGGGGTGCTGGAGCGCGCGGTCGCGGGCCGCGCCCGCCTCCGGCAGCCTGAGGGTGAACGTGGAGCCTTGTCCCTCGGAGCTCCACACCGTGACCTCCCCGCCGTGCGAGGCGGCCACGTGCTTGACGATCGCGAGACCGAGTCCGGTACCGCCTGTTTGGCGGGAGCGGGCCGGGTCGACACGGTAGAAGCGCTCGAAGATGCGCTCCTTGTCCTTGTCGGAGATGCCGATGCCCTGGTCGGTGACGGCGACCTCGATCAGGTCGCCGCTGGGCACGGACACCCGGCGGGCGGCTATGCCGACCCGGGTGCGGGCGGGTGAGTAGTTGACGGCGTTCTCGACGAGGTTGCCGAGAGCGGCGGCGAGCTGGCCGCGGTTGCCCCAGACGCGCAGCTCGGCTGCGCCGGCGGCGGCCATGGTGATCTGTTTGGTGCCGGCCTGGTGCCGGCACCGGTCGATGGCCTCGGCGACCAGCTCGTCCACGCGGACGGGCTCGGCGTCCTCCAGGGGGTCGTCGTTCTGTACCCGGGAGAGGTCGATGAGCTCCTGGACCAGGCTGGTCAGGCGGGTGGCCTCGATCTGCATCCGGCCGGCGAAGCGCTCCACGGCCTCCGGGTCCTCCGAGGCGTCCATGACGGCCTCGGACAGGAGGGAGAGCGCGCCGACCGGGGTCTTGAGCTCATGGCTGACGTTCGCGACGAAGTCGCGTCGTACTGCTTCGATCCGCCGGGCCTCGGTGAGGTCCTCCACGAGGAGCAGCACCAGCCGGGAGCCGAGGGGCGCGACGCGCGCGGAGACCGCGAGTGCCTCCCCGCGTCCGGTCCCCCGCCTGGGGAGGTCCAGCTCGACCTGCCGTATCTCCCCGTCCCTCCTGGTGTCCCTGGCCATCTGGAGCATCGGCTCCACGGAGAGCTTGCCGCCGCGGACCAGCCCGAGGGCGTACGCGGCGGAGCTCGCCTTGACCACGGCGTCGGCCTCGTCGAGGACCACGGCCGAGGAGCGGAGCACGGAGAGGACGGTGTCCACGCCCGGCGGAAGCACCGGGTCGGTGTGCAGGGAGGTGCGGGTGGGGCGTTTCTGCTCCCGCTCGCTCCAGCGGAACGCCAGCATGGCGATGACGCCGGTGAGCACACCGGCGATCGCTGCCGCTGCGGCGACCGCCGCGTTCACGTCCATGCCTCCAGGTTAGGCATGGGATCGGTCCTGGCCACAGCCGTCCGAGTGCGAGCTCGAACACTCGTCGCCCAGAGTTCACCTTGGAGCCAGTGTTGGTTCATTTGGGAGGGCGGAAACGGACGCGTACAGGGCCGAACGTGGGAGCGTGGGGTACGCAGCACCGGTTTCACGGCCGGTTTTGGCCCCTGGAACCCACAGGAACGTACGAGAGGGAACCCTGATGCGGGACGCGTACCACGAGGAACTTGATTCGATCGGCGACGGTCTGGTGGAGATGGCCCGGCTGGTCGGCTCGGCGATCGGACGCGCCACGACGGCCATCCTCGACTCCGACCTGAAGCTGGCCGAGAGCGTGATCGAGGCCGACCAGAAGGTGGACGACCTCCAGCACGACCTGGAGGCCCGGGCCATAGCGCTCCTCGCACGGCAGCAGCCGGTGGCGACGGACCTCCGTATCGTCGTCACCTCACTGCGCATGTCGGCCGACCTGGAGCGTTCCGGCGACCTGGCCCAGCACGTGGCGAAGCTGGCCCGGCTGCGCTTCCCGGAGAAGGCCATCCCCCACGACCTGCACGCGACCATCCTGGAGATGGGCCAGCTCGCGCAGCGCCTGATGGCGAAGGCGGCGGAGGTCATCGTCACCAAGGACGTCGACCTGGCGCTCCAGCTGGAGCAGGACGACGACGAGATGGACCTGCTGCACCGCACGCTCTTCCAGCACCTGCTGGACGACAAGTGGAAGCACGGCATCGAGACGGCGGTCGACGTGACGCTGCTCGGCCGTTACTACGAGCGGTTCGCCGACCACGCGGTGTCGGTCGCCAAGCGGGTGGTGTACCTGGTGACGGGTGAGCACGCGGACGAGCTCCAGCAGGACATCCAGCCGGTGACGGGAGTGGAGGGGGCCTGAACCCCGCGCCCTGGGGCTGTTCGGGGCGTGTGCAAGCCTCTGTGCGCCGTTGATGCGCCCAGCGGGGCGGGCATGCAATGGGTACAGGGCCCGGTCCGACAGTCGGGACGTTCTGGCCCTCGCCTCGAGGAGGACCCATGGCCGAATCCCCCAGCACTCCCCAGCCCGACCCCACGCAGGAACGCCCGACCGAGCAGCCCGCCGCGATCAGGACCCTGACGGTCATCGGCGCGTGCGGCTGCGGCTCGGGCTGCGGGTGCGGGTGCCAGTCGGGCAATCCGTGCCAGTGCGGCTGAATCTGGTACGGCTGGATCTCGTACGGCTGGTCTTGTACGGCTGGTCTTGTACGGCTGGATCTCGTACGACGGCGAGGGGCCCTGGGTGACACCGGGGCCCCTCGTGTTCGGCATGGTGGGCTTCCGTCAGCTGGTCGGCCGTGATGTCCAGCATCCCTCGGCCGTCAGCGTAGGCGGTCCAACGCGTCCTCCCGTGAATATCCGAGGACGCGGACACAGAGCGCACGGTGGACGCGTGCACGCACCTGTGCGCTCCCGGCGCCCGGGTCATCCGGACCCGCCACCGCAATCCTCCCGACCGGGTCCCGCAGATCTGCGAGTGGTTCGAGCAACGGGGCTTCACCCGCGAGTGGCTCACGGACGCGGACCAGCTCCAGTCGGTCGGTGTGCACCGCTTCGACGCGGCCCCCGTCCCCCTCCGACCGGGCAGGCGCATCTCCGCGACAGTCGCCTCGGTCGGGCAGGGTCGTTCGCCGGCTCAGCCGGTGAATTCGTTGACGCCGAGGGCGAAGTCCCAGTGGCCGACCCCGTTGCCGGCGAGGCCCACCGTCACCAGGCCCATTCCTTCCAGCCAGTGCGCCATTTTCAGGCCGCCGACGTCCCGCGGGCGCAGCCCGAGGCTCTCGATGAAGGCCGCCACGCCCGCCTTGGCCTGCGCGTTGTCGCCGGCGATGAAGACGTCGGGCCGGCCCTTCTCCAGGACATTGCGGAAGATGGTGTTGAACCCCTTGACCACGTCGGCGCCGGCCGGAGCCACCTTGGCGACTTCCTGCGCGATCGAGGTCTCCTCGCTGTGGGCCAGTCCGTCGAAGGTGGCGTTGAAGGGGTTGCTGATGTCGACGATGACCTTGCCCGCGAGGGCGTCTCCGTACTCGGCGACGACCGGAACGACACCGTCGTACAAGAGGGCCGTGATGACGATGTCCCCGGCCGGGACGGCGCCCCACCTGCCCGTCGTCGCGCCGCCGCCCAGAGCCTTGGCCAGGTCATCGGCCTTGGACTGATCGCGTCCCATGACCTCGACGGTGTTGCCGCCCGCCACAGCGAGCGTGCCGATGGCGCGGGCCATGTTTCCCGTACCGATGAGGGTGATGCTGCTCATGAGGTGTGCTCTCTTCTGTTGTGGGGTGTGCCCCCGGCATTCCTGATGTGAGGTTCAGAGGGCGGTGGTGCCGCCGTCGGTGACCAGTTCCAGGCCGTTGACGTAGCTGGAGTCGTCGGAGGCGAGGAACAGGGCGACGGTGGCGATTTCTTCGGGGCGGCCCATCTTTCCGCGGGGGATCAGGGACTCGAATTGGGCCCTGGTCGCCTCGTCGAACAGTTCTTCCTGCTTGGCGGTGGCGACCTGGCCGGGGGTCAGGACGTTGACCCGGATCTTGCGGTCGCGCAGTTCGTTGAGCCAGACGCGGGCCCAGGCCTGCTGGACGGCTTTGCTTCCCGCGTAGAGGCTCCAGCCGGGAAAAGCGCCGAGAGAGGCGTTGGATCCGGTCATGAAGATCGAGCCGTTGTCGTTGATCAGCGGCAGTGCCTTCTGCACGGTGAACAGGGTGCCGCGCGCGTTGAGCGAGAAGGCGCGGTGGAACTGCTCCTCGGTGATCTCGCCGAGGGTGGCGGGTTCGCCCATTCCGGCGCTGGCCCACAGCACGTCGATCGAGCCCTTTTCCCGCTTGACGGTGTCGTACAAGCGGTCCAGGTCGTCCAGTTCGGCCGCGTCACCCTGGACGGCGGTGACGTTGCGGCCGATCAGCTTGACGGCGTCGTCCAGTGCTTCCTGCCGCCGGGCCTGGATGAAGACGTGCGCTCCTTCCTCGACGAACAGTTTGGCGCCGGCCAGTGCCATGCCGGTGGATCCGCCGGTGATCACCGCTACCTTGCCATCGAGCTTTCCCACGATCACTCCGTTGAATTGATGGGTATTCGAAATTGATGGGTATTCGAAACAGTGGATGCCGCATTTTGGTGCCGAATTCACTTCGGCCCCAATAGGTACTTATTCAGGTTGCCATTGGCCTGAGCGGGTGTCCAAGACTTCTTTTAGCGGTGGTGATACCCTGAAGGCATCACCGGAATGGGAGACGCCGTGGATCTGGACCTGCGCAAATTGCGTTACTTCGCCGCCGTGGCCGACCAGTTGCACTTCGGCCGCGCCGCCGATGAGCTGCATATCGCGCAGCCGGCGCTCAGCCGGCAGATCCGCGCGCTCGAGCAGGATCTCGGCGCCTCGCTGTTCACCAGGGATCGCCACGGCGTGGCGCTGACCGACGCGGGCCGACAACTGCTGGCCGACGCCGGTCCGCTGCTCGCCTCCGCGCACGCGGTCCGCCGCCGGGTGTCCGCGGCCGCCCGCGGCAGCCGGCGGCTGATGGTCGGATTCCGGGCCGGCATCCCGGTCATCCCGGCGGCGCGGGCGTTCGAGGCCCGGCACCCGGACGTGGTCGTGGACGTGCAGCGGATCGAAGGGGACGACCAGGCGGCGATGCTGCTCGACGGCCGCATCGACGTCGGCTATGTGCGGCTGCCCATCGACGAGGCCGGCCTGCGCGTCACCCCGCTGTACACCGAGCCGCGGGTGGCGGTACTGCCCGCCGGCCACCGGCTGGCCGGCAAGGAGGAGGTCACCGAGGCCGACCTGGCCGGCGAACCGCTGATCTGGCACGGCGACCCGAGCACCCAGCCCACCAGGCGCCCGCACCCCAACGCCGGGTACCTGGTGCGCGGGGTGGACGAGACCCTCGAGCATGTCGCGGCCGGCCGGGGCATCTCGTTCCTGGCCCGTTCCGCGACCGTGTTCTCCTCACACCCGGACGTCGTCTATGTGCCCATCCCGGATCTGGCACCCGAGCAGGTGTGCCTCGCAGCGGCGGCGTCGCGCACCTCGCCCGTGGTCGATGACTTCCTCACCGCGGCCCAGGAGACGGCCGAGATCACGGCAGAATGCGGGAATTATGAAATGTGGCAGCTTGGAAGCGATGCCATTCCAAAGCGCGGTTGAGCAGTCCGACTGAAAACAGCGGCGCCGTCACGGGACACACGGCTGAATCATCATCTCGTTGAAGTCGCCAAAGGAATTCTCGACCAAATTCCGGCCCGCAGTGGGCCCAGACCATGAAAACGCCCCTGATCCGCGCTATATGCGCAGATCAGGGGCGTGATCGCAAACTCTACTTCTTCTTGCCCTGGTTCTTGACCGCCTCGATCGCCGCGGCGGCCGCGTCCGGGTCGAGGTAGGTGCCGCCCGGGTTCAGCGGTTTGAAGTCGGCGTCCAACTCGTACGACAGCGGGATGCCCGTCGGGATGTTCAGGCCGGCGATGTCGGCGTCGGAGATGCCGTCGAGGTGCTTGACCAGGGCGCGGAGGCTGTTGCCGTGGGCCGCGACCAGGACCGTGCGGCCGGCGAGGAGGTCCGGGACGATGCCGTCGTACCAGTACGGGAGCATGCGGACGACGACGTCCTTCAGGCACTCCGTGCGGGGGCGGAGCTCCGGGGGGATCGTGGCGTAGCGCGGGTCCGACGCCTGGGAGAACTCGGAGTCGTCCGAGAGCGGGGGCGGCGGGGTGTCGTAGGAGCGGCGCCACAGCATGAACTGCTCCTCGCCGAACTCCGCGAGGGTCTGGGCCTTGTCCTTGCCCTGGAGGGCGCCGTAGTGGCGCTCGTTCAGGCGCCAGGAGCGGTGGACCGGGATCCAGTGGCGGTCGGCGGATTCGAGGGCCAGCTGGGCCGTGCGGATCGCACGCCGCTGGAGGGACGTGTGGACCACGTCGGGCAGGAGGTCGGCGTCCTTCAGGAGTTCGCCGCCGCGGACTGCCTCCTTCTCGCCCTTCTCGTTGAGGTTGACGTCCACCCAGCCGGTGAACAGGTTCTTCGCGTTCCATTCGCTCTCGCCGTGGCGGAGGAGGATCAGCTTGTACGGTGCGTCGGCCATGCGTATGAGCGTAATCCACGCCTTCCATCCGGGTGGTGCCCGCTCGACAGACGGACGGTTGACGGGATCTGTTAATTGAGTGGTCCGTGGTCATCTGGTCTTCGTAAGTTGTGCTCACTGCCTGAGCCGCTTACATACACGGGGGACCGTCCATGCCACTCGCCACCCTGAGACGCGCCACCCGCGAGACCGTCTCCGGGCTGCCCCGCGAGTTCTGGTGGCTGTGGACCAGCACCCTCGTCAACCGGCTCGGTGCCTTCGTCGCCACCTTCATGGCCCTGTACCTGACCCTCGACCGCGGCTACTCCGCCTCCTACGCCGGTCTCGTCGCCTCGCTGCACGGGCTGGGCGGGGTCGTGTCGTCGATCGGGGCGGGGGTGATGACCGACCGGCTCGGACGGCGGCCCACCCTGCTCGTCGCGCAGTCCGCCACCGCCGCCTCCGTCGCGCTGCTCGGCTTCATGCACCACCCCGTCGCCATCGCCGCCGTCGCGTTCCTGGTCGGCATGGCCTCGAACGCCTCCCGGCCGGCCGTGCAGGCGATGATGGCCGACATCGTGCGGCCCGAGGACCGCGTCCGGGCCTTCTCGCTCAACTACTGGGCCATCAACCTCGGTTTCGCCGTCTCCTCCATGGCCGCCGGGTTCATCGCCGAGTACAGCTATCTCGCGGGCTTCCTGATCGAGGCCGGGATGACCGCCGTCTGCGCGGTCCTCGTCTTCCTCAAGCTGCCCGAGTCCCGGCCCCTCGCACACCACGCCGAAAAGGCCCCCGACGACGTCCACCTCGCCGCCGTCCTGCGCGACAGGCGGTTCATGAGTGTCGTCGGGCTGTCCTTCCTGGTCGCCGTGATCTTCCAGCAGGGTTCCATCGGACTGCCCGTCGCGATGGGCGAGGCCGGGTTCACGCCCGCCGACTACGGCCTGGCCATCGCCCTGAACGGGGTCCTGATCGTCGCGCTGCAGATCCCGGTGACCCGGTTCATCCAGGACCGGGATCCGCAGCGGCTGCTCGTCGTCTCGTCGCTGCTCGCCGGCTACGGCTTCGGGCTCACCGCCTTCGCCGGGTCCGTCGGCCTGTTCGCCCTCACCGTCTGCGTGTGGACCCTGGGCGAGATGATCAACGCGCCCACCCAGACCGGGCTCGTCGTCCGCCTCTCCCCCGCCCAAGGCCGCGGCCGCTACCAGGGCATGTACACCCTGTCCTGGTCCGCCGCCGCCCTCGTGGCGCCCCTGATGTCCGGTTTCGTCATCGACCGGTTCGGGGCGCAGTGGCTGTGGGGGCTGTGCGCGGTCGTCGGGACGGTGACGGCGGCGGGGTACGCCGCCCTCATGCGCCGCCTGCCCGGGGATACGCCCGCCGAGACCGCCGTGATCGAGAAGTCCACCGCCACCGAGGCCAGCCCGGCCTGATCCGTCAGGGATGCATCCGCGCACCCTTGAGCACCTTGTCCACGGCATTGCGCGGCCCGTACACCGCGAGGCCCACCAGGTCCAGTTCCCCCGTCGCCACCGCCCGGACCGCCGCGCGGTTGTCCCGGTCGTTGCCCGTCGCGAACAGGTCGCTCGTGAAGAGCGCGCGCGGGAGCGAACGGGACAGCACGCGCGCGTGGGCCGTCTTCAGCGTCTCCTTGGTGCCCTCGAACACCAGCACCGGCTGCCGGAACATCGGCAGGTAAGGCACGCCGTCGGCGTCCTCGTACGGCTCGCCGACCACCTCCGGGGCCTGGGTGCCCAGGCCGCTGACGAGGAACGCGGTGACGTTCAGGCGCTGCCAGGTCTCCAGGTCCTCGCGCAGCAGGACGGCGATCTTGGTGTCGAAGCGGATGGGTTCAGTACTCATGGAATGAGACTCGCGGGCGTCGTACGGCCTCGTCTTGTACGTTCTTTGCATGGCGGCCAGAACCATGCCCGCGCAGGAGGTCACCGCGTGGCGCCCCGCCGTTCCGGGCGTCACCGAGGTCTTCCACGCCCATTTCACCGAGTACGCCTATCCGATGCATGTGCACGAGGCGTGGACGCTGCTCATCGTGGACGACGGGGCCGTGCGGTACGACCTCGACCGGCACGAGCACGGCACGCCCGACGACACCGTGTCACTGCTGCCGCCGCACGTCCCGCACAACGGCTCGCCCGCCACTCCGGACGGCTTCCGCAAGCGGGTTCTCTACCTCGACCACACCCACCTCGGCGACGAGCTCATCGGGCCCGCCGTCGACGGTCCCGATCTGCGGGATCCCGTACTGCGGCAGCGGGTGGGGCAGTTGCACACCGCGCTGAGCAGGCCCGGTGAGGAGTTCGAGGCGGAGAGCAGGCTGACGCTCATCGGTGACCGGCTCAGGACGCTCCTCCGGCCGCCGCTGTACGACGGGTCCGCACGCCGCGATCCCGCCCTCGCCCGTCGGCTGCGCGAACTCCTCGACGAGCGGGTCGTGGAGGGGCTGTCGCTGGAGGAGGCGGCAGGGGTCGTCCAGGCTCATCCGGCGCATCTCGTACGGGCGTTCAGTGCCGCTTACGGCATCGCGCCGCACCAGTACCTCAACTCCCGCCGGGTCGGCCGGGCCCGACGTCTGCTGCTCGAGGGGCAGGGTCCCGCCGAGGTCGCCGCGCTCACCGGTTTCCACGACCAGGCCCATCTCACCCGGCACTTCAAGCGGCTGGTGGGGGTGACGCCGGGGCGCTATCGCAACAGCTCCCGGGCCGGATGAACAGGTGTTCAGTCCTGCGAACGCTGGGTCAGATGCGCGAACGCGTCCAGGTTGCGTGTCGACTCGCCCCGGGCCACCCGCCACTCGTACTCCTTGCGGATCGCGGTGGCGAAACCCAGCTCCAGCAGGGTGTTGAAGCTGCCGTCGGCCGCCTCCAGGACCTGGCCGAGGAGGCGGTCGACCTCGTCGGCGGTGACCGCGGCGAGGGGGAGCTTGCCGGCGACGTAGACGTCACCGAGCCGGTCGACGGCGTAACTCACGCCGTACAGCTTGAGGTTGCGCTCCAGGAGCCAGCGGTGGACTCCTGCTTCGTTCTCGTCGGGGTGGCGGATGACGAAGGCGTTCAGCGACAGGGAGTGGCGGCCGACGAGGAGTGAGACGGTCGTCTTCAGCTTGCGGGTGCCGGGGAGCTGCACGACGTAGTTGCCGGGTGCGGGGCTCTCCCACTCGACCTCGGCGTCCTTGAGGACGCCCTCGATGACCTGTGCCGCCTTCTCTGCCTCAGCCATGGAGCGAGCGTACGTGACGCCGGTACGACTGCGCCGCGGCCGCATACACGTCCGCCGTCGCCGCGGCGGCGGTGTCCCAGCCGAAGGACTGGGCGTGCCGCGCGGCCGCCTCGCCCATGCGGGGCGTGAGCGCCGGGTCGTCGGCGAAATCGCGCAGCACGCGCGCGTAGGCGGCCGGATCGTGTCCGCGTACGAGGAAACCGGTCCGTTCGTCGGCCACGGCCACCGGCAACCCGCCGACCGCCGCCGCGAGCACCGGGGTGCCGGCCGCCTGGGCCTCTATGGCGACCAGACCGAAGGACTCGCTGTAGGAGGGCATGACCAGCACGGACGCGGCCCGGAACCAGTCGGCGAGCTGCTCCTGGCCGACGGGCGGGTGGAACCGTACGACATCCGCGATGCCGAGGCGGGAGGCCAGTTTCTGCAGGCCTTCGGGTTTGGCGAGGCCGCTGCCGCTGAGGCCGCCGACGACGGGGACGAGGATGCGGGAGCGCAGGTCGGGACGCTGGTCGAGGAGCACCGCCACGGCCCGCAGGAGGATGTCCGGGGCCTTCAGAGGCTGGATACGGCCCGCGAACAGGGGGATCAGGGCGTCCTGGGGCAGACCGAGACGGGCTCGGGCCGCCGCTCGGCCGTCCGCCGGGCGGAAGCGCTCGAGGTTCACGCCGGGGTGGACGACGGCGACCTTGGCGGGGTCGGCGGCGTAGTGCCGTACGAGTTCCTCGCGCTCCTCGGCGGTGTTCGCGATGAGGCGGTCGGCGGCGGCGACGATCTGGGTCTCGCCGATGACCCGGGCCGCGGGCTCGGGGGTGTCGCCGTCGGCGAGGTTGGCGTTCTTGACCTTGGCCATGGTGTGCATGGCGTGCACGAGCGGGGTGCCCCAGCGCTGGGCGGCGAGCCAGCCGACGTGGCCGGAGAGCCAGTAGTGCGAGTGGACCAGGTCGTAGTGGCCGGGGCGGTGGCCGGCCCAGGCCTGCATGACGCCGTGGGTGAAGGCGCACAGCTGGGCGGGCAGGTCCTCTTTGTTGAGGCCCTCGTAGGGGCCCGCGTCGATGTGGCGGACCAGGACACCGGGGGCCATCTCGACGGTCGGTGGGAGACCGCCCGTCGTCGCGCGCGTGAAGATCTCGACCTCGATGTTGATCGCGGCGAGGCGCTGGGCGAGCTCGACGATGTAGACGTTCATGCCGCCCGCGTCGCCGGTGCCGGGCTGATGGAGCGGTGAGGTGTGCACGGAGAGCATGGCGACGCGGCGGGGGCGGCGGTGCAGTCGCAACCGGTGGGGTGTTGCCTGGGAGCGACGCTGGAGCCTGCTGACGTACTGGCTCACGTGGCGTTCCTCTCCTTGCTGCGGGCATGCCGGACGGAGGGTGTGGGAACCCTCCGACGGAAGCAACACCGGAAGTCGGCATTCCCATTCCGTACGGGGCGGTTTTTGCCGAGGTATTACCGTATTTCGCTCAACCGTTCGAGGATGGGGTGCGTCGCGGCGCGGTCCGGAGTGCGCACGGTGGCCCGTCGCCCGCCGCATACCCTCGTAGGCATGACATCCCGCGCCGCCTCGCGTCCTGTGGGCACGGTCACGCGCGGGACGACCAACCCCAACCGGCTGCGCCGCATGGACCGCTGGATCACTGCCGCACACGGCGCCGAGCTGCGCCGCGCCGCCGATCCGGTCGCCGTCGACCTCGGGTACGGCGCCGCGCCCTGGACGGCCGTCGAGTTGCTCGCCCGGCTCCGTGCGGGGGCTCCACGCACGCGCGTGGTCGGCGTCGAGATCGAACCGGCCCGGGTGGCGGCGGCGAAGCCGTACGAGCGCGACGGGCTCGTCTTCCGGCACGGCGGGTTCGAGATCCCGGTCCCCCAGCGGCCGCTGCTCGTCCGGGCGGCCAATGTGCTGCGCCAGTACGACGAGGCCGAGGTGGCCGCCGTATGGGAGCGGCTGTGTGCCCGGCTGGCGCCGGCCGATCCCGCGCGGGGGTCGCGCGGCGGGCTGCTCGTCGAGGGGACCTGCGACGAGATCGGGCGTCGGCACGTGTGGGTCGCGCTCGGTCCGGAGGGGCCGCGGACGGTCACCTTCGCGACCCGGCTGGGCTCGCTGGAGCGGCCCTCCGACCTCGCCGAGCGGCTGCCGAAGGCGTTGATCCACCGCAACGTCCCGGGCGAGCCGGTGCACTCCTTCCTGCGCGACTTCGACCGCGCGTGGGCGGCCGCCGCGCCCTACGCGTCGTACGGCGCCCGGCAGCGGTGGATCCGGTCGGTACGGGACCTGACGACCGACTGGCCGGTGGTGGACGGGCCTTCGCGTTGGCGGCAGGGTGAAGTGACGGTGGCGTGGGGGGCGTTGGCACCGCGCGGGGTGGCGCACGCGTGAACTCCGGTGCCCCTGGCGGGCGGGCGCACGCTGAACTCGGGTACGTAGGGCGGGTGGCACACGCGTGAACGCCGGTGCGCCTGGCGGAGTGCCGCACGCGCGAACTCCGGTGAGCCGGGCGAAGTGCCGCACGTGTGAACTCCGGTGGACCGCGCGGGGTGGCACACGCGTGAACTCCGATGCGCCTGGCACGGCGCCGCACCCTGAACTCCGGTGCACCAGACGGGTGAACCCGCTCCGAGGTGACCTGCGGGGAACGATCTCTGTGAGTCGTTCGTCACAAAGGCGGGGAGATCGTCTTCGGCGGACGGGGAGAGGGGGATGCACCCGGGAAGCACCGGGTCGCGAAGGGCTACGCCGGTAAGGCGTGCCTCTGTCGCTTTCGGCCATGACGTGGCACGATCCCCCGAGCACCGTAAGTTACTGACGGTAAATCAGCTTTGGGGGCAGAGGTATGGGAACGGGCAAGCGCGGTCTGATCGCTACGGCCGTGACCGTGATCGGCGCGGTAGCCGTGCTGGCGGCACCGGGTACCGCCTTCGCCGCCCCGAGTCCGACCCCGAGCCCCACGGCTTCGCCGACCGCCGTGACCAACAAGGACATCGAAGCCGTACGCAAGCAGCTCGACGCGCTCTATCACGACGCGGCCGTCGCCACCGACGCCTACAACGCCGCCGAGGAGAAGGCCGAGCAGCAGTCGGCGCAGATCGTCGCCCTGGCCCAGAAGATCGTCAAGGGCCAGGAGAAGCTGGCGAAGCTGAAGGCCCGCGCGGGCGCCGCGGCCGCCGCCCAGTACCGCGGCTACGGGTTGTCGGACGAGGCGCAGCTGATGCTGAGCGACGATCCGCAGGAGTTCCTGGACAACACCGGCCGTGTGCTGCAGGGCCAGCGCGCCACCAAGGCGCTGATCGCGGAACTGACCCGGACCCAGCAGGACTTGAAGCAGTACGCCGACGACGCCTCCGCGCAGTGGACGAAGCTGGAGGCGAACCGCAAGGCGAAGGCGGCGGCCAAGAAGAAGGTCAAGGAGCAGATCGCGGCGGCCGAGAAGCTCGAGTCCCAGCTGGAGGAGAAGGAGAAGAAGCGCCTCGCCGAACTGCAGGAGCAGGCCGCCCATCAGGCGCAGACCGCCTGGCTGGACTCCGGCATCCTCGACGAGATCGACGGCACGGCGAGCGCGGCCGGGAAGATCGCGGTCGCCTTTGCGACGACCCAGATGGGCAAACCGTACGAATGGGGCGCCGAGGGCCCTGACTCGTACGACTGTTCCGGACTGACCTCACAGGCCTGGGCGAGCGCCGGCAAGCCCATTCCGCGCACCTCGCAGGAGCAGTGGAAGCAGCTCAAGCACGTCGACGTGAAGGACATGCGGCCCGGCGACCTGATCATCTACTTCGACGACGCCAGCCATGTGGCGATGTACCTCGGCGACGGCGCGATCGTGCACGCGCCGCGGCCGGGCCGGACGGTGACGATCGCCGGAGCGGGGTCGATGCCGATACTCGGGGTGGTGCGGCCGGACGCGTGAGCGGCCCCCGGGCGACCAGGGGTGACCTGGACCAAGTGAGACCTGGGTCATGTGATGCGGGGCACGCCTGACGGCCCCGCAAACCTTCCGCGAACGTGACGTTCGTCATCCCCGCGGCACGCGCCATCTGTCCAACTGCGGTGGATAACGCGGCATATGACAGTGGCCACCGGCCAAGCGGCGTGTCTCACGCCATTCCTTTCCCGCCCCGGCACCCGCTATGGTCCCCGTCGGTGGATCGAGACCCCTCGCCCCACCATGCCCTCGGGGGGAGGGAAGGAATCCGAGACCATGCCCGTACCCATACCGCGGCAGCGAGCGATCCCGGCCGTGGAAAGTGGTCAGGCGCCGGCCGCACCGAAGGACGCCCCCTCCAAGGAAGCCCCGCGCAAGGAAGCCACGGTCGACAACAACGCCACCACCCAACTGAGCCTGCTGGTGATCGAGGACGATCCCGGCGGGTCCACAGTCGTCCCCGAGCTCCTGGACTCGGCCGGCAAGCCGATCCGCGTCCGCACCGCCCGCAACCTCACCGAGGCGGAGCGGCTGCTCACGGACGACGTGCACTGCATCCTGCTCGACCTCGCGCTGCCCGCCCCCGGCCGCTCCGATGACGACGACGAGCTCGCCGTACTCCGTCACGTCCTGGAGCTCGCACCCCGGCACGCCGTCCTCGCGCTCACCGCGTCCGGCGACGCCGAGCGCGGGGCGGAGGCGGTGCGGGTGGGCGCCCAGGACTATCTCTTCCGGGACGAGCTGGACGGACGGCTGCTGAGCCGGGCGATCCGGTACGCGGTGGAGCGGAAACGTTCCGACACGGCGGAGCGCAGGCTCGCCGAGGGACGGGTGCGGGCGCAGGAGAACCGGCGCCTGGAGCGCGGGCTGCTGCCCACGCCGCTGCTGGAGGGGTCCTCGCTGCGGTTCGCCGCGCGGTACCGGCCGGGCCGGTCGCGTGCGCTGCTCGGCGGTGACTTCTACGACGTCGTACGGACTCCCGACGGGACCGTGCACGCGATGATCGGCGACGTCTGCGGGCACGGCCCCGACGAGGCGGCGCTCGGCGTGGAGCTGCGGATCGCCTGGCGTGCGCTGACCCTGGCCGGGCTGTGCGGGGACGAGTTGCTCGGCACGCTGCAACAGGTGCTGGAGCACGAGCGCTCCGACGAGGAGATCTTCGCGACGCTGTGCACGGTCGACATCGCGCCGGACGGGCGGCGGGCGGGGCTGTGTCTCGCCGGGCACCCGTCGCCGCTGGTGGCCCGGCCGGGGCGGCCCGCGCGGCTGCTGCCGTACGACAACAACGGGCCCGCGCTGGGCCTGCTGCCGGGGGCCCGCTGGCCTCGGATGCAGGTGGAGTTGGGCGCCGAGTGGAGTCTGATGCTCTACACCGACGGGCTGATCGAGGGGCGTGTCGGCGAGGGCGGGGAGCGGCTGGGCCAGGACGGAATGGTCGCCATGATCCGTCGCCAGCTGTCCGAAGGGCTGCGGGGCGAGGCGTTGCTGCGGGCCGCGGTGAACGAGGTGCGCTCGCTCAACGGAGGCGAGTTGGCGGACGACGTGGCGGTACTGCTGCTCGACCGGGAGGGTTAGCGGTTCGCGCCGCAGGGGTGTCTGTCGTGTGCGGGCTGAGCGCCCCTTGAGGGGCGCTGTCCTCAGCCCGCGGGATCACCTGCCGCCGTTGTACGGGCCGTAAGGGCCGTCGCTGCTCGAACCCCTGCCCCGGCCGCTGCGGCCGCCGCCCGGGAGGGCGCGGATCGCCGGGCGTACGTCGACCATGTAGACGATCGTCGCGATGAGGCCGATGATCGGCAGGAACGACAGGATGTTGAAGATCAGGTTCACCACGAAGGCGAGCCCGAGGATGATCAGCCAGAAGGGCTTGGTCTTCTTGTCGGCCGCGCGGTAGGCGTCCTCACGGCGGATGGCAGCGTCGAACAGCGCGAAGCCGCTGAAAACGATCAGGGCCATGCTCAGCAGCCACATGAAGCCTGCGAACCCCTGCATCAGCACAACGTCCACCACCTGACTCGGCTCGTCATTTCGCGATTACGCGGTCACCGTACCCGCTCCCGTGAGTCCGCTACCCGCAGAACGGGCCGGGCACTCGGTAAGTGCCCGGCCCTGAGTCCCGAAGTGTCCCGCGGTGCCTTACTTGGCGGGCGGGGCCTTCTTCGCCGTCGTGGTCTTGCGCGCCGGCGTGGTCTTCTTGGCAGTGGTGGTGGTCGTCTTCTTCGCCGGGGCCGGGGCGGCGGCCGTGGCCGGGGCGGGCTTCGGGGCCGGAGTCGCGGTCGCCTGCTCCTTGACCTCGCCCGGCCCGGCGTTCGGCTCGACGGCGATGGCGAGTTCCTCGATCTCCTCGGCGGCCTCGCCACGCCAGGTCTTGACGGCCTGCTCGCCGTGCTCGGCGACCTTCTCGTAGGTCTCCCGGGCCTTGACGGCGTACTCGGCGGCGACGCCGACGCCGCGCAGGGCGAAGTCCTGGGCGGACTCGCCGAGCTTCTTCAGGTCCGCGTCGAGGGTGGTGCCGATCTTCTTGATGTCCCCGTCCAGGTTGGTGATGAACTCACCGACCTTGGTCTGGAGGGTCTCCTGCGTCTCCTTGACCTTGGCGCCGGCCTCCTTGGCACGGGCCTGGGCCTTCTCCTGGACCGCCTTCGGGTCGGTGCTGCGCACGGCCTCGATACGGGCCGGCGCCTCGGCGCGCAGCTGCTCGACCAGGCCGGGCACCTTCTTGGCCTCCTGGAGGGCGAGGTCACCGGCGCCGGCGAGGAAGTACAGCGGGGTCGGGTCCGTGACGGCCTTGCGGATGTCGTCGGTGATGGCCATGGTGGTGGTCCTCCCGGATCGCATTCTGATGAGGGTTTTGGGTCCCGCGGTGCCAGTCGGCGTGCTGTGAGGCGTGTCGAGTCTCAACTGGCCGTCTGGTGCGGGTCGGCGTCGCTGCCGTCGGTCGTGCGGGGGTCTTCTACGGCGGTGTCGTCGTCCAGTACGTCACTGTCCTGGACGTCGCTGCCCCGAAGGGCCGTACCGTCGCTCTGCGCGGCGGGTGCCGCGTCCGGCGGGGCTATCTCGAACCCGTTCTCCTTGCGGAAGGACTCGTAGATCTGGATCAGCACCTGCTTCTGCCGCTCGTTGAGCGTGGGATCGGCGAGGATGGCCGCACGCGTCTCCACGTCGTCCCGGTCCCGCTCGGCGTCGAGGATGCCGGCCCGCACGTACAAGGTCTCGGCGGAGATCCGCAGGGCCTTGGCGACCTGCTGCAACACCTCCGCGCTCGGCTTGCGCAGCCCGCGCTCGATCTGGCTCAGATACGGATTGGACACCCCGGCGGCATCGGCGAGCTGCCTGAGCGACAGCTGCGCGGTGCGCCGCTGTTCACGCAGGTATTCACCGAGATTGCCGACGTTGAGCGATGCCATGTCCCCACTGTGCATCATCCGCGCTAACTATTGCAAGCAGGCGCTTGCAATAGTGTGTCACGCCACGTGGAGAACTACGTCGACCGGCTTCGCCAGCTGTCCTGTCTCAGCGATGTCCGGGCAGTCTCTGAGATCTCCGGGCATCTGGGCTGACGTCTCAGTCATCTCAAGGCACCAGCGAGCAGAGGCAAGTACGTCTTGACAATTCCAAACTGTCAAGGCGTACTTGCCTAATGACTCTTCCGGACCTGGACGATCTCATCGCGGAAGTCGACCGCAGGTGCGACACCGCACACCGCCCCGGCAGCCAAGAACAACCCGACTGGCTCGCCCTCCTCACGGTCGCCGCCCAACTCGCGGGTCAGATGCAGGCGCTGGCTGACGACCTGGTCGAGGACTACGTCGAGCACTGCCGGATGCACGGCAACTCGTGGACCGACATCGGCACCGCCCTCGGCGTGACACGACAGGCGGTCCAGCAACGCTTCCACGCACCGCACAAGCGCTACAGCCCCGAGACGATGACCGACGACCTCCGCCAGGCGATGACCCACGTCAAGCAGGCGGCAGTCCATCACCGCAACAACTACATCGGCACCGAGCACCTGCTCTGGGGACTGACCGCACAGGACAACAGCGCCACCCGACTCCTGCAGGCTGGCGGTGTCTCACCGGAGACCGTCCACCAGTCCGTCGGCACCCGACTGAGCATGGGCGCCTCCCAAGCTGCCGAGCGCATCGCCTGGACGCCCTACTCCCGCAAGGCCATCGCCATCGCGGAGGCACGATCCGAGCAGAACGGCTCCGACCGCATCGACTGCGACGACCTGTTGATCGGCCTCGCCCAGGTCGGCCGCGGAGTCGCCGCCGACGTCCTGGCCGAGGCCGGCTTCGGTCCAGCCGCCCTCGACGCCACACCTGCGGACGCCTGAGCCCATCGCGGCCCCGACGACCCGGACTGCGAGAGAACGGCGCCTTGCCCGGACTTGAATGAGACACATCGACGAATCCCGTCTCACTCAAGTCCGGGCACCGCAGGTCAGCGGGGCGTGATGCCCGGACTTATCCAAGACAGGACAACGGCGAAGTGCGACACGGAGTGCGGGGTGGCGGTCCGGAAGGACGCGAGGTCCCTGAACAGAGCGAGCCACACACGGTCGCCGCCGGGAGAGATCGCGACGGACATCGGCGGCTGCCCTACGTCGACCGGCTTCGCCAGCGCTTTCATCGTCCTGGTGTCCACGACGGAGACCCTGTTCAGGGCCACGGTCTCGGCCCCGAGTTCGACCGGGGCGCCGACCGCTTTGCCGGTGTCCGGGTCGATCATCGAGACCGACGTGCCCCGGGCCACGTAGAGGCGCCGGCCGTCGGAGCTCACCGTGGCGTCGGTCCACTCCCTTCCCAGGGGAATGCGGCGCTCGGCGACCTTGTCGGTGCAGGGTCGATCGACGCGGCCTCATCGGGGGACTTGCTGAACACCCAGGCACGGTGGTCCGCGGCGACCTCGATCCTGACGGGTGTGCCCACCGGTTCCATTTCCTGTGCGGCGAACACCGTGACGGTGCGAGCCTCGGGCTGCACCGGATACAGGGAGCGGCCGTCGTCGCTCCCTGCCACGTCCGAGGCCGCCGCGTCGAGCGCCACAGGACCCTTGACCGTCCGGTCGCTCGCCGCATCGACGACGCTGATCGACCCCGGCGGGTCGTCGTCGGCCGCGACCGCCGCCCAGTGCAACTCGGTGGTGACGTACAGGGTCTTGCCGTCCTTGCCGTAGGCGGCGTTCAGCGGGGTCACCGCGGTGCGGTCCGCCATGCCGCCCGCGAGGACCCCGTCGAAGCCGTCACCCCCGGTCACGAGTGGCGCTTGCGCTGCGGAGCGGGTGCATAGGATCGCCGGTATGGCGCTGCGACCCGTTCAGGTGAACATCAAGGCTCTTGACGGGCCGGCGGTCGGCCGGTTCTGGGCGGAGGCGCTCGGCTGGGATGCCTACAGCCCCGGTGTGACCACCTACGTCGGCCCCGCCGGCGGTCTCGTGTGGCCGGACCCGGTCGGTGTCGGCATCGACGTCGTTCCCGTCCCGGAATCCAAGACGGCGACGAAGAACCGTGTGCACCTCGACCTCGCCACCACCTCCGCGGCCCATCAGGCGGAGCTGATCGCGCGTCTGGAGGCTCTTGGCGCGACGCCCGTCGACGTGGGCCAGGGCGAGGTGCCGTGGACGGTCCTCTCCGACCCGGAGGGCAACGAGTTCTGCGTACTGGAGCCTCGTGAGGTCTACCGGGACACCGGGCCGATCGCCGCGGTGGTGGTCGACTGCGCGGATCCGTGGGCCATGGCCCGGTTCTGGAGCACGGCGACGGACTGGCCCCTGCACGAAGTGACCGACGATCAGGCGGTGTTGCGCTCCGCCGAGGGCGTCGGCCCGTATCTCGAGTTCCTTCGCACACCGGACGTGAAGAGCGTGCCGGACCGTGTCCATCTCGACCTGCTGCCGTACCCCGGTGGCGATCAGGCGGCGGAGGTGGCCCGGCTGCGCACCCTCGGCGCCACCGACCTCGACCTCGGCCAGGGCGACGTCCCGTGGACGTGCCTGACCGACCCGGAGGGCCACGAGTTCTGCGTCCTCTCCCCGTCCTGACGCGGAAGGCGATCAGTGAGTCCCACCGGAACCAGCTGTCCACGTGAGCTACTTCGGAACTCCTGTTCAGGGGCGCCGCGCCACGAAGACGAGTTCCTTGCCCGGCCGGTCCGGCGCATCCCGTACGCCCTCCACCACGAACCCCCGCGCGACCAGTTCCGCCTCGACCTCCCCCCGCTCCCGGAAGCGCAACGTCGAGTCCGAGGTCAGTGTCCGCCCGTCCGAGGCGAACACATAGCTCCACCGGAACGTCACCAACTGGCCGTCCACGCCGGTGACTTCGACCCAGCTCTCCACAGCTCCGGCACCGGGCACGTCCGTCACGGCGTACGTCGCCTCCCGGTGCCACTCCTCCCAGGCCCGCCGCGCAGGGTCCCGCGTCTCGAACACCAGCCGCCCACCGGGCCGTAGCGCCGTGTACGCACCCCGCAGCGTCTCCCGCCAGGCATCCGCTCCTACGATCTGCTGGGCGACGTTGGCCGTCATGGTCGCCACGTCGACGCGCAGCGACGGAAGTTCGGACGCGTCCCCATGGATCCAGCGAATCCGCCCACTCCCCGGCTTCCCCCGGGCCACGTCGAGCGAGGCGAGGGCGGGGTCGACCCCCACCACCTCGATCCCCCGGCCGGCCAGCAACAGCGCGAACACCCCCGTCCCACAGCCGATGTCCAGCACCCGCCGCGCCTCGAACTCCTCCACCATCCGGACATACGCGTCGAGGTCGCTGCGATCGGGTTCCACCGCGTCGTAGATCGCGGCGAGCCGTGGATGGGTGAAGCCTTCGTCAGCCATGCCGGCGACCGTAGGGGAGCGGGGCTCGGCCGGCCACTCGATATCGCCCGATCACCGCTCTCCTCTCGTCAGCCACTCCTCCAGCACCGTGAAGTCCCCTTCGGTGAGTCCCACCCGGTGATCCACTCGGTGCAGGAGAGCCCGTTCGGGATGATGGGCGGCCACCCAGGCCCGGTCGGCGCCGGTGATCTCGTCGTCGATCCAGACGAACGGTCGTCCGGCCGCCCAGGAGACGAGAGGGCGGGTCTTCCAGTGCAGGCCGGGCATCGCGTCGTCGTCCGGGTCCGGCCAGTCCACGAGCGGCAGCCGGGGCAGTCCGAGCCAGGGCGCCAGAGCGGTGTTGGCGTCGTCCCCCCAGGTCGTGGCCCACACCAGCGCACAGCCCAGCGACGTCAGACGCGTGCCGAGCGCGGGTCGACACGGGTCAGCAGCGGATGGCCGGTGACGGCCCCGGCCGGCGGAAAGGCCGGCTCGTACCGCGGATACGGCCCCGCCGCCCCGAACGGCAGCAGGGTCCCGTCCACGTCCAGGAAGAGAAGCACCCTCGCCCTCCAGCCCCCCAGCCGTCACCCCTCGAACCCGGCCTCCGCGAGGATCTCGTCGATACACGCCCGGTGCGCCGCCTCCCACGCGTCGAGCGTCTCGGACGCCTCCTTCGCCAGCTTGGCGCGGGCAGCGGCGAGGACGTCGGACCGACGTGCGGCGGGAACCACCACGACCCCCTCCTCGTCGGCGACCACCACGTCCCCGGCGTCGACCCGCACCCCGCCGCACCGCACCCGACCGCCCAGCGGCGCCACGGCCTTCTTCGCGCCCGGGATCGGGATGACCCCTCGGGCGAACACCGGGAAACCGGCCTCCCGTACCTCGGCGAGGTCGCGGATCAGCCCGTCGGCGACGAATCCCGCGATCCCCCGCCGCTGCGCGACCGCGCACACGTTCCCGCCGGCCAGGGCGTGGTCGAGGTCCCCCGACTCGACCACGATGACCGAGCCGGCCGGCGCCCGGTGGATCGCGGCGTGCAGCATGAGGTTGTCGCCGGGAGCGCACCGTACGGTGAATGCCGGTCCCGCCACCCTCGGCACCGGCCCCCACAGAGGCCGGATCCCGATGTCCATGACCTGGCCCCGGCCGAGCAGATCGGCCAGGGTGGTCGTGGGAACGTCCGCAAACTCGCTGGTCTCGATCATGCCCCGGACGTTACCGTGCGTGCATGACTGCCGGGTCGGCCTTGTGCCGTGAGCGAGTTGGGTGCCCGGCCTCTGAGTGAGGCCGGGGAGGGCCAGGAGCCCTCCGCTTTCTCTGAGTCGTCCAGGACATGACCGGAGACCAGAGAGAGCAGAGAGAGTGACCAACCCCATCCATGACTTCAACCAGCGGATCATCGACGAGTTCCGCGCCCACCACGGCCGGGTCGGCGGCCCCTTCGAGGGCGGCCGACTGATCCTCCTCACCACCACCGGCGCCCGCACCGGCACCCCGCACACCACCCCCGTCGGCTACCTCCCCGACGGCGGCGACCGCATCCTCGTGATCGCCTCGGCGGGCGGCTCACCCCACCACCCCGACTGGTACCGCAACCTCGTGGCGCACCCCCACGTCACCGTCGAGAGCGGTGTGTTCACCTACGAAGCGAAGGCGGTCGTCCTGGCGGGCGAGGAACGGGACCGCGCCTTCGCGCGGGCCGTGGAGTCGGACCGCGGCTGGGCCGCGTACCAGGAGAAGACCGACCGCGTCCTGCCGGTGGTCGCCCTGCGCGAGATCGTCCGCCCGGGCCCGCCGAACATCAACGCCTCCTCCCCGGGCGAGGCCATCAAGCTCGTCCACGACGCCTTCCGCCGCGAACTCGCCTTGATCAGAAAGGAGTTGGTCTCCGGGGCAAGTACCCTCGGCGCGCAACTCCGCGTCAACTGCCTGACCTTCTGCCAGGGCCTGCACAACCACCACACCGGCGAGGACGTGGCGATGTTCCCGTTCCTGGCCGACCGCCACCCGGAGGCGGCTCCGGCCATCGACCGTCTGCGCACCGAGCACGAGCACATCGCGGCCCTGGTCGAGGAGTTGCGCGAGGCGCTCTCCGGCACCGACCTCCCTTCCGTCCGCACGGAGGTCGACCGCCTGACGACCGAACTGGAGGCTCATCTGACGTACGAGGAAGAGCAGTTGATCCCCCTCCTCGAACGCGCCTGAGCCCACGACGGGCGGCCGCCATCGGGTGAGCCACGCACGGGCGGCCGCCACCGCGCTAGAACGGCAGCGGCCGCCCGTGCACCACCACCAGCCGCGACACCGCGCGGGTCAGCACGACATACAGCCGGTGCAGCCCGCGCTCCTCCGCCTCCGCGATCGCGGCCGGCTCGACGGCCACGACATGGTCGTACTCAAGCCCCTTGACCACACCTGCCGGTACGACGCTCACCCGCGCACCGAGTTCGTCCGGTCCGGCGGCGACGATCCCGGCCGCGTCGAGGGCCTGCCGTACGCGTTCCACATCGGCGTCGGCGGCGACGACCCCCACGGACCCCTCGTGCGCGAGCGATTCCCGTACGGCGTCCACGACCGCGCCCGGCAAGGCGTCCGGGGATGTGGGACGCATCCTCAGCTCCCCGTCCCCGCGCAGGGACCGTCCCTCCGGCACCGCCACGTCCAGCTGGGCGAGGAGCCGGTTGGCGAGCTGGACGACGGCCTGCGGGACACGGAACCCGATGGTCAGCGGTACGACGGCCGCGTCCGGTTTGCCGAGATGGCGCAGGACGGTGTGCCACGAGCGGGCCGCCCACGGCGTGGTCCCCTGCGCCAGGTCACCGAGCACGGTGACCGACCCGAAACGCGCCCGGCGGGCGATCGCCCGGCACTCCATGGGAGACAGGTCCTGCGCCTCGTCGACGACGAGATGGCCGTACCCCTCAGGATGCTCCACGAGCCCGGCGACCTCGTCGAGCAGCACCAGATCGGCCGCCGACCAGCGCGCCGACTTCCACGACCGCGGCGGCCTGGTCCACAGCAGGTTCTGCTGCTCTACGGAGTCGAGGAGCCCGTCGGCAGCGGCCGCCAACTCCTCGCGGTCACTGAGCAGTTCGGCCACGACCTCCTCGGGCCGCGCCTTGGGCCACACGGCGTCGAGGAACGCCCCGAGCACCCGGGACCGCGAGACCCGCTGCACCCACGCACCGCTCTGCGGCCCGGCCCGCCGTTCGGCCTGCAGCTGCACACTCCGCACCACCCGGCTGCGCACCCGCTCCCGCCCGGTCGCGTACGGCGGTTCCTCCTGTCGTACGTCCGCCACGATCCGCGTGAGTTCGCCGGCGCCGACCCGCCACTGGTACGAACCGTCCTTGATCTCCAGGGAGTCGACCTGTGCGGTCGACACCCGCGCGTACAGCGCCCGGCGCAGCACCTCCGCCATCCGGGGGTCGTGCTTGAGGACGGCGGTGGGATGGGCGTCGGTGGCGGTGACCGGGTGGCGGGCGATCTCGTCCTGGAGCGTGGACTGCCGTACGCCGGTCTCGCCGAGCGCGGGCAGCACCTGCGCGATGTAGGAGAGGAAGGTCCGGTTGGGGCCGAGGACGAGGAGCCCGCCGCGCCGCATCCGCTGCGGGTGGGTGTAGAGCAGATAGGCGGCCCGGTGCAGCCCGACGGCGGTCTTGCCGGTCCCGGGAGCGCCCTGGACGCACACGGAGACGGCGAGGTCCCCTCGTACGAGATCGTCCTGCTCGGGCTGGATCGTCGCGGCGATGTCCCGCATGGGGCCGACGCGGGGCCGTTCGATCTCGCGGGTGACGATGTCGCTGACCTGCGGCGGCCCGCCGTCCCGGAGGTGCTCGTCCTCCAGGCCGGTGAGATCGGCGGACTCCCCCTTGCTCCCCGGTGCCCACCCGAACCGCCGCCGCACGGCGACACCCTGCGGATCGCGGGCGCTCGCCTGGTAGAAGGCGCGGGAGACGGGGGCCCGCCAGTCGACGACGAGGGGCGGGGCGGCGGGATGCTCGGTGATCCGCAGCCGCCCCAGGTGATACGCCTGCCCGGCATGATCGCCGTGGTCGAACTCCAGCTTCCCGAAGAACAGGGGCCCTTCGGGAAGTTCCCGCATCTCCTTGGCCTGACTGCGCAGCTGGTACCCGAGCACCTCGGCGTCCGCCCCGGAGGCGGAGACGTCCTCGCCGACGACGACCTGCTCCTGGGCGCCGTCGATCATGGCGGCGAGAGCGGTACGGCAACGGTCGTGGTGGATGCGCTCGCGGTGGAGTTCCCGATGGAGGCCCGGCTCGATGGTGGTCATTCCACCGAGCGTAAACGAAAATGCAACCGAGTTAAGTTTATTACCGTGTCGCATCGGGGTGCGACAGAGCCCTCTCCAGCGCGTCGAACGCCCGCTCGGCGGCGGTCACGGCATCCCCCTTCACGTCCGCCACCCGCTCCCCCGCCGAAATCCGCCGCCAGTTCTCCATCGCGAGCACCCGTCGTACGGCGATGATCTGCCCGGCGGCCAGCCGCGCGTCCAGGTCACCGCCGAGCGCCTCGGCGAGCGCGGCCTCCTGGCGCTCCAGGTGGGCGTACGCGCGGGCGACGAGCGAGGGGGTGCCGTACAGCAGCCGGTGAAAGTCCAGCACCGCGGGGTGATCGTTCAGTCCGGTGACCGGATCACACCGCTCCAGACCCTCGAGAAAGTGCGCCCGCAACGCGGCGACCGGCCCCACTCCCGCCCCGGCGACCACCTGAGCCGCCTCGTCCTCGTGATCGGCGATCCGGTGCAGGACGAGGTCCTCCTTGGCCGGAAAGTACCGGAAGAGGGTGGGCTTGGAGACCTCGGCGGCGGCGGCGATCTCGGCCACGGAAACGGCGTCGAAGCCCTTCTCGAGAAACAGCCGGATGGCGATCTCCGACAGGGTCTCGTACATCCGCTGCTTCTTGCGCTGGCGCAGGCCGGGGGCGGTCATGGCGGTGAGCCTACGCGGGGCGCCCAGGGCAGGATCACGACGTTGTGTGTTGATGCCAGTGGGATCTCTCGGCGAGACCCCACAGGTCGTCGAAGTGCTTGTTCCATGTCGCCAGGGCGGTCTTGGCCTCGTCAGTGCCGTCCGAAGACCAGAAGGTCAGATCGGTCTGGTACCCCTTGGGGTCGTAGTACTCGGGTCCCGAACTGGACTCTATGGTCCGGGCTGCCAGGTCGTAGAGACCGTGCAGCACCAGCTCACGGTTGAAAATGCAGATCTTGTCCCGCGGTATACCCGGGTAGAAACGGTATTCGCACGCGGCCGTTATCCGACCTCCGCCGGTCAGTCGGTGCGCCAGTGCGGTCAACCTCCTGGCGTACCCCATGCACTGAAGCTCCAGCCCTCTGCGGAACTGCTCGTCATCGACGGGATCTCCCTGAGGACCCACCCGGGAAGGGACCGTCATGGGGCGGCGGAAGTCCGGCACGAGGAATCTGATCCGCACCTCCTTGATGGGTCCGGGACTTCCATGCATGGCTTCCAGACGGTGGTAGAGCTCGTTGTACAGCGTCTCGCCCGTGTACCCGAGAAAACTGATCTCCACTACCTGAGCTTCGAACGCCTCGGTCACGAATCTGCCCAGCTCCTGGGACTTGACCTGAGCGCGTGGGGCCAGCCGGAGGGATGCCGCGAGATCCTTCAGGGTGTCGTACAGGACGTAACCGACCAGGCTGAGCAGTGCACCGCCCAGGAAGGTCTTGCCCGCCATCGCGTCTCCCACGGGCTTCACGAACTGGGCGAGAAGCCCTGTGCCGAAGATGCCCAGCAGCAGCGCACGCGTGATCATCGGCTCGTAGCGTGCCTGGAACCTCTTCAGCCGTTCACCCATGGTGGCGCCGGGCACACTCCTGCCGCTGCTTCCGGACATCCGGAGCCCCTTCCCCCGTACCGAAGCGGCCGCTCCGCCTCGCGACGCACCAGTTGGGCCAACTGTGCGGTGACGATCCTCAATGGTCTCCGTGCGGCAGCGCCAGGACAAGATAGGGATTCGTGTTTGCGGCCCGCAGGCCGAGTGTCGCGGTCGCGGCGGTCAGGGTCATGGCATAGGTCCCCACCGCACGGCTCACATTGGGGGCGTCGAGACTGTCGCGGGTCATCAGCCGGTCCAGGTCCACATAAGCGGAGCGCACGGTCTCCATCCAGCGGTACACACGCCAGTCGGCACGCCATCCCCTGGTGCAGTCCTCCGGCAAAAGCTGCAACCACCGGTCGAACATGCGCGTTCGGATCTCGGGGAGGGTCGGCGTCAGGTGCATATGGCGGACGAGGTCGTACAGGGGGTCGCCCACCATCGCCATCTCCCAGTCGATCAGGGTCAGGCCCGAGCCGTCCTCACGACGGATCATGTTCCACGGATTGAGGTCTCCGTGCAGAAGCACAGCACGTCGAGGGGTCACCGTATGCCGGCGGAGGAGCTCCTCCAGTCGGAAGCCACTGGTGGGAAGGCCGAGTTGGCCCGCCAGCTGAAGCGTCTCCTTCGGCAGGTCCGACACCATCCGGATCAGCTCGGCGCACAGCTGTTCATGAAACCCCGCGACCGGTGCGTACGAGTCCTCCATCAGCTTCGCGCAGTCGACCTGGGTGAGGGCGTGCAGCTGTTTCACGAGGTCGTCCGCCTCGTGCGGCAGAAGGCCACCCGCAGGGTGATCGGGAGCCCGGATCTCCCCGTTCGGCCCTTCTGGCCCTTCGAAGGAATGGATGGTGAACTGGTCTCCTAGTTCACTTGTCCCCAGCGCCAGCACGCGCGGCGCACGCACGGGCACGCCCGAGTCCTCGATCGCCCGTAGCACGACGTGCTCGTTCAGGAACCGACGCTCCCTGGATGTGTCGGCTCCCACCTTGCGCCGCACCATCACCGGGTACGGCACGCCTGCCACCCGCACCGCCGTGCTGAGGTGCGCCGTCCCTTTGAACACTCGGTCGGCCAGAGCCGCCCCCTCCTCGAAGAGGGCCTCCTGCACCGCCGACTTGGGGAACGTCGGACGCTCGGGGAACCGCGGATCGCGCACCCAGGAGATGGACGACACTGCGCGGTCACGGCTGTGGCGCTTGCCGTGCGCGACATTCCAGCGGAAGAGAATGCGTTCGATGGCCTTCTCGTCCGGAACGTTCTTCAGACGCAACGGCTCTTCAGCGACCTGCAAGGCCCAGAAAACCGCTTCGGTCGCGGCGTCCAGATCCTTCTGGTCGAACGACTCGCCCAGAGACGTCGCGGCGCGCATCACGTCCGGATAGACCGACTGGGCGCGCTCGAAGGCGACATAGTGCCGCAGGTCGCGCTCCAGGCCGTTGACCGCCTTGGGACGCCGCGACACCATCGCCGAGCGCCACGCCTCGACGGCCTCGTCCCACTGATTCACCGGGTAACGCATGCGCACCAGATGGGTGGCGAGGTCGTGGAGCGGGTCGCCGTAGCTCGACAGCTCCCAGTCCACGCAGAACAACGGAGGGCCGGCCTCGTACGAGACGATGACGTTGTCACGGTGCAGATCCGTGTGGAGGAGGCTGAAAGGGCGGCTGATCATCGCGGGCACGCGCTCGGCGAACCGCACCATGGCGTCCTCGGGGATGCCGAGCATCGCGAACAGTCCGCCGAACCTGTACCAGTTGCGCTGCCGGACCTGCGCCTCCGTGGCCAGGGCCAGCGTGCGCAGAAAGGCCCGGCTGTCCCGGCTGGACCGGGGCCACGACTGCGGCAGGGGCGGCAGCTCCTTGCGGCCGACGTGTGTCATGTCCGCCAGCAGTTCGGCGAGAGCCCGGACCACGTGCTGGTCCACGGGCTTGCCATTGGGGCAGACGCTGGACAGGGGGACGCCGTCCACGTAACTCATGACCGCGATGTCGCCGTACTTCAACAGGCACCGCGGCACATGCGGGAGAACACCGCCGATCGCCTCGAGGATCTCCGCTTCGTCCTGCCAGGTCCGGATCACCACGGGCAACGCGGAGCGCTGACGCTCACGCACCATGATGAACTTGAGATCCGTCAGCTGATCAAGCCAGAAGGGTGGCGGAACAATGTAGTTCAGGTTGTGGTGACCGCGGGTGAGTCTTCCCGCGGACCTGGCGTGGGAGACCAGCTCACCGAGCGCCTCACGGGCCGCCCGCCCCGCGAACGCGGCAGCGGGCCCGGATGGACCACCCACGGGCACTCCTGAGCAACTATGCAGCGCCTCCGAATTTCATGCGCAGCACGAGAGGGACCACACTGTAGTGCCCAAGCGGCCTCGACGGGCCTTATTCGGGACTGGCTACCCAGATGAAACAGTCTTCACTCCTGCGCTTCACACTGTTCGAGGAATGTAACGAACAGGGACATCGGTCAAGACGGTTCATAACGGTGCCAACATGAGTCGAACCAGTCCTGCCAGCTCTGCATGAACACCGACCCCGTCGCGTTGGGGTCACCGTCGTCCTGGACGTGCCGTATCAAGGTGGACCCCAGCCCCAGGACATCCCAGGCGTCGATCTCGGTGTCGTCGTCCACCAGGATCGTGCGCTCCACGATCTTGTACGGACCGATCAGCCCTTCGACACCGCGCCGCAGATACAGCTTGTGGGTCGGCACGAGCGGCACCTCGCGGACGGAGACCGTGACGTCGGGCACCAGTGCATCCGTCTTGAGGTTGCGCAGGGCATCGCGCAGGGAGGAGGTGTGCCGACGGATGATCTCCCGCGTACGCGCCTGGAGGATCCGGTCCAGCTCCTTCACGTCGGCGGTGGAGTCCACCGGCACTCTCGCCCGCGGGTACGGCAGTTCGGTCGACTCGGAAGGCAGCAGTATCCGGATCGCGATGCGCTCCGGGGCGGGAATCTGCCCGTTGCGGATTGCATCGGCCTGCACCCGCACCTGGGTGTCAAGGCTCTCCGAGGTGAACGTGAAGACATCCAGCTCCACGACGGGCTGAGCGAAGACACGGGCGACGAAGGGCCCGAGCGCTATACGACCGGGAGGCACCTTCATCTGCGTCGTCACATGGATGGGGAGCGTCACTCGAACCTTCGAACCACTGCCCTGACGTGACTCGATCCAGCCTTCGGTCTTCAGCTCCTCCAGGACGCGCTGAATCGTGTCCCGTGAGACCTCGAACTCGTCGGCGAGAGTGCGCTGCGGGGGCAGGTGAGAACCCGGCCGGTACTCGCCGTCGGCGATACGGGACCGCAGCGTCGCCAGAATGGTGGCTCTCTTGCCGCGTTCTTCGCTCACATCGCGACCGTACCTCCATCACCGGCCAACCAAACCGCCAACAGGCCAATATTTGCAGGCCCGTTAGTCGATCAATCAGTCAGGGAACAACCACTTTTGAGGCAACCAGCCCAATTGGACCGACAGTTGATCAGCGTCGTCGAAGTGGTAGGGGGCGGGCGGCATAGTGGACCGGTTACGCGCACATCGTCCGATCGACAGCTCAGGGAACGTGGCGCAGTACGTCCATCACCTGCTCCAACGAGCGCACCACAACCTCGGCACCCGCATCCCTCAGGACTTGCTCCTTGTCCGCATTACGCGCGTAGCCAAGAAACGACACCCCGGCCTGTTGCGCGGCCTGGAGGTCCGTCACCGTGTCACCGATCATCAGCGTGGCCGACGGAACGGCGCCCATGGCCTTGATGGCCTCTTCCAGAGGGTGCGGGTTCGGCTTCATCAGATCGAGGTTCGCCGTGCGGCCGTAGATGTGCGGGAAGCAGTCCGCCAGTCCGCGGCTCTCGACGTACGCCGCTGCCGCGAGGGCGGCGTTGTTGGTGGTGATCGCGAACCTGGCCCCGCGCGCCGACCACGTCCTGATCAGCGGGTCGGCATGCGGGGTGGGCATCGCCTTGGAGACGGCCTCCAGTTCGCGCCGGGTGAGCCACTCCTCCAGCGCGAGAACCAGATCGCTTCCGCGGTGCCGTTCATGGACGCCACGCAGCGCTACGTGTGGATCGTCGCCGGATCGTTCCTGCGCGGTCAGGAGGGCGCCCATGCCCAACCCGTCGATCATGGCGACCAGTTGCCCGGCTATCTCGTGCGCTGGGTAGCCCGCGAACAACCGGCACATCGGCCCGTCCATGTCCCAGAGCACGTACCGAGCGGAGGCGACCAGTGATGCGAGTCGTGCTGTCTCTGCTGTCACCGGTTCAGTGTGCGTCGTCTCAGGAGTCACTAGGAGAGTGTCAGGTCCGTCGTGATGGTTTCCCAGAGGGCGTCGAACCACTTCTGCGACTGATCGACGAACGCGGCGTCACGCTCGCCGGCGTTCTTCGCGAAGGAGAAGAGGAGCGATTCCGTGCCGAGGACGTCGTACATGTCGAGAATTCCGGCATCCGTGGCCTCCTCCCGGCGCGCGACCATGTAATACGCGATCAACGCCTCCGACTGGTTGAGCAGGTACAGCTTCACCGGCGGGGTGAACGGCAGGGCGCGGAACCTGACCTTGACGTCGATCCCGTGGGAGGAGCGCAGGGAACGGAGATTGTGACGCAGGACGTGCCCCTGGGCGTTGCGCATCTCCAGCCAGCGCTGGTGGACCGGGTTGTCGTCGTCGGGGGCGTCCACCGGCACCGGGAAGGCCAGGTTGATGTCCCGGGACGGCAGCAGGATGCGGACGTCGATGGACTCGGGGTGGATCCGGCCCTCGTGGATGTGGCGGACCGGCTCGCTCAGGGCCACCATCAGGGTCTCCGAGGTCAGGCAGGCCGCGTCGATGCGGACGTGCGGGCTGGAGAAGGCCTCCGTGAGGCGGGGGGCCAGGCCGACCATCGTCGGCTGCGGCTCCCCCGACAGCCCGGGCACCCGCTCCGCGATCCGCGGCGGACTCCCCTTGCTCACATTGCTGAGCAACCCGTCCTCCTGCAGTGCGCGCAGCGCCTGGCGGACCGCGCCCCGTTCCACGCCGAACTCCTCCGCGAGTTCGGCCTGGGTGGGCAGGCGGTCGCCGGCCCTGAGGTCGCCCACGCGGATGCGTTCCCGCAGGGTGTCGGCGATTTCCTGGGGCGAGAGCCTTCTGCTGCCGTTCACTGCAACGTTCTCCTGGGTCACGACCAAACGTTACAACTCCAATCCATCTCTGGGGAGTTGTCCGGAAGTTGTTTATCAACCCCCACCAAGTGGGGACAACATAGGCAGAGTTGGTTGCCAACTTGGATGAGTTGGCGGAAGCTTTACCTCCTCGCCCGCCTCGCCCGCCCGCCCGTCCGAAGGGGGAACCAACATGCCGGCCCTCGCTCTCCTCTCTGCCGTCTTCGTCGTCGGCGTCGAGCAGACCCTGCAGTGGAAGTACGGCGCCAGCGGCATCATCGGGATGCTCCTGCTCACCATCGGCATCAAGGCCAAGAACCCCGCGATCAGTTCGACCGGGGCCGTGGTGCTCGCTCTGCTGGTCGCGGGGCCCGCCCTATGACCCGAAGGCACCCGGATCCGCCCCTGTGGGAGACGTCAGCCCGTGAGCGCCAGCTCCGAACTGATCGTCTCCCACAGTGCGTTGAACCACAGGTGGGACTGCTCCACGAAGGTCGTGTCCCGCAGGCCGGCGCCCTGTTCGAAGGCGAACAGCATCGACTGGGTGCCCTCGGAGTCGTACAGCTCCAGGTGCTCGTGGTCGATCTCCTCCTTGCGGCGCGTCAGCGTGTAGTACGCGAACAGCGCCTCCATGCCGTTGAGGAGGTAGAGCTTCACGGGTGGTGTGAAGGGCAGGGCACGGAAGGAGACGTGGACGTCGATGCCGTGCGTGGCACGCAGGGCCAGGAGGTTGTGCCGGAGGACCTGCCCCTGCGCGTTGCGCTGGGCCAGCCAGCGCTCGTGGACCGGGTCGTCGTCGCCACGGTCCTCGACGGACACCGGGAAGGCGAGGTCGATGTCCCGGCCCGGCAGCAGGACGCGGACGTCGATCTTGGCCGGATTCAGTCGTCCGGCGTGGATCTGGCGCAGCCCCTCGCCAACGGCGAGGTTGAGGGACACCGACGTCAGGCACAGGGCGTCTATCTCGACGTGCGGGGCCGCGAAGGCGGTGGAGATCCGGGGACCGAGGGCGACCATCGTGGGCTGCGGGGCGGCTCCGGGGCCGCCGAGCGCCCCGCTGAGCCCCAGGTCGGGGGCGACGGTCGCCGGGCTTCCCTTGGAGACGTTGGTGAGCAGGCGTTCCGTCTGCAGCAGGTACAGCGCCTGCCGTACGACCCCGCGCTCGACGCCGAACTCGTCGGCCAGCCGCGCCTGTGTGGGCATGCGCTGACCTGCCCGCAGCGCGCCGGACCGGATCCGGGCGCGGAGCTCGTCGGCCACCTCGCGAGGTGACGTGTGTGGCCGCTGTGACCTCTTCCGTCCATTGACGGAGGCGTGTTTCGGGTCCACGACCAAACACTACAACTTCCCGCCATCTTTGGGCAGTTCACTGGAAGGTGGTTATGAGACGCATCCAAGCGGAGATAAGTACAGTGAAGTTGGTCGCCAACTTGAGCAACCTTGAGAAACATGGTCAAAGCTTCACAAGGTTGGCCAGTCTGCGGCCGACAGGGGCCACCGTCCCGAAGGGGGGACCGTCATGCCGTTCATCGCAGTCGCCATCGCCGCCCTCGCCGTCGGCTTCGAGGCACTCGTGCAGTGGAAGTGGGGTGCGATGGGCATCGTCGCGTTCGTCGCCCTGACCATCGGCGTCAAGTCCAAGAACGTCGCGATCGGCGGCATCGGAGCGGTCATCCTCGTGATGCTGCTCGCCCAGTCCGGCTGACGCCCGCCCGCCGGGCCCAGGATCCGGCTGATCGGGCTCCCTTCCGGAGGGGAGCCGGGAGCCCGGTCGGTCTGCACAGTCACAACTGAACACCGACAACTGAACAGCAGCGACAGCTGCACACACCGCACAACCACAACTGAACAGCTCGCTACGGATGCGAAGCAACCGCCCACCCGTCCCCGCCAGAAGGGAGCGTCAGAACATGTCCGGGCACCAAGGACGCCTGGACGTATGCAGCAGGGCGTCGGCCACCCGGCCGGCGCCCGCTTGTTCTTCCCGTACCCGCCCGAGCGCCACGAGCCGCGCCACCGACTCGTCACCGAGCCACAGTGTCGCCAACTCCCGCACGTCGAGCGTGAGATCGGCACTCCGAGTCGTCGCCGTACAGGTGGCCCCGGCGGGCGAGGCCTCCAGCCGGTAGCGGCCGCCGGCCATCCCGGACCCGTCCACGACCTCCAGCACCAGCGCGCCCTCACCCTCGTACGTCCGCGCCTCCAGGGCCCGTACGACATCCAGGATCCGCACCCACAGAAAGTCCGACTGCATGGTGATCCCGGCCGCCGGAGGGTTGGGCAGCAGGTGCGGGAGCAGGTCGTCGGGGGCCCGCCAGCCGCTCCTGACCCGCATGACCCAGTCGATCGAGCACAGGTAGTGCCACAGGGCACGCTCGGCGGCCGGGGTCGAGGCGATCAGGCTGCGCACGCTCGCCGTGTTCAACGGCTGCATGGAGTCGGCCCACTTGTCGTCCACCTCGTACGCCATCAGCCCCTCGACCGTGCCGTCCGCCGCCCGGTACACGGCGAAGAACGGCTCGGTCCACTTCGGGTCGGTGCGTACGGCACCCGTCTCGAGCTGCCAGAACCAGTCGCCCCGGCTGATCGCTCCCGGCGTGGCCCGGCGCACCCGGTCGTGCAGTTCGGGGCCGAGCTTGCGTACGTCGTCGGGTTCCACCAGGTCGATACGGCCGCCGTCCAGATCGGGGCCACGGGGATCGAGGCCGGCGCGCGGGACGTCGATCGTCCACTCGGCGGCCGAGGTGGCGGGGCCGAAGCCGTAGCGGCCGTAGATCCGGTACTCGGCGGCGATCAGCGTCGCCAGGACGTCTCCGCGCTCCTTCGCGGCGGCGAGATCCTGGTTCATCATGCGGGTCAGGAGCCCGCGCCGGCGGTGGGTGGCGGTCACGGTGACGGCGGAGATCGCGTCGGCGGCCACGAACTCACCACCGACCGCCGTCACCTCCTGCGCGAAGGACCGGAAGGTCGCCACGCAACGGTCCCCGTCGAAGGCCCCGAGCAGCCGCCCCGGCTCGAACTGGCTCCTGCGGGCCTCCAGTTCCGTCTCCGACACGACCGGCTCCCGGAGAAACCCGGCATGCACGGCACGCAGCCATTCGGGATACTCGGCCTCGGTGACCGGACGGACGTCTATGTCGGCTGGGGCGCTCATGGGGGCCACGGTAGGCGGGCGGGGATGGGGTGTCGCGTCGTTTTTCCGGCCCGGGCCGCCAGGAAGTCACCTGGGTCAGCAGACGCGAAGTTGCCTGAAACCAGGTCAGCAGACGCGAAGTTCCTAGGTCAGCAGATCCGCCACCTGCGCCTCGCCCTCCCGGTACCGCCGCGCGATCTCCCCGCTGCACTCGTCCGCCGTCCGCTGCAACCGCTGGCGTCGCCCGGACACCTGCTGCTCGTACCGCACGAGCCGGCCCATGGCGGTGCTCAGTTCCAGGTCGGTCCGCGCGGAGAGGTCCGACAGTTCGACCTCGGCGAGCGTCTCGGCGGCCAGCAGCCGGTACTCCTCGCTGTGCGGGGTGCCCAGCGTGACGTGGCGGGCCGAGGAGCGCTGGCGGGCCGGGGCGTCGGTGAGGATCTCCGGGAGCCGGTCGACCACCGAGGCCTCGGGGAGGCGCTCGAGCAGCGAGCCCGCGCCCGTCGGGGACCGGCGCAGCAGTTCCGCGCGGAGGATGTCGATACGGCCCTGCAGCAGCCGTCGGACATAGCTGAGGTCGGCCTCGTCCCGCTGGGCGTCCCGGCGCAGCGTGCGCAGCTCGGGCAGGCTCAGCGTGGCGAGATCATGTTCGATCGGATCCGGGGGCAGCAGGTGGCTGTCCGTACGCTGCGCGGGCGGCCGGGGTGTCTCCGGCTCCGCCCTGTGGGCAACGCGGACGGGCCCCGGCTGCCCGGTACTCGGTGTGCTCATGCGCCTCTACCGTCCCCTCGACCGGCGTGTGGAAGCATCGTGCCACCCCAAGTGGCCGCTATGTGACCGAGTGCCCCCGAACGGCCCCAGATGGGGGGTTAAGGATCAAAAATAAACCCGAACACGGGTCCTTCCCGCGGGACCGGCATGATGGGCACATGCGTGCAGTGGTGCAGAGGGTGGACGGCGCGAGCGTCGTCGTCGACGGTGAGACGGTCGGGGAGATCAGCGGCGAGGGACTGTGCGTCCTGGTCGGGGTCACCCACGAGGACACCAAGGAGAAGGCGGCTCAACTCGCCCGCAAACTCTGGTCGGTGCGCATGCTGCACGACGAGAAGTCGTGCAGCGACATCGACGCCCCGCTGCTGGTGATCAGCCAGTTCACCCTGTACGGCGACGCCCGCAAGGGCCGCCGCCCCACCTGGAACGCCGCCGCCCCCGGCGACATCGCCGAGCCGCTCGTCGACGAGGTCGTCGCCCAGCTCCGCTCCCTGGGGGCGACGGTGGCCACCGGGCGCTTCGGTGCGCGGATGCGGGTGTCCCTGACGAACGACGGCCCGTTCACGGTCCTGCTGGACATCTGAGATCCGGGGGGCTACGGCTCCACGACGACTTCCTGGGCCGCGGCCGTCGTGTCGGCGACGAGGCGCGCGTCCAGGGGGACGTTCCGCTTGACCAGGGCGAGCGCGACCGGGCCGAGCTCGTGGTGCCGTACGGACGTGGTCACGAAACCGATCTTGCGGCCGTCGGGCCCCTCGTCCGCGAGCCGGATGTCGGTCCCGGCGGGCGGCAGGTGCACCTCGCTGCCGTCCAGGTGCAGGAAGACCAGGCGCCGCGGGGGCTTGCCCAGGTTCTGCACCCGGGCGACGGTCTCCTGGCCCCGGTAGCAGCCCTTCTGCAGATGCACGGCCGTACCGATCCAGCCCAGCTCGTGCGGAATGGTGCGGTGGTCGGTCTCGAAACCGAGGCGCGGGCGGTGCTGCTCGACCCGCAGCGCCTCGTAGGCGAGCAGGCCGACCGCGGGACCGGACTTCTCGGCGTACGACTCCAGGTCGGCGCGCGGCAGGAAGAGATCGCGGCCGTACGGCGTCTCGCGTACGACGACCCCCTCCGGCACCTCGGCGATGGAACCGGCGGGAAGGTGGACGACGGCGAACTCGTCCGTGCGGTCGGCGACCTCGACCCGGTTGAAGAACTTCATCGACTCCAGGTAGGCGACCAGCGCCCCCTGGGTGCCGGGTTCGACGTGCGCCCAGACGGTCGTGCCGTCGTCGACGAGATACAGGGCGTGCTCGATGTGGCCGTGCGCGGAGAGGATGAGGGCCTCGGTGGCCTGGCCCGTCGGGAGGTCGCTGACGTGCTGGGTGAGCAGCAGGTGCAGCCAGCTGAGGCGGTCCTCGCCGGTGACGGACACGACCCCGCGGTGCGAGAGGTCGACGAATCCGGTGCCTTCGGCGAGGGCGCGCTGCTCGCGGAACAGGTCGCCGTAGTGCGCGGCGACGCCTTCGTCCACACCCTCGGCGGGGACGGCACCGGGCAGGGACAGCAGAGGGCTCTTCATATGACTAAGCCTACGACTCGGTAGTTGAAGCCTTGAGAGAGCAGTCCTTGCAGCGGCCGAAGATCGCGAAGTGCTTCATGTCGGTCTCGAAGCCGAACTCCTGCCGGAGCTTCGCGGTGAAGTCGGCGGCCACCTTGATGTCGGCCTCGATGACGTTCTGGCAGTCGCGGCAGACCAGGTGGATGTGGTGGTGGCGGTCGGCGAGGTGGTACGTCGGCGCCCCGTGCCCGAGATGGGCGTGGCTGACCAGACCGAGCTCCTCCAGAAGCTCCAGGGTCCGGTAGACCGTGGAAATGTTGACCCCCGACGCCGTCTTCTTCACTTCCGTGAGGATGTCGTCGGGGGTCGCGTGCTCCAGGGTGTCCACAGCTTCGAGGACAAGCTGGCGCTGCGGGGTCAGCCGGTAACCGCGCTGCCTGAGGTCGCTCTTCCAATCGGTGCTCACCACACCGGAAAGTCTATGACCCACTCGGCGGAAGGCTTACTTGAAGAAGGCGATCCCGTCGTCCGGGAGGTCGTCGGGCAGGGCCTTGGCCCAGCGCTCGACCTCCTCCGGGGTGACGACCTTCTTCAGGTGGGCCGACATGTAGGGGCGCAGCTCGACCTCGGGGGTCTGCTTCTCGCCGACCCACATGAGGTCGCTCTTGACGTAGCCGTACAGGCGCTTGCCACCGCTGTACGCACCGGAGGCGGCCGTACGCGCCACGGCGTCCGTGACCAGGTCGATCTGCGGCTTCTGGGCGGCCATCTCGCCGTACCAGATCTCGACGACGCCGTCGTCGCGGACCATCGTCACCTCGACCTTGCGGTCGGCGTCGATGCGCCAGAAGCCGTGCTCGGACTCCAGCGGGCGGACCTTGTTGCCGTCGTTGTCCAGCACCCAGGTGTGGGACTCGTACTCCAGGAAGTCCCGGCCGTCATGGCCGAAGGTCACCTCCTGGCCGAAGTTGCACTTCTCCGAGCCCGGGAAGTCGTGCACGCCCGCGCCGGCCCAGTTGCCGAGCAGGAAGGCGAGCGGGACGAGGTCCTTGTGGAGGTCGGACGGGATCTCGATCATGAGTGGCGGTTCCTAGAGGGGGATCAGCGCTGGCCCTGGTACAGCTTCTTCACGGTCAGGTAGGCGAAGGCGAGAACGCCGACGCAGACCAGGACCAGCAGGGCTTCGAAGAAGATCTCCACAGGGTGCTCCTCGGATGAGCGTGGTGCGGTGCATGTACACGGGCCGGGCCCCAGCTTACGCGGCCGGGGCCCGGGGGGCGGTGCGAGGTCTGTCCCACCGGAACTCAGCTCAGGAGCTGGCCCTGGAGGGTCACGGTCTGCTCGAAGGGGACGGCCGGGGCGGTGCCCTTGCGGTCCTCGACGACCAGGGCGATCACGTCCCCTGCGAACAGGTAGGCGTGCCGGGTCTGTGCTGTCCCGTACGGCTTCGCCTCCATGTACGCGACACGCGTGACGTTCGTGACCAGGGAGGCGTCGGGGAAGTCCTCGTCGGTGACCGAGTCGGCGGCGCCGCGCAGCTGGTAGCCGGGGTCGCTGTACGGGGCGATGTCGCCGGTGAACTCGTCGACGACGGCGGCGGTGTCGAACTGGAGCAGGTAGACGGCGGTGTGGGTGCCGTCCGGGGTGGTCCAGCCGCGAGCCGCGATGTGGCGGAGGCCGTGGTCGGTGAACTTCTGTGCGAGTTCGGCCCGGTCTTCCTTCTCCTCGTACCGGGTGAGGAAGTCCTTCGTCGGCAGCCAGCCGTCCGTGCCGGTCAGGGCCTTGTCGGCGGTCGCGTTGCGGGGCGCGGGGAGGACGAGCCGGCGTAGATCGGCGTAGTGGGAGCCGGTCTTGTTCGTGTCGGCGAAGGGGCCGGGGCTGCCGGAGGGCAACGGGGGCTTGGTGAGCGTGGGGTAGTCCCAGCGACCGTCCGACTCCGTCGCCAGGCCCGGGACGTCGGTGCGGGTCATGTCCGCGACGGCGTATGCCGTGCCGGCGGTGAAGGCGGCGAAGGTGAGGACGGCGGTGGTCCAGCGGAGGGTGGTGCGGAGGGCCCGGCTGGGCCTTCTTGTGTGCCCAGCCGGGCCGACCACGCTGATGTCGTCGCCGGGCTCGTTCGCGGGTACCGGTTCGGGTGCCTGCGGTTCGGGTGCCTGCGGCGCGGCCTGCTCTGTGAGCTCCGTCTGTGCCGTCTGCTCGGGCTGTGAGGTCTGCTCGGGCTGTGAGGTCTGCTCGGTCATACCGATTCCCCCGGTTCGGCGATGCGGTCGAGCTGCTCGCGCAGCAGCGTGGCGATGTCCTTCTGCTGCATCGGCTTCGCGCTGTCGGCGGTGAGGCTGACCAGGACGTTGCCCTCGTGGGCGAAGCAGACCATGGAGTCGAGCTTCTCGTCCTTGTCCTTGGGCGCCAGGAAGCAGCGGGCGTCCTTGTGCCCCTCGATCTTGGGGCCCTTGCGCAGGAGGTCGTCCAGCACGCCGACGAGCTCCTCCTGGTAGCCGGAGATCTCGCGGACGGCCGCGGAGTTCTCCAGTTCGGACAGCTCGATGGTCACCGTGGCGGCCTTGCTCGCGTAGAAGTTGCTGAGGTAGCTGCGCATCGCGATCCCCTTGAGGCGCTGCTTGTCGATCTGCTTCTCCAGCGCCTTGCGCTGGGTGCGCGGCAACCCGCTCAGCGACTCCTTGCGCAGTGCTGTGGCGTGGGCCCCGCTCAGCTCGGCGTCGTAGCCGTACTCCCCGATGTCGGGCCCTTTGCCCCACTCGCCGTCCTTGTACGGCACGAGCATCCCCGACAGCCCGTTCGCCGCGACGGGCTTCGCCGTCTCGGTCGTGGCCCTGGGGAACTTCCACAGCGGCGCCCCCGCGTCACGGTCGGCGCCGTCGACGGTGACGACGGTGTAGCCGACCCCACCGATGACACCGGCGGCCAGCACGAGCGAGCCCACGAGAGCGGCGATACGGCGGCGGCGTCGGGCGGGGTTGCGGGCGGGTGCGGTGGGTTCGACGAGCGCGAGGGGCTCCGCCGGGCCGGAGAGCGCGGCAGGCTGGGCGGCTTCCGTCGACGCTGCGGGCTCAGCGGCTTCCGTCGACGCAGCGGGCTCAGCGGCTTCCGTCGACGCAGCGGGCTCAGCGGCTTCCGTCGACGCAGCGGGCTCAGCGGCTTCCGTCGACGCAGCAGGCTGAGCGGCTTCCGTCGATGCAGCGGGCTCGGCCGAATCCGCAGGTGTCCCGACTTCCGTGGCATCGACGGGTTCGGCCGGAGCCGTGGGTTCCACCGCGGGCCCCGGCTTCGTCAGATCGGCCGGTGTGGGCTGGTTCTCGTTCTCGCTCACAGCCGCTCCATCTGACGCTCGGCGAGGTCCATGATCGTCTTCATGGTGATCGACTTGGTGTCGTAGACCCGGATCTCCATGGTGACGTCACCGCGCCATGCGTACGCCTCCGCCCCGAAGACCGGCAGATACCCGGGCTCGGTGTCGGGCTTGTCGTGCACATACGCCATGCCGTCCCCGGTGCCGGGTATGGCCCGGCTGCGGGTCGAGCCCTCCTTGTCCGCCCAGTACTGGCCGCTCGACGCCTGGTCCGCAGCCACGACGGCTTCCTCCTGCCGGTACTGGATCAGGCGGACCGTCACCTGACGGTCCCCGCTCGCCCAGCCCGTGACGGCCACTCGGCGGAACTCGTCGCTCACCTGGTCGCTGAAGGCATCGGCGGGCTCCTCGTAGAGCTCGGCGTACCGGGCCAGGTCCAGCCAGCCGTCCTCGTCACCCAGCCAGTCGGCGTCCTTCGCCCCGGCTGGCTTCTTCAGCAGCAGTTTGCGCAGGTCACCGTCGGTCTTCACGCGGCGGTCCTGGGCGGCGGACAGCGGTTCGGGCGCCGGGCCCTTGGCCTGCGTCAGCGTCGGCTGGGAGAGCGAGGCCAGCTTCGTCGGCTCGCGGTCGGCCTGGATCAGGTATCCCGTGCACGTCCCGGCGACGACACCGAGTACGGCGGCGCCGGCGATCAGCAGTGTCGTACGGCCCCGGCGGCGCGCCCGGGGGCTCTCTTCGGGTGTCTCAGGTGCTTCGGGTGTGTCAGGTGCTTCGGGTATCTCAGGCGCTTCGGGCACCTCGGGTCTTTCCAACGCGTCCCCCACAAGACGTGAAGCGCGCATTCCGTATGCGCGCTTCACAGGAGACCGCTGGTCAACACCCAGGGTTGTACGCCCACTTGATCACGATTCGGACACGTGGGCAACGAACACGGCCCAGGCCTCGTCAGGAAGACCAGCGCCCGCCGACCGGGGTCCTTGCTGTCCCGGACGGGGACGAGGGAGGGGAGGGCGTCGGAGACGGGTCCGCGCGGCGAACGACCGCGCGGACCGCCGTACAGGAGCCCCGTCCTCCGCTGACCGACGGCCCGTTCCTCGTGGTCGACCAGCCGCGCGGGCACCGGCGAGAGGCGGACCTCGCATGAGCGTGCCGCCGCCCTACTATCCGTATCCGCTGCCGGGCCGGCCGAGTGGCCCGCCGCCTCCCGAGGTACCGGAGTCGGCGCCTCCCCCGCCCTCCCCGGTCCCCCGTGCCCGGCGCCGACGGCTGCGCCTGCGGGTGCCCTGGGTCCTCACCGACGACGCCTTCTGGACCGGCGTGCTCACCGCGGTCAGCGTCACGGGGCTACTGGTGATGATCGTCGCGACGACGTGACCGTCGCACTACGCTGCCGTTATGGCGAAGAAGCTCGTGATCAAGGTGACCGCCGGGGCCGACGCCCCCGAGCGCTGTTCGCAGGCGTTCACCGTGGCGGCGGTGGCCGTGGCCAGTGGGGTGGACGTCTCGCTGTGGCTGACCGGGGAGTCGGCGTGGTTCGCGCTGCCGGGGCGGGCAGCGGAGTTCGAGCTGCCGCACGCCGCGCCGCTGCCCGACCTGCTGGACTCGATCCTCGCGGGCGGGCGGCTCACCCTGTGCACCCAGTGCGCGGCCCGCCGGGACATCACGGAGAAGGACGTCATCGAGGGCGTACGGATCGCGGGGGCGCAGGTGTTCGTCCAGGAGGCGCTGGCGGACGGGACGCAGGCGCTCGTCTATTGAGCAGCTACCGGATGCGGCCTGTCACAGGTGATCGACAATCCGGCGGGCGCCTTACCCCGCGGGGTTAGTCTGCCGCTCGACGGCCACCCGTCCGTCGACAAGACCGCCACCCCCGGGGGGACCCACCGCATGCGCGCCCTGCGAATACTTTTGATCATCGCCGTGATTCTCGGTGGGCTGTTCGTCGCCGCCGATCGTCTGGCGGTCCACTTCGCGGAGGGCGAGGTCGCGGACCGGCTGAAGACGCAGGAGGGGCTGACCACGACGCCGAGCGTGGACATCAAGGGGTTCCCGTTCCTGACCCAGGTGGCCGGCGGTGAGCTCGACGACGTCGAGGTCGGGATGAAGGACTACGACGCGGACACCGGGACCAGCGGGGGCACGATCCGCATCGACGACCTGAACGCCGCCATGAAGGGCGTCGCGTTCTCCGGCGACTACAGCTCCGCCACCGCCTCCACCGCCGCCGGCACCGCGACCATCGCCTACGACCAGCTGCTGAAGGCCGCGGGGTCCGAGGAGGCCCAGCTTCCGCTGGGCGTCACCGCGAAGGTCGTCGGCCTCTCCGACGGCGGCAACGGCAAGATCAAGGTCGACATCAAGGTCAGCGCCCTGGAGCAGCCCGTCTCCGTGCTCAGCACCGTCAGCGTCGTGGACGGGGACACCGTGCGGGTGCACGCCGACTCGATTCCGAGCTTCGGCAACATCACCCTCGCCGACTCCGACGTCCGTTCGATCGCCGACTTCGACCAGAAGATCGAGGGCCTGCCGGGCGGTATCAAGCTCGACAAGGTCGAAGCGGGTGCGGACGGTGTGGAGATCGCGGTGAAGGGTTCGGACGTCAAGCTCGCCGGGTAGGACGAGCGTCGGGCCGTACGCGGTACCTTCCGGACGCCGCGTGTCCGATAGGCGAGACGGTGACGTCCGTAGCGTAGATGTGATGACGGCTACACCCGCCCGGGAACCGTGGACCACGGCCCGGGCGGCTTTCTTGTCCCACATCCCGGACGATCGCATCTCAGCATGCGACACACCGGTGACATGCCGGTATGTCCGTCCCTACGATCGACAGCATGAAGCGACAGGCGGATCTCACGAAGCGGCGGGCAGTAGACCTGTGCCGCGTTGCCGCCATGCTCTGTCGCCCCTTCTGAGCGGACGGCATCGACCTCCGCATCCCCCTGCCCTGGCACTCTCAGGCATCCGTGCGCCCCGCGCACCCTTCCGTACGCCCCGCCGCAACTGCCCCGGAGGAGAAAGAGCATGAGCCGCAGCGACGTCCTGGTCGATGCCGACTGGGTCGAGGCCAACCTCGACAACCCGAACATCGCGATCGTGGAGGTGGACGAGGACACGTCCGCCTACGAGAAGAACCACATCAAGAACGCGATCCGCATCGACTGGACCAAGGACCTGCAGGACCCGGTCCGCCGCGACTTCATCGACCAGGAGGGCTTCGAGAAGCTCCTCTCGTCGAAGGGCATCGCCAACGACACGCTGGTGATCCTCTACGGCGGCAACAACAACTGGTTCGCGTCCTACGCCTACTGGTACTTCAAGCTCTACGGCCACGAGAACGTCAAGCTTCTCGACGGCGGCCGCAAGAAGTGGGAGCTGGACGCCCGCGAGCTGGTCGAGGAGGTCCCGGAGCGGGCCGAGACGACCTACACGGCGAAGCCCCAGAACAAGGCCATCCGCGCCTTCCGCGACGACGTGGTGGCGGCCATCGGTTCGCAGAACCTGGTCGACGTCCGTTCCCCCGACGAGTTCTCCGGCAAGCTCCTCGCCCCGGCCCACCTGCCGCAGGAGCAGTCGCAGCGTCCGGGCCACGTCCCGTCCGCGCGCAACATCCCGTGGTCGAAGAACGCCAACGACGACGGCACCTTCAAGTCAGACGAGGAGCTCAAGGAGCTCTACGCCGAGGAGCAGGTCGACCTCGCCAAGGACACCATCGCGTACTGCCGTATCGGTGAGCGCTCGGCCCTGACCTGGTTCGTGCTGCACGAGCTGCTGGGCGTCGAGAACGTCAAGAACTACGACGGCTCCTGGACCGAGTACGGCTCCCTGGTCGGCGTTCCGATCGAGCTCGGCGCCAACAAGTAAGACCCAGTCCGCATCATCCCGACCGGCCTTCCTCCGGTCAGACCCCTTCTTTGGAGAAAGACATGTGTGGAGCGAAGGCCGGCGGCCCGGACGCCTCGACGATCAAGCCCGGTGAGACCACGATCCAGGGTCAGGTGACGCGTGACGGCGAGCCTGTGGTGGGTTACGTCCGCCTCCTGGACTCGACCGGCGAGTTCACGGCGGAGGTCCCGACCTCCGCGACGGGCCAGTTCCGCTTCTACGCGGCCGAGGGCACCTGGACCGTCCGTGCCCTGGTCCCCGGCGCCACCGCCGACCGCACGGTCGTCGCCCAGCAGGGCGGCCTGGCCGAGGTCGCGATCGCGGTCTGAGGCACCTGACCGACACCGGAGGGCCGTACCCCTGGGGGTACGGCCCTCCGGCCTTTCCGGAATTACGCTGGACCGTATGTTGGCGCGACGGCGGCATGTCTACTTCGCCATGATGGGCACGTGCATCGGGCTGTTCGTCCTGGCCTGGGGAGTCGTGCGGCTCTGGTCGGTACCGGTGGCCGTGGGGATGTGTGTGGTCGCCATGGTGATCCCGCCGCTCGCCGCGATCGTCGCGAACCGGCGCGGGCCCGACGACCGCTGGTGGGACGACCCCTCCGGCGACCCGAAGTCCGACGAGTGGTGGGACGAGCTGGACGGGAAGAAGCGGCGGCAGTAAGAAGGCCCCCATGTCTTCATCCGCGAGGCTGTCGCTGTCCACCGTCGTCCTCGACGCGCATGACGCGCACGAGCTCGCCGCCTTCTACCAGCGCCTCCTCGGGTACGTGGTGCGCGCCGAGGAACCGGACTGGGTCCTCACCGGGCCGCCGCCCGGCATCGCGGGCACGTCCCTGGCCTTCCAGACCGAGCCCGAGTACGTCCCGCCCGTCTGGCCGACCCGCAAGCCCGGCGACCAGCAGATGATGCTGCACCTGGACATCGAGGTCGACGGCGGCCCGGACGCCCTGGCTGCCGAGACCGCGCGAGCGGTGGCGGAAGGGGCGCGGCTCGCCGAGTACCAGCCGCAGGACGACGTCCGGGTCCTGTTCGACCCGTCCGGGCACCCCTTCTGCCTGTGGACCGAGACGCCTGGGCCGGCCTAGGGCCTGTTGCGAAAGTGGCCTCTGCCGCGCGACGCCCGGCACGCTCCCCCACTGCCCCAAGGCGTGGGAGGTACCCCCACTCGCCGCACCGCCCGCAAGCCCGAGTACGCCCCGTACGAGGGCTTCCGCGCGGCACTCCCCAAACCTTCGGCCGGGGGGACCCCCAGAGCACGCACCGGACGCCGCGCGGCCGCCCTCCGGGCGACGAGGCCACTCTCGCAACAGGCCCTAGCCGATCGCCCGGCCCAGCACGTACACCGCCGGAGCCGCCGCGGCCAGCGGCAGGGCCACGCCCGCCGTGAAGTGCACGAAGCGCGACGGGTAGTCGTAGCTCGCGACCCGGTGGCCGATCAGGGCGCACACCGCGGCGCCCGCGCCGAGGAACGCGCCCTTCGCGCCGAGCCCCGTCATCCCGCCGACCGCGATGCCCGCGCCCGCCGCGGCGAGCAGGGAGACGACCACCGAGGCCGGGGTCGGCAGGGGCAGCGCGCGGGCCAGGACCGCGACGGCCACGGCGGCCGCGCCGACCGTCACCGCGTCCGGGTCCGCCGCGAGGTGGCCGGTCGCCACGATCGCCAGGGCCGCCGAGGCGACGGTCGCCATCAGGCCGTACATCCGCTCGTCGGGGTCGGCGTGCGAGCGGAGCTGCATCACCAGGCTGAGCAGGACCCAGACGCCGAGGGTGCCGAGGATCGCGGCGGGCGCGTTCTCCCGGCCGGCCGTCAGCAGGGCCGCGTCCGCCACCAGCGCCCCGAGGAACGCCAGCGCGATGCCCTGCCGGGCGGGCCACATGCCGTTCAGCCGGAACCAGCCGGCCGCGGAGACGGCCTGGAGGACGACGAGGGGCACGAGGAGGGCGTACGACCCGACCGCCGCCGTTCCGGAGAGCAGCAGGCCGAGCAGCGCGGTGAGGGCGGCGGGCTGGATGCCGGGCTCGATGATCGGGGAGCGGCCCTCGAGACGGGCCCGCTGGGCGTCGGTGACGCGGGGGTTGCCGGCGAGGGTGGCGGGGCCGTAGCCGGACGGCTCGGACGCGGACCCGTGCGCGGCGGCGCCGGGGTGTGCCTGGGCGGACCCCTGGACGGGGCCCCCACTCGCCGGGGCGTGAGCGTGCCCGGCGTGGCCGGGAGTCATCGGCGCAGGTCCGTGACCGGCGGGGCCGGCGGCCGTCGGGCTTGACCCGTGACCGGCGGGACCGGGAGCCGTCGGGCTTGACCCGTGACCGGCGGGACCGGGAGCCGTCGGGCTTGACCCGTGACCGGCGGAACCGGGAGCCGCCGAGGCATGACCATGGCCCGCGCGGTCGGAGGGCGTCGGCGCGGGGCCGTACGCCGTGGGGCCGGGAGCCGCCAACGCGTGACCATGACCCGCACGATCCTCAGAAGACGTCGGCGCGGAGCCATACCCGGCAGAACCGGAGGCCGCCGACGCGTGACCATGCCCCGCACGGTCGGAGGACGTCGGCGCGGAGCCGTACGCCGTGGGGCCGGGAGCCTGTGCGGGGCCGTACCCCGGGTCGGAAGCCGATGCGGAGCCGTAGGCCGGGTCGGGAGCCGCTGCGGCGCCGTACGCGCCGGCCCCCGGAGTCCCCTGCGGGGACCCGTAGCCGGGGCCGTACCCCTGGGGCTCGCCCTCGTAGGCCTGCTGCGGCAGGTACGCCGTCTCCGGCGCGGCCTGGACCGGTCGGTGCATCTGGGTGTCCCAGGTCTGGCCCTGCCACTGCTGGGTGTGCTGCTGGGCTGCCTGAGCGTCGTCGTACGCCTGCTGGGCCGGCCAGCCCTGCTGCGGATACTGCTCGTGGTCCTCGTACGGCTGGTTCGTCATCGTCACCCTCCTGCGAACGGCGGGAGCACCTCGACCGTGCCGCCGTCGGCCAGCCGTACCGTCTCATGTCCGCGGGTGCCCACGGGGTCACCGTCGACGAGGAACGAGCATCGCCGCAGGACGCGCACCAGTTCACCGGGGTGTCGCTCGCGTGCCGCGTCCAGCGCCTCGGCGAGCGTGGCCGCGTCGAAGGGCTCCTCGGCGATCCCGGCCGCGGCCTTCGCGGCGGCCCAGTAGCGCACCGTGACCTTTGGCATCCGCTTCCTCAATCGATCGATGGTGTACGGGGCCAGGCTATCCGCCCGCTGTGACAGCCCAGTCCCCGATACGGCCCAGCAGCTCGTCGCCGGCCGCGTGCTCGGCGTGGCCCATGGGCTCGATCCACAGCTCGCCGTGGTCGCCGGCGGCCTCCGCGAGCATCCGCGGGTGGTCGAGGGGGAAGTAGCCGTCGCGGTCGCCGTGGACGATCAGGAGAGGGGTGGGGGCGATCTCCGGGACCGCCTCGACCGGGGACAGCGGAACGGGGTCCCAGTCGCGGTGATGGATCCTCGTACGGAATCCGTAGCGGCTGACCAGGCGGCCCTCGGGGCGGGTCACCAGCCAGTGGAGTCTTCGCATGGGGGCCGTGCCGCGGTAGTACCAGCGGGCCGGCGCGCTCACCGAGACCACCGCGTCCGGGTACGCGTCCGTGCGCCCCTTGTCGGGAAGACAGCCGCCGTCGGGCCGGTACAGCGCCGCGTGCCGCAGCGCCACCGACCCGCCCATCGAGAAGCCGACGGTCACCACGCGCGCGTGGCCGAGCCCGCGGGCCCACGCCACCGCGGCGGCCAGATCCAGCACCTCGCGGTCGCCGACCGTCGAGCGCCCGCCGGAGGCTCCGTGGCCGCGGAAGGAGAAGGTGACCACGGCGCCGTACCGCGTGAACACGTTCACCACCCGGCGAACATGAGGACGATCCACATCGCCGGTGAAACCGTGCGCGATCACGAACACCAGGTCACGCGCGGGTGGCCGGGAGGCGTCGTATACGAAGGAGGGCGGATCGTATACGGAATCGATCGTCACACCGTCGTCGGTGTGCAGAAACGTCCGTATAGGTACATGTCTGCGCGTCTCAGAGTGCGGACTCCCCGTGGAACGCGCCACACGACCTGCCGACTCCATGCTCATGTGGGCTATTCTCGTCGGAAGAGGACTCGGGCAACGCAGCCCCCGGGTCCTTTTGTGCTTTCGGATACCCCTGTATACGAAAGCCGTGACCTCGCGGGACCGAGGAGGAACCAGACATATGAGTTCTCTGCTGCTCCTGACCAATGCCCTCCAGCCATCGACGGAGGTGCTGCCCGCCCTCGGCCTGCTCCTGCACAACGTGCGTGTGGCTCCGGCGGAAGGCCCCGCCCTCGTCGACACCCCGGGTGCCGACGTCATCCTCATCGACGGGCGCCGTGATCTGCCGCAGGTCCGCAGCCTGTGCCAGCTGCTGCGCTCCACCGGGCCCGGCTGTCCGCTCATCCTCGTCGTGACCGAGGGCGGCCTCGCCGCCGTCACCGCCGACTGGGGCATCGACGACGTCCTGCTCGACACCGCCGGACCGGCCGAGGTCGAGGCGCGCCTGCGGCTGGCCATGGGCCGCCAGCAGATCGTCAACGACGACTCCCCCATGGAGATCCGCAACGGCGACCTCTCGGTCGACGAGGCGACCTACTCCGCGAAGCTCAAGGGCCGGGTCCTCGACCTCACCTTCAAGGAGTTCGAGCTCCTCAAGTACCTCGCCCAGCACCCCGGCCGCGTCTTCACGCGCGCGCAGCTGCTGCAGGAGGTCTGGGGCTACGACTACTTCGGCGGCACCCGGACGGTCGACGTCCACGTACGACGACTGCGCGCGAAGCTCGGACCCGAGCACGAGTCGCTGATCGGGACCGTCCGGAACGTCGGTTATCGATTCGTTACGCCGGAGAAGGGCAGCGTCGGCGCGAGCGACGACGCCAAGGCCAAGGGCGCCGCGACCGGCGCTTCCGGCCAGGCAAACACGGAGGATGCGGACGAGAGCGCCGCCCTGGACGCCTCCGAGGTACCGGCCGAGGCATAGCGGGTTCTCCGCCCGGGCATGGCTCCCGCACCGGCTACCTCCCGGTAGGCCGTCGCGGGGGCACAGTGCCTCCTTCACGCCCTGCCCAGAGCGGGTCCATCCGCGTAGACTCCGCGCGTGGCCAAGGTAACCAGGGATGATGTGGCGCGACTGGCGGGAACGTCCACCGCCGTAGTCAGTTATGTCATCAACAACGGACCCCGGCCGGTCGCCCCGGCCACGCGCGAGCGTGTCCTCGCCGCGATCAAGGAGCTGGGCTACCGGCCCGACCGCGTCGCCCAGGCGATGGCGTCCCGGCGTACGGATCTCATAGGCCTGATCGTGCCGGACGCGCGCCAGCCGTTCTTCGCGGAGATGGCGCACGCGGTCGAACAGGCCGCGTCCGAGCGCGGGAAGATGGTGCTCGTCGGGAATTCCGACTACATCGGCGAGCGCGAGGTCCACTACCTGCGGGCGTTCCTCGGGATGCGGGTGTCCGGGCTGATCCTGGTCTCGCACGCGCTGAACGACAACGCCGCCGCCGAGATCGACGCGTGGGACGCCCGGGTCGTGCTGCTGCACGAGCGGCCGGAGGCGATCGACGACGTCGCCGTCGTCCTCGACGACCTCTCCGGCGCGAAGACCGCCGTCGAGCACCTGCTGGGGCACGGATACCCCTACGTCGCCTGTATGGGCGGTACCGCCGACACCCCCGCCGTGGGCGACCCGGTCTCCGATCACGTCGAGGGCTGGCGGCAGGCCATGGACGAGGCCGGGCTTCCCACCGAGGGACGGCTCTTCGAGGCGCCGTACAACCGCTACGACGCCTATCAGGTGGCGCTCGGCGTGCTCGCCGGGCCCGATCGCCCCCCGGCGATCTTCTGCTCCACCGACGACCAGGCGATCGGCCTGCTGCGGGCCGCGCGCGAGCTGCGCATCGACGTGCCGGGCGAGCTGGGGGTCATCGGGTTCGACGACATCAAGGAAGCCGCGCTCGCGGATCCGCCGATGACGACCATCGCGTCGGACCGGTCGGCGATGGCCAGGGCCGCGGTGGACCTGGTGCTCGACGACGGACTCCGGGTCGCGGGGTCCCGCCGGGAGCGGCTGAAGGTGTTCCCGTCGAAGCTGGTCGTGCGGCGGTCCTGCGGGTGCGAGTGAGTTCCCTTAAAGGCGCCTGAGAACGCGGCGCAGGAGGCCAGCGGCGGCCTTATATCGGGCATACGAGGTTCTGCCGGGCTTCTCAGCAAGCACTCAGGGAGCTCTCATGGTGGGGCGACAAGCTTTCTGTCATGACCGAGAGCTTCCGCCGCGACGGCGAGTACGAGCAGTACGAGACCCCCTACCAGGGCGCCCAGCAGCAGCACGCTTCCTCGCCCGTGAACCCCGAGTGGCCGCCCCCGCCGGCCCAGCCGCCCGCGCAGGCGGCACAGCCCGCGCAGCCCGCGGCGCCGGTCCAGCAGCCGGTCCAGCAGCCGGTCGTCGAGCCGACGACCGTGTGGCCGGGCGGGCAGCAGGCTCAGCCCGCCGCCTACGCCCAGCCCGCCGCCTTCGCCTCCGAGGGCGCCGGTCCGTACGGCGGTGACGGCAACGGCGGCGGAACCGCTCTCCTCACCGCGCCCCCGGCCGAGCCCGCGGCCCCCGCCCCGAAGAAGCGCACCCGCGGCCCCCTCGCCCTCCTCGCCGCCGTCGCGATCGTCGCCGCGGCGATAGGAGGCGGCACCGCCTACGGCATCCAGGAGCTGACCGGCAACGACACGGTCGCCTCCAGCAGCAGCACCAGCACCAGCACCAGCGTGGTGCCGTCCTCCGCCAAGGGCACGGTCTCCGGGGTCGCCAAGGCGGTCAGCCCGAGCATCGTCGAGATCAACGCCACCTCGAACGCCGGCGAGTCCACCGGCTCCGGCGTGATCATCACCGGCGACGGCGAGATCATCACCAACAACCACGTCATCTCCGGCGCCACCTCCATCAAGGTGAGCACCAGCGACGGCAAGACCTACACCGCGAAGGTCGTCGGCACCGACAGCAAGAAGGATCTCGCCCTCATCAAGCTGGAGAACGCCTCCGGCCTGACCGTGGCCACCCTCGGCAACTCCGACGGCGTCCAGGTCGGCGACGAGGTCGTGGCGATCGGCTCCCCCGAGGGCCTCACCGGCACCGTCACCAGCGGCATCGTCTCCGCCCTCAACCGGGACGTCACCGTCTCGACGGACGAGGGCCAGAGCCAGGGGCAGGGCCAGGGCGGCGGCAGCGGTCAGTGGCCGTTCGAGTTCGGCGGCCAGCAGTTCAACGGCGACACCGGTTCCTCCACGACGACGTACAAGGCCATCCAGACGGACGCGTCCTTGAACCCGGGCAACTCCGGCGGCGCGCTCATCGACATGAACGGCAACATCATCGGCATCAACTCCGCGATGTACTCCGCCAGTTCGGACTCCTCGACGGCCGGCAGCGCGGGCCTCGGCTTCTCCATCCCGATCAACACCGTCAAGTCCGACCTGGCCACGCTGCGGGCCGGCGGCGCGGACAGCTAGTTCCTCTGACCAACAGGGAGCACGTCATGATCAAGCAGGTTTCGCACACGGTGGCCGGTACCGACGCGGCCGGGTTCGCCCTCGCTCTTGAGGTGGCGTACGCGCTGCACCCGCCGGTGACGCGGGCGCCCGAGGTGGCGTCCGTGGCGGTGGCCCCCGAGCTGATGGGCCTGCGCACCACCGCGGCCCGCCCGCACCGCCGCAAGGTACAGCTGCACCGGCTCACGGCGATGCGCGGCTGAACCCCGCCGCTCCCCTCCTGACGCGCCCGCCGGGAAACATGCGAGGGTGATGCCATCGAGCAGAGCCGGCCCCCTGTCTCCACCGCACCCGAGGAATCCCAAGCCCATGAGCCCCGCCGAAGGCGACCGTGACCCCCAGCGCATCCTGATCGTCGACGACGAGCCGGCGGTGCGCGAAGCACTCCAGCGCAGCCTCGCCTTCGAGGGCTACGACACCGAGGTCGCCGTGGACGGCGCCGACGCGCTCGACAAGGCGACCGCGTACCGGCCCGACCTGGTCGTCCTCGACATCCAGATGCCCCGCATGGACGGACTCACCGCCGCCCGGCGCATCCGCGGCGCGGGCGACACGACCCCCATCCTGATGCTGACGGCCCGCGACACGGTCGGTGACCGGGTCACCGGGCTCGACGCGGGCGCCGACGACTACCTGGTCAAGCCGTTCGAGCTCGACGAGCTGTTCGCCCGGGTCCGTGCCCTGCTGCGCCGCAGTTCGTACGCCGCGGCGGCCGGTGCGGGGTCCGTCGACGACGAGGCGCTCACCTTCGCCGACCTGCGGATGGATCTCGCGACCCGTGAGGTCACGCGTGCGGGGCGGCCCGTGGAGCTGACCCGTACCGAGTTCACCCTGCTCGAGATGTTCATGGCGCACCCGCGCCAGGTGCTGACCAGGGAACAGATCCTTAAGGCGGTGTGGGGCTTCGACTTCGAGCCGTCGTCCAACTCGCTGGACGTGTACGTGATGTACCTGCGCCGCAAGACGGAGGCGGGCGGTGAGCCGCGGCTCGTGCACACGGTTCGTGGCGTGGGATATGTGCTGCGGCAGGGTGGCGCGGAGTGAAGAGGGTCGTACGGCGCTACCGGGCCCTTCCGATCCGGTCCCGGCTGGCCCTGCTGGTGGCGGCGGCGGTGGCGTTCGCGGTGGCGGCGGTGTCGGTGACCTGCTGGTTCATCGTGCAGGGGAAACTGTACGAGCAGGTGAACAACGATCTCGAGAAGATGCTCGGACGGGGCGTGGGCCCGGACGGGGTGATCGTGTGCGCCGACTCCTCGCAGGGCAACAACACCGGCAACGACGAGTTCCAGCCCCGGAACGGCTATGTGCAGCTGGTCAGGCAGGACGGCACCACCTGCGTCCCCCGGTACTCCGAAGGCACGGTCAAGGTCACCGGCTCCGACAAGAACGTGATCAAGGAGGCCGACCCCAGGAAGGGCACCTATCGCAACGGCACCGACGCGGATGGCGACGCGGTCCGCGTACTGACCGTCTACAAGGGCATCGACCAGGTCACCTCGCAGCCGGCCGCCCTCATGGTCGCGACCTCGCTCAAGGGCACCCAGTCCACCCTCAACGAACTCGCCCTCATCCTCCTCCTCGTCTCCGGTGTGGGGGTGGTCGGCGCCGGAATCGCCGGCCTCGCCGTCGCCCGCGCCGGTCTCCGCCCCGTCGACAAGCTCACCGAGGCCGTCGAACAGGTGGCCCGCACCGAAGACCTGAACATCCGCATCCCCGTCGAGGAGGACGCCGAGGACGAGGTCGCCCGTCTGTCCCGCTCCTTCAACTCGATGACGAGCTCCCTCGCCAGCTCCCGTGAGCTCCAGCAGCAGCTCATCGCCGACGCGGGGCACGAACTGCGCACCCCCCTCACCTCCCTGCGCACCAACATCGAGCTCCTCACCCGCAGTGAGGAGACCGGCCGCCCCCTCCCCGAGGCCGACCGCAAGGCGCTGCTCGCGTCCGTGAAGGCGCAGATGACCGAACTGGCCTCGCTGATCGGTGACTTGCAGGAGCTGTCCCGCTCGGAGGGCCAGCGCGGTGAGCGGGTCCAGGTCGTCTCGCTGGAGGACACCGTCGAGTCGGCCCTGCGCAGGGCACGGCTGCGGGGCCCGGAGCTGACCATCGACGCCTCGCTGGAGCCCTGGTACACCCGGGCCGAGCCCGCCGCGCTGGAACGCGCCGTGGTCAACATCCTCGACAACGCCGTGAAGTTCAGCCCCGAGGGCGGCACGGTCGAGGTCCGGCTGAACGAGGGCGTCCTCACCGTCCGCGACCACGGCCCCGGCATCCCCGCCGAGGAACTCCCCTACGTCTTCGACCGCTTCTGGCGCTCCCCCAGCGCCCGCGCCCTGCCCGGCTCCGGTCTCGGCCTCTCCATCGTGGCCCGCACGGTCCAGCAGGCCGGCGGCGAGGTCACCCTCGGCCACGCCGAGGGCGGCGGCACCATCGCGACCGTACGACTGCCGGGGGCGCCGACTCCGCCACCGGAGGCTCCCGCCGCCTTGCAGTGAACGCCAAGCTGTCGATGTCCTGTCAACCCTCACGCGTTCTCGACCCTACTCACGGGTTCTCTGCCAGCTTCCTGAGGTGTCGCACAGGTGCCCCACGCATCTGTCCTCAGCACTCAGGAGTGAAGAACCCCCCATGCGTCTGTTTCGTACATCGACTCTGAAGAAGAGCGCCCTCGCCGCCGCGTCCGCGGCCCTCGCCGTCACCGCGCTGCTGGCCGGATCGGGGACCGCTCAGGCGGCCGGTCCCGGCGGGGCCCAGAACGTCCGGGGCGTGGACCCCGGGAACACCGACGTCATGCTGGACCGGCTGTGCAGCCAGGAGACCAGCCTGACCGGCGTCTACGGCGCGCTCAACGTCGACACCGGTGAGTTCAAGACGCAGGACGAGTACCTGCGGGACGTGGTCGGGCTGTGGGTGCCCGCCGGGCCGTGGGAGCTGTTCCGCGGCTGGTGCGGGTACGCGCAGTCCTCGACCTGGTCCGTGAAGGGCGAGCCCGTCCGCACCTCCGAGTGGACCGGCAACCACGGCACGACCGAGGACAAGGTGACCTTCGTCAGCGGGTACAGCACCAAGACCTTCGCCAAGAAGAGCGTCGGCGCCAGCATCAGCCTGTCCCTGGCCAAGAGCATCTTCTCCGGCACCGTGGGCGGCAGCGCCGGCTACGAGTGGGGCTGGGAGAAGACCTCGTCCTTCGAGCGGCGCAGCGAGAAGTCCATACCGCCGTGCACCCAGGTGGCGACCACCTGGACGCCGTACCAGCGGGTGGTCCGCGTGAACCCGGTGTTCTACGTCGAGGACTACCAGTGGAACAAGGGCGACGGCGAGGTCACCACGCACACCTGGCGTGGCCGGGACGCGAACTGGAAGACGATCTACTCGTACGGCTACTACATCGACGGCATCTCCGACAAGCTCCTGCCCAACGGCCAGCCCGACGGCCGTGAGGACAAGTGGCAGGAGAACCTCGACCCGAAGTCCTGCGCGAAGTAGGCGCGTTCAGGCGGCAACCTTCCGTGCGGGGGGCGGCGACTGCTCTGCGGTCCCTGCCCCCGCACGGAATGGATGCCCCCCATGGCCCTGCATCGCCGACGCCGGACAACCGCCGTCGCCCTCGGTGTTCCGCTCGTCCTGACGGCCGCCGGAGGGCTGGCCTACGGTGTGCTCCCGGGCGCCCAGCCCCGGGCCTCCGCCGCCACCACCGCCGCCCCCGCCTGGGCCACCGCCACCGCGGACGGCTTCGCCTCCGTCAACGCGCTCGGCCAGAACGGGACGTACGGCGGCCGGGACGGTCAGATCGTCACCGTGAAGACGCTCGCCGACCTGGAGAAGTACGCGACGGCGAGCGAGCCGTACGTCATCGTCGTCGCCGCGACCATCACCATGGACCCGGTCGGAAAAGAGATCAAGGTCCAGAGCAACAAGACCATCGTCGGGTCCGGGACCTCCGGGCAGATCGTCGGCGGCGGCTTCTTCCTCGGCTCCGGTGTGCACAACGTGATCATCCGCAACCTCACGATCCGGGACGCCTACCAGGGCGTGTGGAACGACAAGGAACACGACTTCGACGCCATCCAGATGGACGGCGCCCACCACGTGTGGATCGACCACAACGACCTGCGGCACATGGCCGACGGCCTCATCGACGTCCGCAAGGACAGCACCTATGTGACGGTCTCCTGGAACAAACTCAGCCAGGACAACAAGGCGTTCGGCATCGGCTGGACGGAGAACGTCGTCACCGACATCACCATCCACCACAACTGGATCCGCGAGACCGAGCAGCGGAACCCGTCCACGGACAACGCGGCCCACGCGCACCTCTACAACAACTTCCTGGAGGACGTGGCCGGGACGGACATCAATTCCTCCTATGGCAACTACTCGCGCGGCGCGACCAGGATGGTCCTGGAGAACTCCTACTTCCAGGGCTTCAAGAACCCCGTCATCAAGGACGCCACCGCGAGCATCGTCCAGAAGGGCAACACCTTCGTGGGGACGAGCGGCAGGAACGAGAGCGGGGGCACCGCCTTCGACCCGAAGACGTACTACGCGTACACGCTCGACAAGACGGCCGACGTGCCCGCGCTCCTCAAGTCCGGGGTGGGGCCGCGCGGTTCCATCGGTACGACGGCCACCACCAAGGCGGCGGCCACGACCCTCACCGTCGCCAAGGACGGCAGCGGGCAGTACTCGACCGTGCAGGCCGCGGTGAACGCCGTACCCGCCAACAACCCTTCCCGCGTGGTGATCTCGGTGAAGCCGGGGACCTACCGCGAGCTGGTCAAGGTGCCGTCCAACAAACCGCACGTCACCATCCAGGGGTCGGGCGGCAGCCGTAACGACACGGTGATCGTCTACAACAACGCGTCCGGCACCCCCAAGCCCGACGGCTCGGGCACCTACGGCACCGGCGGCAGCGCCACCGTCGCCGTCGAGGCCGACGACTTCCAGGCCCGCAACCTGACCATCTCCAACGACTTCGACGAGGCCAGTCACCAGGACATCGCCAATCAGGCGGTCGCCCTGCGCACCGCCGCCGACAAGGTGTTCCTCGACGGGGTCATCGTCAGCGGCGACCAGGACACGCTCCTCGTGGACACCGCGGCCAAGGAGAAGCTGGGCCGGGTCTACATGACCAACTCCTACGTCGTCGGCAACGTCGACTTCATCTTCGGGCGGGCCACCGCGGTGATCGACAAGTCCGTCATCACGCTGAAGAAGCGCTGGAACGGCACCTCGGCGGGTTACGTCACGGCGCCCAGCACCGCCGCGGGCCGCAAGGGCATCCTCATCGCCAACTCGACCGTGAACGGGGACGTCTCCTCCGCGAGCTTCTACCTGGGCCGCCCCTGGCACGCCGGCGGTGACGCGAGCCTCGACCCGCAGACCACGGTCCGCAACACGTCGTTGAGCGCCGCGGTCAAGTCCACGCCGTGGACCGACATGAGCGGCTTCTCCTGGAAGGACGACCGGTTCGCGGAGTACAAGAACACCGGCGCGGGCTCGGGTGCGGCGAGCAGCAACCGGCCGCAGCTGACCGACGCTCAGGCCGCCGGCCAGGAGGTCGCGGACTGGCTGGGCGACTGGACGCCGAGTACCTCCTGACCTGCTGATTCACCGGCTCTCCGGTCCAGTGTCAGACCCTCGATCTAGGCTGGTTTCCGTAGATCAAGGTGTCGGACGGGGGAGCGGAAAGTGGTACGTATCGAAAGGCATCGGGTCGGCGAGGCGGCCGTTTCGGCGGTGCGGAAGGACTTCGCGAACAGGATCGGTTCGCAGGTCCACTCCATGGCCAAGGCCGGCCCGGTGACGGCGTGGGAGTGGTGGCTGATCGCCCAGGAGTTCGTCGAGTATCTCGGCGCGCTCTCGGTGGAGACGCCCGATCTGCATTCCCCGGAGGCGAAGGCGGTCCTGGAGGACGCCGCCGAGGCGGCCGCCGGCGCGGTGGCGTACGCGGCGTACTTCCCCCGCGACCACTTCGAGGTCTTCCTCACCTACCCGAACTGGGGCCTGGTCTACGACCGTGAGCCCGGCGGCACCCCGGAGCCGGTCACGGCCGCCAAGTGGCTGGACGCCTTCTGCCTGGCGATCCTCGCCGGGAAGACCCAATGGCACGGCGAGGCCTTCCAGTTCGCGCGCGAGGCCCCCCAGCGGGGCCGCTCCGGCCACCCCGACGCCGAACTGATCAACGGCTTCATGGCCTGCGTCATCGGCGACACCGGCGACGACGACGTCACCTACCCGCCCTCCCGCAAGGAGAAGCTCACCGCGCTCGACGCGGCGCTCGACCGGGTCCGGGCACGGGAGACGGAGACCGGCGAGCACCTCGCCGACCAGCCGTACGGCATCGGGCTGCGGGCGCTGCGCGCGCTGACCGCGGGTGACCGGGAGGGCTTCGACGAGGCGGTCGTACGACTGCTGAAGCCCCTGACCGGCACTCCCGGGCCCGGAGCGCGTCCGGGCAGTCTCCTGCCCCTTCTCCCGATCGCCCTGACGGCACTGGCGTACCGCGAGGAGGGCTGGCCGCCGGCCGTCGACAGCGACTATCTGCCGGACGCGCTGGTCACCGGTTTCAAGGCCACACCGCCGCGGGTGGGGCCCTACGGCCAGGACCGCCGCCCGGACGCGGTGGCCGAACTCGCCGCGGGGGTGGTGGAGTTCGAGCGCCTTCTGGAGCCGCGTCCGCTGGATCCGGACAGTGAGGAGCAGTTCGAGCGGTACACCCGGGACGCCATCACGCCGATGCCCGGCAAGTCGCTCACCACCTTCGAGCTGGCCTACGCCGTCACCTACCAGGAGCTCCTCTTCCGCACCCGTGCCGCGCACACGCCCGACGCGAGCGACGCCCAGCTGGAGAACCTGCGGCTGGCCGCGGAGCTGGGGGCCGCGCTGTTCCGTACGACGCTGGCGGAGCCCGGCACCGACGTGCCGGTGACGATCGACGGCAGGACCGTGACCTACCCCGCCTGCCGGGACGAGGACGCCGGGCCGGGGGCCTGGCACCGGGCGGTGCACCTCGCGCTGGTCACGGGCCGGCGGGAGCATCTGGCGCCGCTGGTCCTGGCGGGGCCTGAGCGCGTCGGCCCGGACCGTTCCGTGTCGGCCTCCTACCGGCGGGCCCTGCACGCCTACCTGCGCGGCGAGGACCCCGGTCCCGCCACGGACCTGGCGCTGCGGGACGCCGGGAAGGCCCGCGACCAGGGTGTCCTGCCGCCGCCCGCGGTGCTCTTCTCCCAGCTCGTCGAGGGCGACGAGGAGAGCTTCAACCTGGCCCTCCTGGACGCCCTCACGGCCCACCGCGACCACTACGCCGTCGCCGACCGCCCCACCGACCCCGACGCCGCGCTGAGCCTCGAGATCCTGGCCCTCGTCTGCCACGCCCGGCGGCGGGGCTGGGAGATCAGAGTGCGGTCGCCGTATCTGCCGGCCCGGATCGTGGGGGCGGCGGAGCCGTTCTGAGGACGTGCCGGGTGAGTCTCCCTCGAACGGGTGAACCGGGGTTGTTGCCGCAGGTCAGCCATACAGCCCTGCCTACGGTGATCGCGTTGCTTGTGCCCCGCGCACACCCAGCCCACACTTGATGAGGAGGTGCCCCCTTGACCGCTCTCGCGCATGAGAGGCCTAAGACCATGTCCGAGGCTCAGCCCGAATCCCTGAACGGACCCGACCTGGACGAGGTCCTGTGGCAGGCATGGAAGGCCATGGAACTCCCCGAGGGCTACCGCGCTGAGATCATCGAGGGAGCCATCGAGGTGTCGCCGACCGCCCGCCGTTCACACGGCCAGATCACCAATCGTGTACGAAGGGCCCTGGACAAGTTCCTGGACGGCAGCGAATACGCCTGCCATCAGGACGTCAACGTGATCTACAAACGCAAGGCATGGATCCCGGACGCTTTTGTGGCCCCGGAGGACACGGAACCGTGCGGCGATGAGGATGACATGGGGGTCAAGGCGGACTCCGTGCGCCTCGTCATCCAAGTCGCCTCCCCCGGATGGCGCAACCAGGACCGCGACCGCCTCAAGAAGCGCCGCGAGTACGCCCGCGCCGGCATCCCCGTGTACGTCCTCATCGACGACTACGACGGTCAGGGTGCCGTCACCCTCTTCACCGGCCCCCGCCCCGAAAAGGCCGACTGGGAGGACATCCACCGTGTCCCCTACGGCACCGACGTCACGATCGCCGAAGGCCCCGCCAAGGGCTTCGTGATCGGTGAGGCGATCACGGGCCCGAAGCGGGACTGACGGAGGCGAGGCGCTCTCAGCCGCGCGGGGCCGTCATCTCGATCGGCGGCTCTCTGAGGATCATCATGTCCTCCGGGAGCGGGCCCAGCAGGCGGGCGTAGGAGCCGCGGCGGGCCACCAGTTCGGTGTGGGCGCCCGTCTCCACCAGGCGTCCGCCGTCCACCACCAGGATCCGGTCCGCGTCGGGGGCCAGGCTCAGATCGCGGGTGATCATGATGGTCGTACGGCCGGACATCAGCCGGCGCAGGGGCTGCACGATCTGGCGCGCGGCAACCGAGTCGAGGCCGGCGGTGGGCTCGTCGAGGACCAGGACGGGCGCGACCCGGAGGATCGCGCGGGCGATGGTGATCCGCTTGAGCCGGCCGCCGGACAGCGCCGCCGTGCCGGGGGCGATCCCGGTGTCGTAGTCCTCGGGGAGCGAGGAGATGAAGTCGTGGGCCGCCGCCGACCGGGCCGCCTGCTCGATCTCCTCGTCACTCGCGCCCGGCCGGCCCGTCCCGATGTTCTCGCGGATCGTCCCGTTGAGGATCAGGGTCTCCTGCGGGAGCAGGGCGACCTGCTCCCGCAGGAACTCCAGGCCCATGTGGGTGAGCGGGACGCCGTCCAGGGTGGTCGGCGGGGCCGGGGTTCTTTCTCTCTCCGGGTCTGTGCGACCCGGCTCACGATCTACTGAACGACCGAGATCCGGTTCGCGACCGGCGGCGCGATCGGGCTGGTCGCCGACGAGTTGGCCGTCAGGTACTCCACGAGAGCGGCGAGGTCGTCGCCGCCGACGAGGTCGTTGGTGCCCTGGCCCAGCGTGGTGAAGCCGTCGCCACCGCCCGCGAGGAAACTGTTGGTCGCGACGCGGTAGGTGGCCGCCGGGTCGACGGCCGTGCCGTTCAGCTTCACGGAGTCGACGACGATCCGGTCCGCGCCGGTCTTCGTGAGGTCGAGCGTGTAGGTGAGGTTCGCCGACGGCTGCAGGATCTTCGGCGAGGCCGCGTTCGTCCCGCTCACCTGCTCCTGGAGCACCTTGATCAGCTGGGCCCCGGTGAAGTCCTGGAGATTCACGGTGTTGGAGAAGGGCTGCACGGTGAAGCCCTCGGCGTACGTGACCACTCCGTCGCCCTCGGTCCCCTTGGCCGCGTAGGTCAGGCCCGCCCGGACACCGCCCGGGTTCATCAGCGCGAGGTCGGTTTCGGGGTCGAGCTCCTTGCCGTACGCGAGTTGCGCGTCGGCGATCAGGTCACCCATCGGCGACTCGGTGCCGGTGCTCGGGACGTCGGCGGAGATGTAGCCGACCGCGCGGTTGCCGATGGGCGCCGCGAGGGTGTTCCACTTGCTGATCAGCTGGGTCATGTCGGGCGCCTTGGCGACGGTCCGGGTGACCACGTGGTTCGCCGACTTCACGGCCGTACGGGCGATGTCGCCGGTGAACCGGTCGTACGTCAGCGTCGTGTCCGTGTAGAGCCGGCCGAAGGAGGCGGCCGAGGTGACCATGCGGGGCTTGCCCGACGGGTCGGGGATCGTACACACGTACGCGGCGTGCGTGTGGCCGGTGACCAGGGCGTCCACCGAGGGTGAGATGTTCTTGGCGATGTCGACGATCGGGCCGGAGATGCCGTCGCCTGCGCCCGGGGAGTCACAGTTGTAGTTGTACGAGCCCGAGGCCGGCAGCCCGCCCTCGTGGATGAGGGCCACGATCGACTTGACGCCCTGCTTCTGCAGCACCTTGGCGTACTTGTTGATCGTCTCGACCTCGTCCTTGAACTTCAGGCCCTTGACGCCCTCGGCGGAGACGACACCCGGCGTGTCCTCCAGGGTGACGCCGATGAAGCCGACCTTGACGTCCTTCTTCTTCCACACCCAGTACGGCTTGAGGATCGGCCTGCCGGTCTTCTCGTCCAGGACGTTCGCCGCGAGGTAGGGGAAGTCGGCGCCTTCGAACTCCTCGTTGTTGTAGCAGCCGGCGGTGGGGTGACAGCCGCCGTTCTGCAGACGGGCCAGTTCCCTGGCGCCCTCGTCGAACTCGTGGTTGCCGACGGACGTGACGTCCAGGTCGAGCTTGTTCAGCGCCTCGATGGTGGGCTCGTCGTGGAAGAGACCCGAGATCAGCGGAGACGCGCCGACCATGTCACCACCGGCGGCGGTGATGGAGTACCCGTTCGCCTTGCGCGCCTCGCGCAGATGGGTGGCGAGGTACTCGACACCACCGGCGTCGATCGTCTTGGTGGTGCCGTCCGCCTGGAGCTCGGTGACCCGGCCGGAGGAGCCGGACGGCGGCTCCAGGTTGCCGTGCAGGTCGTTGAAGGACAGCAGCTGAACGTCCTGGTAGCGGCTCGGCAGCGGCTTGCCGTGCTGGTTGTCGTGCGCGCCGGCGGGCAGCGCGGCGGCGAGCGCGCCGACGGTGGCGAGACCGGCGGCTGCGGCGACCAGACGGTACGTACGACGTCTGCGACGACCGGCGTCCGACTGGTGCGGCCGTTGCTGCTGGTCCGACTGGGATATGGCTGGCATACGCCCCCCTGAGCTTCTGCTGAATCCGGTGGTTCCGGTGGATCCGGATGAGGAAGTGCCCCCGTCCCGGCGCAGCCTAGGGTCAACGCGCGTAGCGCGACAGGGGTTTCGTGGTTACATCCCGGTTGCTTCTTTGCCGCCGCTTTGCCCGGACCTGCCCTTACCCTCGTAGCCATGACCAGCGACGACATCGCACGCCCCGGCATCTCCCGTTCCATCGAGACCTTTTCGGCGCTCTCGCCGGAACAGACCGAGGCGGTCCTCGGGCTCCTCGCCGAGGCCGCGCACGACGACGGCCGGCAAGCGGTGTCCGAACAGGGCAGGTTGCAGCTGCGGGGCGGTGCCCGCGAGGGCGTGTCCCATCTGCTGCTGCGTGTCGGTGACGAACTGGTCGGCTACGCCCAGTTGGAGGACACCGACCCGGTGGAGGCCCCGGCCGCGGAGCTGGTCGTCCACCCGGCCCACCGCGGCCACGGCCACGGCCGTGCCCTGGGCTCGGCCCTGCTCGCCGCCTCCGGCAAGCGGCTGCGGGTGTGGGCGCACGGCGGCCACAGCGCCGCCCGCCATCTCGCCCAGGTCCTCGGCCTCACCCTCTTCCGTGAGCTACGGCAGATGCGGCGCCCCCTGACCGGCCTGGAGCTGCCCGACCCGGTGCTCCCGGCGGACGTGACGGTCCGTTCCTTCGTCCCCGGCGAGGACGACGCCGCCTGGCTCGCGGTGAACGCGGCCGCTTTCGCCCACCACCCCGAACAGGGCTCCCTGACCCAGCGCGACCTGGACGACCGCAAGGCCCAGTCCTGGTTCGACCCGGAGGGCTTCTTCCTGGCCTTCCGCGACGGCGAACTGGTCGGCTTCCACTGGACCAAGGTGCACGCGGCCGAACAGCTCGGCGAGGTCTACGTCCTCGGCGTCCGCCCCGGCACCCAGGGCGGCGGCCTCGGCAAGGCCCTCACCACGATCGGCCTGCGCCACCTCGCCGCCCAGGGCCTGCCGACGGCGATGCTGTACGTCGACGCCGACAACAAGGCGGCGGTGTCGGTCTACGAACGCCTCGGTTTCACGACGTACGAGACCGACCTGATGTACCGCACGGAGACGTGAGGAGTCGGACCTGCGGCTGATTGCACGGGGGAGTCAGCCGGCAGCGCTTCGGGCCTCACGCCAGGCCGGCAGGAGCTTGTCGAGGAGCGCCTCGGTGCGGGGAGGGAGGCCGCGGGCGCCGCCATTGAGCTCGTGATGGCGGGCGACGAGCGCTGCTGCCGTCGATTCGAGCCGGGCCGTGTCGCCCGTGGCGTGCGCGGCGCGTAGGAGTTCGTTCCAGAGTCGCTCGTCCGCCGGTGCGTTGGTCAATGCCGTGCCGAGGGCGTCGAGCGCCGGTGCCGGGTTGCCGGCCTCCAGGTGGTGGCCGGACAGGGCCAGTGCCACGTCGGCCACCAGCAGGAGCAGCTCAGTCTCCACGACCTCGTGGGAGAGCCAGGTGTAGCGGCCCTTCGGACGGTCGGCCAGCAGGGGGCCGCGGGCCAGTGCCAGGGCGTCGTCGAGCAGGCGCTCCCGTATCCGGGCGTTGCCCGATCCGCTGCCCGCGGTGGCCTCGTGGTGGAGCGTGCGCAGGACGTCCAGGTCGCAGACGACGGAGGGCGCGAGGGTCAGCCGGCCGGTGGTGCCGATGCCGAGCCGCGGGCTTCCGTCGGGATCGGTTCCCAGCCATGTTCGCAGGCGTGCGATGAAGGCGTCCCGGACGTCATCGGTCACGCCATGGGGCCACAGGCCGGAGGCCAGGACCCGCGGGTGCACTCCCTCGCGGTGGAGCAGGAGCATGGCCAGGGCCTCGTGGAGCAGCGGGCCGTGCTCGGCGTCGGGTGTGTCGAGGCCGATGATCTCGTAGGTGCCGATCAGCCGTGCGTACACCGCGGGCTGTCCGCTGGGGGTGAGGTCGACCCGGAACGGCGGGGGGCCGGGGTCCGGAGCGCGGTCGGCGTCGGACACGGCGTCGGCGAAGAGCCGGACCACGGCCTGGTACTGGTCCTGCGGCAGGAGCTGCGCCTGGAGGTCCAGACCGAGCGGTGGGGCGAGGAGGCGTCCGTCGGTGGTGGCTTCGAGTTCCCAGGAGGTGCCCGGCAGGCCCTTGTCCCCGGTGGCGGCCAGGTATCCGATGCCCAGTCGGCCGGAGTCCGCGGCGAGTTCGGCGAGTTTCGCTGCCTGGTCCTTGCTCGGCCGGGCGGTGAGCAGAACCAGGTGGGGTGCCCATGAGGTGTCCCGGGACAGGCCGGTGCGCCCGGTGAGCACCGAGTCGTGACCGGCCATGGCGAGGGCATCGCGTCGCCGGCCGGTCTCGGCCGCCATGTCTTCCAGCAGTTCGTCGATGTCGTTGACCTGGCGCACCCGGGTGGGGGCCAGCTCGGCGAGTTCCGCGCCGTGGCCCACGAGGGTGAGGGTCATCCGGTCCGCCCAGCTGCTGGTGGCGAGTTCCGCGGCGACTGATGCGAGGACTGCCGTCCGGTCCGGCTGAGCGCCGGTCAGCGAGACGAGTCCGGGCAGGGCTTCGAGGTTCAGCAGCAGCCGCGCGCGGCCGCGGGTGCCGAGGCTGACCAGGCCGGGGTAGGGGGCGGCGGCGCCGGTGTCCGTTTCGTACGCAGGGACGTCGGCCAGGTGGATTCGCCAGAACGTGTCGTTCCGGCCGGGCTGCCACGGCGCCGGGGGCTGCTGCGCCGGCTGGGCGAGCTGGAGGGTGAGCTCGCTGTCGGTGAGCCAGGCGGCGTGGACCGTCGGCAGGCTGCGGGATTCCGCGGTCAGAGCGGTCGCCAGTCCCCGCAGGGCACGGTCGAGATCGCGTACGGCCTGCGGGTCGGCGTCGACGAGCAGCGCGTCCTGGGTATCGGCGGCGGCACCCGTCGGCCGGGGAGGCTCCGGGGTGCGGTGGCCCTCGGCGCTCATCGCGGACTCCCACAGGGCCGTACGGCGTCGGCGGCCGAGCGCCGCGAGCAGGCCGGCGGCGAGCAGCGGCGCACCCACGGGAGCCTGGGGGAGGTCGGGGGACGAGGTGGAGGCCGACGGTGCGGGAGACGACGGTGTGGGAGACGACGGTGCGGGAGACGACGTGCTGGGGCCTGCTTTCTGCGCACCGGCTCCGTTCCCGGCCTCGGCCGGGATGGTCAGGCTGATGCGGTGTCCGGGGTTGAGTTTGACCGGGAGGCCGGCGGCCGCGACGAAGTGGCCGGTGGCCTGCCGCCACTGCTGCCAGGCCTCGGGGGTGTGGTCGGGGTGGGTGAAGGCCGGGATGTAGCGGCTGCCGTCGTCGTCGGCCACCGTGTAGAGCCCGTCCTGCCCCTCCTGGGCGAACAGGATGAGCGTGGCGTCGCGGAAGGCCGCGAGCAGTTCCGCCTCGCTGCCGTAACCGGTGACCGCTCGCTGCACGGCGGCGTCCAGGGCGGTGAGCGGAGCGGGGAACTCCAGCGCGACCGGCGACGGGCGGTACTTCGGGTTGTGCGTGAAGGAGACGAGCTGCCCCAAGTGGTCGACGGACCAGCCGCCGACGATGCCGTACGGGGGAACCGCGCCGGCGGGGTCGAAGTACGGGTCGATCGCGTACACGTAGCCGCCGCGCTGCCGGGCGGCCTGGGCGCGCAGGGCCGGGGTGACCGGAGGGACGGCGGGCGCGGAGCCGGTCGAAGCGGTCACGGGTACGGGCTCCACTCCTTCTCGAAGGCGACCTGCTCGGCGATGGTGGCCAGCGTCTCGCGGGGGGCGGGATCGAAGGTCAGGATGCGATCGGCGTTGGTGAGTCGCGTGAAGGGGGTGAGGCGGTACACCTGGAAACCGCCCATGCCACGGCACATCCCGGAAGCCCAGGTGTTGCGTCGGGAGCCGTTGACGCCCAGGAGCCATCCCTGGGGTTCGAGCTGCTCGCGGACACGCATGAGCGCCTCGAAGCAGTCACCCGCTCTGCCGGAGACCTGCCCCCAAGGGCCCTCGGCGGTCACGGTGTAGTCGTGGTCGCGGTCGTCGCCCTCCCAGCGCAGGACGGCGTCGGCTTGCCGGTCACCGTTGAAGGCGAGGACCTCGAAGCGGTCAGGAATGTGACGACTCATCGGGTCCATCCTTGGGGGAGTCGGCTGGCGGGCGGTGATTCAGGGGTGGGAGCGGCGGGAGTTCGGGGGACGTGCGGCTCGTAGTGGGGGTTCGGTATCCATTCTCCCTTGACCCCGTCACGAGAGATCTCCCAGGCTCCCTTGATGTGCTTGCGGTCGATGCCGCCGGCGAAGGCGATCTCCTCGTCGGTTTCGGCGTACTTGTTGTTCGGCAGGGTCTGGTTGACGTCGATCCCGCCGGGGGCGTCGATTTCGTACCGGTAGTCCTTCACCCAGTTCGCGTCCGCATCCCTGGTGGTGCCCACGAAGGCCGACTTGTGGTTGCCTTCGACGTAGCCGAACAGGTCGTTGTTGGACGAGTCCCATGGGTGGAAGCCCTGCTCGAAGATCTCCGCGGGATGACGGTTGTCGTTGCGGTACAGCGGTTCGTGGCTCTCGCGCCACACCGGCTGGTGCCGCATGCCGTCGATGTCGATGTTCTTGTCGACGGCCGCGGGAAGGCTGCGCGGATCGTCCGGGTCCAGCTTCCCGACCGCCTCGGAGGCGTCGTCGACATGCTTGACGGCTCCGGCGGCGTCGTCGGTGAGGCTCTGGCCGACGGTCTTTGCGGTGTCCTTGGCGACCGCGCCCTCCACGCTGTGGGCGCCGATCTTGCCCGCGGCGCCCCCGCCGCCGATGAAGTTGGTCGCGAAGGCGCCCATGGCCTGGTTACGGTCGGTGCTCCAGCCCTCGCCGACAAGGCCCTTGACCAGTTCGGTGGGGTGGTTGGCGGTGTGCACCAGGCCGCGGGCGACGCCGGTGAGGTTGGTGGTGTAGTCGGCCGGGTGGGTCAGGTTGTAGGGGTCCAGGGGGTTGACGGTGCGGGCCAGGCGCAGCATCGAGGTGCCGGTCTTGAGGACGCCGCCCAGCTTGTGCTCGGCCCCGACCAACTGGTTCTTCAGCGTGTTGCCGAGTTCGCGCTTGAGGCGGTCCAGGCCCTCAGGCTCGGCGGGGGCCTGGTCGGTGCCGCGGGCGAGCTTCTCGGCCAGCTGGGCGCCCGAACTGTCGCGCTCGCCGCGGGCCGTCCTGAGCAGGTGCTCCGCCGACTTGCGTCCCTCGGCCCCGGGGTCGTGGAACGGGCCCGGCTCCTGCGGAGGCCGCTGCCCGTCCTCGGTGCCGGACAGGCCCGCCACCTGGAAAGCGAGGGCCCGCTGGGTGTAGTCGTCGACCTCGCGCCGGTACCGCTCCGAGGCGGCCTCGGTCCGCTGCCGGGCCTGCTTCCACTGCTCGACCGCCTCGCGGGCCTGCTTGCGCGCCCACTCGACGGCGTGGGCGTACTGGTCCATCGCGGCGGCCGCGTCCTCGAACGAGTCGGCGGCCTTCAGCCAGCGCCTGGGATGGGTCTGCACCTTCTCGCGAAAGCGGTCGGCGGCCTGTCCGTGCCAGTCCGCGGGGTCCATCTTCCGCAGCGCCAGGCCGGTCCGTTCGAAGGCCGCGCCCAGCTTTCTCAACTGCGCCGCCGACTGACGGATCGCGCTCGCGTCCCCGTGCACCAGCAGGGCCGGGTCGTCGGTCTCGTCCAGCTCCAGCTCGCGGGTGCGGGCACCCAGTCGGTCGGCCACCCAGGAGCCGGCTCCGTCGGCCTTGTCCGCCCAGCCGTGTGCACCGGCCGCGTCGAGCAACTCCGACGTGCCGTGGGTGACGGTCTGCACCCCGTCGGCGAAGGTGTCGCGCAGGCCCTGCGTGGCGCCGTCCAGATCGTCGAGGAAGCCCATCACTTCCCGTTCGCCGCGACGCCGGAGTCCTGCCCGTCGTCGTCACCGCCGAAGGCCGGGGAAGAGGCTGCCCTCATCACACCGATCTCGGTGCCGACCGTGCCGGTCTCGGTGACGTCGGTCCAGGTGGCGGAGAGGTTCTTCCGGCTCTCCTCGGAAGCGTTCTCGTAACTGGCCATGGAGTAGTCGGGGCGGTAGGTGTCCCCGGCCTTGTCCCCCACCTGGCTCCAGGACATCTTCTCCGCGTCCTGCGAGGTCAGCGTCGGGTCGGAGGTCGCGGACAGCGCAACGTCCTTGAGGACGCCCATGCCGTACTCCTCCGCCTCGTGGTAGTAGCCGGCGTTCAGATCCAGCGTCCCGGCCACCTCGTTGCCCTCGTCCAGGAGCGCCTGGACCTCCCAGCCCCAGCGCTCGGCGAAGTCGTCCAACCTCTGGGAGGCGGCGGAGTGGCCCATCGCGTTCGGGGACACGGACAGATCGGAGAAGCCCTGGCCCGTGGTCGCCCCGGTCGCGTCCGTGATCTTCTTCAGCTCGTCCAGCGCATCGTTGATGCCTTTGGACACCTGCTTCAGGATCTGCGGGTCGACCCCGTAACCACCACCGCTCACCACGCGACAACCTCTCCATCGGTGACGGACTGCTTGTCGAGCGCGATCCCGTCCGGCACGATCCCGGACACCGGTGGCAGGAAGGCGCGCGATGCGGAGGACACATCCACCACGACCCCCATCGGGACCCGGTCCCGCCCGACCCAGGCGGGAAGCAGCTCGTGCAGCAGCTCCTCACCGTTCACGGCGACGTAGCGTGCGTACCGGGCCAGTTCGGCGGGCAGCTCGCCGGGCTCGGCGGCCTCCCACTTCTGCTGCAGGAAGGTGTGCATCTCACGGGTGCCGGTGAACGCGAACAGCCAGCGGATGTCATCCGAATCCGCAGTCCACACGGCACCCTCACCAAGCAGGGGAAGCAGAAGCTCCGCGCCCCGCACGGCCTCGACCAGGGCCCGCGCATCCCCTTCACCGCGCAGGAACGCGCCCATCTGCGCCCGGAGTTCCGCCGTCCCTGTCGACGGCTTCCCACCTCCGCCCATCCGGCTGCGCACCCCGTTCGCCTCGACCTGTCACGACTTCAGCGCATACCAGGCCTCGGCATGAGCAGGAAAAGCCTAGCCCGGCAACTGCGGCACCCATGACGGGGGATCTCACCCGCCTTCCAGTCGGCGACACCTTGAAGCGGATGTCGCGAGTTGAACCGGATGCCGCGACGTCCTCGCCTCTTCGTAGCAGAGGCGTGCGCCCTCGCCGACCGGATCCCCGACGCCTACGTCGAGTTGTACGTCGTCGGCCTGCCGGTCGTGCCCGGCACCTGGCGCCCCGCCCGGGCGGACGTGGTGGATACGGGGTCGCGGTCCGGACGGACCCGGCAAGCGGGCCGTGGTCCTGCCCGGCGGGGCGGCGCGCCGACACCATACGGTCAGGACACCAGCCGTGACCTGCACCCGCGCAACGTCGGGGTCCCCCAACCGGGACGAACAAGTCCCGGCGACCGCGGCCCCGCCCAGCGGGCCGACACGCCGACGCCGTACGGGTCAGGACACCAACCGTGACCTGAGCCCGCGCAGCGGCTCCACCGCGCAGGCCGCCCCCAGCACGACGGCGCCCGCCAGCACCACTGCCCACCGCACATGCGCCACATCCCAGCCGGGCTCCCCCACCAGGACGAACAGGTCCCAGCGGGACGGGAGCAGGTGGGGGGCGAGGAGGGCGAGGGTCAGCAGGGCCGCCGCCACCGACGGGCCGGGACGGGGCTCGTCGGTGAAGCGGACCGCGGCCGCCGCGGCGGCCAGGGCGAGGGCGGCCGTCGCCGCGGCCTCCAGGGTGATCGCGCCGAGGGGAGGGCGGGCAGGTCGCGGCAGCAGGGCCAGCACGGCCGTCCACCACAGCGCGGCGACCGGCGCCACCAGCGCGACCCGCAGTCCCGTCCGGACCCAACGCCGGGTGGGGACGGGGGTGGTGAGCTCCCGGGTCGGATCGTCCAGGAGGAAGGTCAGACCCAGGGCGAAGACGAGCGCGGCCGCCCGGAGGAGGGTGAGACCGAGCCACGCGTCGAGCGTCCCGGACAGCAGCCGCGGCAGACCCACCACCAGCAGCCCCATGACCGCCCCGGCACCGACCGCCCGCCACGGCACGGTCCGCGCCACGGCCACCACCAGCGCCGGGCTCACACCTCGCGGGGCCCCGTCACTCCTCCGCACAGTCCTTCGCCCCCTTCGGCACCTCGGTCCCCAGCACCCGCGCCACCTGGGCCGTCGAGACCCCGGACGCGGTCAGCTCGGTCCAGTGCTGCTGCACGGAAGCCGTCGCCTCACCGCGCGGGCGGTCCAGCAACTCCCGCAGGACAGCGGTCTGTCCGGCCGTCATGGACAGCCCGCTGGTCGGGGCGAGAACGTACGCCGACCCGCTGACACTGTCGTCGAGACGGACGTTCGCCAGGTCGGTCATCGGGTGGGAGGCTCCGCCCAGGGCCAGCCACATCGTCGTGACCACCCGCCCGTCGCACAGCTCGCCGCCCTTCGCCTCGTCACCGGCGACCAGCACGGAGGCGACGGCGACCGCGAACTCGGGGACCCGGTTGCCGCCCCAGCGGGTGCCGACGGTCACCTGGCCCGGCGCGGTGAGCGGATCGATCGCCGAGTCGCCGGTCAGTCCGTAACGGGCCTCGACCCGCTGCCGTACGAGAAGGGGCTGCCGGGCCGCCGTTCCGCCGGCCAGCGCCTGGACGCGGTCCACGACCCCCGCCCAGGTGCCCGCCCGGCCGGTCCACTCGGGGAAGGCGCAGTACGTCGAGCTGCCGCGCTGCACGCACGTCTGGTCGCGCTGCGGGGACACCGAGGCCCGTTCGCGGGCGGCGGCCAACTCCGCCGACACACCCCCGGACTGGCCGACCGCGCCGGCCAGCGTCAGCGCGAGCGCGCCCGCCGCGCCGGCCTTCAGATACACCGTGCGTCCGCCGCTCGCCAGGACCGCGCAGAGGGCCAGGAGCAGGATCAGCCCGGTCAGGTACAGAGCGTGCCAGGCGGCGGGACGGCCGACGAGGTCCGACGGCAGGACCGTGTTGCCGCTGTCCTCGCCCACGATCGGGGACAGCCGGCGCGACCACTCCGCGCCGCCGGTGCCCGCGGAGATGAACACGCTGAAGACGAAGAGTCCGACCACGCCGACCGGCGCCGCGAACGTGGAGGGGACCAGCCGGGCGAGCAGCACTCCGAACGCGCCGCACAGCAGCACGTACAGGGGGCCGACGGCCAGTTCGGCGAGCGAGCCGTGTCCCACGGCGCCCGGCCTGAGGGCCTGCCGGGTGAAGTCGCCGAGCACGACCAGCGCGGTGACGGCGGCGAAGGGCGCCACCGACAGCACATGCGCGACCGTCCGCCGCCACGGTTCCATGACCAGCACGGCGAACTGCCGGTCGGTGCCGCGCCGGCGGGAGCGCAGCGTGCACCGGTTGACGCACACGAACAGGGCGATCCCGAACAGCAGGGGCCCGGTCTGGGTGGCGCGGTCGGCGTCCTGGAGGGCCGGGAAGGCGTCCATGCCCTCCTTCACGTGGAACAGCGTCCAGGCGGTGTAGCCGACGTACAGCAGGAGCGTCGCCAGGACCGGGATGTAGCGCAGCAGGTCGCGTGCCTCGAAGCGGGCGAGGGCGAACACGGCCGCCCAGGAGCGCCGCGGGTCGTCTTCGCGGACGGCGGCGGACTCGGCCGCCGTCTCGGTCGCCAGGCTCATGCGGCCGCCACCTCCGCGTCCGTGCCCGCGTCGTCCAGGGCGAGCAGGTAGCCGTCCTCCAGGGTGGGTTCGAGGAGGTCGGCGCCGGCCGGCGGGTCGCCTACGTTGCGGAAGGAGCCGGTGCCGGTGCGCCAGCCCGCCTTCGCGTCCGGGGCGCGTTCCGCGCTGCTCCACACCCGGCCGGCGGCGCGGGCGGTCAGGTCGGCGGGGGTGCCCTCGAAGAGGATGCGGCCGCGGGCCATGACGAGGACACGGTGGCAGAGCATCGCCACGTCCTCGGTCTGGTGGGTGGACAGCAGCACGGTCCGGCCCTCTCCGGCCTGGGCGATCAACTCCCGGAACCGCATGCGCTGTTCGGGGTCGAGGCCGACGGTCGGCTCGTCGAGGACGAGGAAGCCGGGGTCGCCGACGAGGGCGGCGGCCAGCGCGACCCGCTGCCGCATCCCGCCGGACAGCTTCTTGATGCGCTTGGCGCGTACGTCCCCGAGGTCGACCTCCTCCAGCACGCGCCGCACCTCGCGGTGGCGTGCGGTGCGGTCGGTGAGTTCCTTGAGGATCGCCACGTAGTCCACGAACTCGAAGGCGCTGAAGTCCGGGTGGAATCCCGGGGTCTGCGGCAGATAGCCGAGCGAGCGGCGCACCTGCTGACGGCCGCGCGAGGTGCCGGGGTCGTGGCCGAGGACGGTGAAGGAGCCCCGGTCGGCGGGCACGGCGGTGGCGAGCACCCTCAACAGGGTGGTCTTCCCGGCCCCGTTGGGCCCGAGCAGCCCGGTCACGCCGGGCGTCAGCCGCAGTGACACGTCGTCGAGGGCGCGGGTGCCGCCGTAGCGGAGATGGAGCCCGGAGGCGGAGACGGCGGTGGTCATGCGGCGCTCCCGTTGAAGAGGTCGAAGCGGTCACGGACGAGGAAGAGCAGCCCGGCCCCGAGCGCGGCGACGGTCCCGGCCACGCCCTGCCCGGCCGCGGTGAAGGGCGCGAGCGGGTCGGCGGCCGTGTGCTGCGCGGCCTGTGCGGCGAGCAGTACGGCGACCCAGGCGCCGCCCACCAGGGACGGGGCGAGCACCGGGCCGAGCCGCGGGGTGAGCGCGAGGCCGGTCGCGGTGAGGGCGAGCGCGGGCAGCAGCCAGGCGAGGGCGCGCAGACCGTAGCCGGGCAGGGCGAGGGTGGCGAGCCCGTTGAGGCCGAGGCCCGCGACCAGCACGGCGAGCGTGCGGATCATCAGCAGCCGGAAGCCGTGGGTGGGCGCGACGACCGTCATCTCGTAGGTCGGGTCGAGCGCCGGGCCGTAGGACAGGGCCACGCCGGCCAGCGGCAGCAGCGGGGCGAGGGCGAGGAACAGGGTCGGCGACTCGGTCGTGTGCACCGCGCCGACGGTCGTCAGCAGCAGGAACACGACGGACGCCAGCCAGGAGCGCCTGAGCACCGGCGTGGCCGCGAGCAGCCGCGCGGTGTGGTCAGCGATCCCGGCCCGGGTCAGCAGCGACTCGAGCCATCCCGGCCGGGGCGCGTCCAGCTCGGCGTCCAGCCGCTCCCACCCGGCGTCCAGCGCCACCGGGTCGGTCACGTCGGCGAGCAGCCCCCGGCACTCGGCGCAGGCCGCCAGGTGGGTGTCGGCGGACCAGAGCAGGGGGGCGGCCAACTCGCCCTGGGCATAAGCCCGCAGATCACCTTCGGCCACATGCCAGCTCATGCCGCCACCTCCTTCACTCGTACCTGCGAGGAGCCGCCTTGCACTCCGGCCCCGGTCATCGGCTGCGGTCCGGGGCCCCGCGCAGCGCCCCCCGGTCGTTCGTCCGTGCTCACGTCAGCGCCTCCCTCAGCTGCTTGCGGGCCCGCATCGCGCGGGTCTTGACCGTGCCGGGCGGGATGCCCAGCAGGACGGCGGCCTCGCGGGTGGTCAGGCCGTCGATGACCGTGGCCTGCAGGACCGCCCGCAGCTCCGGCGACAGCCGGACGAGGGCACCCGCGAGGTCCCCGTGCTCCACCCCCGCGAGCACGCGTTCCTCCGCGGACGCCTCGTCCCGGTGCCGCAGGCGGGACAGGGCCTGCCTGAGCCGCCCCCGCGCCCCGTCGCCGCGCAGCGCGTCGATCAGCCGGCGCGAGCCGATCCGCCACAGCCACCCGGCCACATCGCCTTCCTCGCGGTAGCGGGCGGTCCCCCGCCACACCGCGAGGAACGTCTCCTGTACGACGTCGTCGACCAGGGCCGCGTCCGCGCACCGTCCCCGCAGCCGCGCGAGCAGCCAGGGCGCGTACCGCCGGTACAGCTCCTCGAAGGCACGCCGGTCCCCGTCCGCCGCGATGGCCCGCAGCAGATCCCCGTCGCTTCTCGTTTCCCTCACGACCCTCCATCGGACGATCCCCGCCGATCGGTTCACCCGGCCAGAAAAAAAACCCGCTTGACTTTCACGACCACCTTCCAACACCCTTTCACTACTCAATTAGTGAAAGGGTGGTTGTCCGCGTGGTCGAGTACCGCATCGACCGGCGCTCCGGCGTCGCCACCTACGTACAGATCGTCCAGCAGACCAAGCAGGCCCTACGACTGGGCCTGCTCGAACCCGGCGACAAGCTCCCCACCGCCCGCGAGGTCGTGGAGGCCACCGCCATCAATCCGAACACCGTGCTCAAGGCATACCGCGAACTCGAGCGCGAGGGCCTGGTCGAGGCCCGCCGCGGCCTCGGCACCTTCGTCCGCAGGACGCTCGGCACCGGTGTCCAGGCCGCCGACACTCCCCTGCGCGCCGAGCTCGACGACTGGGCGAAGCGCGCCCGGTCCGCGGGCCTCGGCCGCGAGGACGTCGACGCGTTCTTCACCGCCGTACTCGATGAGCACTTCCCGAAGGGGGACCAGTGAGCTCCACCAGCACCACCCCGGCCGTCGCCCTGGAGGCGTCCGGCCTGGGCAAGCGGTACGGCAGGCGGGCCGCCGCCCTCGACGGCTGCTCCTTCCGGCTGCCCACGGGCCGCATCAGCGCGCTGGTCGGCCCCAACGGCGCCGGAAAGTCCACCCTCCTCGCGATAGCCGCCGGACTGCTGCACCACACCGCCGGCACACTCACCGTCCTCGGCGGGGCGCCCGGCGAGACCCGCGACCGCGTCGCCTACCTCGCCCAGAACAAGCCGCTCTACCCCCAGCTGACCATCGCCGAGACCCTGCGCATGGGCGCCGAACTCAACCCGGCCCGCTGGGACGCCACCCGCGCCGCCCGGATCGTCGAACAGGGCGGCCTGGACCCCAAGTCCCGGATCCGCGGGCTCTCCGGCGGCCAGCGCACCCGGGTCGCGCTCGCCCTCGCCCTCGGCAAGCGGCCCGACCTGATGCTCCTCGACGAGCCGATGGCCGACCTCGACCCGCTCGCCCGGCACGAGCTGATGGGCACCCTGATGGCCGACGCCGCCGAGCGCGGCACCACCGTGCTGATGTCCTCGCACATCGTCGCCGAGCTCGCCGACGCCTGCGACCACCTGCTGCTCCTGGGCGGCGGCCGGGTCCGGCTCGGCGGCGGCATCGACGACCTGCTCGCCGCCCACACCCTGGTCACCGGCCGCGGCACACCCGCCGACCTGGCCCCGCACACCGTGATCGAGTCCCGTACCGCCGGCCGCGGGCTGACCGCCCTGATCCGCCGCGACGGCCCGGTCGGCGAGGGCTGGGCGACCGAGGAGCCCTCGCTGGAGGAACTGTTGCTCGCCCATCTCCGCGCCCCCGAGGCCCCGGCCCTGCTCACCCCGGGCACCACGGCCCCCGCGGCGGTGTCCGCATGAGCGCCGCCGCCGTCCTCGAAGCGCGCCCCGCCCCGGCGCGCACACCACGCGGCCTGGTCCGCACCGTCCTGCGCCTGCACCGCGGCGCCCTGTGGATCTGGCTCGCCTTCGTGACCGCCACCGCGGGCTTCCTGCTCTGGCTCCTCGGCCCCGGCGCCGAGGCCGCGCAGCACAAGCTCGCCGTCTACGGGTACGCCGCGCTGATCATGTCCGACGGCCCCGCCATCGAGTACAACGACCTCTTCTACTACCCGGACACCCTGCTCACCATGGCCTCCTTCGCCGTCGCCCTGTTCGCCGGCGGCCCGCTGATCGCCCGCGAACTGGAGAGCGGCACCGCACAGCTCGCCTGGACGCAGTCGGTCTCCCCGGCACGCTGGCTCGCCACCGCGCTCGCCGTCCCCGCGGCCTTCGTCGTCCTCGGCACCACCCTGCTGACCGTGCTGTACCACCAGCTGTGGGCCGCCCACAGCAACCTGCTCATCGCCGGCATCGGCCCCCGCTCCCTCTACTTCTCCCTCGGCCCGGCCACCGTCGCCGCACCCCTGCTCGGTCTCGCCCTCGGCGCCCTGATCGGCCTCACCGTCCGCCGCACCCTGCCCGCCCTCGCCTTCAGCGGGTTCGCGTACTTCCTGGTCTACGCCTTCCGCGGCAACCACTGGCCCTTCCAGGGCCGCTACCAGCAGCCCGAGCTCAGCTCGCGCAGCCGGGCGTTCACCTCCGCCGGCACCGAGATCCGCGACCCGGGCTGCTACGACGACAAGGCCTGCCTCGCCAAGCACCACGTCGTCCGCTTCACCCGCGAGTACCTGCCGTCCCCCGACTACTGGCCCCGCCAGCTCCTGGAGACCGGCGTCCTGCTCGCCCTCACCGCCGTCGCCGTCGCCCTCGCGTTCGCTCTCCTGCGCAGGCGGGCAGCGATCGGATGAGCGCACCGGCCCTCCCCCGGCAGGGGCTCACCCGGAGCGTGCTGCGGCTGCACCGCACGGCGCTGATCGTGTGGGCCGCCTTCGTCCTGGGCTCCGTGGGCTACCTGGTGTGGCTGACCGAGGTCACCGCCGACTCGGCGTACGCGACCCTGGACACCTGCCCCAGAGGCGAAGGCTGCGGGCTCGGGGCCGCGCACACCTACAGCACGGCGATGGGCTGGGTCAGTACGTTCATGTACTACAGCTTCTGGATCGTCGCCGCGTGGGCGGGCGGCGCCCTCGTCGGCCGCGAGCTGGAGAGCGGCACGGCGCTGCTGGCCTGGTCGCAGGGCGTCTCCCCGGCGCGCTGGCTCACCGCCAAGCTCGCCCTGCCCGCGCTCGCGCTCCTCCTCGCCGGCGCCGTGTTCGTCCCCGCCTACCGCTGGGCCTGGTCGGCGCACCGGGACCTGATGGGCGACGACTGGTCCTTCCCGGACGTGTTCGCCGCACGCGGCCCGGCCGTGGTGGCGTACGGCCTGTGCGCACTGGCGGTCGGCACACTCGCCGCGCTGCTGCTCCGACGCTCCCTGCCCGCCCTCGCGGTCGCGGTCACCGTGATGATCGTGCTCAACCAGTGCGTCGAGCGGTACCGCGAGGACTTCTGGCCGACGGCGGGCAACGGCAAGGCGTCCGCCGGGCTGTGGCAGACCCGGAGCGGCGCCTACCACCCCCCGTCCCACTTCTGGCCCCTGCACCTCGTAGAGACCGGCATCGTCCTCACGGTCACCGCGCTCGCGACCACCGCCGCCTTCCGGGTACTGCGCCGCCGTACCGCCTGAGAACGCCCCTGAACCGCACGTCCCCCCGGCCGCGGGAAGGACGTGCGGTTCAGGGGTGCGGACGCCCGGGAGCCGTCCTCCGATATCCCGAACGCCATGTCGCCGTAACCATTGGTTCAGACGGGCTTGCGACCCTCACCGAATGAAGCCCGCCGTGCCAGAGCCTTCGCCGCCGCCCGAGGGATCCGCGGGGAACGGGGACGCCCCGGTCGCCGTGGTGCTCCCGCTCGCCGCCTCCGACGCGCCCGTTTCGCTCCCGGCGCGGAAGAATGGGTCCATGAGCCAGTCGAACACCCAGGCAGAGGTCCAGCACGTACAGCCCTCCGTGGGCTCCATAGCCGCGCACCGCCCGCACACCGTGTCGGCCACCGTCTCCGATCTGGAACCAGACCTCGACGCCGACCTCGACGCGTACGAGGAGGTCCCGGTCGACGGGGCCGCCCAGCTCCCGCAGGGTCGTTTCCTCGACCGGGAGCGCAGCTGGCTCGCGTTCAACGAACGTGTCCTGGAACTCGCCGAAGACCCGAACACCCCCATGCTGGAGCGCGCGAACTTCCTCGCGATCTTCGCCAGCAACCTCGACGAGTTCTTCATGGTCCGGGTGGCCGGACTGAAGCGCCGTATCGCCACCGGCGTCGCCACCCGCTCCGCCTCCGGCCTCCAGCCGCGCGAGGTCCTGGAGATGATCTGGGCCCGCTCCCGCGAGCTGATGGCCCGGCACGCCGCCTGCTACCACGAGGACGTCGCCCCCGCACTCGCGGAGGAGGGCATCCACCTGGTCCGCTGGAGCGAACTCCAGGAGAAGGAGCAGGCCCGCCTCTTCACCCTGTTCCGGCACCAGATCTTCCCGGTCCTGACCCCCCTCGCGGTCGACCCGGCGCACCCCTTCCCGTACATCTCCGGCCTGTCGCTGAACCTGGCCGTGATCGTGCGCAACCCGGTCAACGGCAAGCGCCACTTCGCCCGGGTCAAGGTCCCGCCGCTGCTGTCCCGCTTCCTGGAGTCCTCCCCCGGCCGCTACGTCCCCATCGAGGACGTCATCGCGGCCCACCTGGAGGAGCTGTTCCCGGGCATGGAGGTGCTGGAGCACCACACCTTCCGGGTCACCCGCAACGAGGACCTGGAGGTCGAGGAGGACGACGCCGAGAACCTCCTCAAGGCCCTGGAGAAGGAGCTCATGCGGCGCCGCTTCGGCCCGCCGGTGCGCCTGGAGGTCGAGGAGTCCATCGACCGCGAGGTCCTCGACCTGCTGGTGCGCGAGCTGAAGATCTCCGAGGCGGAGGTGTATCCGCTCCCCGGCCCCCTCGACCTCACCGGCCTCTTCCGCATCGCGGGCCTCGACCGCCCCGAGCTGAAGTACCGCAAGTTCGTCGCCGGCGTCCACCGCGACCTGGCGGAGGTCGAGTCGGCGTCCGCGCCCGACATCTTCGCGTCCCTGCGCGCCCGCGACGTCCTGCTGCACCACCCGTACGACTCGTTCTCGACGTCGGTGCAGGCGTTCCTCCAGCAGGCCGCCGAGGACGACGACGTCCTCGCCATCAAGCAGACCCTGTACCGCACCTCGGGCGACTCGCCGATCGTCGACGCCCTCATCGACGCCGCCGAGGCCGGCAAGCAGGTCCTCGTCCTGGTCGAGATCAAGGCCCGCTTCGACGAGCACGCCAACATCAAGTGGGCGCGCAAGCTGGAGGAGGCGGGCTGCCATGTCGTCTACGGCCTGGTCGGCCTGAAGACCCACTGCAAGCTGTCCCTGGTGGTCCGTCAGGAGGGCGACACGCTACGGCGGTACAGCCACGTCGGCACCGGCAACTATCACCCGAAGACCGCGCGGCTCTACGAGGACCTGGGCCTGCTCACCGCCGACCCGCAGGTGGGCGCTGACCTCTCCGACCTCTTCAACCGGTTGTCCGGCTACTCCCGTCGTGAGACCTACCGCCGCCTCCTCGTGGCGCCCAAGTCCCTCCGCGACGGCCTTATTTCCCGCGTGAACAAGGAAGTCCAGCACCACCGCGCAGGGCGCCCCGCCTTCATCCGCATCAAGGTCAACTCCATGGTGGACGAGGCACTCATCGACTCGCTCTACCGCGCCTCCCAGGCGGGTGTGCCGGTCGACGTCTGGGTGCGCGGCATCTGCGCGATCCGCCCCGGCGTCGCCGGCATGTCCGAGAACATCCGGGTCCGCTCGATCCTCGGCCGGTTCCTCGAACACTCCCGCGTCTTCGGCTTCGGCAACGGCGGCGAGCCCGAGATGTGGATCGGCAGCGCCGACATGATGCACCGCAACCTCGACCGCCGGATAGAGGCCCTGGTCCGGGTCACCGACCCGGCCCACCGGGCGGCCCTCAACCGGCTGCTGGAGACCGGCATGTCCGACACCACCGCGTCCTGGCATCTCGGCCCGGACGGCGAGTGGACCCGGCACGCCATGGATGCGGACGGCCAGCCCCTGCGCAACGTCCAGGAGATGCTCATAGACGCCCGGAGGCGCCGGCGTGGCACAGCAACACCTTGAACCGACGGATCCCCTGGCCGGGCACGCCGGGACGCTCACCGGGGACGCCCTCGCGGGCTACCTGCGGTCCCAGGCCACGGAGTTCCTCCGCGCCCTGCGCCAGCACCGGGAGTCCGGCGGTGCCTCGGCGGCGAGCGCGGACGACCCCGTCGACGCGGCCCGGGCCCTGCGCCGCTCGGTCCGCCGCATCAGCGCCAGCCTCCACACCTTCCGCCCGCTCCTGGACCCCGACTGGTCGGAGTCCCTGCGCCCCGAACTGGCCTGGCTGTCCGGGACCTTGGGCATGGAGCACGCGTACGAGTCCCGTCTGGAACGCCTGTTGCTGGCCCTGCACCGGCTGTCGGGGGCGGTGTTCCCGGCGCAGCCGGCGGGTGCGGCGGTGGGCACCGCCGGCTCCCCCGCCCACCCGGTGCCCGCCCCGGACCGCGGCAACCTGACCGTGGGCGCCGCAAAGGCAGGCGCCCTCCTCGACCGCCAGCTCACCCTCGCCCGCACCCGGGCCCACAGCACCGCCCTGCAGGCCCTCGGCTCCTCCCGCTTCCACGCGGTCGCCGACCACATCGCCGTACTGGCGAGCGAAGTCCCCTTGACGAAAACGGCCGTCACCACCGACCTCCACCCCATGGCCACCGCGGCCCAGGAACGCCTCGACGACGCGGTGACCGCCCTGCCCCTGGTCACCGCGGGCCATCCCTACAACGCCGAGGCCCTCATCCACGGACTCTCCCCGGACCCCTCTCCCCACCCCCAGGACGCCCCCTGGCACCAGGTCCGCCTCCTCCTTCGCCTGCACAGATACGCGCGGGAGGTCCTCTGCGGCAGCAACCCCCCGGTGGAGCTGCGGCTTCTGACGGCAGGTGAGGCCCTGGACCGCCACCGGGACGCCTCCGAGGCCGCGGCCGCCGCCGCGGCAGCGGCCCGCACCCCCCGCATCGCCCCGGCCACCGCCTACGCCCTCGGCGTTCTGCACGCCGACCAGCGCCACGAGGTGGAGGCGGCCCGGTTCACGTTCCAGCAGTGCTGGCAGAAACAGGCCGTCAGTACCTGAAGGAGGCATCGACTCCCGTGACCGACGCCCCGCAAACCCCCGTCCAGGCAGCCGGCTGCGTCCTGTGGCGCCGCTCCCCGATCGACGGCGGGCTGGAGGTCTGCCTGGTCCACAGGCCGAAATACGACGACTGGTCGCACCCCAAAGGCAAGCTGAAGCGCGGCGAGGACGCCCTCACCGGCGCGCTGCGTGAGGTGGAGGAGGAGACCGGGTACCGGGCCGCACCCGGCACCCCGCTCTCCACCACGAAGTACTACGCCAACGGCCGCCCCAAGCAGGTCCGTTACTGGGCGGCCGAAGCCACCACCGGCGCCTTCACCCCGAACGACGAGGTCGACCGCGTTCTCTGGCTCTCGCCGACGGCCGCCAAGAACCGACTGACCCAACTCCGGGACCGGACCCTGGTCGACGAACTCCTGGTGCGCGTGCTCGAGCACACGTAGGCCTCACCCCTCCGTGTGCCCCGCCGCGTCCGCCCGGGCCTGGCTGCGGGCTCTGCGGGCCGGTCCGCGCCAGCCGCAGGTGCACCGGGCCAGGCAGAAACGGCCTTGTTCGACCATCTGCGTGTGGTGGGCCGGTCGGTCGGAGGGAGGTGGGGGGATCCTGTCCTGCTGCGCCACGCTGACAACGTTACCCACCGCGGGTAAAGGCCCGGTATGCGCGTGACGACCTCCTCCTGCCCGTCGTTAGGCGACACGACAGGGGGTCCTTGACGGACGTATCGGCTGGGGGTAGGCGGCGATGACGGAGCGGCAGCAGAGGCAGGCCGGCGGGTCGGTCGTCGTCGCGGCGGTGCTCATGGCGTGCGCCTGCGCCACCAGTTGCTCGGGCAGCGGCGCCACCCTCGACGACGCGCGCGCGGCCGACCCGGTCGGTACCCTGCGCCGGGCCGCCGACGCCCTTGAGAACGCGGGCAGTTCGAAGGCGAGCACGTCCATGGAGATGGCCACCGGCGGCACCCGGGTCACCATCCGCGGCGAGGGCGTGTACGACTACCGCGAGCGGCTCGGCCGCCTGAAGGTGATGCTGCCGCAGGACCCGGCCGGCACCAGCGAGCACCGGCCGATCACCGAACTCCTCGCTCCCGGTGCCCTGTTCATGAAGAACCGGGGTGCGGGTGTGCCCGCCGACAAGTGGGTGCGCGTCGACACCGCGACCCTGTCCGACGGCAATCTCGTCACCGGCGGGGCCACCGATCCGTTCGCCGCCGCCGAGGTGCTGCGCGGGACCAGGACGGCCACCTACGTCGGCACGACCGAACTCGCGGGGACCGAGGTGCGGCACTACCGGGGTACGGCGGACCTCGCCGCCGCGGCGAAGAACGCCTCCGGCGCCAACCAGGGTGTCCTGGCAGCGGCGGCGAAAGGGTTCGCCACGACCGCGGTGCCCTTCGATGTCTACCTCGACGACCAGGGCCGCATCCGCAAGATCCGCCACCGCTTCAGCTTCGTCAACGGACAGCGGCAGGGCACCGTCGCGGTCGCCTCGACGACCCTGCTGTACGACTTCGGGATCGCCACGGACGTACGTCTGCCGGCCGCCCGGGACATCTACGCCGGCGAGATCGCCGAGGGGTGAGCGGCCGTGACGGGCGTCAAGAACTAGCCCGTCCGTGCCATGCGCGGTGTGTATGCCGCTCCCTACTCTAGGAAGTCGGTAACGGCAGAGAAGAGGTGATGCGCGTGGCTCCGGTCGGCGGTACGGCGGTGCAGGACCACGTGGCCCTCGCCGAGATCGAACTGTGCGGAGAGCTGATCATCGCGGCGTCGGCCGCGGACGACCGGCTCAGCCTGGCGAGCATCGACGAGGTGCTGAAAGTGGCCGAAGAACGTGCGAGCGCCCCCGGCACGTGAGCCGGGGGCGCCCGTCCCGTCGGGGCGAGGTCCGGATCAGGTCCGCAGCAGGCGGCCGATGGCCTTCGTCGCCTCCTCGACCTTCGCGTCGATCTCGGCGCCGCCCTTGACGGCAGCGTCCGCGACGCAGTGCCGCAGGTGTTCCTCCAGGAGCTGCAGGGCGAAGGACTGCAGGGCCTTGGTGGAGGCCGACACCTGCGTGAGTATGTCGATGCAGTAGACGTCCTCGTCGACCATCCGCTGCAGGCCCCGGATCTGGCCCTCGATCCGGCGCAGGCGCTTGAGGTGCTCGTCCTTCTGCTTGTGGTAGCCGTGCGTGACGTTTTCGGCCACTGGCTCGGAGGGCGCCGTGGCGCCGGTGTCGGTGGTCGTCATCGCGTCCTCCACAACAAGGGGCATTCCTATACCCCTCCTGGGTATATGGTACCGAAGTTTCCCGGGTATAGGGCCTGCGGACGGCCCCCGTGCCAACCACTGTGCCTGATGGGCGACACTGGGGGACGGCCCATTAGCCGTGGCCGGATGATGCACCTAGCATCAGCCTGACCGAAACCGATGCACCCCGAGGACCCCTTGTGCGCTTTCGTCTGACCCCCAGGGAGACGAGCTTCTACGACATGTTCGCCGCCTCCGCGGACAACATCGTCACGGGCTCGAAGCTCCTGATGGAACTGCTCGGCGCGGACACCGCCGGCCGGGCCGAGATCGCAGAGCGTATGCGGGCCGCTGAACACGCCGGTGACGACGCCACTCACGCGATCTTCCACCAGTTGAACTCCTCCTTCATCACGCCGTTCGACCGCGAGGACATCTACAACCTGGCGTCCTCCCTCGACGACATCATGGACTTCATGGAGGAGGCCGTCGACCTGGTCGTCCTCTACAACGTCGAGGAGCTCCCCAAGGGCGTCGAGCAGCAGATCGAGGTGCTCGCGCGGGCCGCCGAGCTCACGGCCGAGGCCATGCCGAACCTGCGGACCATGGACAACCTCACCGAGTACTGGATCGAGGTCAACCGGCTGGAGAACCAGGCGGACCAGATCCACCGCAAGCTGCTCGCCATGCTCTTCAACGGCAAGTACGAGGCCATCGAGGTCCTCAAGCTCAAGCAGATCGTGGACGTCCTCGAAGAGGCCGCGGACGCGTTCGAGCATGTGGCGAACACGGTGGAGACCATCGCCGTCAAGGAGTCCTGACCTCTTCCATGGACACCTTCGCTCTGGTCGTGACCATCCTGGTCGCGCTCTTCTTCACGTACACCAACGGCTTCCACGACTCGGCGAACGCCATCGCGACCTCGGTGTCGACGCGGGCGCTGACCCCCCGGGCCGCGCTCGCCATGGCGGCGGTCATGAACCTGGCAGGAGCCTTCCTCGGCTCCGGGGTCGCCAAGACCGTCAGTGAGGGCCTGATCGACACGCCACAGGGCTCGAAGGGGATGGCGATCCTCTTCGCGGCCCTGGTCGGCGCGATCGTGTGGAACCTCGTCACCTGGTACTTCGGGCTGCCCTCCTCGTCCTCGCACGCGCTGTTCGGCGGCATGGTCGGGGCCGCCCTGGCGGGCGGCACCGAGGTGATCTGGAACGGTGTGCTCGACAAGGTCGTCATCCCGATGTTCCTCTCGCCGGTCGTCGGTCTGATCGCCGGTTACCTGGTGATGACCGCGATCATGTGGATATTCCGGCGGGCCAACCCGCACAAGGCGAAGCGGGGCTTCCGGATCGCGCAGACCGTGTCCGCGGCCGGCATGGCCCTCGGTCACGGCCTCCAGGACGCCCAGAAAACCATGGGTGTCGTGGTGATGGCCCTGGTGATCTCCGGCCACGAGACGTACGGCGACCCGATCCCGGTCTGGGTGAAGATCGCCTGCGCGGTGATGCTGTCGCTGGGCACGTACGCGGGCGGCTGGCGCATCATGCGCACCCTGGGCCGGAAGATCATCGAGCTCGATCCGCCGCAGGGTTTCGCCGCGGAGACGACCGGTGCGGCGATCATGTTCACCACCGCCTACCTGTTCAAGGCGCCGGTCTCGACGACCCACGTCATCACCTCGGCGATCATGGGCGTCGGCGCCACCAAGCGCGTCAACGCGGTCCGCTGGGGCGTCGCCAAGAACATCGTCCTCGGCTGGTTCATCACCATGCCGGCGGCGGCGATCGTGGCCGCCTGCGCCTTCTGGATCGTGGACCTGGTGTTCCTGTAGGAGCCGTGCACGTACAACGGGCCCGCCCCCGGAATCCGGGGGCGGGCCCTCTGTGTCCTCGCGGTGGCACCGCCATGCAGCACCGCGAGGGGTCGGTGTCGGCTCAGCCGAAGCGGCCGGAGATGTAGTCCTCCGTGGCCTGGACCGACGGGTTGGAGAAGATCCGCTCCGTCTCGTCGATCTCGATCAGCTTGCCGGGCTGGCCGACGGCGGCCAGGTTGAAGAAGGCCGTGCGGTCGGAGACACGCGCCGCCTGCTGCATGTTGTGCGTCACGATGACGATCGTGAAGCGCTCCTTCAGCTCACCGATCAGGTCCTCGATGGCGAGGGTGGAGATCGGGTCCAGGGCCGAGCAGGGCTCGTCCATGAGGAGGACCTTGGGCTCCACCGCGATCGCGCGGGCGATGCACAGACGCTGCTGCTGACCACCGGAGAGACCCGAACCCGGCTTGTTCAGGCGGTCCTTGACCTCGTTCCAGAGGTTCGCGCCCTTGAGGGACTTCTCGACGACGTCCGACAGCTCGCTCTTCTTGTACGAGCCGTTCAGGCGCAGGCCCGCCGCCACGTTGTCGAAGATCGACATCGTGGGGAACGGGTTCGGGCGCTGGAAGACCATGCCCACCTCGCGGCGGACGGACACGGGGTCTATGCCGTGGCCGTACAGGTCCTCGTCGTCGAGGAGCACCTTGCCCTCGACCCGGCCACCCGAGGTGACCTCGTGCATCCGGTTGAGCGTGCGCAGGAAGGTCGACTTGCCGCAGCCGGAGGGGCCGATGAAGGCCGTCACCGAGCGCGGCTCGACCGTCATCGAGATGTCTTCGATCGCCTTGTGGGAGCCGTAGTAGGCGGTGAGCCCGCTGACGTCGATTCGCTTGGCCATGATTACTTCACTTCCAGATCAGTCGCTGAGGGGGCCCCGCCCGGCGGAGCCGGAAGTTGTCGCCTTAGCGACCGGTCTTCGGGGCCTTCCAGCGGGCGATGCCGCGGGCCACCAGGTTCAGGATCATCACGAAGGCGATCAGCGTCAGCGCCGCGGCCCAGGCACGGTCGTAGGCCGCACCGGAGCCCGCGCTGTTCGCGTACTGCTGATAGATGTACAGCGGCAGCGAGGCCTGCGCACCATCGAAGGGGTTGGTGTTGATGAGCGAGTTGCCCCACACCAGCAGCAGCACCGGCGCGGTCTCGCCCGCGATACGGGCGATCGCCAGCATGATGCCGGTCGTGATGCCGCCGATCGAGGTCGGCAGGACCACCTTCAGGATGGTGCGCCACTTCGGGACACCGAGCGCCAGGGACGCCTCGCGCAGCTCGTTCGGGACGAGCTTGAGCATCTCCTCCGTGGAGCGGACCACGACCGGCATCATCAGGATGGCCAGCGCGAGCGAGCCCGCGAAGCCGAAGGGCTGCATGTCGAACATCAGCATGATCGACAGGATGAACAGACCCGCGACGATCGAGGGGATACCGGTCATCACGTCGACGAAGAACGTGACGGCCTTGGCGAGGTTGCCCCGCCCGTACTCGACCAGGTAGATCGCGGTGAGCACGCCGACCGGCGCCGCGATCACCGTGGCGAGGCCGACCTGCTCCAGGCTGCCGAGGATGGCGTGGTAGATGCCGCCGCCCGGCTCGGTGTCGGAGACCAGGCCCATCGAGTGGGTCAGGAAGTAGACGTCGAGGACCTTCACACCGCGTACGACGGTCGTCCAGACCAGGGAGATCAGCGGGACCAGGGCGATCAGGAAGGCGACCCAGACCAGCGCGGTCGCGACCCGGTCCTTGGCCTGCCGGCGCCCCTCGACGCGGGCCGCGATGACATACGTGCCGAGGACGAACAGGACCGCGGCCATCAGGGCCCACTGGATGCTGCTGTTCAGACCGGCGGCCGCGCTGATGCCGAGGCCGAGGGCGACCGAGCCGACGGCGATGGCGTACGGGCTCCACTTGGGGAGGCGGGCGCCGCGCAGGGTGCTGCGGGGCTTGTCGGCGATGACGGCGTTGCTCATGCGTTGGCCCCCGAGTACTCCTTGCGGCGGGCGATGATCATGCGGGCCGCGCCGTTGACCAGCAGGGTGATGACGAACAGCACCAGACCGGAGGCGATGAGGGCGTCCCGGCCGAGGTCGCTGGCCTCACTGAACTTGCTGGCGATGTTCTGGGCGAAGGTGCCGCCGCCCGGGTCGAGCAGACTGGCCTGGATGGTGAAGGTCGGGGAGAGCACGGTGGCCACGGCCATCGTCTCGCCGAGCGCACGGCCGAGACCGAGCATCGAGGCGGAGATCACGCCGGAGCGGCCGAAGGGGATCACCGCCATGCGGATGACCTCCCAGCGGGTGGCACCGAGGGCGAGGGCCGCCTCCTCGATCATCTGCGGGGCCTGGCGGAAGACCTCGCGGCTCACGTTGGTGATGATCGGCAGGATCATGATCGCGAGCAGGATGCCGACGGTGAGCATCGAGCGGGGCGCGCCGCCCTGCCAGTCGAAGATGCCGGTCCAGCCGAGGTAGTCGTCGAGCCAGCCGTAGAGGCCGTTCATGTGCGGGACGAGGATCAGGGCGCCCCAGAGGCCGTAGACGATGGACGGCACGGCGGCGAGCAGGTCGATCACATAAGCGATGGGACCGCTCAGCCTGCGCGGGGCGTAGTGGGTGAGGAACAGGGCGATGGCGACCGCGATCGGGACCGCGATGACCATGGCGATGATCGAGGAGACGACCGTGCCGAAGGCGAGGACGGCGATGCCGAACTTCGGCGGGATCAGACCGGTGTTCCACTCGAAGGTGGTGAGGAAGTTCGCGTCGTCCTTGCCGATCGCGATGGAGGCGCGGTACGTGAGGAAGACGGCGATCGCGGCCATGATCGCCAGCAGCAGGATGCCCGACCCACGGGAGAGACCGAGGAAGATCCGGTCACCGGGTCGGGTGGCGCCGCGGGCCGCGCGCTTCAGCTCGGCGTCGGTCTGCTGGGGGGTGGGGGGAGGTGCGTCTGTTATCTGTGTGGTGTCCATCGGGTTCTCCGGTCTGCTGAGCCGCGTGCGATGTGCGGCTCCTGGCGGCGGTGCACCGGACGGTGTGGTCGGACCGGGTCCCTCGAAGCGGGCCCCGGTCCGACCACACTCAGGTCAGCTCAGGCCCTCGATGGTGGTGCGGACCTTGGCGATGATGTCGTCGGGGATCGGCGCGTAGTCGTTGTCCGCGAGGACCTTCTGGCCGTCCTCGGAGGCGATGTAGCGCAGGAACGCCTTGGTGGCGGCCAGGGTGTCGGCCTTGTTGCCCTTGTCACAGGCGATCTCGTACGTCACCAGGGTAATCGGGTAGGCACCCTCTGCCTTGGTGGCGTAGTTCAGCTGCAGCGCCAGGTCGGAGCCGGTGCCGACGACCTTGGCGTCGGCGATGGCCTTGGTGGCGTTCTCCACGCTGGCCTCGACCGGGGCGGAGGCGCCCGTGTCGATGCTGACCGGGTTGATGCCGTCCTTGGCGTACGACAGCTCCATGTAGCCGATCGCGCCGGAGGTCTGCTTCACCTGCTGGGCGATGCCGGAGGAGCCGGACGCCGACTGGCCGCCCTTGGCCTGCCAGGCCTTGCCGCCCGAGTAGGGCCAGTCGCTCTTGGCGGAGGCGATCAGGTACTTGGTGAAGTTGTCCGTGGTACCGGAGTCCTCGGAACGGTGGAAGGCCTGGATCTTGAGGTCGGGAAGCTTGGCGTCGGGGTTCAGCTTCGCGATCGCCTGGTCGTTCCACTTGGAGATCTTGCCGTTGAAGATCTTCGCGAGCGTCGGGGCGTCCAGCGTGAGCTTGTCCACGCCCGGGACGTTGTAGCCGATCGCGATCGGGCCGCCGACCATCGGGAGGTCGATGGCCTGGCCGCCGGAGCAGACCTTCTTGGAGGCGGTGACCTCTTCCGGCTTCAGCGCGGAGTCGGAGCCGGCGAAGGCGACCTGCCCGTTGGTGAAGGCGGTGATGCCGGCGCCGGAGCCGCTGCCCTTGTAGTTGATCTGCACGCCACAGGCCTGCGTGAACTGCTTGACCCAGGCGTCGATCGCGTTCTTCTGCGCGGAGGAGCCGTCGGCGAGCAGCTGGCCCTTGGCGTCGTCACACTTGATGCTGCTGGCGTTGGCGGTCGAGGACGCGCTGCTGCCACCACCGTCGCTGGTGTCGTCCGAGCCGCACGCCGTGAGGGCCAGGGCGCCGGAGACGGCGAGAGCACCGAAGGCGAGGGCCCGCCGGTTCTTGCGCTGAAGCTTCACTTGAGTTCCTTCCGGGAGCCGCCGTCCTGAATCCGGCGGCGTGCGCGAAGTCTGAGAGACACGGATGCGCCTTCCTGGCGCACCACGCATCGCGTAAGGCCGAAATTAGGCAGATCAGGTGAAGGCGTTGATGGCCGGAAGTGAACTGCGGGTGAACCCCTGCAGAAGGTGCGGTGAGGTCACGGAACGCTTACGTCGAGGGCACAGTGTGATTCCGGAACCCTCCAGGGAACCCTCACCCCCACAGTCCCGTCTCGTACCACGGAAGCCGACGAGGCCGACGGAAGGCACGGACACATGCAACGGCGTACGTTCATCGGGGGCGGCGCGGCCGCGATCGCCGCGGTGGCCACGGCCGCGTGCGACGGCGGGGGCAGCGCCGGCGCCGCACAGAGCACCATCGGCCAGTCCCTCTCCTCCTCCCGTACGCCCGCCGCGGCCGCCGCGAACTGGTCGGGCCTCGCCCGCGACCTGGACGGCCCACTGGTCCGCCCCGGCGACGCCGACTGGGCGACCGCCCGGCAGCTCTACAACACCCGCTTCGACTCACTGAGGCCCGCGGCGGTGGCGTACGTGGCGCACGCGGACGACGTCCGTTCCACTCTCGCCTATGCCCGCGCCCACGGCATCCGGGTGGCCATCCGCAACGGCGGCCACTCCTACGCCGGCTGGTCCTCGGGAAACAACAGACTGATCGTCGATGTCTCCCGGCTGAACCGCGTCCGCGCCTCGGGCGGCACCGCGGTGGTCGGCGCCGGCGCCAAGCTGATCGACGTCTACCGGGCCCTCACCGCCAAGGGCGTGACCATCCCCGGGGGCTCGTGCCCGACCGTCGGCATCTCCGGTCTCACCCTGGGCGGCGGTCACGGCGTGGCCTCGCGGGCCTACGGACTGACCTGCGACAGCCTCACCCGGGCGACGCTGATCACGGCCGACGGCAAGGAGCTGACCGCCGACGCGTCCACCGACAAGGACCTCTTCTGGGCGCTGCGCGGCGCGGGCAACGGCAACTTCGGCGTAGTGACCGAACTGCACTTCAGGACCCACCCCGCCCCGCAGGGCGTGACCGCGTACGCGACCTGGCCGTGGTCCAGGGCGGCCGCCGTGGTGAGGGCATGGCAGGAGTGGGGCCCCACCCAGCCCGACGAGATCTGGTCCTCCTGCCACGTGGAGAACGGCGGCTCGCCCTCCGTGGCGGTAGCGGCGTTCTCCCTGGGCACCTACGGCGAGCTCCAGAACGCGCTCGACCGCCTGGCCGACAGGATCGGCTCACCGGCCCGCAGCGTGACGCTCAGGCGGCACTCCTACGAGAGCGCGATGGAGGCGTACGCGGGCTGCTCGTCCTTCTCCACGGACGCCAGGTGCCACCTGCCCGGCTCCACCCCGGGCCGCACCCCGCAGGGCGCCCTCGGCCGCGAGACCTACGCGGCCCACTCGGACTTCTTCGACCGCTCGCTCTCGGCGGCCGGCATCCAGACCCTTCTCAGTCAGATCGCCTCGGTCCGGGGCGGCTCGGGCAGCATCGCCCTGACCGCCCTCGGCGGAGCGGTCAACCGCGTCGCCCCCACCGCGACGGCCTTCGTCCACCGCCGCTCCCGCATGCTGGCCCAGTACATCGCGTCCTGGAAGGCGGGATCGACGGGCACGACGGCCCGGTCCTGGCTGACGGGAGCCCACGACGCGATGAAGCCCTACGCCTCGGGCGCGGCCTACCAGAACTACACGGACCCGACGCTGAAGGACTGGCGGAAGGCGTACTACGGCGACGCGGCGACACAGCTGGCCAAGGTGAAGAAGCAGTACGACCCGCAGGGGTTCTTCACCTCCCCGCAGTCGCTGTAGCGGTTCCCCGCAGTCGCTGTAGCGGTCGTGCGCTACGCGGCGAGATCCCGCTCGGAGGCCGCGGCCTCCTGCCGGGCCCCGGGAATCACCGAGGCCCCCCGCTCGACCCCTCGCGCGCGGACGATCCACGCCCCCTTCGAGGACCCCTCGACCGCCTTCATCACCGGCGTGAGGAGAGCCATCGCGAGCGGCGACAACAACAGGGCCACCGCCGTCCCGAGCGCGAACCCGCCGATGACGTCCGTCGGATAGTGCACACCCATGTACACCCGGCAGAACCCTTCGAGCAGCGCGAGCGCGATGCCGAGGAGCCCGAACTTCCGGTTGACCACGAACAACCCGGCGGCCATCGCCATGGTGATCGTCGCGTGGTCGCTCACGAAGGAGTAGTCGGTCTTCCCGGAAACCAGGACCTCGAGCCCCTCATGGGTCCGGAACGGCCGGGGCCGCTCGACGAACCCCCTTATGGGCACGTTCACCAGCACGGCCAGCGCGGCGGCGAGCGGCGCCCACACCAACGCGGCCACGGAGGACGCCGCGTCCTCACCTCCACGCCGGCGGCCCGCCCACCAGCACCACAGGATGAGCAGCACCATCCCGAGCAGGATGCCGTACTCCCCGACGTACTCCATGACCCGGTCGAACCAGTGCGGGGCGTCCTTGGCCAGGCCGTTGATGTCGTAGAGCAGGTCGACGTCGGGGTTCGACCCGGATTCGGCGAGAACAGCCATGGTGCTGCGGCCCCTTCGTCGTCTTTCCCGGCGTACCCATGTGCGCTCGGCTACGCCCCCAGGAACGCACGGCTCCCGTTAATACGTTCCACACTCCACTGAATGATCACGCAGACGTTATCGAAGAGAGACACATCACTGCAGTTCAGGGGTGGGTTTCACGTTCGGTCACACCGTCGTGGGCAATGCTTTCGCGCCATCTTCGGTGACCCGGGTGGCACCGAAGTACTCAGAAGTGTCGATCGGGTCGAACCGGATCACAGCACCTGTTCTCGGTGCGTCGATCATGTATCCGCCGCCCACATAAATCCCCACATGGTGGATCGCGCGCGAGTTGTTGAGGTCGGTGGAGAAGAACACCAGGTCCCCGGGCAACAGTTCACTTCTGGCCGGATGCGGGCCGGCGTTGTACTGATCGTTCGCGACGCGCGGCAGCGTGATGCCCACGCTCTCGTACGCGGCCTGCGTCAGCCCCGAACAGTCGAAGCGCCCGCCCTGCTCGGCGGTACCGGTCCCGCCCCACAGATAGGGCGTCCCGAGCTTCTTCTGCGCGTAGTAGATGGCCCCGGCGGCCTGCTTGGAGGGATCGACACGGGACGTGGGCGCCGCGAAGCTCTCCTCCAGCGTCGTGATGGTCTTCACGTAGTTCTGGGTTTCCTTGTACGGCGGCACGCCCCCGTACTTGATGACCGCGTAGGCGCCCGCGTTGTAGGAGGCGAGCATGTTCTCGGTGATGTTGCCCGGGACGGCCTTCACATAGGACGCGAGGGAGCAGTCGTAGGAAGCCGCCGAGGGAATGGCGTCGTTGGGGTCCCATACGTCCTTGTCGCCGTCGCCGTCCCCGTCGACCCCGTGCGTGGCCCAGGTCCCCGGGATGAACTGCGCTATTCCCTGCGCGGCCGCGGCGCTCTGGGCCTTCGGGTTGAACCCGCTCTCCTGGTAGAGCTGGGCGGCGAGCAGGGCGGGGTTGATGGCGGGGCAGAGGTTGCCCCACTTCTGCACGAGCGGCTGATAGGCGGCCGGAACAGCCCCCTTGGCCAGCGTCCTGGTGGCTCCGCCGACCCCGCCCGCAAGGTTGCCTGCGACGACGTAGACCCCCACGACGAGCAGCATCACGAAGCTGAGCCCCGCCCCGAGAGCGGCGCCCGCCACGAGCCACGCCTTACGCACCGTCAACCGCCCCTCACCGACTGGGAGTCCGCCCGCGTCAGTCTAGGAGCTTCCCCGAAGGAAACCGGGGTACTCGGACGGGTCGGCGCGAAGATCGCGGTCGAGGGGGCGCAGAACTCAGCGGACCGCGTCCCGGTAGAGTGCGGCGGCCTCCGCCCCGAGGACCACGCTGTACGACACGTCGGGCGTCGCCCCGCCCTGCTCGTGCCCGCCCAGCACCCCCACGACCTGCCCGTTCCCGTTCACCCAGGGGCTGCCGCTGGTCCCGCCGGTGAAGTCGGGGCAGTCGATGCGCTGTTGCGTACGGCTGTGCGCGGTCGGCCTGTTGGTGCAGCTGATCGGCAGGTCACGGGAGGAGGGATACCCGGTGACGGTGACGGCGGTGGCCCCGGTGGCTGAGCCGGTCACGAACCGGTTCCCGCCGACGGCGTCCTGGATGTCCCCCTCGACCGTGGCGAAGGCGACATCACTGTCCTCGTCCTGCCCCTTGGACCACCCCTCGGGCATGTACCGCTTGCGCACCTTCCACGTCCCGTACGGCGCTGTGCCGTCCCGGTAGCCGGGCACGAACACGAGGCCGTCGTCACCATTGTCGAGACAGTGCGCGGCGGTGACGAGGAGGTCCCGGTGCGGGCTGCGGACGACGGAGGCGGTGCAGTGGTGCTGTCCGCCGTTGAACAGGGGTCCCACGCGGGCGGTCGGCGAGTTCGCCGCGGCGACCACCGTCACCCCGAAGGGCCCCGCCCCGTCGTCGGCGACCGCCTCGGAGGCCGAGGTGACGGTGAGCAGGACGACGGCGGCGTGGAGAGCCAGACGTGGCGTGCGCTTCACGGAAGCCAGCATTCCGCACGAAGGTGAGAAACACGTCAACGGGCGATCACGGCCGTGGTCACCGTGTGGATCGCGCGCTCCAGGGCAGCCGGACCCCGACGACCGAACCCGGGAGGCCGGTGTGTTCGACGGTTTCGAGCTGACACGCCGCGAGGGCGACGACGGGGTCCGGCTGCGGGTGCGGCACGGCGGCAGCGGCCCCGCCGTGCTGCTCCTGCACGGACACCCCCGTACGCACGCCACCTGGCACCGGGTCGCCCCGCTGCTGGCCGCGGCCGGTCACACCGTCGTCTGCCCCGACTTGCGCGGCTACGGCCGGTCCGACAAGCCCCCGACCGATCCGGAACACCGTCCGTACTCCAAGCGCGCCATGGCCGGCGACTGCCTCGCGGTCATGCGCCGCCTCGGGCACGAGCGGTTCACGGTCGTCGGGCACGACCGGGGCGCGTACGTGGCCACCCGGCTCGCCCTCGACCACCCGGAGGCCGTGTCCGCCGTCAGCGTGCTGGACGCCGTCCCCATCGGGGAGGCCCTGCGCCGCTGTGACGCCGGCTTCGCCGCGAGCTGGTGGCACTGGTTCTTCCTCGGCCAGACGGACAAGCCCGCCGAACGCGTCATCAACGCCGACCCCGACGCCTGGTACACGGCCACCGCCGAACAGATGGGCGCCGAGGCGTACGAGGACTACCGGCACGCGATCCACGACCCGGCCACCGTGCACGCCATGTGCGAGGACTACCGGGCCGGCCTCGGGGTCGACCGGGAACACGACGACGCCGACCGCCGGGCCGGCCGGCGCATCGACAGCCCGCTCCAGGTCCTGTGGGCCACCCGCGACGACATGAGAGACCTCTACGGCGATGTCCTGGACGTCTGGCGCGACTGGGCGGGCGACCGGCTGGAGGGCGGTCCGATCGACTCCGGGCACCACATGGCCGAGGAGGCGCCGGAGGAACTCGCCGGCGCGCTGCGCGGGTTCTGGGCGAACGCCGGCTGAGTCACCGGCGCGTGCCCCCGATCAGGTGGCCCGCGTCTCCACACCCTGGGGAAAACGCGTCCCCGTCAGCTCCTCCGACACCGTCCACAGGCGCCGGGCGACGGCGGGGTCGCTCGCGGCCGTGCTCCGGCCCACCAGCGTCGGCGCGCCCCTCATCTCGCCGAGCCCGTCCGGCCCGACATAACTCGCCCCCGGCAGCTCCTGCGTCGCCGCGTACAACGTGGGCAGTGCGCCCGCGCGGTCGTCCTGCGCCAGGAACCTGTTGCCGAACTTCATGAACACCCGGGCCGCCGCACTCGCCGCGTGGCTCTGGAGGTTGGTGGCCGAGTAGCCGGGGTGGGCGGCCAGAGCGCGGACCTTGGAGCCCGACTCCGTCAGCCGCCGCTGGAGCTCCAGCACGAACAGCAGGTTCGCCAGCTTCGACTGGCCGTACACGCCCCTCGGGTCGTAGGCCGACGTCCTGTTCAGGTCGTCGAAGTCGATCCGCTGGTCGCCCCAGCGGTGCGCACCCGAGGACACCGTCACGACCCGGTCGGTGACATACGGCAACAGCAGGTTCGTCAGCGCGAAGTGGCCCAGATGGTTGGTGCCGAACTGCATCTCGAAGCCGTCCGCCGTCCGCTGTTGCGGGACCATCATCACGCCCGCGTTGTTGATCAGCAGATCCAGCGGGCGGTCCCAGCCCGCCGCGAACTCCCGCACCGACGACAGGTCCGCCAGATCCAGCCGCCGGACCTCCGTGCTGCCGTTCACGGTCCTCGCCGCCGCCTCACCGCGCTCCACGTCCCGTACGGCGAACACGACGTGCGCGCCCGCCTCGGCCAGGGCCTGCGCGGCCCGGAGTCCGATCCCGCTGTTCGCCCCCGTGACCACCGCCGTGCGGCCGGCCTGGTCGGGGATCCGGGTCGCGTTCCACTTCTGCTGCTTGTCGATAGCCATACACCCGAATGTAGACGCCGCCAACAATGCTGTCAATGACAACAATGGTGGCACTGCCAACAATGCTGGCATCGACTACATCCGGATACGATGGCACCCATGCCAGCCGAGAAGCCCGAGACCCGCCCCTACCACCACGGAGACCTGCGCTCCGCCCTCCTCGCCGCCGCCGAGCGCACCCTCCGCGACAAGGGCAGCGCCTCCCTCTCCCTGCGGGAACTCGCCCGCGACCTCGGCGTCAGCCACGCCGCCCCCGGCCGGCACTTCAAGGACAAGCAGGCCCTCCTCAACGCCCTCGCCCTGGTCGGATACGACCGCATGGCCGAGGCCCTCGAAGCCGCCGACGAACCGGGGCTCGCCCTGAGGGACCGCCTCACCGTCCTCGCCCGGACCTATCTCGGCTTCGCCATCGACAACGCCGAGCTCCTGGAGCTGATGTACGCCCGCAAGCACGACCCCGACGCCGCCGAACAGATGGCCGCCGGGATCGACCGCACGGTGGGCGCCCTGGCGCGGGCCGTCGCCGCCGCCCAGCAGCGCGGCGAGATCGTCGACGGCGACCCCGAGCAGCTCACCATCGTCGTGGGCACCGCCCTCCACGGCCTCGCGTCCTTCGCCGCCACCGGCATGTTCACCACCGAGGCCGCCATGCAGACCGTGCCGGAACTGGTCCACCACCTGATGCACGGCCTCAAGCCCCGCTGATCCGGAGACGCCAACCGCCTTCACTCACCCGGGAGTTGTGTGCGACGCGTGTAGATGGTCAAGCCGTGACCATCCCCCGCCCATCCGCCCGCCATTGATCAGCAATCCCCCAACGCCCTTCGGTATGGCGGAAGTCAGGATTCCACCGCCTGCCTTGTTGTCACGTACTCAACAAGGCGATGGTCTACCCGGGTCGCCGCCCCCACCGGGAACCTCACCGGTGGTCCCCCACCGCAGGCCTCTGCAACCACTCTCAGGAGGCTGTACGTTGCGTACTCCCCACACCCCCCACATACCCGGCAGATGGCGCCGGGCCGGCTCCACCGCCGTGGCCACCACCGCCCTCGTGTTCGCCGGACTCGGCACCGCCGTCCACGCGACCGCGGCCACGCCCGACCACGTGAGCGCCAAGGCCGTCGCCACCGCCGTCGCCAAGGCCCATGTGCAGTACGAGAGCACGTGTGACGCCACCCCCAAGAAGGGCTACGCCGTCTGCAACGCCCTGCGCGTCACCGGCGGCACCACCGCGTTCATGGAGAAGCAGGCTGCACTGAAGGGCATGACCGCCAAGACGCTCAAGCCGAACGCCTCCTCCGCGAGCCCGACCGGCTACGGCCCGAGCGACCTCCAGGACGCCTACGGCCTGACGGACGCCTCCGCCTCCAACGGCTCGGGCGAGACCATCGCCATCGTCGACGCCTACGACGACCCCAACGCCGCGGCGGACCTGGCCACCTACCGCAGCTACTACGGCCTGCCGGCCTGCACCACCGCCAACGGCTGCTTCAAGAAGGTCTCCCAGACCGGCTCCACGACCTCCCTGCCCACCGCCGACAGCGGCTGGGCCGGTGAGATCTCCCTCGACCTCGACATGGTCTCCGCCATCGCCCCCAACGCCAAGATCCTGCTGGTCGAGGCGAGTTCGTCGAGCATGGCCAACCTGGGCAAGGCGGTGAACGAGGCCGTCACCCTGGGCGCCAAGTTCGTCTCCAACTCCTACGGCGGCTCCGAGTCCTCCTCGGACACCTCCTACGACTCCTCCTACTTCAACCACCCCGGCGTCGCCATCACCGTCTCCGCCGGCGACGAGGGCTACGGCGCCGAGTACCCGGCCGCCTCCAAGTACGTCACCGCCGTCGGCGGCACCGCCCTCAAGACCTCCTCCACCAGCCGCGGCTGGACCGAGAGCGTCTGGAAGACCAGCTCCACCGAGGGCACGGGCTCCGGCTGCTCCTCGTACGACGCCAAGCCCTCCTGGCAGACCGACAGCGGCTGCACCAAGCGCATGATCGCCGACGTCTCCGCCGTCGCCGACCCCGCCACCGGCGTCTCCGTCTACGACTCCTACGGCTCGGACGGCACGGGCTGGAACACCTACGGCGGCACCAGCGCCTCCGCCCCCATCATCGCGTCGGTGTACGCCCTCGCGGGCACTCCGGGCAGCAGTGACTACCCGGCCCAGTACCCCTACGAGGACACCACCGCCCTCAACGACGTGACCTCCGGCAACAACGGCTCCTGCACCACGAGCTACTTCTGCACCGCCAAGTCGGGCTACGACGGCCCGACCGGCCTCGGTACCCCGGCAGGCCTGGGCGCCTTCACCGGCTGATCCGGTCCACGAGTGTCCCCGTCGGGTCACGGGGACGCCGCCCTTGAGAGGGGGACGTGGGGTCCCCTCGGCGGCACAACGGCAACGGGCCGCGACATCCGGTCGCGGCCCGTTCGCCGGGTCCACGCGAGTCAAGTCACCACCGCCCGCGGTCCATCGAGCGGCCATGCGCGAGTAAGCCCGGGACAACTTTCGGTATGGCGGAGGTCAGATTTCCAGCCATTCTCTGTTGTCACGTACGGAACAAGGTGGACCGTCCTCACAGGCCGCCGCCCGCCGCCGGGGAAAGCCGACGGCACGCACCCGCACCGCCCCTGTCCCTCACCATCAGGAGGCTGCACCTTGCGTACCAACTTCCCCCACACACGCCTGAGATGGCACCGCGTCGGCTCCGCCACGGCCGTCACCGCCGCCCTCGTCCTCGCCGGCTTCGGCACCGCGGTCCACGCGGACGCGACGACCTCGTCCAAGGTCACCTGGGCCGCGACCCCCTGCGCCACCCCCAAGAAGACCGGCGAACTCGCCTGCAACTCCCTTCGCGTGACCGGCGGCACCACCGCCTTCCAGAAAGCCCGGGGCATCAACCCCAAGGCCGCCGACGCCGCCACCCCCTCCGGCTACGGCCCGAGCGACCTCCAGTCGGCCTACGGCCTGACCGCCGCGGCCGCCTCCAACGGCGCCGGCGAGACCATCGCCATCGTCGACGCCTACAACGACCCGAACGCCGAGGCGGACCTCGCCAAGTACCGCTCGTACTACGGCCTGCCGGCCTGCACCAGCGCGAGCGGCTGCTTCAAGAAGGTCTCCCAGACGGGCTCCACGACCTCCCTGCCCTCCAGCGACGCCGGCTGGTCCGAGGAGATCTCCCTCGACCTCGACATGGTCTCCGCCATCGCCCCGAACGCCAAGATCCTCCTCGTCGAGGCCAAGTCCGCCACCATGGCCAACCTGGGCAAGGCGGTGAACGAGGCCGTCACCCTGGGCGCCAAGTTCGTCTCCAACTCCTACGGCGGCTCCGAGTCCTCCTCGGACACCTCCTACGACTCCTCGTACTTCAACCACCCCGGCGTCGCCATCACCGTCTCCGCCGGCGACGAGGGCTACGGCGCCGAGTACCCGGCCGCCTCCAGGTACGTGACGTCGGTGGGCGGCACCGCGCTGTCCACCTCCTCCAACAGCCGCGGCTGGACCGAGACCGTCTGGAAGACCAGCTCCACCGAGGGCACGGGATCGGGCTGCTCGTCCTATGACGCCAAGCCGAGCTGGCAGACCGACAGCGGCTGCACCAAGCGCATGATCTCGGACGTATCCGCCGTCGCCGACCCCGCCACCGGCGTCTCCGTCTACGACTCCTACGGCGTCACCGCCGGCTGGTACACGTTCGGCGGCACCAGCGCCTCGTCCCCGATCATCGCGGCCGTCTACGCGCTGGCCGGTACGCCCGGCAGCAGCGACTACCCGGCCCAGTACCCCTACCGGCACACGTCCTCCCTCAACGACGTGACCTCGGGCAACAACGGCAGCTGCTCGACGAGCTACTTCTGCACCGCCACCTCGGGCTACGACGGTCCGACCGGGTGGGGCACCCCCAAGGGAGTGAGCGCCTTCACCGGCTGACTCTCCGTCAACGAACGGGCCGCGGACTCCCCTACCGCGGCCCGTTCGCCATGCCGGCGGCCCTCCGGGTTAGCCTTCACCCGCAGAACATCGGTGCCAGAAGCGCCGCAGGTCGTAAGAGGGGTCAACGACGGAACCACACGACAGGTTCCGCCCAGGCCTCATTGCCCGGCGTTACCTGCCGTGATACACAGAGTGACCAGACAGTCATTCGTACGAAACCCGCCAACCAATGCCGCCAAGTCGACATACGACGGCGGAATTGTCGGCGACAATGAGGCCTGACCTCTGCGCACACGCAGGGGAAACGGAACTACCCACCAGGGGCGGTGACTTACATGCTCTTTGCGGCCGACAAGGGAGACATCAACACCATCATCGGCGGGATCGCTCCGGACTGGGGCCCCTTCGGCGCGCTGGGGACCGAGGCCAAGACGATGATCCAGGTCGTCATGGCGGTCGCCATCCTGCTCTGCCTCGGCATCGCCATCTGGGGCGCCGCCAAACAGCGCATCGGCGCCACCGCACTGCGCGACACCTTCAGCGCGGAACAGGGCAAGGGCCTCATCATCGCGGGGCTGACGGGAGTCTTCATCATCGGCTCCCTGGGCACGCTCTTCACCATCGTGTACGGCATGGCCGTATAGCCGCCGCGTCCGGTACAGCCCCTCCAACCCACCCGTCCGCAGTGCCCACCGGCTTAGGTTGCGTTCCCTGATGTCGAGTCACCACACCGCACCCGCACGGAAACCAGCGCGGCTACCGTCGTACTCCTACGCGTTTTCGTACGACGTCGAGGGGACGTGAGCGGCATGAGTCTCGGAGACGACCAAGAAGGCTCCGGCGGTTACGGCGGCACGGGCCAGACCCGCACCCGGTACCCGGAGGGCAGCAGCGACGTCTACGGCGGCGCCCGCCGCTCCGGCCGCTCGTCCTCCCGAAGCCTGGTCACCGTGGTCGGCGTCATCGTCCTCCTGATCGCCGCGATCGCCTTCGCGAACCGTGGCGGGGACGATGGCTCTTCCTCGGCGGAGGGGACGGGGAGCCGACCGGACGTCGCGTCGACAGCACCGAGCGGGACCAAGCCGGTGCAGTCCACGCCGGGTGTGATTCCCACCGGCTACCCGCATGACGTCCAAGGTGCGCAGAGCGCGGCGGCGAACTACGCCGTGGCGCTGGGCTCGGCCGACATGTTCAACAAGGCCAAGCGCGACGCGATCCTGCAGACCATCATCGCCCCCACCCATGTCACCGATTTCACGTCGACTCTGGACAAGGCCTACACCCCGGCCTTCAGCAAGAACATCGGTCTGAACGACGACGGCTCCACGCCGGTCGGCTACACCTTCGTGTCCCGTACGAGTCCGATCGGCACCAAGGTCACCCAGTCCTCCCAGAACAGCGCGACCGTCGATGTCTGGTGCAGCGGGCTGCTCGGCATGGCAGGCGAGAAGTCCACGAACCCCGTCACCAACAGCTGGTTCACCATCACCATGAAGCTCGAGTGGACCGCCGACGACTGGAAGGTCGTCACGCAGTCCCAGAAAGAAGGCCCGGCGCCCGTCCCAGGCGACGACACGGCCTCCAGCGCGGACGAGATGGCGAAGGCTGTCGCCGAGTACGGAGGGTTCACCTATGCCCGGTAGTCGCTACGTGCTCAAGGCCGCGGCGGCGGTCACAGCCGTGCAGACCGCGACCGTGCTGCTGGCGGCCCGTGCCTTCGCGGCCCCGTCGCCCTCACCGTCTCCCACGCCGAGCGACGACGCCTGCCGCCTGATCACCGGCACCGCCCGTTCCCTGTGCGAGAGCGACCGCAGCAGCAAGTCGAACGGCGGATCGATCAACGACGATCCCACCTCCACCCTCGACCCCATGTCCTCCCTCGCCAAGAGCTGCGCGAAGGCCGCGGCCTGGACCATCGACAAGCTCAGCGACGCCGTCGAGAACACCGCCAACGTCGACTTCACCAACCAGAAGTTCCTCCAGCAGTACGCGGTCGTCTTCGCGGCCTCGACCATCCTCACCCTTCTCCTGTGGCTGCTGGCCGTAGCCAAGCGCGCGGTACGAGGCGTCCCCCTCACCACCGCCATCAGCGAGGCGATCGGGTTCCTGTGGCTGACCGTGCTCGCGTCCGCCTTCACCCCCCTCATCCTCTACACCGTCGTCTCCGCCACCGACGGCGTCTCAGAGGTCCTCGCGAAGGCCACCGGCGACCAGACCGACACCTTCTTCGGCACCTTCTCCGGCGCCCTGGAGAAGGGCAACGACATCGGCGGCGGCCCCATCATGCTGATCGTCGTCTCCCTGGTCAGCATCCTCGCCGCCGGCGTCCTGTGGCTGGAGCTCGTCATCCGAGCCGCCCTCCTCTACGTCGGCGCCCTCCTCGGCACCGTCGTCTACGCCGGCCTCGTCGACAAGAACCTCTGGGGCCACGTCCGCCGCTGGGCCGGCATCATGATCGCCGTCATCCTGGTCAAACCGGTGATCGTCATCGTCCTCGGACTCGCCGGCGCGCTCTCCTCCGACGACGGCCCCGACGCCTTCTCCGCCGTCGTCTCCGGCCTCGCCATCATCCTGCTCGCCATCTTCGCCAGCGCGATGATCTACCGTTTCGTCCCCGGCTTCGGCGACGAGATCGCCGGCTCCCGCAACAACCGCATCATGCAGAACGCCGAGGGCAAGGCCGCCGCGGTGATCAGCTCCCCGGCCACCCTGGTCGCCCAGGGCATCAAGACCCACAGCTCCCGGGCCGACAACAACGGTCAGGCCTCCGGAGGCTCGGGTGCCCGCCCGAGCAACCCGGCGTCCGGCGGAGTCGCCGCCCACAGCTCGCGCACCCCGAACGGAGGTGGCGGATCTGTCCCCTCCGCCGCTCCCGCACCCCGCTCGAGCAACCCGGTGAACAGCCCGCACGCCGGCAACACCCGCAACGGCAGTAGCAACAGCACAGGAGGTGACGGGCGTTGACGACCGAGTCCCACGTGTCGCATACGGTCACGCCCCGCCGTACGTATCTGATCGGCCGCGCCCGGCCGAACGCGATCGTCGGCCGCAATCGCGAGACGGGCGAGATCGCGCTCATCATCGTGGGCGCGTTCCTCGGCATGATGTGCGGGCTCCTCGTCCCGGTGCTCTCCCTGCGCATCGTGCTGCTGATGGGCTTCCCGCTCGTCGCGCTCGCCGCGGTCTACGTGCCGTACAAGCGCCGCACCTTCTACAAGTGGTTCGAGATCAACCGCAGTTACAAGCGCACCCTCCGCCAGGGCACGACCTACCGCTCCTCCGTGATGGAGGCCGGCACCCACGTCGACGGCCGCGAGGTCGAGGTCGGCCCACCCCCCGGCATCGGCCGGATCAACTGGCTCGCCGCCCCGTTCGGCCCCGACGAGATCGCCGTACTGCTCCACGCGGACCGCCGCACGGTGACGGCCGCGATCGAGATCGAGGGCCCCGGCGTCGGCCTGCGCGACTCCGAGGACCAGGAAGCCCTCGTCGACCGCTTCGGCACCCTCCTCAAGCACGTGGCCAACGGCGACGGCTTCGTCACCCGCCTCCAGATGCTCGCCCGCACCCTCCCCGCCGACCCCGACGCCCACGCCAAGGACGTCGCCATGCGCGGGGACGACAGGGCACTGCCCTGGCTGCAGACGTCGTACGACCAACTCCAGTCCATGGTGTCGACCAGCAGCGAGCAGCACCGCGCGTACCTCGTCGCCTGCATGCACTTCAACCGCGAACTCGCCGCCGAGGCCCAGGCGATGGCCCGCGCGGCCCGCCCCCAGTCCGGCCGCAGGCTCGACCGGGACGCGGGGCTCGCCGTCGTCATGGCCCGCGAGCTGACCGACATCTGCTCCCGCCTCCAAGAGGCGGACATCCGCGTGCGCCAGCCCCTCGGCCAGGGCCGTCTCGCCTCCCTCATCCACTCCATGTACGACCCGGACCACCCCATCGACCACATCCAGGCGATGACCAAGCGCAACGCCTGGCCGGCCGAGCTGGACGCCATGGAGCCGACGTACCTCCAGGCCAAGACGAGGGAGTCGTCCACCCGCGCGCCCTGGTGCCACGCCACCGCCTGGGTGAAGGAATGGCCGATGACCCCGGTGGGCGTCAACTTCCTCGCGCCGCTCCTCGTCCACACCCCGGACGTCATCCGAACGGTCGCCGTGACGATGGATCTCGAGCCCACCGAGGTAGCCATCGAACGCATGCTGACCGAAAAAACCAACGACGAGGCCGAGGCCTCCCGCGCAGCCAAGATGAACCGCACCGTCGACCCCCGTGACGTCGCCTCCCACAACCGCCTGGACCAGCGCGGCGAGGACCTCGCGAGCGGCGCGGCCGGGGTCAACCTGGTCGGCTACATCACCGTGTCCTCCCGCAACCCCGAGGCCCTGGCCCGCGACAAGCGGACCATCCGGGCCTCGGCCGGAAAGTCGTATCTGAAACTGGAGTGGTGCGACCGCGAGCACCATCGCGCCTTTGTGAACACGCTTCCGTTCGCCACCGGCATCCGAAAGTAGGGGACCAAGCATGCGGGATCCGCTGTCCGTCCTCAGCGACGCCTTCACCTCCTTCCTCTTCGGAAAGGTCGAGACGACCCGCCTGCCGGTCCGCACCTCCACCGGCCAGGCGCAGGCGGTCTACCTCCCGACAGCAGCGCCGGGCCTCGGCGACTCGGGGGTGATCATCGGCCGCGAGGTGTACTCCGGCAAGGGCTACATCTACGACCCGTTCCAGCTCTACGGCCAGCAGCTCCCGGCACCTCACTGGCTGGTCCTGGGCGAATCCGGCAACGGCAAGTCGGCGCTCGAGAAGACGTACGTCCTACGGCAGCTGCGCTTCCGCGACCGCCAGGTCGTCGTCCTGGACGCCCAGGGCGAGGACGGCGTCGGTGAATGGAACCTGATCGCGCAGGAGTTGGGGATAACCCCCATCCGCCTGGACCCGATGGCCGCCCTGGACATGGGGATCCGCCTCAACCCGCTCGACCCCGCGATCACGACGACCGGCCAGCTCGCCCTGCTCCGGACCATCATCGAGGTCGCGATGGGCCACGGCCTCGACGAGCGCTCCGGCTTCGCGCTCAAGGTCGCGCACGCCTACGTCAACGAGACGATCGTCGAACGCCAGCCGATCCTCACGGACATCGTGGAGCAGCTACGGCACCCCGAGCCCGAGTCGGCCGAGGCGATGAACGTCGACATAGAGGACGTCCGCGCGTGGGGCCTCGATGTCGCCCTGGTCCTGGACCGCCTGGTCGACGGTGACCTGCGGGGCATGTTCGACGGCCCGACCACGGTCGGCATCGACCTGGACGCGCCGCTGATCGTCTTCGATTTGTCCCACATCGACCGCAACTCCATCGCCATGCCCATCCTCATGGCGATCGTCGGAGTTTGGCTGGAACACACCTGGATCCGCCCCGACCGCAAGAAGCGCATCTTCCTGGTCGAGGAGGCCTGGCACATCATCGCCAGCCCCTTCGTGGCCCAGCTCTTCCAGCGGCTGCTGAAGTTCGGCCGGCGGCTCGGCCTGTCCTTCGTCGCGGTCGTCCACCACCTGTCCGACGTCGTGGACGGAGCGGCGGCGAAGGAGGCCGCGGCGATCCTGAAGATGGCATCGACGAGGACGATCTACGCCCAGAAGGCGGACGAGGCGCGTGCGACGGGCCGGGTCCTGGGCCTGCCCCGCTGGGCGGTCGAGATCATCCCCTCCCTCACCCCCGGCATCGCCGTCTGGGACGTCAACGGCAATGTCCAGGTGGTCAAACACCTGGTCACCGAGACCGAACGCCCCCTGGTCTTCACCGACCGCGCGATGACGGAGTCCTCCAGCGACCTGACCGACGACGCCCTGCACGCCGCGGAGCTGGAGGCGGAGGAGCGGGCGGCGGCCTTCGTGGAACAGCACATGGGCGACTCCGAGTCGACGGTGGCGTAGGAGGGAGGGCACGTGGTGAGACCGGACGACCGCCGACAGGGCGGTCAGGGAGGCCAGGGAGGCGTCCCGGACGGGCTGTTGGTCGGCATACTCGCCTTCCTCCTCGGCATGACCCTGCTGGTCTGGACGGCAACGGGCCTCGCGGGCCTGTTCGCCCACGGCGACTGGCCCCACAACGTCACCTTCACCCGCACCCCCCAGGCCATGCGCCACCTCATCGGCCACCCCCAGGACATCCCAGGCGCCTGGCCCGACACCCCCGCAGGCCGGCTCTCCGGCTACGGCCTGGTCTGGGGCCTGTTCATCGGCCAGCTGCTGATCCTGGGCGTCCTGACGATCTTCGTGATGGGAACACTGGCCCGCTGGAGGGCGGTACGGGCGAGGACTAGAGCGGAGAAACTGGCGGCAGGGGAACGACGTCCGGAACCGGGGCCGGTCCATGAGGTACCGGCCCCGAGACCGGCGCCGGAGCCGCAGCCTCACCCGGAAACTCAACCTCAACCGGCCACGGCGGCTCCTCTCCCCAGCTCCCCACACCCCACCGAGCCCCTCCTCGCGACGCCGACGGCTGCCAAGCTGCCCACGTCCCTGTCCCAGGGTGAACGGGGGGCCGGGTGGGAAATGCCCCGCCCCGAAGGCGCGGTGCTCTACGCCCCCAGGGAAACCCGCCACTCAACCGCGACCCAGACCATCAGAGACGCGGAAGGCCCCGCCCTCGTAGTCACCTCGAACCCCGCCGTCTGGGCCGACACCAAGGACGCCCGAGCCAAACTGGGCCCGGTCCACGTCTACGACCCCACCCACCTCTGCGACACCCCGGCCCGCCTCCACTGGTCCCCCACCACAGGCTGCGAGACCAAGGAGACAGCCAAGACCAGGGCACAGGCCCTCCTCGCCCCCGTCCGGCCCACAGCGAAGATCGACCAGGCCGTGGCCGACGTGGCCGAAACGCTCCTGCGCAGTTACCTCCACGCCGCGGCGATAGAAGCCCGCACCATCCGCCACGTCCACCGCTGGTGCCAGGGCGCCCAGGTCCAGGACGCCGTGAGAACCCTCCGCACCAACCCCAAGGCGGCACCCGGCTCCGCGGGCGAACTCGAAGCGGCCCTCACCGCGCACCCCGAGCGCCGCGACATCGCCCAGGAGTTGATCAGCCGGGCCCTCTCCGCGCTCTTCACGGTCAACATCCGCGAGGCATGCACTCCCAACCGAAATGATGCCCTCGCCTTGGATTCCTTCGTCGACGAAGGGGGCACGCTTTATGTGGTGGGTGAATCCATCGAGGACCCCAGGACCAATCCAGGCGCGATGCCCCTTCTGACGGCCCTCACCTCAAGCGTGGTCGAGCGTGGCCGGCGCATGGCCGAACGGTCATCCTCCGGTCGCCTCGACCCACCACTGACGCTCGTCCTGGACGACGTCGCAGCCGTGGCTCCGCTTCCCCAGCTCCCGGAGTTGCTGGCCGCCGGAGCGGACCGGGGGCTTCCGACCCTGGCCCTGCTCCGGTCCCGCGAACAGGCCCGCACCCGCTGGCCGGACGCGGACCTCCCGGCGTAGAGCTCAGAAGTCGTAGGCAGCCCAGTCGACGACCGGCACGTATCCCAGGCGCCGGTAGAGGGCGTTGCTGGTGGGGTTGGCCGCGTCCGTGAACAGCACGACATCCTCGGCGCCCGAGGCCAGCGCGGCCCGGCTCACCTCGGCGGTCACAGCACCCGCGTATCCGCGACCGCGCAGAGGCGCCGGGGTGTAGACGGGGTCCACCTGGACCAGCCCGGCGACCATGGGGTTCGCGCCCGCCATGGAGACGGGCGTCCCGTCCGGAGCCTCCCAGAACGTGTAGCGCTTGTCCGCGAAGCGGGTGTGGGCCCAGGAGTCGGCGTCGATGGTGACGGCTTCCCCCACGTCCGCCGCGAACCCGCGGCACAAGCCCATGAGTTGCTCGAGGTCCTGCTCCCCCACGGCCCGGCTCCGGCCCGCCGGGAACGGCTCCGGCGGGACGAGCGTGCCGAGGCGGTGCAGACAGAGCCGGACGCGCACCCTCGGCGTCGCCCCGGTGTGCCGCTGCCAGGCCTCGGCGAACACGGCGGCGGTGGCGTCGTCGGCGCTGACGGACGGAACGGAGTGCCCGAGGGCGACCAGACGGGCGGCGAGGGCGTCGGCCTGCTCCGCGCTGAGAGGAGTGAGGCTCAGACCACGGCTGGGCGACAGGCGGTAGAAGGCGCCCTGCACCTCACCGGCGCGCTCCAGCAAACCGAACACGGCGGCTTCGGCACCGTACGCGGCCGCCCCGCGTCGCCGCAGTCTCGCGGTCCACGTCAGCGGCATGATGTGCCGGACAGGACGTGAGCGCAGGAACTCCCCGGCACGAGCGAGGAAGTCGTCGATGTCTTCGGTGAGGTACCAGTCGTCCGGGCCCATGCTTCATGATCCCTGATGAACGCGCCTCAGTCGCGCTCCAGCACGAACTCCAGCTCGGACTCCCCCGGATCCTGCGGCAACCGCACCCGTACCCCGCTCGGCACAAACCCCACCTTGCGGTAGAGGCCCTGCGCCCGCCCGTTGTCCTCGTGCACGATGAGCCGCACCCGCTCGGCGCCGGCCCCCCAGGCCCACTCAACGCCGGCCGCAAAGAGCGCCTTGGTCAGCTCACCGCCACGCGCCTCGGGCCGTACGTACACCCCGACGATGTGTCCCTGCCGCCGTTCGACCGGAAACCCGGCCCAGTCCGTGGTCCCCGCCTCCTCCAGCAGGACGACCAACTGCCCGAGCCACCGCCCGTCCGACCCCTCGGCGACGAATTGCTGCGCCCCGGTCTCCCCTTCGGCGGCCCCGGCCGCCCTGTCCTCCCAGAAGGAGTCCGGACGGGCGACAGCCTCTTCGTAGGTCTCGAGAAACGCCAGGTGCGCCACCGGATCCCGCAGCGAGTCGAGCCTGAGCTCCTTCACTGCGGGCCATTCGTCGGCACGTATGGACCGGATCGCATAACTCATGCGGACCACAGTAATACCTGAAACGCAGGAAACCCCCGTTCCGAATGGAACGGGGGTTTCCTCAAAATTTGTTCGGCGGTGTCCTACTCTCCCACAGGGTCCCCCCTGCAGTACCATCGGCGCTGTAAGGCTTAGCTTCCGGGTTCGGAATGTAACCGGGCGTTT
>NZ_JBITGI010000021.1:0-156145 GCF_044456945.1 Streptomyces sp. NPDC050759 | reverse complement strand
CGCCCTGCTCACCGCGATCCCCACCCTGATCGTGTACTTCGTGCTCCAGCGCCAGTTCGTCAGCGGACTGACCCTCGGCGCCAACAAGGGCTGACACACCTCCACTTGCCCGTTCCCTACACCACTCCCGGAGCACCACCAGTGAGTACCGCACGCCGTCTTCGCATCCCTGGTATCGCCTACGGCGGTGACTACAACCCCGAGCAGTGGCCCGAGGAGGTCTGGGCCGAGGACATGCGCCTGATGCGCGAGGCCGGGGTGACCATGGTCAGCGTCGGCATCTTCTCCTGGGCGCTGCTCGAACCGGCCGAGGGCGTCTACGACTTCGCCCGCATGGACAAGATCCTCGACCTGCTCCAGGAGAACGGCATCGCCGCCGACCTGGCGACACCGACGGCGGCCCCGCCGGCCTGGTTCTTCCGCCAGCACCCGGAAGCGCTGCCGGTCGACCGGGATGGCCGCACGCTGTCGTACGGCAGTCGCCAGACGTTCTGCCCGAGCAGTCCCGCCTACCGTCGGGCGGCGCTGCGTATCGCCGGGGCGCTTGCCGAGCGCTACGCCGACCACCCGGCCGTCGCCATGTGGCACGTGCACAACGAGTACGGCTGCCATAACGACGCCTGCTACTGCGAGACCAGCGCCGCCGCCTTCCGCAGCTGGCTGCGTGCCCGCTACGGCGACGACCTGGACGCCCTCAACCACGCCTGGGGCACCACGTTCTGGAGCCAGTGGTACTCCTCGTGGGATCAGATCCTGCCGCCCCGCACCACTGCGGCTCCCCCGAACCCCACCCAGCAGCTCGACTGGCGCCGCTTCTGCTCGGATGAACTGCTCTCCCTGTGCACCGCCGAGCGCGACGTACTGCGCCGGGCCGCTCCGGATATCCCCGCGACCACCAACTTCCTGGTCCTGCGCACCATCGACGCCCTCGACTACTGGCGCTGGGCACCGGAGCTGGACATCCTCTCCAACGACCACTACCTGTTGTCCGACGACCCGGAGGCCGAGGTCGACATCGCGCTTCACGGCGACCTGATGCGTTCGCTCGCGGGCGGGCCGTGGTTCCTCATGGAGCACTCGACCGGCGCCGTCAACTGGCAGCCCGTCAACCGCGCCAAGCGGCCCGGAGAGATGCGCCGCAACGCGCTCGCGCACGTGGCCCACGGTGCCGACGGCATCGCGTTCTTCCAGTGGCGGGCGGCGAAGGCGGGCGCCGAGCAGTGGCACTCGGCGATGCTGCCGCACGCCGGAACCGACAGCCAGATCTGGCGCGACGTCGTCCAACTGGGCGCAGACCTGGGGGCGTTGGCCGAGGTACGGGACTCCACCAGCACGGCACAGGTGGCGATCGTGTGGGACTGGGACGCCCGCTGGGCAGTGGAACTGCCCTCCCAGCCCAGCAGCGAACTGCGCTACCAGGACCTGGTACGGGACTGGTACACCCCCCTGTGGCGGGCAGGGGTCGCCGTCGACTTCGTACGCCCCGACGACCGCGAACTCGACCGCTACAAACTCGTCCTGGCACCCTCGCTGTACCTGGTCGCGGAGGCAGCCGCGGCGAATCTCGCCGGATTCACCGAGCGCGGGGGCACGCTGGCCGTCGGCTTCCACAGCGGCATGGTCGACGAGAACGCCCATGTGTACCTCGGTGGTTACCCCGGCGCGTTCCGCGACGTCCTCGGCGTGGTCACCGACGAGCTCTTCCCCCTGTTGCCCGGAGAGAAGACCGGCCTGACCGGCGACGTGGTGTCGGGCGCCACGGCCGACCTGTGGTCGGAACGCATCCGACTTACCGGCGCACAGGCCGTCGCCTCCCATGCCGACGGCCCACTGGCCGGCCATCCCGCCATCACCCGCCACCGGCACGGCAGCGGCACCGCCTGGTATCTGGGCACCCACCCCGACCAGGACACGCTCGCCGCCCTGCTCGACCGCATCCGTCAGGAGGCCGGCGTCACACCGGAGCACGACGCACCCGCCGGGATCGAGGTCGTCCGGCGCCGCGGCGCGGAGGCCGACTACCTGTTCCTCATCGACCACACCGGAAAGGGCGCCGAAGCACCTTCCGAAGGCGTCGAACTCCTCACCGGCACACCGGTCACCGGAACCGTCACCGTCCCACCGGGAGGCGTCGCCGTGGTCCGCGAGCCCCGCTGATCCACCGGCCGGCGGTGGCCGGACACAGTCGGCACGAGGGCACTGCGCCATCTTGTGCGCCAGACAGCAGGAGTCGCACCTCCCCGATCCGTCTGCTCCCGTGGCGCGCGACGGGCGGCAGCCGCTCATTCGCGTCAGCACCGTATGGGGCGGGCGACTTGCCCTGCACGTAGACAAGTTGCTCTCGTGCCGGTGACCGCAACCGCCTTGCCTTTGACGCGCACGTCAGGGGTTAGCGTCTGCGCGCCTCCAGCCGGACCGGTCCGGCTGCACAGACCGCGCTCACCCTCCAACCCGTCCAGGAGCCCCGACATGGCCGATGTCCTGCCCTCCACGACCCGTGAGATTCTGCTGGCCGACATCCCCGACGGGCTGCCACGGCCCGAGGACTTCGCGGTCACGCAGAAGCCGGTCCCCGTCCCCGGTCCAGGACAAGTCGTCGTCCGGAACCCGGCGGCGCGGCCGTCGCCCTCGCCGCGCCGCGCACCGCGCTCCCTCTGCTGCTCGCCGCCGTTCAGCTCCTGTCCGGTGCCGCCGCCGGGCTGACCGTCTCCCCCAACCAGGCCCTGGTTCTTCAGCATGCCCCGGCCGAGGCCGCGGGAGTCGCCGGTGGCATTCTCCAGATGGCCCAGCGGATCGCCGCGGCCGTCGCCCTGAGCGCCATCTCCGGGAGCTATCTGCACGGCACGTCGGGATCAACCGGCGGCCCCCGTACGGCATTCGCCCACGCGACTCTCCTCTGTGCCGCTCTGCTCACCGCGGCCGCCGTCCTGTCACTGCTGCGCCCCCGCCTCACGGCCCGTCAACCCGTCCTCAGCTACCCGGACCAGGACACCCGGGCCCCGTTGACTGATTACGACGGAGGTAGATAACGTTTCACATGGCATTGAGTGTCAGCATCAAGCCCTGGCTTGCTGACCGGCAACCCTCCGACGCGGTGGGGTGCTCCAGGTGAAAGCCCGGCCGGGTCGCCGACCCGGCAAGCGCGTGGCTCCGTCGCAGGGGCCGGACAAGGAGGAGTGAGCGTGCGGTACAGCAGCGTCTCGAGTTCCTCCATTCCGGCTACGGCGACTCTCCCCCGCTTCTCCCGTCGACGTCACATCGACCTGCAGCGCATCACCAGCTGCCTGTGTCATGGCTGACTGGGTCCCGTCGACCGTCTGAAGACGTTCACCGCTGGTGCGCCTGAAGCCGCTCACCGCTGGTACGTCTGAAGCCGCTCACCGCCGGTTTTGACACCCGCGGCAACTCCTGAGCCTGTTCCCTCTCGGCGCTCTCACACCGTGCCGCTCCTTTCGTGAGCGACACCATCCCCTCATCTCCATGCCCGCATCCGTAGAAGGAGCACGCATGACCGTTCAGGACACCCCCGCAGACCTGTCCGCCTTCGCCCACGACTGGCAGGAGTGGCACACCAGGCAGGAGGCACGCCTGGCCGACCCGCACGGATTCCTCGCGATCACCGGCCTGCACTGGCTCGTCGACGAGCCGCAGCGCTTCCCCGACGCTCCGGGCTCCTGGTCGACCGGCGCCGACGGGGTCGTCGTGGTCCTCGACGACGGCGAGGAACTGGTCGTCGACGGCACCCCCGTGCGCGGCGAGCACCGCTTCGGGGTGCTGCCGGAGCGCGGCGGAGTGAACGTGGCCTGGGGCGACGCGGTGATCGAGGTGGCCAAGCGCGGCGGACACGACATCGTCCGTCCCCGGCACCCGGAGGCACCCCTGCGCGCCGCCTTCACCGGCACCCCCGCCTACGCCCCGCACCCGCGCTGGTCCGTGACCGGCCGGTACACGGCCTTCGACGAGCCGCGGCCCACTACCGTGGGCGCCGCGGTCGAGGGCCTTGAGCACGTGTACGACGCGCCGGGGCGGATCGAATTCGAGCTGGACGGACGGGAGTTGGCCCTGACCGCGTTCTCCGGACACGCTCCGGGCAGTCTGCTGGTGCTGTTCACCGACGCGACCTCCGGGGTCACCACCTACGCGGCCAACCGGGCCCTCGCCCTCGACCCGCCCGCCGCCGACGGCACGGTCGTCCTGGACTTCAACAGGGCGGCGAACCTGCCGTGCGCCTACACCGATCTGGCCACCTGCCCGCTGCCGCCGGCCGAGAACCGGCTGCCCGTGGCGATCGAGGCCGGGGAGAGGATCCCCCGCGAGCGGGGCGGGTCCTGAGCACCTGGCGCCACCGAGACGACCACGACCAAGAGGGGCGGACACCGCATGAGCACCCCCGCGATCAACTCGCTGGCCTTTCTCACCCCGGGCAACTTCGCCGACGACGACCCGTACACCGGCCTGGAGGAGACGCTTCAGCTGTTCGAGTACGGCGAACGGCTGGGCTTCGACGGCGCCTGGATCCGGCAACGTCATCTCGAGCACGGTGTCGGCTCGGCAGCGGTCTTCCTCGCGGCGGCGGGCCAGCGCACCGAGCGGGTCGAGCTGGGGGCCGCGGTCATCCCGATCGGGTACGAGAGCCCGTTCCGGCTCGCCGAGGACCTTGCGCTGGCCGACGTGCTGTCCCGCGGCCGGCTGCAGGTCGGCTTCAGCACCGGCATGCCGCACGCCGAACTCCTCGGCGACCTGGTGTACGACGGGGACTGGCGTGGCTTCGATCTGTCGTACGGCAGGATCGCCCGCGTCCTCGACAACATGCGCGGCGACTACCTCGGTGGCCCGGACACGGTGATCCAGTCGCCCGGCAACACCCAGCGGCCCCGCCTGCAGCCGCACAACCCCGGCCTGGTGGACCGGGTCTGGTACGGCGGCGGCAGTCTGCGCTCGATCCGGTGGGCTGCCGAGCACGGCCTGAACCTGCTCAGCGGCAACATCGTCAGCGGCGAGAGCACCGACGACTTCACCACCGCCCAACTCGCCCTGCTCTCCGAGTACCGACGCGCCCTCGCCGAGGACCGCCCGAAACGGGTGGCGCTCGGCCGGGTGATCGTGCCCTTCGACAGCGCGGACCCGACCACGCGCGCACGCTACCGGGACTACGCGGCCAGTCGGCACGCGCGCACCCTCGCGCCGCAGGGCCCGAAGCGGATCCTGTTCGCCCCGGACGTGATCGGGACCGCGGAACAGATCCTGGAGCAACTGGCCGCGGATCCCGTGGTCGCCGCCGTGTCGGAGCTGCGCCTTGAGCTGCCGTACGAATTCCACCGGGGCGACTACGAGCAGATCCTGCACGACGTACGGCACTTGATCGCGCCGGAGCTGGGGTGGCGGCCCGCCACCGCGCTGAACCAGGACGCGTCGATCGATGAACTCCGCCGCCTCGAGTCTCCCACTGTCTGACTCTTCCATAACCACCTACCCATCCGACCTCTACTTCAACTTTCTTCCGCGCACTCCCCATTGACACTCCCTTACGGCTCCCCAATCATCAAGACATCCGATGATTGGGAGCCGCCATGAGTACGTATCCAAGACGTCATGTCCTCGGCGTCACGGCGGGTGTCGCTGCCTCAGCGGCGCTTTCCCTCGCCTCCACGACCGACGCCCACGCTGCTCAGGCGGTCGCAGAGCAGAGCCGGACATGGGCGCCCGTGCCCGCTCCGGTTCCTGTCCCCCTCGACAGCCTCTACAACAACGACGCCATCGACACCGCCTCAGCGCGAGGCGGCGACTTCGACGGATCCGGCTACACGTTCCCGGGCGAGGAACTCCCGGCCGGCCAGGTGGAGGTGGACGGCGTTCCCTTCGTCTTCCCGTCCTCTGCCTCAGGCGCCAAGAACAACGTCGTCGCGCTCGGTCAGCGCATCGACCTGCCCAAGGGCCGCTACATGGCGGCCTACTTCCTCACCTCGGGGAGTTACGGCAACGCCTCGGGCAAGGCAACGGTGCACTACGCGGACGGTTCGGCCACGACGGCCGGTCTCACCGGAGCGGACTGGTACGCGGCGGGCGGTTCACTGTCGGCGCCGTACCGCTACGGTCCGGACGGCGCGAAGGACGAACACAGCGTCGGCATCGGCACATCGGAGGTGTGGGTCGATCCGCAGCGCGAGGCGATCGCCATCACCCTGCCGGTCACCCACGCACCCGAGCCGAACCAGACCTCGCTGCACGTGTTCGCGCTGTCCCTCCAGCCGGTCGCCCAGGGACGCGCACTGATCCTGCGCGACGCCCACTCCACGAACTCACTCCTGACATCCACCGGCGCCCAGAGTGTCGAGGCCACCGTCGTCAACGCGGGCACCGCCGCCGTCCTGGCCGCCGACGACGTGTCGGTGAACGTCACGGTGCCGGGCGCCCGGACCGTGGAGCCCGCCACCGTCCGCCGCCTCGACCCCGGCGAGCAGGCTCGCGTCCGCGTCGGTATCCGCAACCGCACGGGGACGGCTCCCGGCACCACCCAGGACGGCGTGGTGACGGTCACCGGCCGCGGCGCCACGGCCGCCACCCAGCGCAGCCGACTGTCCCTCGGCGTCGCCGACTACCAGCCGACCGAGACCTCACTCTCCGGTCACCAGGCCCCGTACTGGTTCCACAGCGCCAAGTTCGGCATCTTCATCCACTGGGGCGTCTACTCGGTGCCCGCCTGGGCGCCGGTCGGCACGCAGTACGCCGAGTGGTACTGGGACCAGATGCAGGACCCGAACAACCCCACGTACGCCCACCACCGGGACACCTACGGCGAGGACTTCGCCTACGACGACTTCATCCCGCGCTTCACGGCGGAGAGGTTCGACCCGCGCTCCTGGGTCGAACTGTTCCGGGACGCCGGTGCCCAGTACCACGTGCTGACCTCCAAGCACCACGAGGGATTCGCCCTCTGGGACACCAAGGTCTCCGACCGCAACGCCGTGAAGATGGGCCCGAAGCGGGACCTGGTCAAGGAGCTGTTCGAGGCGTCCCGGCGCTACACGCCCGAGCTCCACCGCGGCCTCTACTTCTCGATGCCCGAGTGGTTCAACCCGGACAACCCCTGGATGGGCCACGCCCCGCGCAACCCGTACACCCTCGACCCCGTCCCCTACACCGGATACACCGCGGGCAAGGACTTCGTGAAGGGCTATCAGGCCCCGCAGATGCTGGAGCTGATCCACGGTTACGACCCCGAGCTCATCTGGTGCGACATCGGCGGCGCCAACGACAGCGTGCACGTGCTCGCCGAGTACTTCAACCACGCCAAGAACAGGGCCCGTCCCATCGACGTCACCGTCAACAACCGCTCGGGCATCTCCTTCCACGACTTCACGACGCCCGAGTACACGACGTACGACAACACCGTGATCGCCAAGTGGGAGTCCAGCCGCGGCCTGGACCCCTTCAGCTACGGCTACAACCAGGCCACCCCCGACGCTTCCTACATGACGACGGAACAGGTCGTGCAGAGCCTGGTGGACATCGTCTCCAAGAACGGCAACTTCCTGCTCGACATCGGCCCACGCGCCGACGGCACCATCCCCGAGATCATGCAGACGCGACTGCGTGAGACGGGTCGGTGGCTGCGGACGAACGGCGAGGCCGTCTACGACACGACGTACTGGTCGAAGATGGCGGAACTGGGTGACGACATCCGCTTCACCGTCCGCCCGAACCGGGCCTTCTACATCCACTCCCTGGCACAGCCGGGCTCACGGCTCACCATCGAGGCGCCGGTCCCGATCCGCCCTGGTGACACGGTGACGATGCTGGGCCACGACCGCCCACTGACCTGGACACTCAGCAAGGGAGCGCTGGTGATCGACGTCCCTGCGGCGGCCCGCAAAGCGGGACAGCACGTCTGGGTCTTCAAGGTGAACTGGAACTCCTGACCGAGCCGAAGGGATCCTCCCACCCGCATTCCATCAGCGGTTCGCGTCCTGAACGGGCCGGGCGTCCCAAAACCATGGTCACCGGGCGGCGTTGCGGGGAAAATGGCCGTCATGACGTACGAAGGCTCCCCCATCGACCCGTCCAAGCCCAGCATCGCCCGCGTGTACGACTACCTGCTGGGCGGCAAGGACAACTACGCCGTGGACCGGGAAATCGGCGACGTGTTCAAACGTGACCTGCCCGGCTCGGTGGCCATCGCCTTCGCCAACCGCACAGCCCTGACGCGCGCGGTCGGGGAGATCGTGAAAACCACCGGGATCCGGCAGTTCATCGATCTCGGCAGCGGCCTGCCGACCGCCGACAACGTCCACCAGGTCGCACAACGCCACGCACCCGAGGCCCGCGTCGTCTACGTCGACATCGACCCTCAAGTCCTCGTCCACGGCCGGGCGCTGCTGGAGAAGGACGAGCGGACCCGGGTCGTCGCGGTCGACGTCCGCAATCCCGAAGGCATCCGCACCCACCCCGACACCCTCGACCTGATCGACTTCACTCGCCCCGTCGCCGTCATCTTCAGCGCGATCCTCCACCACGTCAACGACGACGAGGACCCGGCCGCCATCGTCCGCTACTGGCGCGACCATGTGCCCTCCGGAAGCCACTTCTTCATCAGCCACTTCCGCTCCGGCAACAACTCGGAGACACGGGAAGCCGAGAAGGTGCTCCAGCAGACGTTCGGCCGCGGCCGGTGGCGCACCGACGCGGAGATCGCCGCCCTCCTCGACGGCCTGGAAATCCTCGACCCCGGAATCGTCCCCGCACCCCTGTGGCGCCCCGACCAGACCGAAACCCCCTGGAACAACAGCGGGGAGCGGCAACTCACGGTCTGGGAACACCTCATCGCCGCCGCTCTCGCCCGCAAACCCTGACCACCGCGCAGGGCACGGCGCCTCCTGTCCGGGCCGAATGCCGCCCGGCCGTCGACCCTGACGTGTGATCTGCGCGCTCCACGGCGGAAGACGAGGCTCGGGCGGCGGCGCTCGGCGAGGACGAGCCCGCAGGCCCGCCCGTTTTTTCGAGCCGTTCGAGCACTACCGTGGATCCATGACGGCGCCCCTGGACGTGCTGATGGTCGGTGCGGGGCCCACCGGGCTCGCGCTCGCCGCACAGCTGCGTACGTACGGCGCGTCGTTCCGGATCGTCGACCGGTCTCTCGACCGGGTCCACGAGTCGCGCGCACTGGGTGTCCAGCCGCGCACCCTGGAAGCGCTCGCCGAGTTCGGGGTGACGGATGAGCTGGTCACACGCGGCAACCCCGCGATGCACCTGAGCATGCATCTGCCGCGACGAGTGGTGCGGCTGCCGTTGTTCGACATCGGGCTGACCGACACGGCGTATCCCTTCCTGCTGTTCCTCTCACAGGCGGAGACGGAGAGCATCCTCGCTGAGCATCTCGCCAGGGAGGGCGTGGACGTCGAGCGGGGCACGGAGCTGGCCGGCTGAAGCGCGAGGGGCCGGCCGTCACCTGCCGGCTTGGGCGCGGCGACGGCGGTGAGGAGACCGTGGACGCACGGTACGTCGTGGGCTGCGACGGGGCGCACAGCACCGTCCGCACCCAGGCGGGCATCGGCTTCGAGGGGCACGCCTATCCGCAGACGTTCCTGCTCGCCGACCTGGAGGTCGACGGCCTGGACCCGGGGGCCGTGCACACGTACATGACCGGACCCGGGATGCTGTTCTTCTTCCCGCTCGGCTCGCCGGCGACCTGGCGGATGCTCGCGATGCGTCCGCCGGGTGCCCCGGACACCGAGGTGAAGCTCGGATTCCTGCAGAGGATCACCGATGTGTACGCCCCCGACGGGCTGGTCCTGCGGGACCCGGTCTGGATGACCGACTTCCGGCTCCACAACCGCGGGGCCGACCTCCCCCAGTCTCGACTTCGCTCGACCGGGGGCACCCCCATCCGTTCGGGCCCCTTCTTCCTCGCCGGCGACGCGGCCCACATCCACAGTCCGGCCGGCGCCCAGGGCATGAACACCGGCATCCAGGACGCCCTCAACCTGGGCTGGAAACTCGCCCTCGTCTGCCAGGGCAGGGCGCCGGCGGAGCTTCTGGACACATACGAGACCGAGCGCGCCCCGGTCGGCCGCAGTGTGCTGCGCTTCACCGACCGCGCCTTCACGATCGGCACCAGCCGCCACCCGCTCATCCGCTTCGCCCGCGCCCGACTGGCCCCGCGTCTGGCCCCGTTGGCGCTGCGCGCGACAGGACCGCGCGGGCGGGTCTTCCGTACGGTCTCCGAACTGGGCATCCACTACCGACGAAGCCCCGCCTCCACCGCGGGCTCCCGGCCACCGAGGAAGGGGCCGCGAGCGGGCGACCGGCTGCCCGACCTGCCGCGCGGGCTACAGACGCGGAGCGCGGGGCCGGGCTGGCACCTGCTGCTGTCCGGACCGCCCGCACTGTGGCCCGCCGAACGCCTGGCCTCGGTCCTGCGCGGACGGGCGGATCTGATCACCGTGCACCGGCTTGGTGGTGAGAGCCCGTGGCCGGACGCGGTCCAGGGGCTCGTACGGCCTGACGGCTATCTCGGCTACGTCGCGCACGGTGCAGACCTCGAAGGGCTCCGGGCTTATCTGGAGCGTTGGCTGCACGCACAGCACGATTGAGGTGCTGTATCCCAGACATGCGCGGCGCTCAGGTCGATGACGTCTCGACTTTGAGAGCACGTCCTCGCCGGGCAGGCCCAGCTTGCAGTGCTGTGAGCCGGTCGCCACGAGGTCGGCCTCGACATGTCGTCGGGGACGAGCTCGGCCGCCCAAGCGCTCGGCCCGGGCCCGCATGTTGTCGCTCAGGCCCGGGCCCATGATGCCGCCGCGAAAGCCGGGGAAGTTCTCCACCTGGTCGTCTGCACCTGCGCGCCACCGGCCGTCACCGCGCCCTCGAAGACCTGCGGCTTCAGCGAGGCGCGGGCCGTGTGCAGGGCGGGCGGCGGTGCAGCCCGCGGGGTCGGAGCCGATGACGATGACGTTGCGTGTGTCCGTGGCGGTGCTCACGTGTCCGTGGCGGTGCTCACGCCCGGGGCTGCGGCGCGATCTCCTTGATCAGGCCCTCGACCAGCACCTTGATCTCGTCCCGGATCGGGCGGACGGCCTCGACGCCCTGGCCGGCCGGATCCTCCAGCTGCCAGTCCAGGTACCGCTTGCCGGGAAAGACCGGGCAGGTGTCACCGCAGCCCATCGTGATGCAGACGTCCGACTTCTTCACCGCGTCCACGGTGAGCATCTTCGGGACCTCGGCGGAGATGTCGATGCCGACCTCGGCCATGGCCTCGACGGCGGCCGGGTTGACGCCTGCGCCCGGGTTGGAGCCCGCGGAACGGACCTCGACACGGTCCCCGGCCAGGTGGGTCAGCCACGCGGCGGCCATCTGGGAACGGCCGGCGTTGTGGACACAGACGAACAGCACGGACGGCTTGTCGGACATCAGGAGGTCTCTCTTGATCTCGCGCCTGTCAGGCGACATCCGTCAGGCGGCAGCGGAGGGCACGCACACATCAGCACCCGATGGTGTCAGTCACCACTGATGTGACAGTATCAGCGCATGCTGACGTCAGTCGACACTGATCTGATGCGGGTCCTGGCGGACCCGCTCCGCCTCCGGATCGTCACCCTGCTCGCCAAGGAGACGCTCTGCAGCACGCACCTGATCGAGGAGACGGGGGCCAGACAGACCAACCTCTCCAACCATCTGAAGGTGCTGCGCGAGGCCGGGGTCGTGGAGACGGAGCCCTGCGGCCGGTTCACCTACTACCGGCTCAGGCCCGACGTCATCGCCGCGCTCGCCGGTCGGTTCGCCGACCTCGCGGAGACCGCGCGCGCCACGGCCGAGAACAACATCAAGCGGTCCTGCCCCTGATCCCCGCCCCTGCGGCGAACTGCACCGAGGAGTCCTGTTGACCGCCACCGAGGTCGCCGAGCACGACAGAGCCGGGGAGTCCGCCACAGCTCCCGGCGCCGAGCCGCGGCCCGCGCCGGGCGCCACCCCGCCGCGTAACCCACTGGTCGCCCGCGCCGCCGCCGAACTCGTCGGCACGGCGCTGCTGGTGGCGGTCGTGGTCGGCTCCGGCATCCAGGCCACCGAACTGACCAAGGACGTCGGCCTGCAACTGCTGGCCAACTCCACGGCCACCGTCTTCGGCCTCGGCATCCTGATCCTTCTGCTCGGCCCGGTCTCCGGCGCGCACTTCAACCCGGTCGTCACCCTGGCCGAGTGGTGGACGGCGCGACGCGGAGGCGCCGGGGTGACCCTGCGGGAGGCCGCGGTGTACGTGCCCGCGCAGATCGTCGGCGCGATCGCGGGCGCCATCCTGGCGGACGCGATGTTCGGCAGGCCGCTGGTGGAGTGGTCCACGCACGACCGCTCGGCGGGGCACCTGCTACTGGGCGAGGTCGTCGCCACGGCCGGCCTGATCCTGCTGATCTTCGGCCTGGCCCGCACCGACCAGCTGCGCTTCGCACCCGTGGCCGTCGCCTCGTACATCGGCGCGGCCTACTGGTTCACCTCGTCGACGTCGTTCGCCAACCCGGCGGTGTCCATCGGCCGCGCGTTCACCGACACCTTCGCGGGCATCGCGCCGGGTTCGCTCCTGGGCTTCATCGGCATGCAAGTAGTGGGTGGTGTGGTCGGGCTGGCGCTGGTGGCCCTCATCTTCATGCGCGGACGACCGGTCGAGTGACCAACCGGACGCAGGTGGTGGTGATCGGCGGCGGCGAGTCGGGGCTCGCGACCGACTGGCACCTTGGCCCCGACACCGACGGGGCACAGTACTTCAGTCAGGCCACAGCCGACGCGTTGCTCAGCAGCTGTCCCATCGCGGCCAGCACGGACGGCTCGACGCGGTAGTAGACCCAGGTCCCGCGCCGCTCGGAGGTGAGCAGCCCGGCCTCCCTGAGCTTCTTCAGGTGGTGGGAGACGGTCGGCTGGGAGACGCCGACATCGGAGATGTCGCAGACGCACGCCTCGCCGCCCGCGTGGGAGGCGACCGCGGAGAACAGCCGCAGCCGCACAGGGTCGCCGAGCGCCTTGAACATCCGCGCGGCCACCTCGGCCTCCTCCGCGCTGAACGGTCGTTCAGTCAGCGGCGGGCAGCACGGCGCCACGGCCTGGCTGTCGGCGGGCTCTGTCAGCGGCAGCACCTTGGCATTCGACATACGTCTATGTTGACACACATCGAACCAACCGGGCTGGGCCCAGCATCGCCGGCCTCGCCGGTGAGCAAGGTGCCGGGGAGTGATCTCCCGGGCGGCGAGCTGTGTCGGGGGCGAGAACAGTGGCTCACAGATTCGATGAATGTCTATGTTGACGCTTATCGAATCAGGTGCGATGCTGGCCGCGCAAGCCATCGACAGATGTCGAAACACCGAGGAGCCGACCGTGAACGCGCCTGCCACCACCGAGCTGCCCGTCGTCGTGATCGGCGCCGGTCCCACCGGGCTCGCTGCCGCCGCCCACCTGGTCGACCGCGGCCTCACCCCGCTGGTCCTGGAGGCCGGCCCGGTCGCCGCAGCGGCGGTGCGCGAGTGGGCGCACGTGCGGCTGTTCTCCACCTGGGGCGAGGTCACCGACCCGGCTGCCGAAAAGCTGCTGGCGCCCACCGGCTGGGTAAAGCCGGATGCTGCCACCTACCCCTCGGGCGGGGACTGGGCCGAGAAGTACCTGCAGCCGCTCGCCGACGCCCTCGGCGAGCAGGTGCGCTTCGGCGTCACCGTCACCGGCGTCTCCCGCGCGGGCCGGGACCGGATCGTGGACGCCGACCGCGATGCCCAGCCGTTCGTCGTTCACGTCGCCCACGCGGACGGCCGTGAGGAGCGGCTGTTCGCCCGCGCGGTGGTCGACGCCTCCGGCACCTGGACCACCCCCGGCCCGGCGGGCGCCAGCGGTCTTCCGGCCCTCGGTGAGAAGGCCGCGTCCGACCGGATCAGCTACCGCGTGCCGGACCTCAGGGACCCGGCTGTCCGCGCTCGGTACGCGGGCAAGCGCACCGCGGTCATCGGCTCCGGCGCCTCCGCCTTCACCGCCCTCGCGTACCTCGCCGACCTCGCCACGTCCGACGACGGCATCGACACCAAGTCCGTGTGGATCCTGCGCCGTGGCATCTCCGGCTCCACCTTCGGCGGCGGCACCGCCGACCAGCTGCCCGCCCGCGGCACCCTCGGCCTCGCCGCCAAAGCCGCCGTCGACGACGGCCACGCCGACGCGGTCACCGGCTTCCGCACCGACGCCATCGAGCGCGACGCCGAGGGCCGCCCGGTGCTCGTCGGCGAGGACGGTCGCCGCCTGGATCCGGTCGACGAGGTCATCGTCCTCACCGGCTTCCGCCCTGACCTCTCCTTCCTCTCCGAGGTGCGCCTCGGCCTCGATGAGCGCCTCCAGGCCCCGACCGCGCTGGCCCCGCTCATCGACCCCAACCAGCATTCGTGCGGCACGGTCTACCCGCACGGCGTGAACGAGCTCTCCCACCCGGAGAAGGACGTCTACCTGGTGGGCATGAAGTCCTACGGCCGCGCCCCCACGTTCCTCGCGATGACCGGCTACGAGCAGGTCCGCTCCATCGCCGCCGCCATCGCCGGAGACCACGCGGCCGCCGAACGCGTCGAGCTGACCCTCCCGGAGACCGGAGTCTGCGGCGGGGCGGGCCTCTTCGACGACCCCGAGGCCGCGCAGGACGCCGAATCCGGCGGCTGCTGCGCGGCCCCCGCCACCCTTCAGATCGGCATCGGCGCCCCGGCCACCTCCAGCGGTTGCTGAACTCCTCACCCACCGAAGGGAGTTCGTCGTGCCCCGCGCGCGGCTCGGCCCGGGACGTCCGCAGACGGTGGCCCTCCCCGGCCCAGGACCTTGAAGCATTCCTGCTCGCCGCCGGCCGCAGGGCTGAAGCAGGCCTGCACGGGCGTTGCGGGGCCGACCACGCTCATGAGGGTGTGGACGTAGGCGTCCGCCTCCTTGCGGGTGGTGACCCGGGCGCTGTGAAGGAAACCGTGCCGGCCTCCCACCCGCATCTCGACGCGGTCCTTCACGACGGCGCCCCACATCCGGGCCCAAATCGTCCCGCACTCCTGGCTGTAGCGGATCTGGACAAAGGCACCGGTGGCGGTCTCGTGCTCGGCCAGGGTCAGCGGCTCAGCAGCGCATCGCGTCGCGATCGGGTCCTTGTTCTCACAGGCCGTGTGCCTGCAGAGCGCCCCGGTGGCCGCGGCAGGCGTGGGCGACGGTGCCGCCTCCTCGCGGTGCGTGGGGGGAAGGTGGGTGAGAACGAGCGCCCCGAGAACGACGGCACAGGTCGACACCAGCGCGGTGACGATGTTCGCGCGCCGGTGGCCGGTCGGGCCGGTGCGCAGGTGGTCGGTGCCGCTCGGAGCTGTCTCTCCGGTGGCGGTGTCGGGTGGTGGAACAGTGGCGAAACCCGGCATCGGTGTGTCCGTTCCGATGGCCGTGCGCTGTCGAACCGCTGTCCCCCGTGCCGGCCCGGCGTCTCCCGCCCGGTCCGTGCGGGCGATGTCCAGGAGTGCCAGCGGATGGTCGGCGGGTTCGTCGGCGAGACGGCACAGCTCCTTGACCGCGCTGCGCGGTGGCAGGCTCTTGCCGTTGAGGTAGCGCTCCCAGGACGACTTGCTGTAGGTGGTCGCGTGCGCGAGCTGCGCGAGGCTCAGTCCGGTGCGCTGCCGCACCTGCTGGAGCACGGCGGCCAGGCGGGCGCCGGGCGGTGAGGGTGCGTCGGCAGTCATCCGCGCAACGCCTTCCATGAGTGCGGCCCCAGCATGCCGTCGACGGTCAGGCCCGCGCGACCCTGGAACGTCTTGACCGCCCGCAGCGTCAGCGGGCCGAACATGCCGTCGATGCCGCCGGGCGAGATTCCTGCCCGGCGCAGCAGACACTGCGCCTCGGCGACGTCGGGACCGGTGGCGCCGTAGTCGATCTCGGTGTTGCGTCCCTGGTTGATGCCCGCCGACCAGAGGCCGTCGACCCGTGCGACGCGGCATGTGTAGGAGGGCGGTGGGGAGGCCTCGGTGGTGCGCGGCGAAGCGGTGACGGCCGCCCGGCCGACTTCGTCGTCAAGGCGCAGCATGAGCAGCAGCGCCGCCGAGAGGGCTACGGCCAGGGCGGCGATGCCTGCTGTGAGAGCGAGGTGCGGGAAGCGGCCGGGGGCCGGTTCGGTGGCACGGGGTGGCGTGTGTGCGGTCGCTGCGGCTGGTGGCCCGGGATGCGGGGTCGTCGGACCGGCCGGCTGCTCCTGTTTCCGCTCGCGCTGCTCGTCCTGCTGCCCTGCGGCGGGCCTTGCCCGGCGGTCGTCCCGGCAGTCGACGGCGATCTCGTGCAGCGCGAGCAGGGGGACGGGGTCGGTGCCGGTGATCCGGGCCAGTGCCTCCACCGCCTCCCGCGGTGGCAGCGACGTGCCTCCCAGGTAGCGCTCCCACGACTTGGCGCTGTAGCCGGTCTTGACCGCGAGCTGTCGCATCGTCAGTTCGCTGTGCTCCTTCAGCCGGCGTAAGCGCATCGCCAACTGCCGGGCGCTGGGGTCGAGTTCCGCGGGCAGCGTCCTGGAGCGCGGCATGTTTCCCCTAAAGCGGTCATCAGCATGGTCGTGTGCGTGAAAGCGGTCCCCTCCGCTCCTGCGCATTCTGCATGAGCACGCCACATCTGTCACAGGTGTCCCACATCAACGTCCCACGGGCTGCTGTCGTCGCAGGTCAGCAGGGTGGTCGTCCCATAAGACCGCCACCTGGGCCGCAACCGTGGCCCCCGTGCCCGGGCTCCATGCACCTTGGTCTCGCCACCTGGACCGCTCGGCGTGACAGGTGCCGACCCCACAAACGAAAGAGGAACACATGCGACCGAACGCTCTGGCCAGGACCATCGCCGGCGTCATCGCCGTTGTCGGCCTCGCCGCCGGCAGCGTGGCGACCGCGGGCACCAGCTTCGCGGGGACCACGAGCACCGCGGGGACGGCAGCGGTCGCCCAGCCCGCCGCCGTGGCCGCGACGCAGAACTTCGGTCTGACCACGGCCGAGGCCAAGAACGTCCAGGACTTCCTCGCCGACTACTGGGGCTACACCGGCGCCATCGACGGTCAGCTGGGCACCAACAGCTGGAAGGCCTTCCAGCGCTGCCTCGCCACGTACTGGGGCTACACGGGTGACATCGACGGGGACCCGGGCCCCAACACCATCAAGGCGCTGCAGCGTCTGCTGAAGGACTCCTACGGCTACACGGGCGCCATCGACGGCATCGCCGGTTCGGGCACGCGGGCGGCGTTCAAGCGCTTCGCCGCCTGACCGGTACGACCCGCCCGACGGCAACGACCTGCCCGTCCGGGCTGATCGCCGAGTGACCGGCCGCGGCCCGTCCTTGCCCCGCAAGGACGGGCCGCGGGTGTGTGTCCCCGCTCCCCCACCCCCACCCCACGCTCGTCTCGAGAAGGAGAACCTCGCCGCCATGGGAAGACCCGCATTCGTCGTTCGCGCCGAAGACCAAAACCCACCGCATCGGGCCGCGCACCGCACCCGGCCAGGCTGGCGGATCCGCGTAGGGACACTCGCCGCCACCGCGGCGATGGTCTCGGCCGGCATCGTGCTCGGGGCCGGACCGGCGTCCGCGGCGCCGGCCCCCGTCAGGCTGACGTCCACGTCCTGCCCCAACGAGATCGTGCAGGGCCAGGCCAGCGGCTGTGTCACCGAGCTGCAGAACCTGCTCAACGCGCACGGCGCCGGTCTGGTGGTGGACGGCCAGTTCGGGTCGGCCACGCTCTACGCGGTCCGTGAGTACCAGGCCGCCACCGCCATCGCCGTGGACGGACGGGTGGGCCCCGCGACCAAGAGCAAGCTGTACGCGACCGGCGGCTCGGCGCCCGCCCCCGTCAACCTCAACTCTTCCTCCTGCCCCGCGAACATCGTGCAGGGCGCCAAGGGCGGATGCGTCACCGAGCTCCAGCGGCTGCTCATCCATCACGGCTACACGCTCGACGTGGACGGCGACTTCGGCGCCGGGACCGCGAGCGCCGTCCGCAGCTTCCAGTCCGCCCACGGTCTCACGGTCGACGGCCAAGTCGGCACGAACACCAAGCGAGCGCTGTACGACACCGACGAGTCACCCTCGACGGGCCTGGACCTGAGGTCGGCGTCCTGCCCGGCGAACATCGTGGAGGGGCAGAGCGGCGGTTGCGTCGCCACGCTCCAGTCCCTGCTGAACGGCAAGGGGCAGAGCCTCGCCGTCGACGGCAGCTTCGGCCCGCAGACCCTGGCGGCCGTGAAGGCGTTCCAGTCCGCGAGCGGCCTCGGTGTCGACGGCCAGGTCGGCCCGAACACCAAGGCCGCCCTGTACTCGAACATCGGCGGTGGCGGCGGCAACGGCGCGCCCGCGCCGATCAACCTGAACTCCGCCTCCTGCCCGAACGAGGTCGTGCAGGGCCAGCGCAGCGGCTGTGTCACCGAGTTGCAGAGCCTGCTCAACCACCACGGTGCCGATCTCGCCGTCGACGGCGACTTCGGTCCGCTCACCGACAGTGCCGTCAGGGACTTCCAGGCCGAGAAGGGTCTCTCGGTCGACGGCCAGGTGGGGCCGAACACGAAGGCCGCCCTGTACGGTGCGGTCACCCCGCCGTCGTCGCCCCCGCCCGGCGGCGGGTACGCCAAGATCCTCGACGTGGCGGCGGCCGAGGCGGGCACGGTCGAGGGCAGCGCCCGCGCGAACAGCTACGGCTCGGCTGTGGGGCTTTCGCTGTCCACCAACAACTACGCCTGGTGCGCGACCTTCGTGAGCTGGGTGGCCAAGCAGACCGGAGCCAGCTCCTACCGCAACACCTACGTCTCGGGCTGGGTCAAGCAGGCCCGGGCCGGCAACTACCACCTGTCGGTGACCACCAACCCGCAGCCGGGTGACATCGTGGCCTTCGACTGGGACGGCGGAAGCGACTTCACCGGTGGCCACGAGCACATAGGCATCGTGCGGACGGCGCCCACAGGGTCGTCCTTCACCACCGTCGAGGGCAACACGAGCAACCCCAACGGGGGCAACGACGGCGTCTACGTCAAGTCCCGCTCCACGAACAGCGGTTACGACGTGGTCTTCATCCGGGTCCGCTGAGCCGAACTGCCGGGGTCCTCGGCGACCTTCCCGGGACTCCGGCACCGGCGAACAGCTCAGCCCTGCCACATACCTCGGCGGGCCAGCAGGACCGAGTCCTCGGCCTCGACCGGCCCACTGTCCCGCTTGAGCGTCCGGGTGCGCTGCTCCACGACGACGGGCTCGAAGTCGTCCGGCAGCCCGGGGAGGAGTTCCGCGGCCAGGAACATCGCCTTGCGGTGGCTCTCGGAGAGTTGCGTGAACTCGTGGGACGGCGCGTGCCCGACCACCAGGAGCAACCCGCCCGGGGCGACGGCCGCGGCGAGCCGGCGGGTCACCTCGACCATGCCGCCGTCGGGGGCGTGCAGATAGTGGCTGGTGACCAGGTCGTACGAGCGGTCGCCGGCATCGAAGGTCCGGGCGTCCACCTGCCACCAGTCGACACGGTCGGCCACGCCGGCCTGCACGGCGTGGCGGGAGGCGCGGGCCAGGCCCTCGGCCGAGAAGTCGGCGCCGGTCACGCGCCAGCCCTGACCGGCCAGCCAGACGACGTCCCCTCCTTCACCGCATCCGGCGTCCAGCGCCGTGCCAGGGGTGAGGTCGCCGGCAGTGGCGACGAGCTGTGGATTGGGCTCGCCGCTCCAGAACCGCTCCTGCCCCGCGTACCGCTCGTCCCAACCCGCCGGCTCGAACATCGCGGCGGCCGCCTGCTCGTCGGGCTCGCCGCTTCGGCCGTGCTCGTGGTGACCTGACACCGGATGCCTCCTGTTGCTCGTGATGCTGTGCCGCGTAGCCCCGCTGATCACCCATCCCCCACCGGCGTGCAGGGCGCGTTGTCGATGGTGCTCGGCCCCGCGCCGATGCGCACACAAACTTGCCGGACCGGCAAACGGCACGGTTCCTGGGCTGATCCGACGGGACTGCTGGCCGACAGGACCATCACCGACCCACATGGCCGTCCCAGCGCGAACGAGCGACGCCCGAGCAGCTTCGCGATCGCGGTCACGGTGTTCTCCGGGTGGGTGAGCAGGTCGCGGCATGTCTTACCTGCTCGGGCGTCATGGCCGGCGGTCGTCCGAGGCGGGTGAACTCCGCGAGGGCGGCGAAGACGTGGAAGACCAGCCGCCCGCCCGGCCGGACACGATTGCGATGAGGTCCTGGGCCGGCTCGGCCATCGATCAGGCGGCGGGTGACGCTCGGCGCGATGAGGGCGTCGCCGGCCACGATGCGGGTCGCGCTGAGGACGTCGTCCAGCGCCATGTCCTTGACCAGGAATCCGCTAGCCCCCGCCCGGAGCGCGGCGTGGACGTTGCTGTCGTCGTCGAAGGTGGTGAGCATGAGTACGCCCGGCGCCGGCGCGTTGGCGGTGATCACCCGGGTGGCCTCCCTGCCGTCCATGCCGGGCATCCGGATGTCCAGCCCGACAACGTCGGGCCGAAGTTCCGGGACTGTCCGCACTGCCTCCGTGCCGGTTCCGGACAGGGGCTGGTCGTCGGCGAGGACGATGCGGACGGTCATCCCGACAGCCTGGCTGTCACCCGGAAGCCGCCCTCGGGGCGCGACCCGGCGCTGAACTCGCCGCCAGTGATTCCGTAGCCGGTGCTGTCGGTCGTAGCATCGGGCGGCGCGCCGGTGCCGTCGTCGACGACCTCGATGGCCACACCTTGGCGGTGCGGTAGTCGACGTTCACCTGGCAGTGGCGGGTGTTTGCGTGGCGGACCACGCTGGTCAATGACTCCTGGATGATCCGGAATGGCGATTGGTCCGTCTCGGGTGGCAGCGGACGTTTCGTGCCCTGCCGGCGCACCTTTACGTGGAGTCCGGCCGTGGCGGTGGCCGCCCCGCGCGGGACCGGCGTCCGCCTCACCGTCGGCGGGGTGTTCGCACCCAGTCGGCAGAAGGCGATGACCAGACGGGCCGGTCCTGCTCGAGGACCGGGCGCGTCAGCGCACGCCCGCCGTGTCGAGCAGGGTCGTCACCGTGGGTGCGATCAGCCCGGTCAGGTTGTCGGCCTGGATTCCCGCGCGGGCGCTGGCGCCGTCGAAGACCAGGATGAGCTGGCGGGCCAGCAGGTCGGGATCACTCGCACCGCCCTGCTCGGCCTCGGAACGGAAAAACCCGGTCAGATTCGCCTTGATCCGATGGGCCACCCGGCTCGCGGGGTGAGTCTGATTCTTGAGCTCGATCTGCACCGCCAGATACCGGCAGCCCCGGAACTCGGGGAGACTCGCCTGCGACTCCACCCGCTTGAACACGTGCATGATCCGCTCGCGGGGTGAACGGCCGTCGTCCGCCGGCGGCAGGAGCGCGGCCACGAAGTCAGCGGCGCGTTCCTCCAGGCTCGCGGCCAGCAGTTCGTCCTTGCTCTCGAACAGCTGGTACATGGAGCGCTTGGATACCCCAGCCGCCTTGCACAGCGCCTCGACGCCGATGCCGATGCCGTCTCGGTAGGTGAGCGTGGCCGCTGCCTCCAGCAGCCGCTCTCTGGGACTTGGCTTCACTTTGGTGGTCATACCGCGAGGTTAACTCGAATCGGACGAAATAGAAACCGATCGGTTTCCCAGGGGTGGCAGGGAGGCGTCAGGCGCCGTGCGGACACCTGAAGACCCCTCGGAGGCTCGGCACGGTCCCGGGGAAGAGGCCGTGCCGAGCCGTGGCGCGCTGAGGCAAATGGCCCCGTCCAGGGTGAGCTGCGTCGGTTCCGCTACGCCGGGGCCGCCATCTCCTCGGGCTCCGCTTCGGCGGGGATGCGGTGCAGCCCCTTGCGGTCGTACCAGCCCAGCACGCCGAAGCCGAACAGGGCGGCCGCCACGAGGCCGACGGCCATCATCAGCCAGCCCCGGGTCAGGCCGGCGTCGGCCTGGGCGTCGTAGTAGAGGATCGAGCGGATGCCGCCGGTGATCTGCCGCAGCGGCTCGAACTCCGCCAGGAAACGGTAGAAGCCGGGCAGCGCCTGAAGCGGCGTGGTGGCGTTGGCCGTCGGCACCGCCATCCCGATGAAGACCAGGGTGACCACCAGCATGCCCGGCGTGCCGAACACGGCGAGCAGAGTGAGGGCACCGATCCCGGTGACGGCGATGGCGCACACCGAGTACAGCCACAGCAGCGGCAGATGGGAGGCGTCCATGCCCATGAGGCCGACCGCGCCCGCCATGACCAGCGTGCCCATCAGCAGGGACAGACCGGCCATGAGAGTTGCGGCGACGGCGAGGGTCTGCACCCGCGTCGCCCGGATCAGGGGGCGGTGCAGGCGCAGCGGGCCCATGTCGTTGTGGGTGTATCCCAGGGCGTGGTCCACCTGGCCGCTGATGACGTTGGCGGAGAGCATGCCGCAGACCACCAGGACGAGCGCGTAGTAGAACGCCGTCAGGCCCAGGCCGCTGTGCGAGTCCAGCGGATGGCCGTCCTTGACCGTGACGGCGGCCGGGTCGGCGAGCAGGACGCGTGCCGCGGCGGGCAACTTCGTCTGTCGGGCCCCGCCCTGCGCGTGGAGTTCCTTGCCCACCTGGAGCGAGGCGTTCTCGGCCGCCTGTGTTGTTGCCGTACGGGCCAGGCCGGAGCCCACGCTGCCGGCGGACTGGTTGGTCAGCACCGTCAGCGTCGGGCGGGCCGGGGTCCCGGCGGTCGCGGCGCCGGTCAGCGCGACGGTGGAGGAGGTGAAGTCGGCGGGGATGACGAGCGCGCCGTACAGCTTGCCCTGGCCGAGTTCCTCCTTCATCTCCTTCTCGCCCATCACCTTCCAGTCGATCTTGCCTGCGCTCGCGTCGGACTTCTCGATCGACTTGGAGATCTGAGCCCCCAGGTTGACCTGCTTGCCACCAACAGCGGCCCCCTTGTCGGCGTTGACCAGGCCGACGGGCAGATTCTTCATGTGGTCGACGGGATCGATGTTGGCGCCGACGTAGAACACGGTGAACAGCAGCGCGAGGACGCCCGTGATCACGCCGTTGGCGATCCACAGGGGTTTGGCGCGCAGTACGCGGAAGGGAGGAATCCCACTCATGATTTGTCACTCCGGTCTCGGTCAACACACTCGCATCCGGAGACGGCCGGACAGCTTCATTGCGGAGCGGCGACCCTCGGAACGTTCGATCTCGGCACCCACGGCCGCGCCGCGGAACCGGAGGTGCGGATTCAGCGCCCTCCGGGACTGCGACTGATGAAGCCGCTCGGTTTCGGGTCATGGTAAACCGATCGGTTTCCGAAATTCAAACCGAGGCGCTGCCCACAGGCGCGGACGTCTGCTGACGGTCGTTCGCACGAGCCTGACCGGCCCGGCGTCGATCGGCAGACGGACCAGGAACAGCCGCCCCTTGCCGTAGCCCTCCAAGCCGTCGGCCATCGGCTTGAACCCAGGTCCTCGACCGTCGGCACCGAGAGCGATGCCGTCGGAGCCGGTCTCGTAGTACGTGGGCTCACCGCCCGCGGGGCGGACAATGAAGGGCTCGCCCTCGATGACCGGGGAAGGAACCGCTCGTCCGGGAGCGCCGAGGGGTCCCCGGTCAGTCGCCGCCAGGAGCGGCCGGTGGCGAGGTCGACCACGATGATGCCGTTGGCGCCGCCCAAGTCGGTGATGAAGGCCATGCCCTCGACGCCGCGCCCCAGGTCGAAGCGCACGTCGTTGGGCGACGATCGCCTTGGCGACCACGGCGGGGTCGTCGCCGGCCTTGATCGCCTCCGCCATCAGGCGGGCGAAGACGTGCCGCTGATCGGCGTAGGTCTGCAGGGGCTTGTTCGGCTTCGCGCCGTTGGCGTTGACCGGGTGTTGGTGTAGGCGGGTTCGACGAGAAGCGACCGGACGCCGTACTCCCGGACCTCCTGGTCCAGGGACTCGGAGTAGCCCTCGATCGCGTGCTTGGACGCGCCGTAGACGGCCGTGTAGGGCGCGGGGATGAACCCCTGCACCGACGGGTTGATGATGCGCCCCGCGCTTCTGGGCGCGCACGTGCGGCAGGCTCGCTATGACCTGGTCACCGCGTGGCCTCGGCGTCGGCCCGTTCGGGGAGCAGGGCGAGGAGCTGTTTCGTGTGGCCGGGAAGTTCTGCCTCCGCCAGGCCGGTGACGATGTCGCGCAGCGGCATGGGCTGATCGACCAGGAGGGTGTCGTGGGACAGGAGCCGTGCGGGCACGGAGTGACTGAGCTCGGCGTCGCTGAGTGCCGCACCACCGGCGAGTGCGCACAGGGCGGCTGCCTGGCCGCTGATGCGGTCCCGGAGCCCCGCGCTGCCGCCGGCGTGCGCGATGGTTTGCTCGATGGTCCAGGCGTCGAGGGCGATCCTGTTGTCGTACGTCGTGTTGGCCCCCGCTGCGATACCTGCGACGGTGGCGATGGTGGTGGCGCTGATGAGAGAGACGTGCGCAAGGATCTGCTCGACGTTCCACTCACCCTCTGGCGGGGCGGGGTTGGGGTCGTCGGCGTCGGCCACGGTAGCGGCTGCTTCGAGCAGTGCGCGGTAAGCGTCCTGGAGTGAGGCAGTGTCCAGCATGTCTTGCACCTCTCTGTGCGGGCGTATGCGTCATGGAGAGGAGGCGGAGAGTCGCGGCTCAGGTGTGGGCGCGGGACATCTCCCAGGGCGCCTGCGGCAGGACCTCGCCGGTCTCCAGCATCGACTTGAGGTTCGCCAGAACGGCCGGCCAGCCGGCCGAGATGCCGCCCAGCATCTCCTGGTTGGGGAGGTTCTCGTGGGTCACGGTGAGGCGGACGATGTCCTGATGCGGTTCGACGAGAAAGGTGACGACCGACGGCTCTCCCGGCGATTCGGCATCGGGGGCGTCGTCAAAGGTGATGACCAGCCGGGTCGGCGGCTCGGTCTCCAGGACGCGGCCCACCACGTCGATCTTGCCTGACCCGTCGGCTCGCCGGTGTTCCCAGGCCGAGCCCGGCTGCCAGTCGGAGACGTTGGCGTGTCCCCAGTAGCGCGCCGTCAGGTCGGCGTCGGTCAGGGCGTGCCACACCTGCTCCGCACTGGCGCGGATGTAGGTGACGTATACGTAGTCCGGCACCGGTGTGGGTGCGTTGGTCATGGCGTACTCCTCTGCCTGGTGCTTGATGGCGCTGATCGCTTGCAGGCGGGGTTTGTCGAAGCCGGAGATCCAGCGCTCCTCGATCTCGTGGATCGGGGCGGGGTTGAGGTAGTGCAGCCGTTCCCGGCCGCGCCGCACGACGGTGACAAGGTTGGCCCGCACGAGGATGTCCAGGTGCTGCGTCGCCGACTGGCGCGCCATGCCAAGGCGCTCGCAGAGTTCCCGCAGGGTCTGCCCGTTGTGCTCGCGCAGCCGGTCGAGCAGGAGCCGCCGAGTGGGATCGGCCAGCGCCTTGAACACCGAGTCCATCGCTATTGCTTCGAGGCTCACACTCAACATTATGCAGGCATTTCCCTGCCTAATGTCAAGGGTGGGCGCACACGAGACGAGGTCCGGGCCAGGCAAGGGGAAGTCGAGCGGAGTGAGTCCTCACTCATTGACGGAGTGAGGACTCACTCCGTAGTCTCATCGTCATGACAGCAGCCAAGGAGAACCAGACCAGCCGCCGCCGGGCCCCCGCCATGTCGCCGGAGCAGCGGCGCGCAATGATCATCCAGACCGCGATCCCGTTGATCGCCGAGTACGGCGCCGCGGTGACGACCGCGAAGATCGCCCGCGCTGCAGGCATCGGCGAGGGAACGATCTTCCGGGTCTTCGCCGACAAGGACGAGCTCCTGCACGCCTGCATGGCCGAGGCGCTCTCCCCCGAGCACGCGGTCCGCGAACTCGACGCGATCGACGTGTCCCAGCCGCTGTCCGACCGGCTCACGGAGGCGGCCGAGGCACTGGCGGCGCACCTGGCCAGGATGGGCGCTGTCGCCGGCTCGCTGGGGCACGGGGGCGGCAAGCACCCCGGTACGGTGCGCGGCGCGGGCCGCACCGAGTCGACGACCCGTATTCGCGCGGCCCTCGCGGAGCTGCTGGAGCCCGACAGGCCGGCCCTGCGTCGGCCGCCGGAGCAGGTCGCGGCCCTCTTCTTCGGGCTGCTCTTCACCCAGCCGCGTACGGATGACGAGCCCGACCTGACCCCGCAGGAGCTCGTGGACGTCTTCCTGCACGGGGCGCTCTCGTCGGGCGCCAAGTGAGCGTGCGGAGAAGGCGCCTGGGGGTTGTGACACTGGCCGTCCTGGCCCCCGTTCTGGTGTGGCTGGTCGCGGACCCACTGCTGGGGCACCGGCTGCGGAACGCCGACGGCGAGCAGACGCTCGACATCGGCGGCGTGCCCGTGGGCGTCGTCGCACTGCTCGCATCGCTTTCCGGCTGGGGACTGCTGGCCGCCCTGGAGCGGTGGGGGGTGCGGCGTGCCCGCGCCATCCTGGACCGGGGTGGCCGGCGCCGTACTGGTCATTTGGTGAGGTCCCGTGGTCCGCTCAGACGCCCGTGAGAACAGAGCGCGCATCCTCGCTGCCGCCCGCGAAGCGCTCGCAGCGGACGGCAGCACGTCGATGAACCAGATCGCCCAGCGGGCCGGAGTGGGCGCGGGCACCCTGTACCGCAACTTCCCCACCCGCGAGGCGCTGGTCCTGGCCGTCTACCAGGACGAGGTGGCCCGCATCACCGGCACCGTGCCCGACCTGCTGGAGCGGATGCCGCCGCTGGAAGCGCTCCGCCACTGGACGACCGACCTGGTCGAGGCCATGCGCAGAAAGCACGGCCTCGGCGACGCCCTTGGCCCGGGCGCGCACCAGGCGATCAGCGAGCAGAGCTACGGTCCGGTCATCGCCGCGATCACCGAGCTCCTCGACGCCGGCAAGAAGGACGGAAGCATCCGCGAGGACGCCGACCCCGGTGACTTCCTCCAGCTCACCGGCGCACTCTGGCGGGCCGCGGCCGGCCCCGAGGACCGCGCTCCCCGCATGCTCGCGCTCATCCTCGACGGGCTTCGCGCGCACCGATAGACGCCGCACACCCTTTGTGCGGGTGGCCGGCGCGCGCCATACGACCGAGAGGACGGTGGCGTCATCGTGCAACCCACTGCGGGTCTGGCGTTCGAAACGTTCGATCAAGATGCCGTCGAGCTGGCCGCGCTCGGCCACCGCACCTACTGGGACGGCTACTTCGCCAGCCGCGCCGCGCCGCTGGGACGAGTGCCGGGGCAGGTCGTGCACGCGGCCTTCTACAACTTCGCCGACGGGGAAGCCGCGCGGCACATCCCGAGCGCGTGGGAGACAATCCCGCTCGAGGCGTCCGTCGCCGCACGGGAGCGGGGCAGCGCGGCCTCTCTACGGCGGATCCTCGGCGAAGAACTGGCCGACTCCCCCGGCCTGGTGCGCGCCGCCGACCTCACCACCAAAGCCGCGACGAACGCGCCCACTGAAGGTCGGGTGATGTACGCCGGGATGCGCACCCTTCCCTTACCGAGCGACCCGGTCGCCCGACTGTGGCATTCCGCGACCATGTTGCGTGAGCACCGCGGTGACGGGCACATCGCCGCTCTCGTCGGCGCACGCATCGGCGGCACGGAGGCCCACGTGCTCGACGCGCTGGCGAAGGGCATCGACCCGCCGGAGTCGTTCGGGCGCATCCATCACCTGCCGAAGGAGCAGCTGGCCGCAGTCATGGACGGCCTGCGCGAGCGCGGGCTCGTGGACATCGAGGGCCGGTTCACCGACGCCGGCCGCGAGACCAAGCAGCGCATCGAAGCCCTTACCGACGAGCTCGCCGCCCCGCCGTACGACGCTCTGTCTCCCGCCGAACTCGACGAGCTGGTCGCCGAGCTCGAACCCATCACCGCGACGCTGGTGGCCGCGGGGTCGCAGTGACGGGCAGCGACTGACGAGCCGAAGGCGGCGACGGCGCGCGAGGCAACGCATTGGAGGGCAGAGGCCGCTCAGTCGGCGGCGCCTGCGATGTCCAAGAGCTGCTGGTGGAGTCCGGAGCGGGCGAACAGTGCGGCCCCGGTGTCGGTCCGGTACTGGCCGGTGAGGTCGCTGAAAGTACCGCCGGCCTCTTGGACGATGGGGATCAAAGGGGCGATGTCCCAGGGACCGGCGCCCAGGAGGAGGAAGGCATCCAGCTGACCGGCTGCGACCAGGAGGGCGCCGTGACAGGTGCCGGATCCGGCGGACGGTTTGCGGGGTGCCGGCGCGGTGGGATCCGCTGCAGTCCAGTCGAGCCGCGGTCGGACCCGCAAGACACCTCTTGCCAGTTTCGCGGCCACGATGCGTTCCTGCTGGTTCAGTCTGGACGGGGGCGGCCAGATACCGACGGCTGCGTTCTGGGCACTTCCGCCTTCGGTGAGGACCAGCCGGTGCGCCGATTGGGCCGGCTCGGTGGGGCATGGCCCTGTCCAGGAGCCCGAGTCCGGCCTGGCCCACCACCGGCGGCCCAGAGCAGGGGCGGAGACCATGCCCAGGGTGACGCGGCCGTCCTCCTCGACAGCGATCAGTGTGCTCCACTCCGGTTCGCCGGCGAGGAAGCTCGCGGTGCCGTCGATGGCGTCGATGATCCAGCGCCGTCCGCCGTGACCTTGGGCGCCGAACTCCTCGCCGAGGAACGCGTCGTCGGGGTACTCATGGCGGATCAAGGAGCGAAGGACGATTTCGATCTCCCGGTCAGCGTCAGTTACCGGGCTCCCGTCGCTCTTTGTCCGGGCTCCGATGGTGGCAGTCGAGAAGTAGCTTCGCGCAATGGCATCCGCCTGGTCGGCAAGGCGGTGGGCAAGTTCCAGGTCTGCCGGGTTCGTCACGAGACTGCTCTTCCCACCGTGGACCGCTGTTGAAGCTCCGGACAGCGTGCAGGCGCGGTGCGCTCGCGTCGCGAGGGCTCCGACGGAGCCGACCGGGCCGACCGGGCCGACCGTGGAGCCTGCCGCTGGGCAACCGAGCCCTGCTGGTCACGGCCTACTGGCGTACGAACTTGGCATTGCGCCAGCCTTGCCCCGTTGTCGGCATCCAGAAGTCGCCGCGGACCGATCAGTCTTCACCTCCTATCCGCGGCTGGCGCTCCGCGCCGGACCCGACCGACGACGCTAGCGTTTGCCGACGGCGTAGGTCAGGTGGGTCACCCGGGGCGATGCGTCGGTCCGAGTCTGGTCGAGGGCCAGGCGGTCGGGGTCCACACGGTCGAACAGGCGGATGCCGGTGCCGAACAGCACGGGCGCGAGCGTGACCGAGAACTCGTCGATCAGTCCGCTGGCCAGGTACTCCTGAATCGTCTCGGCGCCGCCGGCGATGCGCACGTCGCGGTCGCCGGCTGCCTCGCGGGCCTGTTCGAGGGCGCTCTCGATGCCGTCGTTGACGAAGTGGAAGGTGGTGCCGCCCGGCCGCTCCCACGGGTCGCGCCTGGTGTGGGTGACGACGAACACCGGGGTGTGGAACGGCGCCTCCTCCGGCCATGCCAGTTCGCCGGCGTCGAACATGTGCTTCCCCATGACGCTCGCGCCGGTGCGTTCGTACGTCGCCCGTGCGATGTCGTTGTCGAGCCCTTCCTCGCCACCCTCGCCGAGCTTGAGGTTCTCCCGGAACCACCGCTGCGGGAACGCCCACGCCTGCAGTTCCGCCCACTTCGACATCCAGCGCCTGACGCTCGGGTCGTCCTGCTTCCCGGGCGAGAAGACGTCCTCGACGGGCACGGCCTCGGGTGCCATGAAGCCGTCGAGCGACATCGTCACGCTGAAGAACACCTTCCCGGCCATCAGGTATCCGTTCCCTTCGGGACGGTCTCGTTGCGGCCGGTGTCGTTCCGGGTGAGTTCGGCGACATAGGCCGCCAGGTTGCTCAGCGTCTGCTCGCCGCCCTCGACCGCGTGGTACTTCTCCACCGCCTCGTCGCGGAGTTCCTTGGTGGGGAACACCGTGCGCATCACGATCCGGGTGTCGTCGCCGGCCGGTTCGAAGGCCAGGACCGACTCGAAGGCGTTGGGATCGTCGCGGGACTCGCCGTGCAGCAGCGCGATCCGCTCCGGCGGGACGATCTCCCGCCAGGTGATCCACTCCTGGTAGTCGGTCCCGTCCGGGCCGTGCATCACGAAGTCCCAGGCCCCGCCGACGCGGAACTCGAAGGACCTCGTCGTGGTGGTGAACCCGTCCGGTCCCCACCATCTCGTCAGGTGTCGGACCTGCGTGAACGCCTCGAACACCAGCTCCCGTGGGGCACTGATGGCCCGGGAGATCACGATCTCGCGGTCCGCGGTCGTGTGGTCGGGCCCAGCGCCGCTACTGGTCGTCGTCATCCGTCGGTTCCTCCTGCCGTGCCTGTTTGAGACCTCGGACGTACTCGTCCAGCCGGTCGAAGCTCTCGCTCCAGAACCGCTCGAAGCCGCCCACCCACTCGTGCACCGGCCGCAGCCCGCGGGCGTCCAGGCCGTACAGCCGCTGCTTGCCCGCGCCGCGGACCCGCACGAGCCCGACCTCCCGGAGGACCCGCAGGTGCTTGGACGCCTGCGGCTGGGTCATCCCCAGATCCCGCGCCAGGTCGGTCACCGGGCGCTCGCCGCTCCGCAGCAGCAGCAGGATCTCTCGCCGCTGCGGTTCGGCGATCGCGTTGAACGCGTCCGAGGTCGTCGCCGCTCGTGCCATGACGTCATCATATGCCTGTATCGGCATGCGTCAACGCTCCGCAGCCCGGCCACATCACGGGGAGTGCGGTGTGACGACGGCGGGCTGGGACTGTCAGCCACGTGGAAGACCGCTGCAAGGTCCGTCACCATCGCCGCGGAAGACCGGCACCCGCGGCCTCCGTGTCACACACAAGGGCGTGCCTCACGCCGACACCCGTGCCACCCCTTCGGGCGCCGCCTGGCCGACCGTCACCCGTCGCCGCCGTACCGGAATGCCCATCGTCGGGTTGGCGACGCTCCAGGCCGCGCCCTTGCAGACCAACTCCTTGTAGCGGGCCGCGAAGCGGCCGGTCAGGGCGTGGTCCACGGAGCGGTCGTCCGCGGTGACGAACTGGATCAGGCCCTCCTTGCGGCCGAGAGAAATGCACTGGTTGAAGTAGCGCAGCGGGGCGTTCGGCAGCTTGCCGCCGGTCAGGCGAGCGGCGATGGAGTCGGCGGCCTGCCAGGCCATGGGGGTGCCGGAGGCGCAGGACATGCGCAGCGGCTTGCCGCCGGCGCCCAGGGCGTGGCCGGCGTCGCCGATCGCGTACACATCCGGGTGCGAGACCGAGCGCATCGTCGCGTCGACCACGATGCGGCCGGTGTCCGCGAGTTCGAGGCTGGTGGCCGCGGCCAGCGGGTGCACCGTGAAGCCCGTGGTCCAGACGGTGACGGCGGCCGGGAGGGTCCGGCCGTCCGCGGTCGTGACCTGGTCCGCCTCGACCGCGGTCACCGCGGCGTTCTCGTACACCGTGATGCCGAGCCTGTCGATGACGTTGCGCAGGTGCGCGCGGCCCTTCGAGGAGAGCCAGTCGCCCAGTCCGGCGCGCGTGACGAGCGTGATGTCGAGGTCCGGGCGGGCCTCGGCCACCTCCGTCGAGAACTCCAGGCCGGTCAGGCCGCCGCCCACGACGAGGACCGTCTCGCCCTCGGCGAGCCGGCTCAGACGCTCGCGCAGCCGGAGCGCGCCCGGGCGGCTCGCGATCTGGTGGGCGTGCTCGGCGACGCCGGGAACGCCGTTGTCGTTGCCGCCGCTGCCGAGGGCGTAGACGAGGGTGTCGTACGGCAGTTCCGCCGCCCCCTCGGCGCTCTGCACCGCGACCGTCTTGCGGTCCACGTCGATCGACGTGACCTTCGCGAGCTTCACCTCGACTCCCGTGCCCGCGAACATCTCGCGCAACGGGCGCGGCTTCAGCTCCTGGCCCACGGCCAGCTGGTGCATCCGGACCCGCTCGACGAAGTCGGGCTCTGCGTTGACGAGGGTGATGGCGACGTCCTCACGACGCAGCCGCTTGGCGAGTCGGCCTGCCGCGATCGCTCCGGAGTAGCCGGCGCCGAGGACGATGATCCGGTGCTGCATTTTCCTGCTCCTGTCTGCGCGGGTCCGGTGCCTTCTGGCCCGGTCACGCCCCTTGAACCGGACAGCCCGCCGATTCCTGACAGGAGACAAGAGTGACCTGCGTCACACAAGGAGTCAGAGGGCTTCGGTCAGGACCGGAGGACCGAAATCGCCCGCCGCCCAACGCTGCGTCGCCCGCTCCAGCTTGTCCGGGTTGACCTGGCTGCGCACCGCAACGATGCCTTCCTGTGTCCGCTCCAGGCACATGATGCCGATGACACGCCCGTCGACCACCGCGACGACCGCAGGGCCGCCGTTGACCGTGGCGGCGTAGAGGTCGGGGGAACCGCCGACCAGGTTCCTCTTGGCCGGGGCCGGCTTGAACAGCCCGCGCATGAACTTCGCCACCGCGCGTGCGCCCTCGAAGGCACTGGCCCGGGCCGGCACCTTGCCGCCGCCGTCGCCCACCGCGATGGCGTCCGAGGTGAGCAGCTTGATCAACGGCTGGGTCTCACCACTGGTCGCCGCAGCGAGGAACTCCTCGACGATCCGGCGCACGGCCGCCTCGTCGGTCTCGGCCCGCGCCCCGCCCTGCGCCACATGCTTCTTCGCGCGATGGAAGATCTGCTGGCTGGCCGCCTCACTCAGGTCCAGGATCTCGGCAATCTCCCGGTGGGAGTACGCGAATGCCTCGCGCAGCACGTACACCGCCCGCTCGTTGGGCGAGAGCCGCTCCAGAAGAACCATCACGGCGTACGACACCGACTCGCGCTGTTCGACCGTCTCCGCCGGGCCCAGCATCGGGTCCCCTTCGAGCAACGGTTCGGGCAGCCACTGACCGACATAGGTCTCGCGACGCGCACGGGCCGACGTGAGCTGATTGAGGCAGAGATTGGTGAGCACCTTGGTCAGCCACGCCTCTGGCACCTCGATACGCCCGAGATCGGCGGCCTGCCACCGCAGATACGTCTCCTGTACGGCGTCCTCCGCCTCGCTCGCCGAGCCGAGCATGCGGTAGGCGATGGCCTCGAGACGCGGCCTGGCCGCCTCGAACCGATCCACGTCGCTGTAGGTCAGGGCCATGCCGGGATCCTAACCGGCGGAGTGCGCGGTTTCACGGCCGTACGGAATCGGCCTGGCACTATGGCTCAGACGCACCAGGCGGGATCATTCCGGTCGACGAAGCCACGCCTTCGGCGACGGCGACGGCGATCCCGGTCAGCAGTGCGCGCATGCCGACCCGAGCGCGGAACTGCTGTGCGAAGCACCGCCCGGAACGGCCCACGCAGCGGGGCAGCGTGCGGCGGGTTGCGTGGCCCGACTGGATACAGGGCCGTCCCCAAGGGGACACGCTTGGACTTTGACAGGCTCGGCAGCATTCCTCAGCGTCACTGCGGCATCAGGGATTGGGTGTGGTGTGAGCGTCCGTCCGGGTGGCGGACAGGTAGCCGACGAACCCGAGGATGGCCACGGTCCAGGACAGGGTGACCGGTCCGAGGCCGAGATCAAGTCCGCCCCGGCTGTGGCCGACGGCCATCCAGTCGGCGATCGAGGCGCCGAGGGGACGGGTGATGACGTAAGCCGACCAGAAGGCCGTCACCGCGTTCAAGCCGCCCCAGCGGTGAGCGACGGCCGGGACGGCGATCGCGGCGGCGTACAGGACGGCGGAGCCCAGGTAGCCGAGTCCGATCGTCGCCGTGAGGTCGCCCGCGGCGGTGCCCAGCGCAAACGTGGCCAGCACGGCGGCCCAGTAGAAGGTCTCGCGGCGGCGGGTGTGGACGCTGTGGATGGACAGGGTGCGTTCGCTGCGGTACCAGAGGGCGAAGACGGCGGCCAGAGCGACCATGAACAAGGGGGTCGAGATCATGTACGGCACGCCCAGGCCGACATGCAGGGTGTCCGCGGCCATGGTGCCGAACACGCTGACCATGACGATCGCCGTCCAGTAGATCCAGGCCACGTACCGGCGAACCGTGAACTGCACCGCCAGGGCGGCCACCAGGGCGATGCCGCCGACGCCGACGGCGGGGATCGGGCCGAGCCGGTGGGCCAGGAAGTCGGACGCCGTCTCACCCATCCCGGTGGTCAGCACCTTGATGATCCAGAAGTAGACGGTCACCTCCGGCACCTTGCTCGCCGCGTGACGCAGGTGGCCCGCGGGCCGGTTGTGAGTGAGGTGATCAGTCGTCATGGCAGGCACGATGGCATGGCACTCGGCCATGGCCCCAGACCCCTTTGCCGGCTTTTTGGCGCTTCTGGTGCTCGCGTTGCCCATGGCTCGCCCGGACCTCAACACAGCCTGAATCCGGGCGGCGTCCTCGCGAACGGGGACGCAGGCCTCCCGGGCCACGGGCGTCCAGCCGCGAGCGCCGCTTCCGTCACGGGCTCGTCGAGGTGGTCGGCCTCCTCGGCGAGCGGCCCATGGCCCGCTTCACGTTCACGTCGACGGACATGGCAGCCATGACCTCGGCACCGGACAGCAGTGGCTGTTCGCAGGGAACAGTTGGCTCCGCTTGTCCGTAGTATCTCTATGCCAAGGCATTCTGCGGCAGTTACGGCATCCACGCTGCTAGTGCAGCCCACGCTGCCCCGGTTCAGCGTCGCGCTCCGCCTCTGCGTCACGGCCGCACACCGAGGAAAGGCCAGCATCATGTCCGAGAGCACGACCGACACCACGGGACTGACACACCAGTACAGCACCCAAGTAGCCGCCGATCTCGAGACCAACCTCAAGGAGCAGGAACGCATCAGTGGGGACATCGCTGCTCTGCAGCAGCAGTTGGCCGCCCTGCAGCATGATCACAGCGTGCTGGTGAACATCCAGCAGGCGCTCGGCGTCACACACTCGACCAAGGAGCCCACGCCCTCGACCGAGACCGCCACGGTGCCATCTCCCCGGAAGAAGGCCAAGTCCGCACCGCGCAGCAAGCAAACCGCACGGAAGACCACCGCTCCGCAGCAACGCACGACGGCCAAGAAGTCCACCGCCAAGTCCGAGACAAACGCGGCCCAGCCCACTTTGGTGGGGCTCATCCGCAGCCACCTCCGTGAGCAGGACGAACCGCGCTCCGCCGCGGAAATCTCCACCGCGCTCGGCCAGGCCCATCCCGAGCGCGACATCAAGACCAAGGTCGTACGCGTCACCCTCGAGGGACTTGTGGCCAGGAGTCAGGCCCAGCGCACCAAGCAGGGTTCCTCCGTCTTCTACACCGCACCGGAAACGGAGACCACGCCGCCGGCCGAGGAACAGCCCGAAGACACCAACAGCTGAAGGCACACACCGCGCAGCAGCCAAGGGCATGCACCATACGAAGAGGGAGATACTCGGTGGCTGTGCTGCTGTCCAGGCTCGGCGCCGGAGCGCCGGCCTGCAACGGGCCGATAGTCAGAACAGCCTTGTCCCGCCCGGACAGGGCAGGACGGCAGCTGAACGCCCACCGCGGCCAAGGGCGAGCCGCTGACCATCGCGGTCGACACCGGTGACAGCCGCCTGTCTGCGCTGCCGTCTGCACTTGCAGAACGAGGCTCCGGGCCACCGCGCCGTACCGGATGGGCCGAAGCCATCGTTCGCCGAGGCCGGCCGTCACAACGGGTTCGTCTCGGTACTGCTCGCCCTGCCGGCACGGTGCTCGACCATCAAGCCGCACCGTGTGCGAAGGGTGCGGCGAGCCCTTCGCCATGGACGAAGTGACAGGTGAACTCAGCGCGGCCTTCGCCCAGGAACGCGGGTAAAGAAGCACAGCGGCCAGGCAGGATGCCGAGGCCCGCCGAAGCTGGTCAAGGCCCCGGCGTCGCGGGAAGTCCGACCGTCGGTACGGTGTCAGTCCGCCGTCTGTGCCGGACCCTCCGTGACCTTCCGCAGCAGTGGCCTGCTGCCGGTGATCGCGGCGAGCATGGCAAGCGTGCCGACGGCAAGGCAGATCACCAGTTGCACGACACCGGAGGTGTTGATCGTGGTGCCGGCCGCCTTGTTGAGCTGCATGGCGCCGAAGGCTCCCATGGCGGTGGTGCCGCCTGCCAGGACGGCAAGCGGGATGACGGTCTCGCGGATCCGGGCCCCGTCCAGCACTTGAAGCGGGGTGCCGGCCAGCCGCAGCAGGCCGTACATCCGGCGTCGGTCGAGGACGTTCGCGGCGGCCGTGAGGCCGGCGGAGGCGGCTGCGACGAGGAAGCTGAGCACCAGGGTGGCGGTGCTGACGGTGGCGACGCGGGCGATGACTATGTCGTCCGACGCGGACACGTACTCCTGTGTGAACGGGTAGCGGCCCGATCCGAGGCGGGTGAGCGCGGTGACGCCGGTGTCGATGCGGTCCTGGCCGCCGGAGACGTGGGCGATGACGCCGTCGACACCGCCGAGCAGGCTGTCGTAGTCGTCCTCGCTCGTGACGGTGACGGCCGCGGTGACGCCGGCCTGCCGCAGGAGCGTTCGGGCCTGGGTGGCGGTGTGCCGGGCGTCGGCGGCGTTGGCGGTGATCACCCCGACCTCGTCGTGGTGGCGGGGACCGTCGAAGCTCAGCGTACTGACGGAGAAGAACCCGGCCACGAACCCGGCGAGGACCAAGCCGCTGACGGTGCGCCAGACCGCGCGCGGGTCGTCGCTGAGCCGCCGTGCGGCCAGCAGTGTGGCCGGGCGCTTGGCGCGGCGGCCCACGATCCGGCCCAACCGGTCCACGACCCAGGGGCCGAACAGCCAGAACGCGCCGTAGAAGAGCGCCAGCAGGGCGAGCAATTGCCGGGGCTTGAGCTGTCCGCTGTCGCCCGTGGTCGCCCAGATGTAGCCCAGGACCGCGACGAACAGCAGCAGACGTATCACGCGGGTGCGGCGCGGGTCGGCCTGCTGGGCGACGCCCAGGGGCGAGGTGGCCACCTGGCGCAGCATGGTCACCGCGCTGACGGTGATCAGCGCGGTGACGGCCAGCACCACGGCCGCCAGCCAGGGCAGCCCCACCCACAGCCGGCCGGTGTACCAGGCGCCGACGCCGTACGGGATGTCGGCGAGCGCAGGCAGCAGTGCCGTGTAGGCGACCGCGCCGGCCACTGCCCCGGCTGCGCCGACTCCCGCGGCCTCGACGGCGGTCATGGCGAGGATCTGCCGCGGTGTCGCCCCGGCCAGCCTCAGCGCGGCCAGCCGCTGTTCACGCCGGGCCGCGCCGAGCCGCCCGGCCGCCGAGGCCAGCACGACGACCGGCATGACGAGCAGCACCACGCCCAGCAGCACGGTCCCCTGGTCGGTGCCGGTGAACACGCTGGCCTTGGTGCCGGAGAACCCGGAGACCAGTGCGCGCTTCGTCAGCCCGTCGTCGTAGTAGTTTTGCTCCCCGGCCGCCTTGGAGACGGCCGCGTCGCCGGGCGCCCGTCCGATCACCGCGACCAGCTCGTCGGGCGAGGCGAGACCGGCGGCGCCGATCGTGTCGTAGGAGCTCACCTTCGGGAAGCGGTCGGCGAGTTGGGCGGCGGGGAGCTTGTGCAGCAGTTCGGCCAGGGCGGGAGAGACGTACACCTGACCCTGTTGCGGGAAGTGGCTCAGGCCGGGTGGCGCGGAGGTCTGTCCACGGCCGGGCAGTCGGGCCAGGTTCACGACGGTCACGGGTTCCTGGCGTACGTATGTCGTGGTCGTGGCCTGGACCGCCGTCGCTTCTCTGGCCGATACGGCGTCGGGGGTGCGCCACGTGGTGTGGTCGGCGCGAGCGCCCGCGCCGAGGGCCGCGGCAGTCATCAGCAGCAGGAGAAAGGAACCGACGGCGGCGGCACCGGCCGCGAGCAGCTGGGACTGGAGGCCGCGACGGCCGGAGGACCGGGCGAGGTGCCAGGTCAGGGGCAGGACGGGGGAACGCATGGCAGCTACCTCCGGGGGAGATCAGGCGACGGTGTACTGGGTGTGGCCGCCGATGCGGCCGTCGCGGACCTGGACGATCCGGTCGCAGTGCGCGGCCACCTCGGCGTCGTGGGTGACCATGACCAGGGCGGCGCCCGTCTCCCGGGTGGCGGAGGTCAGCAGTTGGACGACCTCCGTGCTGGTGCGCTGGTCCAGGGCGCCGGTGGGCTCGTCTGCGAAGACCACGTCAGGCTCGGTGGCCAGGGCGCGGGCGATGGCGACGCGCTGTGCCTGGCCGCCGGAGAGCTGGCCGGGACGACGGAGCTCCAACCCGTCCAGGCCCAACGGCGTGAACCAGCGGCGGGCACGGGCGACGGCCTCGCCACGCGGTATGCCCTCCAGCATCAGTGGCAGCGCCACGTTCTCCTCGGCGGGCAGCTCCGGCAGCAGCTGACCCGACTGGAACACGAACCCGAACCGCTTGCGGCGCAGGGCGCTCAGCTTGTTCTCGCCCAGGTTGTCGATACGCCCCCAGCCTTCGGCCGGGGGGACCCCCATCTCGCTTCGCTCGCCGCGCAGCAGCACCTGACCGTCGTCGGGTCGGACGATCCCGGCGAGAGTGTGCAGCAATGTGGACTTGCCGGACCCGGACGGGCCCATGATGGCCAGCGAGTCGCGCTCGTGGACCTCCACGTCCACCCCGGCCAGGGCGGTCGTGGAGCCGTACTTCTTGACCAGGCCGTACCCGGCCAGGACGGTGCTCACGGTGTCTCGTCTCTCCTTCTCAGCGCTCGAACTTCCAGGTGACGCTCTTGGCGTCGGCCTTGGTCACCCGGACGGGTATCGAGACGCTCCCGCCGCCGCTTTTCTCGCCGGTGCAGGTGAGGGTGGCTCCGGCCACGGCCTTGAGCCCGGTCGGGCAGCTGACACCGGAGACCTTGTCGCCGACCCAGGGCAGCGGGTGGAACCTGCTCTCGGTTCGCCCGGCGACGATGTTCGCCGCGAGCGCCTTGTGGCCGTCCACCGACGCCGTGCCGTACTCGTCCAGGCGACTGGTCGACTCGGTGCCGGCCAGCAGATGCGTACTGAGGCCGCCCAGGGCAACCAGCGCGGTCACGCCTCCGACGACGCCGACAAGAACCTTGCTGCGCTGCATCGCGTACTCCTGATGTCCGTGGTGAGGATGCGGATCCACCCTCGCCCGCGGGCCTGGGCGCGCGCCTCGGCCGAACGGTCGGGATCACGGGAAGACCCTCGGCCGTTCGGCCGATCCCACTGCCGGGGCTCTGTCCTACGGTGATCGGCATGAAGTCCGTTTCCGCCCGGGCAGCGCCCACGGCCTCCCATGGGTCTCCTGCACGCCGCGTCTGTCGCCGACGGTGTTCTCTACGCGGGCTCAGACCGGACGAGTGTCCTGCCGACGGCAAGCCCCGTGAGGGAGTAATACGTCAGCTCGGCAGGAGATGTGATGCCCCGTCAGCCCGGGGACTCTGGAACGGTGCCCGCAGGACACGGGCGTCAGCCACGAGGAAGGTGCGGCAATGAGCCGCACATCGTCAGCTTCCGCCCGTATCCGGGTCACCACAGGTGCCGCCGCCGTCGCCTGCACCGCCTCCGCCGCGGCCTCTGGCCGTTCGCCGGGGTCCGACGCCCCCGGCGAGGCCCGGGAAGCCGCGGCCCTCACCGGGTCCGCCAAGCTCTCCCGGACGCTCGGGGACGACATCACCTTCACCTTCGACGGGCGTCTCGCCGCCCGGCACCGGATGGATCCGGCGAAGGCCACCGGGACCTTCCGCTTCAGCCACTACCTCGACGGCGAGGGCGCCTGGGCCAAGGGGCGGATCGACTGTCTGGTGACCGGCGGGAAGGTCGCGGTCGCTACCGGTGTCATCACCAGCAGCGACCTGCCGGGAGCGAAGGGCAAGCGGGTGGGCTTCACCGTGCACGACGTGGGCCGGCACGACCGGTTGGGCTACAGCTGGGCCTCCGTGCGCAACCCTGTGGAGACCAAGGACCTGCCCCAGTGTGTGAGTTCGGCGCCGGTCGAGCGCGTGAAAAGTGGCACCGGTGACCTTCGCGTGTTGCCTGTGCCGGGGCCGGTGGGCTCAGCGCACGGGAAAGCCGTAGGAGTAACCCTGTTCCTTGAGCCGCGGCAGGATCTGGCGCAGGGCCTCGACGGTCTGGGAGCGGTCGCCGCCCGCGTCGTGGAAGAGGATCGTCGGGCCACCCGGCAGTTCCTGCTCCACGGTGGCGACGATGGCGGCCGTGCCCGGCCGTTCGAAGTCCTTGGAGTCCACGTTCCAGCCGAGCGGGCGCATGCCCCGGGAGGCGGCGAGGTGGCGGCTGTAGGGGGTGAAGGCGCCGCCGGGGGCCCGGTAGTACATCGGCCGGATGCCCCCGGACGCCTGGGTGATCATGCGTTCGGCGTCCAGTATCTCCTGCGCCTGGTAGGCCTGGGACTTCTTGTCCATGGTGGTGTCGTGGGACACCGAGTGGTCGCACAGCCGGTGCCCGGCCGCGACCACCTGCTTGACCAGGTCCGGATGGGCCTGTGCCTGCGTGCCCACCATGCAGAACGTGGCCTTGACCCCGTACTGGCGCAGCACATCGAGTACTTGGGGGGTCCACACGGGGTCGGGCCCGTCGTCGATGGTGATGTTGACGCCCCGCGCCCCCTGGTCCGAGGCGTGCGCGATGTCCGCCGCGACCGGCTTGACGGCACTTCCCCGTGTGGCCGACGTGGTCGTCTTCGGCGATGGGCCGCCCAACGCTCCGGCCTGCGCGGTCCATACCGAGGCACCGGCAGCCAGCAGCGTCACCCCGAGCGCCGCCCCGAGCACCTTGCTGTTCCAGCCCCGTCCGCCGTGCCGTGCCATGTCCGTCCCGCCTTCACGCAGTTCCTCGCCGACTCCCTGGTCACCTTGCGACCACCTGGCAGGACGAGCGAAGGCGGCCCGAGGATGCGTCCGTTACCGATCAAGGACAATTCCGGGGGAGTTCGCGGACAACCCGGCCGACGACGGCCGTATGCAGGACGGTTGGCCCGGAGGGGCGTCGAGCCGACGGAAACCCATCGCCCGTGATCGGGTGATCGCCGCCGAGGCCGGGCGCCGTCGGAGCGGTACGTGACCCAGCACAACGCTCCACCCGGCGCGCGAGTGGCCAGGGGTGGCCGACGCCGGCGAGCTGGGCCCGCCCGGTGCGGAGGTTGATGCGCTGCAGTTGCCGGTGGGGTGGCCGCGTTTGTCGTAGGCCGGGTGGGTCTGCCTGCTCGGCGAGGCCGACTCTTGCGCGGTGCCCGCCGCGCAGGGGCGCCGCCCACAGGGCTAGGGCGGCCAGGGCGGCGTCCATATCGTGGCCCGTGGGATCGGTCACTATATGTGCGGGAAGAGCCCCAGCAGCCCGACGGCGTCTCCACGACCGGTGACTGGCACGATCATCCGCTGCGCCTGGCTGCAGGTGAGCCGGTGCCCCGCGAACCGGCACATCGCTTTATTCCGGAGGAATGCGAAACTCGAATTCGGGACGGTCCCACGGCACGGCGGGCGGGTTCGCGAACGCGGTCCCGGTCCGCACCGCACCAACGCGGTGGTAGAAGTCCTCGGCGGGACGATGCGACACGACTTTGAGACGGTCGAGCCCGGCGGCACGGGCCTCGGACTGCATGTGCGCGACGAGCAGCCGTCCAATACCCCGTCCTTGCGCTTCGTCGGCGACGAACAGCAGGTCGAGCTCCGGTGGAGCGAGGACCAGCGAATAGAACCCGAGGACCCGGCCTCCGTGCTCGTCTGCGCCGACGGCCACAAAGGTGCGGTGGGCCTCGATGTAGTCGGGACCGACCCGGTAGCCCGCGACTGCGGCCGCGTACTTCCCCTGGTAGGCGCGTGAGCCACGCACGAGCCGCGTGAGCCGTTTGGCATCCCGCGCGACGGCCCTCCGTATGGTGATCGGCTGGCTGATCGGGGAAGGGCGTGAACTCATCGGGAGAGTATCTCGCACTGGGGAGTGCCTTCGCGCGGCGGGTCGACTGCTCGGGCAGGCGTTCGTCCATCACTCCCGCGAACCGCTCACCCAGGCCCGATCGGCCACGTCCCTGCCGCCGAATCGGCCGCCCGCCAGCAGCAACCGCACGCCCGAACCGGTGCGGAGAAGCCGGAGAACAGGGTGGTCGACGGCAGCTTTCCCTGGGCCTGCCGTGGCGAAGCCCAGGCGGTAGAGGAAATTCCGAGCCGTCCTCGCGAGGCGGATCATCCTCGACCTGTTCGCCGGCCCCGGCGGCTGGAGCCACGGCGTCCCCCGGCCCGGGACATCGGTCCGGCCCGCAACTCTGATGGTCGCTGATCGCGGGCTTTCGATTCTCCGCAGAAGTGACACATGAGGGATGTCTGTCATCCGGCAGAGGGGTGTCGCTCATGGCTTGAGGTCGTACCGAGTCCGCTGACGGCCGATCTGTGGCGAGTGGCCCTTCAGGGGGGCACCTCGATGTCAGGGATGGCGCGGGACGCGTGCCCGCTACCGCTCCCCCACCGGCACCCGCCACACCAGCATGGTGCCGCCGTCGGGCGGACTGCTCAACTCCAGTTCGCCTCCCAGCTGTTCGGCCCGCTCGGCCATGTTGAGCAGACCGCTGCGGCGGCCGTCGGCCCGAATGCCCACGCCGTTGTCGGCGACCGTCAGCCGCAGTTGGCGGCCGTCGCACTCCAGCGCCAGGTCGGCGCGGTCGGCGTGGGCGTGCCGGGCGATGTTGGTGAGGGCCTCGGAGAGCACGGCCAGCGCATGGTCGGCGATATCGCGCGGCACATCGGTGTCGAGCAGTCCTTCCATACGCACGCTGGGCGTGAAGCCCAGCACCGGGGCCGCCTCACCGACGGCCCGTACGACCCGGGCGCGCAGTCCCGTCCCGGCCCCACCGTCACGCGCCCGGAGCCCGAAGATCGTCGACCTGATGATCTTGATGGTCTCGTCCAGGTCGTCCACCGCTCGGACCACACGTTCGGACGCCTCGGGATGCTCGATGAACCGGCCCGCGCTCTGCAGGGTCATTCCTGTGGCGAACAACCGCTGGATCGCCAGGTCGTGCAGGTCACGGGCGATCCGGTCACGGTCCTTGAGCACCGCGATCTGCTCGGCGTCCTGGCGTCGCTCCGCCAGTTCCATGGCTACGGCGGCCTGCGCGGCGAAGCCTTGCAGGGTCTCGGTCTCCGTCGTGGTGAACTCCGGCCGACCGGCCTCCCTTGCCAGCAGAAGCACGCCTCGCACTCCGTCCTCGCCCGTGCCGATGGGCACGGCCACGGCGGGGCCCAGTCCCTGGAAACGGGGCGGTTCCGGGGTAACGCGTTCGTCGTGGGAGACGTCCGTACTGACGGCAGGGGCGACGCTGGAGAAGGCCAGCCCCATCAAGGTCGCGTCCATCGGGAGTACGAGACCCTTGTGCGCGTCGGAATCCAGCCCTACGGCGATCTCCACGGCTAGCGACCCGGTGTCTTCCATGGGGGACGCGACCGCGGCCAGCGCCGATCCGGTGATCTCGCCGGCCCGCTCGGCGATCAGGCCGAGCACGTCGGTGCGCCCGCCGCCGGACATGAGGCTGTGGGTGACCTCCGCGTTCGCCTGCAGCCAGCGTTCTCGCAGCCGGGAGTCCTCATAGAGGCGCGCGTTGTCGATGGCGACGCCGGCCGCCACCGCCAGGGTCGAGAGAACGGACTCGTCGTCCTCGTCGAACTGCGCGCCGCCCCGCTTCTCGGTGAGGTACAGGTTGCCGAAGATCTGGTCGCGCACCCGGATGGGCACGCCCAGGAAGCTGTTCATCGGCGGATGGTGGTCGGGGAAGCCGTATGACGAGGGATGCTCGGAGATCTTCGTCAGGCGCAGCGGCTCGGGATGGCGGATCAGCTCACCGAGGATGCCGTGGCCCTCGGGGTAGGGGCCGATCCGGGCGATCTGCTCCGCGGTGACCCCGACGGTGTGGAAGGCGGACAGACGCCTGCCGTCCGGTCCGATCACGCCGAGGGCCGCGTACTCCGCGTCGACGAGCACTCCAGCGGCTTCGACGATGCTGTGCAGCGCCTGCTCCAGATCCAGCTCGCGGCCGACCGAGAGCACCGCCTCCAGCAGGTTGTGTACCCGGTCCCGGGTTCCACGGGCCGCGTCCAGCCGCGCCTGAAGCTCCCCCAGGAGCTCGTCCAGCCTCAGCTGTGGGAGCCGTACACGGGCCTCCTGCGGCTCCTGGGGGCTTGCCACCTGCGTCTCCTCGGGTCCCTCGGCCGGGCTGACACCGGCCGCTCCGGTCGTGGACCACGCTACCGGCCGATGACGGGTGAAGGTACGGGTTCCGATCCGGCGGCAGAGCGGCCAGTGGTCGCCTTTGCCGTGAGCGCGGGCGTGACGCGCATCCGCCCTCACCCCGCAGGGCCACAGTGGGCCGTTCGGCCTTGGACGGGGGACGGACAGCACCTGCCGGGTGGACCCGGCTCCGTTCGACGCTGAGGCCACGTCGTGACCGAGGAGCCGAACCGGGTCCGCCGAGCCGAGCAGCCCAGCGTCATGGTCCGTTACGTGCACTCCAGCAGATGGGCGAGGGTGGCGGGCGGGGCGATGTGGTTGATCGCGGCCGCGTGCACGTCCTGGGTGCCCGCCTCGGTGCGGTCGAGGGCCGCCCGCAGGTAGGTGCGGCCTATGCGCCCGAAACCGTTGATGCCGACGCGAATGGCCATGGCAGTGGTTTCCTGTGGGAGGCAGGGTGTTCAGGCGTTCCAGGTCCAGTCGGCGACCTCGGGCAGGTCCGTGCCGTGCTCGCGGATCCACGCTTGGTGGCGGGTGCGGGCGTCGGCCATCTGCTGACGCAGGGCGGCGGCGCGGACGGCGAGGCCGGGGACGCGGTCGATGACGTCCATGACCAGGCGGTAGCGGTCGAGGTCGTTGCGGACGACCATGTCGAAGGGTGTGGTCGTGGTGCCGGACTCCTTGTAGCCGCGCACATGCAGGTTCTTGTGGCCGGTGCGGCGGTAGCTGAGGCGGTGGATGAGCCAGGGGTAGCCGTGGTAGGCGAAGATCACCGGCTTGTCGGTGGTGAACAGGCCGTCGTACTCGAAGTCGCTCATTCCGTGCGGATGTTCCTCGCGGGGCAGCAGCCGGGTCATGTCGACGACGTTGACCACGCGGACGGCGAGGTCAGGCAGGTGGCGGCGCAGCAGCTGGGCGGCGGCCAGCACCTCCTGGGTGGGTACGTCACCGGCGCAGGCCAGGACGGCATCGGGTTCCCGGGAGCCGTCCTCGGTGCCCGCCCAGTCCCAGATCCCGGCCCCGCGGGCGCAGTGGGCGCGGGCCTCGTCCATGGACAGCCAGTCGAAGCAGGGCTGCTTGCCGGCGACGACGACATTGACGTAGTCGCGGCTGCGCAGCACGTGATCAGCGACGGAGAGCAGGGTGTTGGCGTCCGGCGGCAGATAGACGCGGACGACCTCGGGGCTCTTGTTGAGGACGTGGTCGACGAAGCCGGGGTCCTGGTGGGAGAAGCCGTTGTGGTCCTGGCGCCACACATGCGAGGTCAGCAGGTAGTTGAGGGAGGCGATCGGAGCGCGCCAGGCCAACTCCCGTGATGTCTTCAGCCACTTGATGTGCTGGTTGACCATGGAGTCGACGATGTGGACGAAGGCTTCGTAGCAGGAGAACAGTCCGTGCCTGCCGGTGAGGAGGTAGCCCTCCAGCCAGCCCTGGCAGGTGTGTTCGGAGAGGATCTCCATCACCCGGCCGTGCCGTTCGAGGTGTTCGTCGACCGGGAGCAGCTCGGCCTGCCAGGCCTTGCCGCTGGCGTTGAAGACGGCTTGGAGGCGGTTGGAGGCGGTCTCGTCGGGACCGACGACACGGAAGTCCCGGCGGGCCGAGGTGTCGTCCATGACCTGTTCGAGGAGGTCGCCGAGGACCCGGGTCGGCTCGTGCAGGGTGGTGCCCGGCTTGTCGACGGGTACGGCGAAGCGGTCGAGATCCGGGACGGGCAGCTCGCGTACGAGCAGGCCCCCGTTGGCGTGCGGACTGGAGCCGAGGCGCTTGGTGCCTTCGGGCACGCAGGCGAGGACGTCCGCCACGGGGCGGCCGTCGGCGTCGAACAGCTGCTGCGGCTGGTACGACCGCAGCCAGGCCTCCAACTGCCGCAGGTGCTCGGGGTTTTCGCGCACGTTGGCCAGCGGGACCTGGTGGGCGCGCCAGGTGCCCTCCACGGGCACGCCGTCCACCTCCGCCGGGCCGGTCCAGCCCTTGGGCGTGCGCAGCACGATGACGGGCCAGTGCACCCGCTCGCTCACCCCGTCCTCACGGGCCGTTCGCTGCAGCACCTCGATCCGGTCCAGGGCCTGGTCGAAGGCGTGGGCCATGGCACGGTGGACGGTCATCGGGTCGTCGCCGGTGACATGGATCGGGTCGTGGCCGTAGCCGCGCAACAGCGCGTCGAGTTCGGCCTCCGGGAGGCGGGCGAGCACCGTCGGGTTCGCGATCTTGTAGCCGTTGAGGTGGAGGATCGGCAGGACCGCGCCGTCGTGCACCGGGTCGAGGAACTTGTTGGAGTGCCAGGCGGCGGCGAGCGGCCCGGTCTCCGCTTCCCCGTCGCCGATCACGCAGGCGACCAGCAGGTCCGGATTGTCGAAGGCCGCCCCGTACGCGTGCGAGAGGGAGTAGCCGAGCTCACCGCCCTCGTGGATCGACCCCGGAGTCTCCGGGGCGACATGGCTCGGTACCCCGCCCGGGAAGGAGAACTGCCGGAACAGGCGCTCCATACCCTGGCCGTCGCGCGGTACGTTCGGGTACGTCTCGCTGTAGCTGCCCTCCAGCCAGGAGTTGGCGAGGACCGACGGTCCGCCGTGCCCCGGCCCCCACACGCACAGCGCGTCGAGCCCGCGCGCCTTGATCACACGGTTGAGGTGGGTGTGGACGAGGTTCAGTCCGGGCGAGGTGCCCCAGTGACCGAGCAGCCGGGGCTTGATGTGCTCCGGCTTCAGGGGCTCGGTCAGCAGCGGGTTGGCCAGCAGGTAGATCTGCCCGGCGGCCAGGTAGTTGGCGGCCCGCCAATGGGCGTCCAGGGTGCGCAGTTCGTTGTCGGAAAGTACGGTGGCGTCCTGGTGTTCGACGCGTTGTGCCTCGGACATGGGATGGCTCCGTGTGTAGGTCATCGGGCGGTGGAGGCGGCATGGCCGGCAAGGCCGCGGCGAGGGTGCCGCGCAAGTCGTACGAGAAGGAACTGCTGCGTCTTCAGACGGAGTTGGTGAGGCTCCAGGAGTGGGTGCGGGCCGAGGGCGCCCGGGTGGTCGTCGTCTTCGAGGGGCGGGACGCGGCGGGCAAGGGCGGCACCATCAAGCGGGTCGCCGAGCATCTCAACCCCCGCGTCGCCCGGATCGCGGCGCTCCCCAAGCCGACCGAGCGCGAGCGCAGCCAGTGGTACTTCCAGCGGTACGTCGAGCATCTGCCGGCCGCCGGAGAGATCGTGCTGTTCGACCGGTCCTGGTACAACCGGGCCGGGGTCGAGCACGTGATGGGCTTCTGCACCAGGGAGGAGTACCAGCTCTTCCTGAGGCAATGCCCGATATTCGAGCGGATGCTGGTCGAAGCGGGGATCGTGCTGCGCAAGTACTGGTTCTCGGTGAGCGACACCGAGCAGCAGGAGCGGTTCCGCAAGCGGCTGGAGGATCCGCTGCGGCGCTGGAAGCTCTCGCCGATGGACCTGGAGTCGATCATCCACTGGGAGGCTTACTCCCGGGCCAAGGACGAGATGATGGTGCACACCGACATCTCCGAGGCGCCGTGGTACGTCGTGGAGAGCGACGACAAGCGGCGGGCGCGGCTGAACATGATCGCCCACCTGCTGGATTCGCTGCCCTACCACGATGTGCCGCCACCAGTGCTGGAACTGCCGGTGCGCCCGGAGTCGACCGGCTACGAGCGCCCGCCGCGCGATCTGCAGACCTTCGTCCCCGACCACGCGGCGAGCCTCTGAGCAGCCGGTCACCACGGTCGCCGTCGGCACGATCACCATCGTCACACCGGTTCCGGCACGACCGCGACCGGACAGTCGGAGTGGTGCAGCACCCTATGGGCCACCCGGCCCAGCTGGAGCCCGAAGTGCCGTGGCCTGCGCCGGGCCCCGAGGATCAGGAGGTCGGCGTCGCGCGAGGCTCCCACCAGGACGGTCCGGGCGTGGCCCTCCAGGGTGCGCCGACGCACCACGACGTCGTCGGGAGCCTCCTTGAGTGCCGTTTCCAGGGCGTCCACCGCGTGCTGCTCGTGCAGCCGGGCGGGTTCACCGGCGAGCTGGGGGTGGTCCGTGGTCTCGTGCGCCGGGCACCGCCAGGCCCGTACGGCATCCAGTACGGCGCCCCGTCGCCGCGCCTCCTCGAAGGCGAAGCGCATGGTCTCCGGGGCAGCCGGCGTGTCTCCGACGCCGACGACGACGCGGGCATGCTGTCCGGGACGGGCCCGGTCGCCCTGGTCGTCCTGGTCGCCGCGCACCACGATCATCGGGCAGTGCGCGTGCCCGGCCACGGTCAGGCTCACGGAGCCAAGGAGGGCCCCGGCGAGGCCGCCGCGGCCCCGGGTGCCCGTCACCAGCAGCGCGGCCCCGCGGCTCTCGCGCACCAGCGCGTACTCGGGTTCCTCGGGCAGCACCTCGGTGGAGATCTTCGCGTCGGCCCGGCGCCGGCCGGCCCGCCGGGCGGCGGCCGCCACGACGTCCTCCACCCGCTCCTCTTCGGACGGCCGGCCCAGGTCCTCGGCGGGCCGGGAGCCCTCGTAGCGCTCCCAGAGCGAGGCGTACACCAGGCGCAACGGCAGCCCGCGCAGGGCGGCCTCGTCGGCCGCCCAGTCGACGGCCCGCAGTGCGGACTCCGAGCCGTCGACACCGACGACGATCGGCAGGTCCATCATCCTCACCGTCCCGCGCCCAGGTCGAAGACGATCCGGGCCTTGACCTGGCCGCGCAGGACCTCGTCGATGGACTCGTTCACGCTCGACAGCGGGCGGGTCTCGTGGATGACCCGGGTACGGCCGGCCGCGTGCAGCTGGAACACCTCGGCGAGGTCCTGCCGGGTGCCGACGATCGAACCGATCACGCTCGTGCCGTTCAGGACGGTGTCGAAGATCGGGACCTGGATCGTGCCGTGCGCGGGCAGGGCGACCATGACGAGCTTTCCGCCGCGCCGCAGCCCGGAGTTGACGGCGGCGAAAGCGGCTTCGTTCACCGCGAGGGCGATCGCCGCGTGGGCTCCGCCGTACCGCTTGAGCACCTCGCCCACGTCCTCCTTGCGGGCGTCGATCACCAGGTCCGCGCCGAGCTCGGCGGCGAGTTCCAGCTTCTCGTCGGTGACGTCGATCGCCGCGACCTGCGCCCCGGCGATCTTCGCGTACTGCACGGCCAGGTGTCCGAGGCCGCCGACGCCGGAGATCGCGACGAGCTGCGCGGGCCGCACATCGGCGACCTTGAGCGCCTTGTACGTCGTCACGCCGGCGCAGGTCAGCGGGGCGGCGTCGAAGGCCGTGACGCCGTGCGGCACCGGCTGCGCGAAGTCGGCCCAGGCCAGCATCTTCTCGGCGTACCCGCCGTCACAGCCGTAGCCGGTGTTGATCTGCCGCTCGCACAGCGTCTCCCAGCCGGACAGGCAGTGCTCGCACCGCCCGCACGCTTTGCCCAGCCAGGGCACGGCGACCCGCTGCCCGACGCTCAGGTGGGTGACGCCCTCGCCGAGCTTCTCGACCAGGCCGACGCCCTCGTGACCGGGGACGAACGGCGGAGTCGGCTTGACCGGCCAGTCGCCCCGGGCGGCGTGGATGTCGGTGTGACACAGCCCGGAGGCCTCGACCCGGACCCGGACCTGGCCGGGGCCGGGCTCGGGGTCGGGCCGGTCCTCGATGACCAGAGGTTCACCGAAGACTCGTACGACCGCTGCCTTCATTGTGTCTGCTCCTTGGGGATGGAGGTCAGTGGTGTGGGACGACGGCCACGGGGGCGGTGGAGTGGTGCAGGACGGTGTGGGTGACCGAGCCGATGTGGGCGCCGAACGGGCTGCGCCGGACGCGCCGTCCCACGACCACCAGTGAGGCCTCGCGGGAGGCGTCGACGAGGGGGTTGCCGGGGCTGCCGTAGGAGGACTCCTCGGTGACCTCGACGTCCGGGAACTTCTCGCGCCACGGGAGCAGGACCTCGGCCAGGGCGGTGCTCTCCGACCGGGCCAGCTCTCCGTGGAGCTCCAGGTCGACGGAGAGCCCGTAGGCGTAGTACGGCGGCGGGTTCCAGCCGTGGACCACCCGCAGGGACGTGCTCCGGCGGACGGCGGCCGCGAACGCGAAGGCGATCAGCTCCTCGTCGGGGCTCTCGATGTCGAGGCCGAGGACGACGGGCCGGAACGGGGCCGCGGCGGACGGGATGCCGACCGGGTCCATCTCGTGCTCGTCGGCAGCCTGTTCGCCGGCCCTCACCAGGACGACCGGCCGCTCGGCATGCGCCACGACGGAAAGACCGACCGAGCCGACCATGAACCCGCCGATCCCGCTCAGCCCACGGGAGCCCAGGACCAGCAGCTCGGCGCCTTTCGCCGCATCCGCCAGCGCCTCGGCGGGCCGTCCGGAGAGCTGCTCGGTGATCACGTCGAGGCCGGGGTGGCGCAGTCGGATGCCTTCGGCCGTCTCCCGGGTGACCCGCTCGGTCCAGTGCTGGTGCGTTTCGGGGCCGAGGAGCGGCGCCTGGGCCATGGGGGCCGGAACCGGCTCCCAGACCTGGACCAACTTCAGCGGCAGGCCCAGCAGTTGCGCTTCACGAGCGGCCCACTCGGCCGCCGCGTGGCTCTCCGGAGAGCCGTCGAGGCCGGCGGTGAGGGTACGGGTCATGATCTCCACCTTCTGCATCGGGGGTGCCGACTCGAGCTTGGTCTTCGGGCGCGGGCCCTCGGCAGGGGCCACAGGTCCCTGCCGAGGGCCGAACGGCCCTGGCCGGTGTCGATGTGGTGCGGCGGACCCGCCGACGGGCCGCCGCGCCTCCCGCGCTCAACGCAGCCGGCGGCCGCGACGCAGAACAGGACGAAGGGTCCCGGGCCGGCCCGTCCACGCCGGTGGACAGGTGCCAGGAGTGGATCCGGCCGTTCGTCGTCACCGCCATCGTGCTCACAGCGATCCGTGGAAGGCGCGGCTGATCACGTCGAGCTACTCTTCGCGGGTCAGCCGGACGAAGTTGACGGCGTGTCCGGAGACGCGGATGGTCAGGTCCGGATACTTCTCTCCGGGTGTGCCATGGCGTCTTCCAGCGTGGTGCGGTCCACGACGTTGACGTTCATCTGGAAGCCGCCCGCGGCCGTGTAGGCGTCGAGGATGCCGACCCGGTGGCCGGCCCGCTCGATCGGGTGGTGCCCCAGCCCCTCGGGGGTGATGGTCGTGGTCAGTGAGATACCGTCGCGGGCCTGTTCGTACGGCAGTCTGGCGACCGAGAGCGCCGAGGCGGCCACCCCGTGCCGGTCGCGGCCGCTCATGGGGTTGGCGCCGGGGCCGGAGGGCTCTCCGGTACGGCGGCCGTCGGGGGTGTTGCCGGTGTGCTTGCCGTAGACGACGTTGGAGGTGATCGTCCGTACGGACTGGGTATGTTCGGCGTCCCGGTGGGCGGGGTGCTTACGCACCTTCGCCATGAAGGACTCCACCAGGCCCACGGCGATGCTGTCGGCACGGTACTCGGGGGACATGGCGGCGCCGTTCTGCTTCCTTCACGGCGGCGAGGTGGCCGAGGTAGAGCCATTGCACGGCCTCGTGTGCGGTGGTGGCGGGGCGGGAGATGTCACAGCCGTATGTCTCCGCCATCCGGGTCAGCTCGCCCAATGCCCGTATCTGTGCGGCGAGTTCCTCACGGTCCCGGATCACGTCGGCCGTGCAGGGACTGGCGTCCAGGCGGGCCCGCTCGGCCTCCTTGGCCTCGATCAGCCGGTCCGTGCCGTACAGCGCCACGCGCCGGTAGTCGCCGATGATCCGGCCACGGCTGTAGGCGTCGGGCAGCCCCGGTGATGATGCCGGCCTTGCGCGCGGCGCGCATCTCGGGTGTGCAGGCCTCGAAGACACCGTTGGTGTGGGGTCTTGCGGTAGGTCCCGAAGATCCTCGTCACGAACGGGTCGGCTGCGTAGCCGTACGCCCTCAGCCCGGTCTCCACCATGCGCAGGCCGCCGTTCGGGATGATCGCGCGCTTCAGCGGGGCGGCGGTCCGCAGGCCGACGATCAGTTCGCGGTCGCGGTCGATGTATCCGGTTCCCGCGAATTCCCGCCAGGCACCGGCCGCCCGGGCCCAGGACACGGGAGGCCGGGGGCCTCGATCCGCTCGCCGAAGGTGCCCTGTCAACGCGCCGTCGTCGTGGTCGGCGATGTGCCGACCCGTCCGCGGGCGGGTCGGCGTGGCCGTAGAGTGCCGGTCGTCTTCGGATCGTGGCCGGGTGGCCCGTCCGGTGGCCCGGGTGGCCCATGGCCGCCGCCAAGGGTGGGCCACACGCTGGCCATGGCAGTATCCACGACCCGTCGGAGCGCGCCATGATCACCACCCCCACACCCAGCATGCTGCGAGCCCTGCCCGCCGAACACCGGCACCGGCTCATGCGCCTCGGCCGCGAGGTCTCCTTCCCGCAGGGGGCGCGTCTGTTCGAGGAGGGCAGCCTGGCCGACCGGTTCTGGATCATCCGCACGGGCACGGTCGAGCTCGACATGCACGTCCCCGGCCGCCGGGCCGCCGTCATCGAGACGCTCCACCACAACGAACTGGTCGGCTGGTCCTGGCTGTTCACCCCGCACGTCTGGCATCTGGGCGCCGAGGCGACGAGCCCGGTGCGGACGTACGAGTTCGACGCCACGGCCGTCCGTCTGATGTGCCAGGACGACCCGGCCATGGGCAGCGCCATCGCCCAATGGGTCGGCGACGTGCTCGCCCACCGCCTGCGCTCCGCCCGGACCCGGCTGCTGGACCTTTACGCGCCGTACGGCGCCGGCGGCAACGTCTGAGCGCGTCGGCGGTCCGAAGCGACAACGAGAGGGAGCCACGATGCACGGCACCCCGCACATCATCAGCGACGTCATGACCGCCACGGTCGCCGCCATCGGCCGCAAGGCCACTTTCAAGGACGTCGTGCGGCTGATGCAGGACCGGAAGGTCAGCGCCCTGCCGGTCCTGGAGGGCGAGGGCCGCGTCGTCGGCATCGTCTCCGAAGCGGACCTGCTGCCCAAGGAGGAGTTCCGCGACAGCGACCCCGACCGGTACACCCAACTGCGGCGCCTGTCCGACCTGGCGAAGGCCGGTGCGCTCACTGCGGACGAGCTGATGACCTCCCCGGCCTTCACCGCCCGCCCGAACACCACGCTCGCCCAGGCCGCACGTACTATGGCGCGCGTCAAGATCAGGCGCCTCCCCGTGGTCGACGAGCAGGACATCCTGCAGGCATCGTCAGCAGGGCCGACCTCCTCAAGGTGTTCCTGCGCGACGACGAGGAGATCGCCGAGGAGGTCCGCCGCGAGGTCGTGGCCTACCTCCCCCCCCCGCCGGCTCAGCAATCCGCGTCGACGTGCACGACGGAGTGGTGAAGCTGGTCGGCCGCGTCCGGGACACGGCCCTGGTTCCCGTGGCCGCCCGCCTGGTGCGCGCTGTCGAAGGTGTCGTGGACACGGACTTCGAGCTGAAGGGCCACGGGGACCCGTGTGACTCCGCGGGTCTGAGGGCCGCACAGCCCCGGACCGAGGGAATCAGGCGCTCGGCGCCGGACGGTCGCTGAGCCGGCGGCGCGCCAGAGTCAGATCGCGCGCCAGGACGTCGTACTCCAGGCTGCACATCGGCGCCGGGTGGCTCTCGCCGTTCCAGGGCGAGGGGTGGCGCGGCCGACGGTTCCCAGTGTCGCCAGAGGGTGTGCCTGGGTGGTGGGTGACGACCGCGTCGGCCACGTCAGAGGCGAGCTGTACGAGTGCTGTCCCCACGCCGCGGGGACTCGCCCGGTAGCAGAGGCCACCGGGCCATCACCATGGGGCCGGTGAGGACGCACGCCCAAGCCGATTGGGCCGGTCGGCCCTAGTGCGACCGGCCCCGGCGAGCGATGATCGTGCTCGCGGGCAACCCGCAGCCCGTACGCCGCCGGGAACGAGGGGCCGTCATGACCGGGACACGCAGCTTCACGGAGCAGGATCCGATCCGCGTTTTCCTGCTCGACGACCACGAGGTCGTACGACGCGGTATCACCGACCTGCTCGACGCCGAACCGGACATCTCGGTGGTCGGCGACGCGGACACCGTGGAACACGCCCTCGTCCGCGGCCCGGCGCTGCGCCCGGACGTCGCCGTGCTCGACGTACGCCTGCCGGACGGCGACGGCATCACGGTCTGCCGGGAGCTGCGCAACCAGATGCCGGAGCTGGCCTGTCTGATGCTGACGTCGTTCGACGAAGAGGACGCGCTGTTGGACGCGATCATGGCCGGGGCCTCGGGCTACGTGCTCAAGCAGATCCGGGGATCCGACCTGGTCTCGGCCGTGCGTACGGTTGCCTCGGGCCAGTCGATGCTCGACCCCGCGACCACGGCCCGACTGATCCGCTCGCTGCGCGCCGAACCCGCCGAGACACCTGCCCTGGCACCCGAACTGGCCGGCCTGTCGCCCCGCGAGCGGGACATCCTCGCGCTGATCGGCGACGGCCTGACCAACCGCGAGATCGGCAAGAAGCTCTATCTGTCGGAGAAGACCGTCAAGAACCACATCTCCCGGCTCCTGGCCAAACTCGGTGTCCAGCGCCGCGTCCAGGCCGCGGTCCTGGCTTCCCAACTGGAACAGCCGAATCCCGGCGGCCGTCCGACGAAGTAGCTACGAGCGGGCCGTTCAGAGCCCACCCCTGGCCGGACGGCCCGGCGACCTCCTCGTCGCCCTCGATGCCCTGGGGTGAGCGCCGGCGTCGGAAATGGCCCCCACTGTCAGACGCGAGCGAGTTCCGCCGCGCCGAATGAAACGTCGAAACGGTCGCACCAAATGCTCACGCTGTTGTAGGTCGACGGATCCACGTCCCTGGGCAGGGCGTAGTTCTGGCTCCCCTTGTTGCCTTTGAGCTTCCCCAGGCTGACGTACTTCCCGTCGTCGAAGACATGCCAGCCGGCCTCCCCCTCCTTCACCGGCGCGTCGGTCAGCCAGACACGCAGATCCGGTCCATTGCTGGTGTCGAGGTTCTCCAGCCGTACGACGTGGGAGCCGTCGGCCAGCCGTACGAGCCTCACCGTGCCCGAGGTCGCATGCTCGTGGCTGATCAGCTCGCCACTTGCCAATGTCTGCGGACCGGTGGCCGAAGGCTGACGGGAGGGCTTGTGCGAGGGCGTCACAGCAGGAGGGGCGGACGTCTCCACCACCCCGGGCAGGGCCTCCTCGACGGTTTCGTCCTGCCACAGCTTCCACGGCTGGAACCAGTACAGCCCGAAGCCGACCCCGCCGACCGCCACCACCAGCACCGCGATGACCAACGGCCTGGTCAGTACCTTGCGCCCGCGCCCCATCCCTGCCTCGTCTCCTGGGAGTTGCTTGTCCGCCCATTCAACGGCGACGGGCGGCCGTCCCGTACCTCGCGGGTGATGACGGAATCCTTACGGCGCAGGGGCGAGGCCGTCCCCGAGCGGGTTCCCGAACGGGCCGCGACCGTCGGCCGGACTCCCGAGGTGATGGGCAGGTGCCCGCACGAGGTCAGCGACGGCACAGTTGCAACGCGCCTGGACGCCTCCACACGTTGCCGGAGCGTGCTCACACGCTGAGCGCCGCCCGTACGGTCTGCTCGGCTCCCGTTCCTCCCTCGCCGGAGGAGGTCACGCGGCCCGCCTCCAGTACGTAGTAGCGCTGAGCGGCCCGCATGGCGAAGCCCACGTGCTGCTCGACAAGGAGTACGGACAGTCCACCGCGCCCGGCCAGGGACAGGACGGTCTGCTCGATCTCGGCGACGACGGACGGCTGGATGCCCTCGGTCGGCTCGTCGAGCAGGAGCAGGCGCGGACGGGTCACCAGGGCCCGGGCGATGGCGAGTTGCTGGCGCTGGCCGCCGGAGAGCAGGCCCGCGCGGCGGGCGGACAACTCGCGCAGGACGGGGAAGAGGTCGAGAGCTTCGGCGATGGCTTCCTTGCCGTCGGGACGGCCGTCGGCGACGAGCTGGAGGTTTTCCGCGGTGGTGAGGTGCGGGAAGGACTGCTGGCCCTGCGGCACGTACGCCATCCCGCGGGCCACCCGCTGGTGCGGAGCGAGGCGGGTGATGTCCTCGCCGTCCAGCAGGATGGTCCCGTTCTTCGGCTTGATCAGGCCCATGACGGCGCGCAGGAGGGTGCTCTTGCCGGCACCGTTGTGGCCGAGGACGGCCGCGACGCCGTCCGACGGGACCTCGACGGTCACGCCGTGCAGCACGGTGGTGCGGTCGTAGCCGGCCTGGACGGTGTTGATCTCCAGCATGGGTGTCACGCCTCCTCGGCGACGGATACGGGAGTGGCGGACGGTCCGGAGACGGACGCGGCGTCCGGTTCGGAGGCGCGGCCCAGGTAGACCTCCTGGACCTTCGGATCGGCCTGGACCTCGGCGACCGTGCCTTCGCTGAGGACCTTGCCGGCGTGCAGCACGCTGACACTGCGGGCGAAGGAGCGCATGAAGTCCATGTCGTGTTCGATGACGACGACGGTGTGGTCCGCGCTCACCCGCTGCAGGAGTGCGCCGGTGGCCTCGCGTTCCTCGTGGCTCATTCCGGCGACCGGCTCGTCGAGCAGCAGCAGCCGTACGTCCTGGACGAGCAGCATGCCGATCTCCAGCCACTGCTTCTGGCCATGGGCGAGAACACCGGCGGGGCGGTCGCGCAGGTCGGTCAGACCGGTCGTCTCCAGCGCCTTCGTCACCGGCTCCGGTATGCCCTTGCGGCGGCGGAGCATCGTCGTGATTCCCCGTCCGGCGCCCGCGGCGATGTCGAGGTTCTGGAGCACCGTCAGCTGCTCGAAGACCGTGGCCGTCTGGAACGTACGCCCGATGCCGAGGCGGGCGATGCGGTGCACGGGCGTGCCGATGAGTTCCCGGTCGCCGAAACGGACCGAGCCGGTGGCCTTCACCAGCCCGGTGACCGCGTCGACCAGGGTGGTCTTGCCGGCGCCGTTCGGTCCGATGAGGAACCGCAGGTCTCCGGCCGAGACGTCCAGGTTCACGCCGTCGACGGCGGTGAAGCCGTCGAAGGTGACGCGCAGGTCGCGGATGGTCAGTCCTTCGCCGCTCATGCTGTCTCTCCTGAACGGGTGGTGGGAGTACGGCGGTTGCGGATGACCGTCACCAGGGAGGCCAGTCCGCCGGGGAGGAAGCCGACCGCCACGATGAACAGCAGTCCCTGGAAGTAGGTCCAGGCGGCCGGGAAGGCGTCGGAGAGGGTGCTCTGCGCCCAGGCCACGGCGACCGCGCCGAGCACCGCGCCCACGAGGGACGCCCGGCCGCCGACCGCCGCGCCGATGACGAAGCCGATGGACGGCACGATGCCGATCAGGGCCGGGGAGATGATCCCGACGGCCGGCACGAACAGCGCGCCCGCCAGACCGGCCATGCCCGCCGCGACGACGTAGGCCACGAGCTTGACGTTGGCCGGGTCGTAGCCGAGGAAGCGGACCCGCTCCTCGGAGTCCCGTACGGCGATGAGGAGTTCGCCGTAGCGGCTGACGAACAGCTGCCGGGCGAGGGCCATCAGGAGCAGCAGGACCACGGCGATGATGAAGTACACCATCTTCTGGTTGGCCGGGTCGTCCAGCGAGTAGCCGAAGAAGCCCTGCATGTCGGTGAGTCCGTTGGTGCCGCCGGTGGTGGCCTGCTGGCCGACCAGCCAGATGGACAGGGCCGCGGCCATGGCCTGGCTGAGGATGGCGAAGTAGGCGCCCTTGACCCGGCGGCGGAAGATGAAGAAGCCGAGCACCGCGGCGACGGCCATGGGCAGCAGGACGGTCGCCGCGAGCGCGAACCCGGGGTTGGCGAAGGGCTTCCACCACCAGGGCAGGGCGCCACCGGTCCCGTACAGCTGCATGAAGTCGGGCAGTGCGCCGGGGCTGCCGCCCGGTGCCGCGGCGGCGTCGGCGAGCTTGAGGTGCATGGCCATGGCGTAACCGCCGAGGCCGAAGAAGACGCCCTGGCCGAGGACGAGCAGTCCGCCGCGGCCCCAGGCCAGGCTGACACCGACGGCCACGATGGCGTAGCAGAGGTACTTGGCGAGGAGCGAGAGGCGGAAGTCCGAGAGGGCGAGCGGTGCGATGCCGAGGAGGAGCACGGCGCCGAGGGCGAAGCCGCCGGGCACGCGGAAGCGTTCCAGGAGGGATGCGGACGGCGGGGGTACGGCGGTGGTGGTCGTTGTCGTCATGCCAGGCTCCGGGTGCGCAGGGTGTACAGGCCCTGGGGCCGCCACTGGAGGAAGGCGACGATCGCCACGAGCACCATGACCTTCGCGACACTGACCGTCGTCGAGTATTCGAGGACCGACTGGAGCACACCGAGCGCGAAGGCGGTGATCACACTGCCCTTGAGCTGGCCGATGCCGCCCACGACGACGACCAGGAAGGCGTCGACGATGTAGTTGGTGCCCATCGTCGGGCCGATCGGGCCGACCAGCGTGAGGGCGACCCCGGCCACGCCCGCGAGGCCCGAGCCGATGAAGAACGTGATCCGGTCGACCTGCCCGGTGGCGATGCCCGACACCTCGGCGAGGTCCCGGTTCTGCACGACGGCCCTGATACGCCGCCCGAGCGGGGTCAGCCGCAGGATCAGCGTGAGGGCGAGGACGCTCAGCAGGGCGAGCCCGAGGATGAACAGCCGGCTGTTGGCGAGGGTGATGCCCCCGCCCACCGAGATGTTGCCGGTGAGCAGATCCGGGGCATGGGTCTGCACGTTGGGGGCGCCGAAGATGTCCCGGGCGAGCTGCTGGAGCATCAGGGAGACACCCCAGGTGACCAGCAGGGTGTCCAGCGGGCGGGTGTAGAGGCGCCGGATGAGCAGCCACTCCAGCAGCATCCCGAGGGCGCCGGCGACGAGGAATGCCACGGGCAGGGCGACGAGCAGCGAGATCCCCGCGCTGCTGATGGACTTCTGCAGCACGTACGTGGTGTAGGCGCCGGCCATGATGAACTCGCCGTGCGCCATGTTGATCACGCCCATCTGACCGAACGTCAGGGTCAGGCCGAGCGCGATGAGCAGGAGGACGGCACCGATGCTGATGCCGGTGAAGGACTGGTTGAGGATGACCGTCATGAAGCGGCTCCGGGTCGGGGACGGAGGTGCGGGCGCGGGACGGGACCCGGCCTGCAGAAGGCCGGGTCCGTCCGGAAAGGGCTGAGCCGGGGTCAGGACAGGCCGGAGGCCCAGTCGTAGCCCTTGAGGTACGGGTCCGGCTTGATCGGCTTGCCCGAGTTCCAGACCTCGGTGATGAGGCCGTCCGCACCGACCTTGCCGATCCGGGCCGTCTTGTAGACGTGCTGGGTCGCCCCGTCGACGGTGACCTTGCCCTCGGGGGCGTCGAAGGTGATGCCGTCGGAGGCGGCCTTGACCTTGGCGACGTCGAAGGAGCCGGCCTTCTCCACCATCGCCTTCCAGAGGTAGACCGAGATGTAGGCGGCCTCCATCGGGTCGCTGGTCGGCTTGTCCTTGCCGTACGCGGCCTGGTACGCCGCCACGAACTTGGTGTTGGCCGCGCCGGGCGTGGTCTCGTAGTAGTTCCACGCGGTCAGCTGGCCCTCCAGATACTGGGTGCCGATGCTCTTGACCTCCTCCTCGGCGATGGAGACCGACAGCACCGGCATGCTCTTCGCGGTCATCCCGGAGGACTTGTACTCCTTGAAGAAGGCCACGTTGCTGTCGCCGTTGAGGGTGTTGAACACGGCGTCCGCGCCGGAGTCCTTGACCTTGTTGACGATGGTGCTGAACTCCGTGGAGCCCAGCGGCGCGTAGTCCTCGCCGACCACCGTCATGCCCTTGGCCTTCGCGTACGCCTTGATCTCCTTGTTGGCGGTGCGCGGGAAGACGTAGTCGCTGCCGACCAGGTAGAGCTTGGTGAGGCCCTGCTTCTTGAGGTAGTCCAGCGCGGGGATGATCTGCTGGTTGGTGGTCGCGCCGATGTAGAAGATGTACGGGGACTGCTCCAGACCCTCGTACTGCACGGGGTAGAAGAGCAGCGACTTGTACCGCTCGAAGACCGGCTTGACGGCCTTGCGGCTGGCCGAGGTCCAGCAGCCGAAGGTGGCCGCGACCTTGTCGTCCTTGATCAGAGCCTCCGCCTTCTCCGCGAAGGTCGGCCAGTCGGAGGCGCCGTCCTGGCTGACGGGCTTCAGCTTCTTGCCCAGCACACCGCCGGCCGCGTTGATCTCCTTGATGGCGAGCAGCAGCGAATTGTGGACCGTGACCTCGCTGATGGCCATCGTGCCGGACAGCGAGTTGAGCAGACCGACCTTGACCGTGCTGCCGGAGGTGTCGGCCTTGGCGCCGGCCGCGTCGGTCGAGGAGGTGTCCCCGGTCTTGGCGCCACAGGCGCTGAGGGCGGCGGACGCGCCGACCGCTGACATACCTGCCAGCAGACCGCGTCTGCTGATGCTGAGCCCGGACATACGAAACCTCCATGCCCCGAAGGGCGATGCGATGAGAGCGGAAGACTCTGGGGAGGGAGCAGTTGGGACGCGCTTCAGAAACGGCGGCGGTGGCGCACGCATCCCCCAGCCGTTCCTTAGGTGGCGTCCGGGCTGGTCGCTGAAGTGCGTCCACAGCCTGCGAGGAAACTGTTTCCCCCACGTTTCGACGCAATAGAAGAATAGTTTCCGGTGGAAGCAAAAAGTCGGACCAAAAGAAAAAGCCGCCACTGAGTACGCCCACTTGACGGCATCTCAGCAACGGCAATTAATACTTCCTGCCGGAAGGATCTATTTCCCGGTGCCTCTTGTCAAGAGCGCGCTGATCGACGGTAGGCTTCAGGCATCCCCCTCAGGGGGAGTCAGGGCTTCGAGCGGAGGAGCGCAATGGCGAGGCGGCCCCAGGAACTGCTCCACCTGCTGACCCGGGCCGAGCGCCTCTCCGTGCGCCGAGTGCAGTCCGTACTCGAGGAGTTCGAGTGCTCGGTGGAGGCATGGCGGGTCCTCGACCTGCTCTCCGACGGACAGGGACACAACATGACCGCCCTCGCCGACCGCGCCTTCCTGCCGGCACCGACCCTCACCAAGCTGATCGACCAACTCGTCGACCAGAACCTGGTGTTCCGACGGATCGACCCAGCCGACCGGCGCCGCATCCTGGCCCACCTCACGCCGCGGGGCCTGCGGCACTGGCAGCTGCTAGCGCGTGAAGTGCGTGCGGACTGGGCGGAGTTGGAACCCCTGCTCGAGGGAGAGGACGGGCCGCGGCTGGAGACGCTGCTGGACCGGCTGGCCGACGCGTTGGACAGCCGTGTCACAACAGGTCGTGAGGAGCGTCCAGTTGGGCGAGCACGTTGAAGTCGAGGCCGTCGGCCTCCGCGAGGTAGATCCGCTGGCGTACGTGCCGCTCGTGGAGATGGAGCAGCCCGCGTGGCCCTTCGTACGACACCGCGTCGGCGGCGGCGCCGATCGCGGAGACATCGAGGGTGCGGGCCCGTTCGATCAGCGCCGCGAGCAGCAGCACGCCTTCGTAGCAGGACTCGCCGAGACTGCCCGGGGCGGGCGCCTCGATCCCGAACCGGGCGGCGTACTGGCCGTGGAAGTCCAGGGTGTCCTGGTTGGCCAGTGACGCGAAGTACCCGGCCGTGCTGAAGAGGTCGCCGGTGGCCTCGGGGCCGCTGGCCATCAGCATGTTCTCGTCCATCAGCGTGCTCAGCCGCAGACACCGCTGGTCGAGCCCGGCGGCGGCGAAGGCGCGGTTGAAGCGGACCGCGTCGGTACCGACCAGCAGCATCAGCACGCCGTCCGCGTCGGCGTGCTCGATCCGCCGCAGCACGTCCCGGAAGTCCTCGGCGCCCAGCGGGAGGTACGCCTCTCCGCAGACCCGGCCGTTGCCGCAGGCGCGGGCGTAGCGGCGGGCGGCACGGGCCGTGCGCCGCGGCCAGACGTAGTTGTTGCCGACGACGAACCAGCGCCGCACACCCCGCGCCTCGGCGAGCAGCCGCATGGCGGGCAGCAGCTGCCATTCGGGCGTCTCGCTGGTCATGAAGACACCCTCGGTGCGCTCGCCGCCCTCGTACAGGGCCGTGTACACGTACGGCACCCGGTGGGCGACCCGCGGCGCGACCGCCTCCCGGACCGACGAGATGTGCCACCCGGTCACGCCGTGCACCGTTCCCGTCGCGACCAGCGCCTCCACTTCCCGGGCCACCGTCCGGGGATCCGCGCCGCCGTCGACTTCGAGGAGCCGCAGCTCCTTGCCGAGCACCCCGCCGGCCTTGTTGATCTCCTCGGCCGCGAGCCGCGCGCACGCCTCACAGGCGGGACCGAAGATCCCGGCGGGCCCCTGCATCGGGTACACGAGGGCGACGTTCAGGGTCGAATCGTCGGCCGTGAACCACTCGGGGCTGTGGAGGCGGGGCGGCCGGTGCATGGCCTCATGATTGCCTGATCACCCTCGACGCCCAAGCGACGGCCCGGATCGAGACCGATTCGTAGAGATAGGGCGAGGTCGCTGTTCTCGGCAAGGGGGCGCGTCGACGTCCGCGAGGACGGACGGGGTCGTGCATGACGGCGCCCCGCACCCGACCCCGAGCAGGCTCATTGCTCTCCTTCGAGACCCCCTCTGTCTCCGGATACGCCTGCCGCAGCGCGTCCAGGCCTGCGGGACAGGTTTCTCCCACGTCTCTCGTGACTCCGCCTCCAGGGTCGGGCGGGTACGGCCAGACATCGGTGCTGGAATCGACGGTCGGTAATTTCCTTGTCGCCGCCGGGTGGTTCGAACAGACACATACGGGCCGGTCCGAAGTCGGGGTCACGCAGCAGGGCAGCGATCTCGCCGTGCTGGTCGCAGAGGCGCTGTCACACCCGCGTGGGACCGTGAGGAGATGGACAAGCGGCGCGCGGTCGGACGCCCGCTCCGGGGGCATGCCCGTGCCGCCCGGTAGGCAGAGGTGCTGCCCGCACGGCTGCGGGCGTGACACCAGCCGACCGCGACAGCCACCGCGCGCCCCGAGCCGAGAGAGGCCGCGTCATGACCGACATCGACACACAGTTCCTGCGCAGCCTGTTCGACGAGGAAGGCAGCCTGCACACCGCCGGCCGCACCGCCCTGTACCGGCTCCACGGCCCCGAAGGCCTGCTCTACGTCGGCATCTCCACCTGCCCACTCACCCGCATCCGCACCCACCTGCAACAACAACCCTGGGGCCACCGCGTCATCGCCATACAGATCGACTACCCCGACGACGCACACACAGCCGAACGCGAAGCCGTCCAAGCCGAACGGCCCCTGCACAACGTCGTCTTCAACGGCACCGCCCCTCCCCCACCGCCCGACCGGGCCTCACGACTGAGGGCCGAACTCGCCGCCCAGCAGCGACGGCTGGAAGAACTCGAGGCGGCCGTGCCCCGGTCCACCACCCACCTACGTCTCATCCTCCGCGGCATCACCGCAGCGCAGACAAGAATCGCGAAACTCGCCAGAGAAGCCGAAGAAGCCGAGGCCTCACCACCCTCACCCGGACGGCGGACCAGAGGGGCCAAGCCGTAGGGGCCGTGCCGGACTCCAACCAAGCGCTCAGACGCCATCGGGCCCAAGGCCGAGTCCTACGCGGCGAGTCGCGGGGACTGCCGTGCCGGGATGTCGGAGCGGGCCGTGATGCGCCGGTACGGCGGCTGCCACCCGACGGTGCAGAACGTCTGGAGTGGACCTGGCCGCGGCCGCGTCAGAAGCCGCAGCCGCGTCCGACGCGCGTGGCCTGTACAAAGTGGTGCTGGACCAAGACCGTCATCGCCCCCTGGCCCCTTCCCACGCCAAGGGCCAACCGGCCACGGTGCCCTGAACAGGATGAAGAGGCTCACGGTCAGTTCACCACAGCACGACGGCGAGCCTCCCGGATGATGCCGTCGGCGGTCTCCTCGGGAGTCAGCGCGGCCGTGTCGAACCACCAGCCGACATCGCCGAGCTCCCGCTTCATCGCGCCGTCCAGATCCTCATAGCCGCCGAAGTCGAACCGCTCTTGTGGATCACGCAGGGTGTTGCGGTACCGGCACGCCTCGATCCCCGGTGCGAGAACGACGAACAGGACCTGACGTGCTCCAAGGAGAGAGACGAAGAAGTCCAACTGCCTGCGGTCGGGGATCACCCAGTCGATCACAGGCGTGAAGCCCGCGTCGCAGAAGTTGTTCGCCAGCGTGCACAGATTGCGGTTGCACAACTGAACCTGCCGGGCCGCCTCGTCGGCAGGTTCCCCCAGGGCCCAGACACGACCGCTGACAACGAGCCGGCTGATGAAGTCGCCGTCCAACCGGGCGGAGCGAGGCAGGCGCTCGGAGACCAGCCTGGTCACCGTCGACTTCCCTGCCCCCGGCATCCCCGTCACGATCAGGCAGTCCGGCGTCTCCGCTGTGATCACGCCCGCAAGCCTGCCAGCGGGCATGGTGCCCGGCAATCGTGTTTTGTAGGTCCACCATCTGTGCGGGCAAGCGCTGCACTGCCGCATCGCCGGCTGTCGAACCTCACGTGAATCCCTGTCCGGCAATCAGCAACGGAACACGATCCCGCCCAGGACGAAAGCAGGTGTCGGTCTGGCGGCGTTTCCACCCCGAAGACAACGTCGGGCAACGACAGTTCACCGCCGTGCCCACACCCCGGACCACCTCGGCTCAGCCGGGCGCGTCCATCAGGGCGGTGACGTAGGCAGCCAGCCGCTCCTCCACAACCCGTGCCGTCAGCTCCGTCCTGCCTGCACCCCGCCATGGCAGCGAGACCTGCTGCACTTCTTCTGAGAGCGCCAGCGCGTCCCGCACCTGCCAGTACAGCCGCTCGCCCGCTGACGTCGCCAGCGCCCCGCCGGCCTCCTCGTACTCCTCAGCGAACCGCACGCCCCACGCCGGGCCGTGCAGCAGCGCGACATTGGTGCAGCAGTGCGCTACATCGAGGTCCGCCGGGCCCCAAGAAGCCGCTGCCCAGTCGACGACGCCGGTGATGCGGAGGGCCTCCGGGCCCGGCGACGGGGCGTCGAACAGCACGTTGCCGGGGTGGAAGTCCCGGTGCAGGAACCGCCCCTCATAGGCGGGTGCGGGTCCTCGGATCACGTCGACCGCCGCGGCCCATGCCGCCGTGTCGGCGCCCTTGGGTGTCACGACGGTGTCGGCGGTCGTCAAGGTCACGTACCGCGGGGGCCGCTCGGCGGGGGCGGGTCTCACCGCGTGGATCGCCACGAGCTGACGGGCGAGCAGGGGTACGCGCGCCTCCACCCCCTCGTCCTCGAGGACCGTCCGGCCCGCCAGATGGGTCATCAGCAGTGACGGATACTCGCAATGCACGGCCCGGTGATCAACCGCGACCAGGCCAGGAGTCGGCACGCCGGTCTCCGCGAGCAGGGCAAGGGCACCCCTCTCCCTGTTCAGCCAGTCCTCGGCGTGCTCATCATCGACGAAGGTCCGCAGCACCAGGTCACGGGTGCCTCCGTCCCGCCTGCCGACGGTCACACGCCGCATCTCGGCAGTGCTGCCGCCCTGCAGCGCCTCGGTTTTGACGACCCGTTCGCCGACGTCCAGATGCCGACCCACCCAGGCCAGCGTCAACGGCCGTACGGCCCCCGCCCCATCGTGGTCTGCCACCGCGCCACCCCATCATCCGTACGGCGGCCCGCGCAAAGACTTTTGCTCACTGCTGATCCGACGGACTGCCCGACTGGCGCAGGTGCGCGTCGATCAGAGCGAAGGTGGCTTCCGGCTGCTCGATCTGCGGAAGATGGCCGGCCTTGGGAACGACCTCGAGTCGGCCGTCGCCGAATGCGTCGGCGTACGCGGCGCCGTAGGCGGGGGTGACGATGCGGTCGCTCTCACCCCAGAGGAGAAGGGAGGGCACCTGGATCTGCCCGAGCCGGCGCAGCAGCGAGGGATCGTGCATGTAGGGATCGCCGGCGAGGATGCGCATGGTGGCCATGTTGGCCTGTCTGCGCGCGAGTTCTTCGGCCGGGAGGTCGGCCGGGTCGAGGTAGTAGCGGTCCGGGTCGTGCCACGTGTGGTCCGCGACGCCGCGGGCGTCAAGGGCGAAGAAGTCGGTGATGTGTTCCGTCTCGACCTGCACGCCTACCGCGTCGATCAGGACGAGGCCGGTGATGCTTCCCACGCTGTCACGTGCGGCCATCTCGGCGGCCGTCCAGCCTCCGAGGGAGGAGCCGACGACGAGAACATCGCGCAGCCGGCGGTCGCGCAGCATGTGCAGATAGGCGAGGGCAAGGTCGTCGATTCCGGTGAGCCAGGCGGGGCGGCGAGTACCGTCCCAGCCGGGGTGTACAGGTGTGATCGTGTGGGCGGTGCGGGAGAGGTGCTGGGCGAGGCCGGCGACAGTGGCGGGGCCTCCGCCGCCGTGCAGGACGAGGACCGGCCTGCCTTCTCCGGCCTCGGACAGGGTCAGGGACAGGTCGGCATACATGGCTGACGCGTTGGTGGACATGCCGACCATAGTAACTAAACATCTTTATATAAGCTAGCTTGGTCATGGCGTAGACTCGATGTATGCATGTTGAGCTGCAAGAACTCGGCAGAGCGGTCAAACAGGCCCAGTACCGACAGCATCGGGCCCTCGACAGCGCCCTCCAGGCCGTCGGCACGACACTGGCCCAGTGGGACGCCCTGCGCGCGATCAGCCGCTCTCCCGGAGCGTCCGCCCGTGAGTTGGCCGCAGCCACGTTCCAGACCGAACAAGCCTTCGGAACACTCGCCGGCCGCCTCACCGCCCAGGACCTCGTGGAACGCCGACCAGGACACGGTCGGCGCATCGAACACCACCTCACACCGGCCGGCCGAAAAGTCCTGGCAGTCGGCCACAGCATCGCCGACGAAGTGCTCGCCGACTGCTTCTCCGCCCTGCCGAACGCGGACCGCGCAACCCTCCTCGAACTGCTTCAGCGCCTCACCACAGCACGAGACATCTGATGGATGGAGGCTCCGGACCGTCCCGAGTCGGGTGGAGTTGCTGTCATGGGACCGGGTCTTGTGGCTGCTCAGGCATTCCGCACTCTGCCTGCCGGTCCTCCCGCGTCGTGTCTACGGCGTGCCCGAAGAGGACACCTCTACAGCCGTCCTGGCGCTCGCGGCGGCGCCAGGGCCGTCAGCAGCAGTCCGCATGGTGATCCCCTCACTGATGAAGAGTGTTCACCCCGTGCACCACTGACCGGGTCTCACATTCACCAGAACCCGGCGTTGACGAAGAGGCGGCCCCGCCGCAAGCGCAGGGCTGTACGTCAGCCCGCGGGTTCGATGCGGAGGACAGCGGCCGCATCCCGGATGTCGACGACCTTCAGGCTCATGGCGTTGTTGATGGTGGCAGCGGGGCCCTCACCGCAGCTGAGCGCGACTCCGCCGCCGCCGTCCGACGACACGCTGCCGCCACCGGAACAGCCCGAGACGCTGTAACCCGACCCTGTCAGCGGGGCGACCATGTCCACCCTGTCGCCGGCGATCGCGGTCACCTTGATCAGCCCGAGGCCGTACGCCTCCGGAACTGTCACGGCGTCTCCCACGGCGACCTTGATCTCGCACACCCCGTCAGCGCACGGTCCGGTGGGCGAGGGCGACGGCGTGGCCGTCTGTGTGGGATCGGACGCCGACCCGGATGCGGACCTGCTGGGCCGGCTCCCGGCGGAGGTCCCGTCCGAAGAATCCGAGGAACACGACGTGAGAACGGCGAACACGCAAGCGACAACAACGGCAACGGCGGCGGTGGACGACGTTCCTCTTTGCATCATGATGGACATTGAACCCCCGCCACCCGCCACCCGGCGGGTCCGACACAAGACCTCCCCGGGGTGTTCGCCACCGTCCCCGCAGGCTGCGAGTTCGGCAGCGACCAGCACACACCCGCTGGTCGTCAGCGACGGCGTGCAACGCCCGGCCACGTGCGGGCGGCAGGTCAGGCCGGAAGGCCTGCTCGCCGCCGCCCGTCCGCCGCTTCTCAGGCGCCGCTCCAGGGATCCGCCCTGCGCGCCAGCTTCTTCGCCCGGCGGCGTGCGTCCGGAGGCAGGCGGTGGAGGACCGTACGGGCCGCGCGGCGGATGGGCGGGACCGACGTGGTGCGCAGGTAGATGCGGTGTGGGAGCGTGGCCTGGCCCGGTGGGCGGACGGCGAGGCGGAGTTGGCCGGCCTGGCCGCCCCAGCCCGAGACCACCAGGTGGGGTGGAGTGCCGACCCTGACCGAGCCGAAGCCGAGACCGGGGCCGGTCCCGAGGCCCGGTCCGGCGCCACGCGTTGCCACGTCGCTGCGTGTCACCCGCGCCCTGCGGCCCACACCGAGGAGTTGGGCGCTCGCCCACACCACGTGCGTGCCGGGTTCCATCGGCCGGCCGCCGGCCAGGGTCAGGGGGTCGATGGCTGTTTCACGGGTGAGCACGACGCGGTGGCGGCCGCCGCCGAGCGGTTGCGTGCGCGGGGTCAGGTCGGCGTCCGGGTACCACCACAGGTCCTGGGCCGTGTCGTGGACGAGGAGTTCGCCGTAGGCGTGGCCGAGGGGGTGCGGGGCCTCCCAGCCCTCGGCGCCCTTGATCCCGTCCAACAGGTCGGGGTCGAGGAGCATACGGCCGTAGCGTTCGACGAGGGCAAGGGGTTCACCGTCGGCGCGGCGCATGCCGACCGTGGTGGTGACGTGGAGTTTTCCGTCGCGCCAGCGGATGTCGTCCACGGTGACCTCGGGCCTGATGCGCTGGGTGCGGCGGGAGAGTTCGACGAGGGAGTCCAGGTGGCCCTCCTCCAGCAGGTGTGCCCGGAGACGGGTGAGGGCGGGGAGGCCGTCGCGGACACCGGGCGGGTAGGCCTCGAGCGCCATGGCGCGTACGACGTCGTAGTAGCGCTCGAGGTTCTTGCCGGTGCGCTGCAGAACGCGGGGCTCGCCCACCGGACGGAGGAGTTCGACGCGGTAGGAGCGGCGCAGCAGGTGGTTCTGCAGGGGGCCGGGTCGGGTCTCCTGCTTGATGGCCTCGACGACTGTGCGGAGGTGACCGTAGTAGTCCTCGGGGGTGGAGGCGCGGCTGCTGGTGTTGCCGCCGTCGTCGCGGCGTTTCCATACGTAGCACGGGTGGTCGGCGAGGATCGAGACCGTCTTGGCGCGCAAGTAGGCGCGGACCATGAAGAGTTGGTCCTCCAGGCGCACCGGGCCCTCGGGGAACCTGAGGTCGTGGGCGAGCAGGAAGTCACGGCGGAACATCTTGTGCGGGGTGAGGCTCTCCATGAGGGGCGCGTCCTCGACCGTGCAGCGCTCCAGGGTGCGTTTGAAGACGTTGCTGGGGCCTGCCATGGTGCCCACGACCTTGCCGAGGACGATGTCGGAGGCGTTGCGGGTGGCCAGTCGGTGCAGGTGCTCGAGGGCTGCCGGGGTCAACTCGTCGTCCTGGTCGACGAATTGGACGTACTCCCCGCGGGCCTCCCGGATGCCGACGTTGCGGGGTTTGCCGGGCCAGCCGGAGTTCTCCTGGTGGATCACGCGCACATGCGCGTGCTTGCCCGCCAACTCGTCGAGCCGCTGCGCGGAGTCGTCGGTCGAGCCGTCGTCGACGTAGATGATCTCGTACGCGTCCTCCCCCAGGGTCTGACGTAAGAGTGACGGCGCGCAGATTTCGATGTAACGGCCCGCGTTGTAGACGGGCACCACGATGCTGACCTTCAGCATGAACGCTCCCCCCAACGGAGACTAAGCGTCTCCTGTTGTTCATTGGACGTTCAGGGTCTGACAAAGGTTGTCCCACGCGAAACATTCCGGTCGACTGTTCAGGGGGCGCTCTCCCCGGCGCGACCCCCACGGCGCGCACCCACCGACGATCACGGCCATGCTGGAGGCGACGGAGCGCCGACGGCAACCCGGGGCCAGGGGTACGAGGCGGTGAGACGATGACCATCGACGTGACGGTGCGGCGCGAGATCCCACTGCCGCCCGAGCGAGTGGCCGCGTACGCCATGGACCGGCGCCACGACGCCTGGGGGCACCTCCCATGCCCGTTCAGGGCTATGGGGGAGGACGCAGGGCATCCGTACGGCGGAGCTGACCCGGCAAGCGGACGGCGGTGGATTCGGGACGGCCGCCGAGATCACTCGTACGGCGTACTTCCTCGGGCGGCGCATCGACTACGTTCTGCGGGTGGTCGCGTACGAGCCCCCGAGGCTGCTGGACATGGTCTCCGTGGCCGCTCCCATGCCGATGCACGTGACCTACTCCTTCGAGGCGCACCCGCGCGGCACGCTCGCGGCCATCCGGGTCCGGGGTGGCCCCGGCGGTCTTCTCAGCCTGGCATCACCCCTGCTCGCCCGTCAGGTCCGTTCCTCCCTCACCAAGGATCTGCGCGACCTCGAGCGCAGACTCTCCGAGCGGCAAGGAGACATCTGATGGCGTACGACGAAGGACTCGCCGAGCGCATCCGCCACTATCTCGGCGCGGATGCGGGCGTCACCGAGAAACGCATGTTCGGCGGCATCGCCTTCCTGTACCAGGGCAACATGGCCGTCGGCGTGACCGGCGACGATCTCATGGTCCGCGTCGGTCCCGACGCCGCCGACACGGCCCTCGCCCGGCCCGGGGCACGGGTCTTCGACATGACCGGCCGCCCGATGCGCGGCTGGGTCGTGGTCGCCGGGTCCGCCGTGACGGAGGACGAGGACCTGGGAGCGTGGATCGACGAGGGACGCGCCTTCGCAGCGAGCCTGCCGCCCAAGTAGCGGCCACGGCCACTGCCACGGCCGCTGCCATGTCCAACGGACCAGTGGCGCGACGGCGCGGTCCTGGCGGCAGCGCGTTCGCGTATCACCCGCCGGACGGCCGGAGCTGGTGCCGCTGCGACCCGAGAGGTGGAACTTCTTCGGAGGCCTACCCGAGCCGTTCCCCGGGCGGCTCGGCGGCCGCGTCCCGGACGCCGATCAGATGGGTTCACCGGCCGGCTCCCGGACTTGCGTCCCGCGGTCCCACCGCATCCAGTACGGCCTCCAGCTGCCGCAGCGGGTCCGGGCCGGCGATCCGCAGGACGACCGTGTCCGCGCCGGCCGTGGCCAGAGCGCGGAGACGCTCGGCGGCCTGCGAGGCGGGGCCCGAGACGGTGAACACCTCGTGCGGCGGGCGGCCGAGCCAGGCGCCGTGGCCCTCGATGTGCGGGTGCAGGACCTGGGAGACTTCGTCGGCGTCGTCACCGACGCAGGTGAAGGCGAAGACCGTCAGGGCGTGGTCGGACGCGGCGCCGCCCTTGGCGGTCAGCGCGCGGGCATTCTCCAGGTCGCGCGGGCCGTGGCCCTCAGTGATCACGGTGCCGTCCGCGACCCGGCCGGACAGTTCCAGGGACCGAGAGCGCACCACTCCCGCGACCACCGGCGGCACTTGGGCCGGCGGATGTGTCAACCGGACTCCGTCCAGGTGCACTTCGCGGCCCGTCAGTTCCACCCGCTCTCCGCGCAGCAGCGCGCGTACCGAGGTGATCGTCTCCTCCAGCAGGGCCAGCGGGGAACGGGCCGCGGCGCCCACCTGGGCCATCCACTCCTGCACCCCGTGCCCGATCCCGGCCACCAGCCGTCCGGGGAACACCCGTGCCAGCGTGGCCAGTTCCATCGCCAGAAGCGCCGGGCTGCGCAACGGGGCGGGGGCGATGCCGATACCCACCCTGATGCGTTCCGTGGCTCCCAGGGCCACGGCCGCTGCCGACACCCCGCCGTTCCATCCGAGGTCCTCCACCACCCACACGTCGTCCACGCCGAGCGCCTCTGCCCGCCGCGCGAAGTCGGGCAGCCCCTCCGGGGCCCAGTCCCGGTCGTACATCACGCCGATCCGTACGTTCGTCATACGCGGAACCTATGGGGCACTGACGGCTCGTTCAACGGGGTGTCCGGGCAGAGGGACACTCAGACCAGAGCGCAGATCGCCGTGGGGGAATTCATGAACTCCCCCACGGGCGGTCGTTCCTCCATCAGCCAATCCGACAGCCGATCCGAGCGGCCGGCTGCGGCCAGTCCGTCGGCATGGTGGATCGGGTTCTGGTCGTAGCCATCACAGCACCGCGGCCACGGCGACGTGATCCCCATCAGCAGCGGCGGCTCCCCCGCCCGAGCCGCCCGAGCCGCCCGAGCCGCCCGAGCGAGCAAATCCGACGCGCTCTCGGCGACCCGCGCCCGCCTCCGGGGTGGTCAGCTTCCGGAACCGCTCCGGCTCAGCCCCCGCTCTTCCGCCGGAACGACCGCTGGCTCGCAGCCGGGCCGTGTGCCCCACGGATCTTCGAGGCCTGGGGGTTGGCAGCAAGGTCGGCGGCGTCCGCCTGCGCACCGCGCTTGCGGGCCAAGGCCTCGCGGAACTTGCGCTTGAGGTCGTAGTTGCCGTCGCTGTCGGGCGCGAGCGCGGACGTCTCGGGCTCAGCCGGCTCCGAACCTTCTGGGGATGCAGCTTCTGCGGTCATCGTGACCTCCTGGGTTCGGGCAGTGGGAATCACAGCTTGTCATGCCGGGCGTGGTACGGGGCACCGGTGTCCGTTCTCAGGCGTACGAGCGCGGTGCGGACCCTGGATTCTGTGGGCGTGGGCGCGGGCGCACGGCCGCCGGTGCAGTGGGACACAACACCCACCCCACTCACTGAGCCGGCACCCGCCTTCTCGGTTCCGACCCCAAGGATCACCCTCCCGGACGTGCGATAGGTTGCCCGCCCCGATCAGAACCGAGCGGCTCGTGCTCCGCGAGTCCGAGGCCCGGGACCGTGCGGCGTTCATCGAGCTGTTGGCCTCATCGGATGTGCACACCTACCTCGGTGGCCCTCAACCTCGTGACGAGCTCGCGCGCTCGGTGCCCGAGACGCCCGGACAGCGCCCTGGCCTTTTCGTGATCGAGCTCGAGGGAGCGATGACCGGCACGGTCGAGGTCAGCCGGCGCGATGCGGAGCGTCGCGGCAATGTCCGTCCGAATGCCAGGGAGGCCGAGCTCACTACCTGTTCCTGCCGGAGGCATGGGGACGCGGATACGCCGCTGAGGCGTGCGCGCCGGCGCTCGACTGGTTCGCCGACGCGCGTCCCGGCGTGCCGGTGGTGCTGTTCTCCCACCTGGCCACCCTCGTCCGCCGCAGGTCTTCACCGTGCCCGCACCGGCTTGAGGCAAGGTCGCGCAGCTGTTCGGCGCGCCTTCAGGTCCGAGAGCGCCGTACCCTTCGCACTCGCCGCCCGCGCGCGGGCGGCTCCGGCAGAGATGGCGTGAGGAGCCGTCATCCGCGCCCTGATCATGACCTCCCGGCACTTCGGCGGGACGCTTGCTGGCGACTGCTGACGACCGTGTGCAGCGCGCGGTGGCCGGTGATGCCCGTGACCCGTCTGTTCGCCGTGCGCCGCCGCAGGACGCGGGCCGCGACGCGCTGAGCGTCAGGCGGGTCTGACCCGGCACAGGGCAGCGGATGTCGTCCATGGGGGTGCCCCGCCAGGCCAGTCCCGGCCTGGGACGAACCGCCGACGGCGCCCCCACCCCGAAGCCGGGACCGAGCACGATGGAGGCGCATTCGCGCGACTCGAACCCCGTGCTCGGGGAACCGGAAGAGGAGCCCTGACACACGAGAGGGAAGCGGGTGCGCGAGGCCCGGATCCCTGCACCGGAGGAGAGGCCACGATGGCGCGCGAACAGGACTCCCGGCAGGCCGTCCCGAACACTGCGGGGATGCGCCCCGACAGGGACGGTGTCACCCGCCGTCGGCCGCTGCGGAGGCGGCACGTCGAGGAGACGGTCGAGGTCGCGGTGCCGGTACGGACGGCGTACAACCAGTGGACGCAGTTCAAGACCTTCCCCCGGTTCTCGCCCGTGGTGCACGGCGTCGAACAGGTCAGGCCCACCGTGACCGCCTGGACCATCGGCTACGGGCCGCTGCGCCGCCGTTTCGCGGTGGAGATCGTGGAGCAGGACCCCGACTCCTACCTGGCGTGGCGCGGCCTGGAGCAGCGCCCCTCGCACCAGGGCGAGGTGGAGTTCAGGCCGACGGAGTCGGGCGGCACGGCCATCACCGTCCGGATGCTGCTCGAACCACGCGGAGCCGCGAAACGACTCACCGGATCTTCCAAGGTCGCGCAGGTGACCGCCCGGCTGGTCCGCCGCGAGCTCCAGCACTTCAAGCAGTTCATCGAGGGGCTGGGACAGGAGGGCGGGGCCTGGCGCGGCACCATCCGCAACGGCCGGGTACAGCACGATCACCCGGAACCGCCGAGGAGCCGTGTGGCCCAGTGGCCCGTCGGGTGACCCGCGTACCGGACGCGGCAAGACGGACGCCGTAGGACAGACGCGGCAAGAGAAAGGCGAAGCGATGCAGAATCCGCCCGGCGAGGAGCCGGAGACCACCCTCTCCGTGACACCGCCGAAGAAGTGGGCGGCCGGGGTCCCCGCGGTCGTGCACGCGCTGGAGTACTCCCTGGAGCAGACCTCCCCGCGCAAGACCGGGGTGGACCTGCTCACCATCAACCAGGTGGGCGGGATCGACTGTCCCGGCTGCGCCTGGGCGGATCCGGCCCCGGGGCAGCGCCATCGCAACGAGTACTGCGAGAACGGCGCCAAGCACATCAACGACGAGGCCACGGAACGCCGGATCACCGCCGACTTCTTCCGTGAGCACAGCGTCTCCGACCTCGCCGGGCGCTCCGACATGTGGCTCAACCAGCAGGGCCGGCTCACCGAACCCATGATCAAGCGGCCGGACTCGGACCACTACGAACCCATCAGCTGGAACGACGCGCTCGGTGTGCTCGCCGGGGAACTCACCTCGCTCGCCTCCCCGGACGAGGCCGTCTTCTACACCTCGGGCCGGGCAAGCAACGAGGCCGCGTTCGTCCTGCAGCTCTTCGCCCGCGCCTTCGGCACCAACAACCTGCCCGACTGCAGCAACATGTGCCACGAGTCCAGTGGCTTCGCCCTGAGCGAGACGCTCGGCACCGGCAAGGGCACCGTCAGCCTCGACGACCTCCACCACGCCGACCTGATCTTCCTGGTGGGGCAGAACCCCGGCACCAACCATCCGCGCCAGCTCACCGCCCTGGAGCAGGCCAAACGCAACGGCGCCCGCATCGTGGCGGTCAACCCGCTGCCCGAGGCCGGGCTACGGCGCTTCAAGAACCCGCAGAAGCCACGTTGGGTCATCGGACGGGGCACCCAGATCGCCGACCGCTTCCTGCACATCAAGCCCGGGGGCGACCTCGCCCTCTTCCAGGCCCTCAACCTCCTGCTGCTGGAAGCGGAGGACGCGCGGCCCGGCACCGTTCTGGACCACGACTTCATCGACGCCCACACCGCCGGCTTCGAGGAGTTCGCGCAGCATGCCCGCACCGTCGACTGGGACGACGTGCGCGCGGCGACCGGACTGACCCGCGAGGAGATCGAGAAGGTCCACGACGACGAGGTCCTGCGCAGCGAACGGGTCGTCGTCTGCTGGGCGATGGGCATCACGCAGCACAAGCACGGCGTGCCCACCATCCGGGAGATCGTCAACTTCATGATGCTGCGCGGCAACCTGGGTCGCGCCGGCACCGGCGTCTGCCCGGTGCGCGGGCACAGCAACGTCCAGGGCGACCGCACGATGGGCATCTGGGAGCAGATGCCGGACGCCTTCCTGGACGCGCTGCAGAAGGAGTTCGGCTTCGATCCGCCGCGCCCGCACGGACTCGACTCGGTGAACTCGATCAAGGCGATGCGCGAGGGCCGCGTCAAGGTGTTCCTCGCCCTGGCCGGGAACTTCGTACGCGCCGCTCCCGACAGCGAGGTCACCGAGGAGGCCATGCGTTCGTGCCGGCTGACCGCCCACATCTCCACCAAGCTGAACCGCTCGCACACCGTCTGCGGTGACACGGCGCTGATCCTGCCGACCCTGGGCCGCACCGAACGCGATGTACAGGCCGACGGCGAGCAGTTCGTCACGGTCGAGAACTCCATGAGCGAGGTGCACACGTCCCAGGGGCGCCTCGAACCGGCGTCCCCCCTGCTGCTGAGCGAGGTCGCGATCCTGTGCCGGCTGGCCCGCCGCACCCTCGACGGCACCCCGGACATCCCCTGGGACCGGTTCGAAGGGGACTACGGCACCATCCGTGACCGCATCTCCCGCATCGTGCCGGGGTTCCACGACTTCAACGCCCGGGTGACACGACCCGGCGGCTTCCAACTGCCCAATCCGGTCAACGAGGGCGTGTTCAACACCTCGGTCGGCAAAGCGCTGTTCACCCGCAACGAGCGTGTGGTCCCCAAGGCGCCCGAGGGCCACCTGCTGTTGCAGACCCTGCGCTCGCACGACCAGTGGAACACCATCCCCTACACGCTCGACGACCGCTACCGCGGCATCCACGGCAGCCGCCACGTCGTGCTCGTCAACCCGGCCGACCTGCGCGAACTCGGCCTCTCCCAGGGCGATCACGTCGACCTGGTGAGCGTCTGGGCGGACGGCACCGAGCGCCGCGCCGAGAACTTCGAGATCGTCCCGTATCCGGCCGCACAGGGCTCCGCCGCCGCCTACTACCCCGAGACCAACGTCCTGGTGCCGCTGGACAGCGTCGCCGACATCAGCAACCAGCCCACGTCGAAGGGCATCGTCGTACGCCTCGAGCCCACGCCCGCCTGACCGAACGCAACAGGACCTACGTATCAGTTCTCGCGGTCCGTACGCACGGCTCGGTCACGAGAGTTCTCCAACGGACGACACCAGGAGTATCGACCGCGATCGGCCGAATGCCGACTGTCCACGGATCGGTGAAGGCCCATAGCCTGTGCGGCCTTCGCGTTCTGGGAGGTCTCGTGAACGGTCTCCGTGCGGTCGTCGTCTGCCTTGTGATCGCGTGTGCCTCGGTGGTGTCGCCGGCTGCGGCCGTGACACCGGACCCTGCCGTGACGCCGAGCTGGTCGGCGCTGCCGGTGCCGGCGGCGGCCCCGCCCGTGACCGTGTCCGATCTGGCCGCCCGCGGGCCGGCCGAGGCGTGGGCGACCGGGTACGAACAGGCCGCCGACGGATGGCGGCCGATGTTGTACCGGTGGAACGGCACGGCGTGGAGCCGGGACACCACCTTCCCGGGTGCCGGTGAGCCCGGCTGGCTCGGCAAGGTGCAGTTCGTCGGCACCGAAGTGTGGATCTTCCACAACCGTGCCGGAGAGGGCGAGATCCTGCGCCGGTCGGCGGGAGGGTGGAGCGCCCTCCCGCTGCCGCAAACCCTGTGGACCTACCAGGACTTCACCGCGACACCGGGTGCCGCGTGGGTGGTCGGTGAGGACGACACCGGGCTGAAGGTGCTGCACTACGACGGTTCCCGCTGGACCGCCCAGGCCACCCCGGCCGACGTGCTGTACCTGATGGGAGTCACCGCGCGTACCGCCGACGACGCCTGGGCCTGGGCGGACACCAGCACCGGGACCGCCGTCCTGCACTGGGACGGCGCGGCATGGCAGGACGCGAAGGTGCCGCTGCCGCCGGACAGCAACGTGCACGCGCTCCTGCTCGAACCGGCCGGCCGGATCACGATCGGTGGCAGCCAGTACACCGACGGCGTGGCCCGCACCTACCTGATGACCTTCAACGGACACGTCTGGCGCACCGCCCACCCGCCACTGGGCGACACCTCCACCGAGGCCATCGTGCGCGGCCCGGACGGCGCGCTGTGGCTGCCGGTGCGCAGCGACCGCGCGTTCCAGGCGAAGTACGCGCGGGTGGACGGCCCCCGCACGACCTTCTCCTACGGCCCGGAGCGCACGAACGCGATCGACGTCAAACCGCGTGTGCTGACGAGGGCCGGTTCCTCACTGCTGTCCTTCGGCACCGTCGAGATCTACGGCTCGAAACCGAACCTGATGAGCGAGCGGCTGGGAGGCTGAGCATGGCAAGAAGACTTTTCGTCGCGGCCCTGGCTGTCGCCATGACGCTCACCACGGTCATGGGCTCGGCCGCGGCGCAACCTCTGTCGTGGCAGCACGTTCCGGTTCCGGCGGAGGTACGCCCCCAGGCCGCGCTGAACGAGGCCGTGGCGTTCGGCCCGGACCGGGCGTGGGCGGTGGGCGCCGACGCCGTGGGGCGCGAGGCGCCGGGCTTCCCGCTGGTGCTGCGCTGGGACGGAACCGCGTGGCACCGCCAGAGCCTGTCCGGAATCGGCTGGCAGGGCGAGCTGCTGTCCGTCGCCGCCACCTCACCGACCATGGTCTGGGCGGTCGGCCGCGATGCGGCGGGCGGCACCCGTCTGCTCCGCTTCGACGGCATCGCCTGGTCCGAGAGCCGGCCGCCGCCCGGTGTGGTGCTGACCAGCATCGTCGCCGGCGGCGGTGAGGCCTGGCTGATCGGTTCACGCGACGGTACCCAGGTACTGCTGCGCCGGGACGGCAGCGGCTGGCGGGACATGCCCGTGCCGCCGGGATCGGTGTACGGGCTGCACATACGGGCGGCCGACGACATCTGGGCGGCGGGCGCCACCGACTCGAGTGCGGCCGTGTCCCATTGGGACGGGCAGGCGTGGCAGCAGACGATCGTGGACGGCTTCCCGCGGTCGGCCGTGGGCAGTGTGCTGGCGGTCTCGCCGACCGAGGTGTGGGCGGGCGGCACGGCCGGGTTCGTCGGCGGTCCGCCCGGGCGGCCGATTCCGCCGCTGCTGCTCCGCTTCGACGGGCAGACGTGGAGCCGGGTGAGCGTCCCCACCGATTTCGGCTCGATCAGCTCACTGGCGGCCTCGACGTCCGGTGGACTGGCCTGGGTGTCGGTGGCCCGCTCGCAGAAGTGGGGCCCGGCGGGCAGCTCTCCGCCGCTTGTCCCCGGGCCGGATTTCCTCGCCTGGAACGGCCAGTCGTTCACCGAGTACAACGAACCGGCGGTGGCCGGCGAGGGCGACTCCCGGACACTGCGGCTGGCGCCGGTACCGGGCACCGACACGGTGTGGTCGGTCGGCCGCGCCGACGGCCCCGAAGGCACCTTCGCGCCCCGTACGTCGCGCTTCGGCTGAGCAGAAATCCGTCCTTTTCCCCGGATGGCTCCGCACATGCACGGCTTCCCTCGTTCGAGAGAGATGCGGCACACCCACCCAAGAACTCACCGTGGCGGGGTAACCGAGTTCGGGTAAGGGCTGTCGGACGCACTGTTGCCGTTTGACAACAAAAGCCGGGAAGCAACACAGTAACCATGTCGGACGTACGGGGAAGGACCTGGAATGCTCCGGTGGACGGAGACCACTCCGTGTGCTGGTCACCCATGTCGAGAGGTGACAAAGACGCTGTCGGCGCGATCGTCGGTTCAGGCGGTCCGGCTGCCGGAATCCGCCGCGTCGTCGTGTATCTGCGTGGCCGCGGCGACGCAGAACGCCTCCAGCCCCTCCAGCAGCGCGACCCGCTTGGCGGCAGGCATGTCCGCCAGCACGGTCTGCAACTCCCTCTCCCTGCGTGCGCGCAGGTCGACGAGGAAGGCGCGGCCTCGGCCACTGAGATGCAGCCGCACCTCACGTCTGTTCTCCTCGCTGACGGCCCGATCGACGAACCCGGCCGCCACCAGCCGGTCGCACAGCCGACTGGTGGACGGCGGGGTCGAGGCGAGGGACTCGGCGAGGGTGCGCAGGTTGATGCCGTCGTGGTGTTCGAGGATGTGCAGCACCCGAAGCTGGGACGCGGAGGTGGGCGCGGTCGAGGCCCGGCCCCACACGACCTCCAGCAGCTCGACGGCTGTGGTGGTCACGCGTGCGACCTCATCGCGCTCTGAGCGGCGGCGGAAGGCAGTCACGATCACACTCTCGCAGGCACTGGGGTGCTGTCAGCGTACTAGGCACGCGCGCTGACCACACGGGACCGGGATGGTCGAAGCGGTCCACCGGGGGGCCGACCTCGTAAGGGGGACTCATACGTCGTCCGGCGAAGGACAGGTGTATTTCGCATCATGAAGAGATTTCTGACCGTTGAACGCGCTCTGCGCACAGCGGCCCCCCATGAGTTGCTCGACGCCATCCGCGCCGTACTGATCGAGCAGTACGGCGCGGAGGACGTCGAGCTGTACATGGCCGACTACAGCCTGAGCGTCCTCCAGCCGGTGTCGGTGCTGCCGCACACGCTGGTGCCGGTGTCGGTGCACAACAGTCCGCCCGGCCGGGCCTTCGGTTCCCAGCAGCCGTACCGGGAGGAAGGGCGGGACGGGCGGACGCGCCTGCATCTGCCGGTCAGTGTGCGTGGAGACCGGCTCGGCGTGCTGTCGCTCACGCTGTCCGACGGCGACGCCGCGCACCGGTGGGAGTCCGAACTGGCCGACATCGCCGACGTACTGGGGCACGAGGTGGTCGTGGCCGAGCGCGACACCGACGTGTATCTCCAGGCGCGGCGCAAGGACCGGCTGACGCTGGCCGCCGAGATGCAGTGGCAGCTGCTGCCCGGCCGCGCCTGCTCCCGTCCCGAGTACGACCTGGGGGCCCAACTGGAGCCCGCCTATGCCATCTTCGGCGACAACTTCGACTGGTCCGCCACCGCCGACCATCTGATGCTGTACGTCACCAACGGCATGGGCGAGGGCATAGAGGCGTCCCTGCTGACGAACCTGGCCATCAACGCGCTGCGCAACGCCCGGCGCGCCGGGCTCTCCATCGCGGACCAGGCGGCCCTGGCGGACCAGGCCGTCTACGCCCACTACCGGGGACACTGCTACCTGTCCGTCCTGATGTTCGACTTCGATCTGGCCACCGGCCGGGCGAGCGTCGTGGACGCCGGCTCCCCGCAGTTGCTGCGTCTGCGCGGCGGGACCGTGGAGCGCGTCACCTTCGACGCCCAGCTCCCGCTGGGCATGTTCGAGGAGACCGACTACGTGGCGCAGGACTTCCACGTCGAGCCCGGTGACCGGCTGGTCTTCGTCAGCGACGGCGTCCATGCCGTGGCTTCCCCCAGGGGGGAGGCGTACGGGGAGGCGGCGCTCGCCCGGGCCATCCACTCCACGCGACTGCTGCCCGCCGCGGAGGTGCCGCGCGCCATCCTGCGGGAGCTGACCGGCCACCGCGGCGAAGCCCTGCCGGACGACGACGCGTTGATCGTGTGTCTGGACTGGCGCGGCAGGCCGCAGTGCGAGTGACGGACGAGCCGACCCCATGGCGGCGACCGCATGTTGTTCGCCCCACACGCTCGCGTTAACGTTTGCCATGCGGCAATAATTGCCACATGGCCTGACCGCCCGGCGGGCCCTACGGCCTCGCAGGCAGGGAGACGATGCAGGTGGCGGAGGACGACACGGCCCCCGGAACGGCAAAGGAGCTGGGAGCCTTTCTGGAACGGCGTCGTGAACAGATCGCCCAACGCTGGGCGGACGCCGCCCTGTTCCGCACGGTCTTCACCGTCTCCCGGGACGAGGCGGTCGAGGCGTGCAAAGCGGTGGTGGACGCCCTGGCCGACGTGGCCCGCTCCGGACGGCTGGAGGATGTCGAGGCTCCGGGATTCGGCACCGTGCGGGACCAGCTCGGCCGGATGGCCGCGGCCCGGGCCCGGGCCGGGTTCACGCCGGTGCAGATCTCCGGCGAGGTCGCGGGCCTGCGCGAGCCGGTGACCGCACTGCTGCGTGCCGAGTTCCAGGAAGACGCCGACGACGCCGACGACGCGCGGCTCACCGCGTGCACGCAGGCACTGGCGGTCCTGACCGCCACACTGCGCCTGGTGATCATGGAGACCACGGTGAGCGCGGGCGAGGAGCTCATCGCCCGGCAGCGCCAGCAGCTGCTGGAGGTGGCCACCCCGGTCATCAAGCTGTGGGACGGCGTCGTCGCCGTACCGCTGATCGGCACCCTGGACAGCGCCCGCAGCCAGGTCGTGATGGAGAGCCTGCTGGAGGCCATCGTCAACCAGCGGGCGGCGTACGCCATCCTCGACATCACCGGGGTCCCGACCGTCGACTCGCTGGTGGCCCAGCATCTGATGAAGACGGTCGCCGCGGCCCGACTGATGGGCGCGGAGTGCATCGTCTCCGGGATCCGTCCCGCCATCGCGCAGACCATCGTCCAGCTCGGCATCGACCTCGGGTCGGTCATCACGCGGGCCGGTCTCGCCGACGCGCTGGCCTACGCGCTCACCCGGCAGGGCATCGTCGTCTCCGCGCGCCCGGCCACGGAGGCGGGCCCGCGGTGACCGGCTTCCCCGCCGGGCATCCCGGCCCGGGCCCCGTACCGGTACTGGCGCTGGGAGACGTCCTGCTGGTCACCCTGCAGGGAGAGCTGCACGACGGGGCCGCCGAACAGCTCCAGCACGACATCTCCTGGCGCATCGCGTCCAGTCCGACGCCCGTCGCCGGTGTGGTGATCGACCTCTCCGGCGTGGAGATCATCGACTCCTTCCTCGGCCGTGTTCTGGCCGAGATCGCCGCGAGCGCCCGCCTGCTGGCCGCGCGCACCGTACTGGCCGGCATGCGTCCGGCGGTGGCCATCACCCTGGTCGAGCTGGGTCTCACCCTGCCCGGCCTGAGCACCGCCCTGAACGTCGAGAAGGCCCTGTCCCTGCTGGGCCGGGCCTCCTCGGCGGCTCCGACCGCTCACCTGGAAGAGGGTGCATGATGCATGCCCCCATCACCTCGACCACGCGTCTGCCCATCGGCTCGGACGCCGACCTGGCCTGGGTACGACAACAAGTGCGCCAGGCCGCTGCCGACCTCGGCTTCAATCTGGTCCAGCAGACGAAGCTGGTGACCGCCGCCAGCGAACTGGCCCGCAACGCCCTCGTGCACGGTGGCGGCGGGCACATGGAGATGACGGTGCTGACAGAAGGCGCCCACCGCGGACTGCGGCTGTCCTTCGTCGACACGGGCCCCGGCATCCGGGACGTCGAGCTCGCCATGACCGACGGTTACACCACCGGCGGCGGCCTGGGCCTGGGGCTGAGCGGGGCGAAGCGGCTCGTCAAGGAGTTCTGGCTCGACAGCCGCCCGGGCCAGGGCACCACCGTCACCATCACGGACTGGGTCTCCGGCCTGCCCGCGCCCCGCACAGGTGCGCCTTGAGCAGGGTGTGGGACATCCCGGTGCAGGACAGCACCCGGGTCCGGGACGTACGTGTCGCCGCCGAAGCCGCCTGCGCCGGCGCGGGACTGGACGCGCATGCCACGGCGGTCGCGGCGCTGGTGGCCACCGAGTTGGGCACCAACCTCGTCAAGCACGCCGGCGGCGGCCGCGTCCTCATCAATCTGACCGCCCCCTCCGACACGTGCGCCGAGGACGTGCCCTGCGTGCAGATCGCCTCGCTCGATCACGGACCGGGCATCGACAACGTCCCGGCGGCGATGCGGGACGGTCACACGACCGCCCCTTCCTCCCTGGGGGCGGGCCTGGGCACCTGCCGGCGTGTCTCCAGCGAGTTCGACCTGCACAGCCGACCGGGTCAGGGCACCGTCGCGGTGGCACGCATCACCCCGGCCCGGGCGCCCGGCGGCCCTCGACCCCGGCAGGCCCGCTCGCGTACCGGCACCAGGGCCGGGGGGATCACCACCTCCCTCGCCCACGCCGAGCACTCCGGAGACGCCTTCAGCCGGGTGCGCTCCGGTCCACGCGTCACGCTGATGCTCGCGGACGGGCTGGGCCACGGGGAGAAGGCGGCCGAGGCGTCCACCGCCGCCGTGGAAGAACTGCGCAGGTGCGCTGATCTGCCGCCGGCCGAGATCCTGCGGCGACTGCACGCAGCGCTGCGGGCCACACGAGGCGCGGCCGTCGGCGTCGCACAGCTGGACGAGGACAGCGACCGGCTCTCGTTCGCCGGTGTCGGCAACATCGGCGCCAGACTGCGCACCGACGGCGCATGGCGGCCCCTCATCTCCCATCCGGGCATCGTCGGAGCCCACTTCCCCGCCACCGTGCCCCTGACCGCGACCGACTGGGCGCCGGACAGTCTGCTCGTCCTGCACAGCGACGGGCTCCCCAGCCGCTGGGTGCCCCCCGGCGATCCCCGACTCGTCGTGCACGACCCGGCCGTGGTGGCCGCGGTCGTCCTGAGGGACGCCGGCAGCGCTGCCCGCCCCTTGCGCGACGACGCCAGTGTGGCCGTACTGACTCCTGCTCCCCGGACGGACCCGCATGACCGTATCCCCTGACGTCTGGAACATCGCGTCCGTCGACGACGCCGCCCGGGCCCGCGCCGCCGTCGACCGCATCGCCACGGACGCCGGGGCACCGACGCTGGAACGAGCCCGCTTCCTGACCGCGCTGACGGCACGGCTGCGCCGCTGCCTCGACCAGGGCGGAGAGTGGGAACTCCTGCTCCACGTCCGGCAGTCCGCCACCGGGCAGGCGGGTCGGCTCGATGCCTCGTTGAGCCAGGTCGGCCTTTCCGCGCCGGGCGGCCCACTGGACGACGAGCCCTCACTCACGTGCTCTCTGCCTCGCCGGCCCGCCCAGGACGGTGCCGGCGTCGCCACCTCGCTGCCGGAGGCCCTGCTGCGCGCCGACGAGGATACCGCTGCGGTGCTGAACCTCCTCGACGAGCAGGAAAGCCTGGTCCGGCTGCACCGGGAGGAACTGCATCAGACCAACCAGGGCGTTCTGGCGCTCCATGCCGACCTGGAGGCCGCGGCACGCGCACAGCGCGACCTCCTGGAAGCCGAGCGGACCGCGCGCGCCGAGGCGGAACGGGCCCGGCGCCTGCTGACCTTTCTCGGTGACGCCAGCGCCGCCATCACCTCGTCCCTCAGTCATACGGCCATCCTGCGCCGCCTCTCCGACATACTGGTGCCGGACTACGCGGAACATCTCGACGTCTGGCTCTTCGACGAAGAGGGGTACGGCGACCGCGACGACGAGCACGCACCCCGCGTCCGGGAGCACTCGGCGGCCGCCGTGGCCGCCGCCCGCACGGGCCGTCCCCAGCACGCCGCGGCCCACCCCGGCGGCCTGCCCGGCGTCGACGACCTCCCGCCCTCCGCCCTGTCCCCCCAGCGACCGCTGCTGGCCATCCCGCTCGTCGCACAGCGCCTGCTGGGCATCCTCACCCTCACCGCGCCCGGCCCCCGCTTCGACGAGGACACCTCCGTCATGCTGGTCGAACTCGCCCGCCGCGTCGGCGTCGCCCTGGACCACGCGCACCGTTACCAGCAGTCCCGCAACACCGCCGAAGCCCTGCAGCGCGCCCAGCTCACCGAACTGCCCACCCTGCCCGGCCTGCTGCTCGCCGCGCGCTACCTGCCCGCCACCTGGGGCATGAACATCGGCGGCGACTGGTACGACGCCTTCCTCCAGCCCGACGGCAGCCTGCTGGCCGTCATAGGGGACGTCACCGGCCACGGACTGCACGCCGCAGTCGTCATGGGCCAGTTGCGCACCGCCCTGCGCGCGTACGCCGTCGAGAACGCCACCCCCGGCGAGATCCTCACGCGCCTGCACCGCATGCTCGGCCACCTGCAGCCGGACCTGTACGCCACCGCCCTGATCGCCCGCTTCCGGCCGGGCGAACCGGAAGTGGTGTGGGCGTCGGCCGGCCACCCGCCCGCCGTCGTGCGCACCGCCGACGGCACCGTACGGGTCCTGGACGCCAAACCGGGCGTGATGCTGGGCATCCCGCTGCCCTACGTGTACACGGATCACCGGGCCGAGCTGCCCGCCGGTTCCTCTCTGGTCCTGTACACCGACGGCCTGGTCGAACGGCGAGAGCAGGGCATCGACCCCGGCATCGGGCGTCTGAGCCACGCCCTCGCGGCGCTGAACACACCGGAGCTGGAACAGGACCTGGACGCCGCCGCCGACGCCCTGCTGAAGCCCCTCCTCCACGACTCCGAACGGGACGACGACGTCTGCCTGCTCCTGTGCCACACCGTGGCGCCGTGACAACGGGCAGGCGCGCAGGAGGTGTTACTTCAGACCGTCAGCGCTCGGGGTCGTCGATCGGCTTGCCGGTATCGCTCTGAGCGGTCAGGAAAGCCCGCAGGCCGCCGCCGAGCGCCGCCCGCTCGCCGGGTTCCATGGCCGCGAGGACCACGGCAAGCGCCTGAGATCTGCGCGCGGCCACTTCGTTCAGGATCTGCCGGCCGCGCCCCGTGAGAACGAGCTGCACCTCTCGTCGCCTGTGCGGATGCAGCAGCCGCTCCAGCAGGCCGGCCGCCTCCAGCCGATCGCACAGCCGACTGGCGGTCGGCGGCCCTATGTCCATGCTCTCCGCCAGAGTGGTGAGATTGAGCCCCGGTTCCGACTCCAGTACCCGAAGAGCCCTCAGTTGGTGGGGCGACAGCCTCAGACTCGCCCCCTGGGCGGCCACCGACCACACGTGCGCGAGACCGTCCACGGCATCGGCGATCTCCCACGCGACGGATAGCGGGTCATCACCCGGCCCGCTCGACCGGCCGTCCCCCGAGCCACTGAGACGAGTCACACACGCATCGCTTTCAGTAATCGCCTGGCCATGCAGATACCGCCCTCATTCAAACGCGGTACCCGATGAGTCGTCGAGCAAGCACATGACCACAAATGGCAAAGGCAAGGAGAGAACTCTCCTTGCCACTCTCAACTTATAGCGCGCAGGGGGGCTTGCGGCAAGACCCGGGTCACCGCGCACAATCGTCGGCCGAGGCCACAACCTGCGGAAATGGGGAAACGACTTGTTCTCGACCGACTCGTCGACGGGGAACGCGACCGGTGACGGAACTGCGATGACCGAGCGGTACGTGCTGGATCTTCATGAGATTGACGAGAGTCAGATCGCGGTCGTCGGCGGCAAGGCCGCGCACCTGGGCGCCCTGTCCCGGATCGAAGGCATCCGCGTACCGGCGGGCTTCTGCGTGACGACGGACGCCTTCCGGCGGGTCGTGGCGCAGTCGCCGTCGATGGCCGATCGGCTGGACCAGCTGGCGCGCGTGAATCCGGACGACCAGGAGGCGATCCGCACGCTCAGTGCGGACATCCGCCGGATCATCGAAGAGACCGCCATCCCGGACGATGTGGCCGCGGCCATCACTCACACGCTCGGCCGGTCCGGTGAGCAGGCCGCCTACGCCGTGCGCTCCAGCGCCACGGCGGAGGATCTGCCGACGGCCTCCTTCGCCGGCCAGCAGGACACGTACCTCAACGTCGTGGGAGCGACGGCGATCCTTCAGCACATCAGCCGGTGCTGGGCCTCACTGTTCACCGAGCGGGCCGTGGTCTACCGCCGGCGCAACGGCATCGACCACCGTGCGGTCCACATGGCCGTGGTCGTGCAGCAGATGGTCTTCCCGCAGGCGGCCGGCATCCTGTTCACGGCCGACCCCGTCACGGGCGACCGGACGGTCGCCACCGTGGACGCCGGTTTCGGCCTCGGCGAGGCCCTGGTCTCCGGTCTGGTGAACCCGGACGTCTTCAAGGTGCGGCACGGCGAAGTCGTGGCCAGGACGATCTCCGCCAAACAGCGTGCCGTTCACGCCCTGCCGTCCGGCGGCACACGGGAAGTGGGGATCGACTCGCAGTGGCAGGAGCAGCCGGCGCTGACGGATGCGCAGGCGGTCCGGCTCGTGCAGCTCGGGCGGCGGATCGAAAGGCACTTCGGCCGCCCGCAGGACATCGAATGGTGCCTGGCCGACGACGGTTTCCACATCGTGCAGAGCCGGCCGATCACCACGCTGTTCCCCGTACCCGAGAGCGACGACCAGGAGAACCACGTCTACGTCTCCGTCGGTCATCAGCAGATGATGACCGACGCCATGAAGCCCCTGGGGCTCTCCATGTGGCGGCTGACGGCCATGGTGCCGATGCACGAGGCCGGCGGGAGGCTGTTCGTCGACGTCACCCGGCGCCTGGCCTCGCCCGCGAGCCGCGCCGGCCTGCTGGACCTCATGGGGAAGGGCGATCCGTTGGTCCGGGACGCGCTGGAGACCGTCCTCGACCGCGAGGATTTCGTCCCGTCGCTTCCGGACGCGTCTCCCGGCGCGCCGTCGGCCGCTGTCCCGCCTGCCTCGATCGAGACCGATCCGGCCGTCGTCACCGGGCTGATCGAGCGCAGCCAGGCGTCCGTCGCCGCCCTCCGGCGCGACGTCCGGGCAAAGACCGGACCGGCGCTGTTCGACTTCCTGCTGGAGGCGTTCGAGGAGCACAAACGAGTCCTCGGTGATCCACTGAACCTTCAGGTGATCATGGCGGGAATGGAGGCCACGTGGTGGCTCAACGACAAGCTGGAGGAGTGGCTCGGCGAGAAGAACGCGGCTGACACGCTGACGCTGTCCGCCCCCGGCAACGTCACGTCCGAGATGGGACTCGCGCTGCTCGACGTCGCGGACGCGATCCGCCCGTATCCGGAGGTGGTCGGGTTCCTGGAGGGCGTCGAGGACGACGGCTTCCTCGACGAGCTGGCGAAGCTCCCGGGCGGGACGGAAGCGCGCGATGCCATCGAGGCCTACCTCGACCGGTACGGCATGCGCTGCGTCGGCGAGATCGACATCACGAGGCCGCGCTGGCGCGAGCGCCCCAGCACCCTCGTTCCCGTGATCCTCGACAACGTCAGGAACTTCGAACAGGGCGCGGCCCAGCGGCGCTTCGAGCAAGGGCGGCAGAAGGCGCGGCAGAAGGAACAGGAGGTGCTGTCACGCCTGCGGACCCTGCCGGACGGGGAACGGAAGGCCGACGAGGCCAAGGGCATGATCGAGCGGGTCCGCACCTTCATCGGGTACCGGGAGTACCCGAAGTACGGCATCATCAGCCGCTACTTCGTCTACAAGCAGGCCCTGTTGGCGGAGGCCGAGCGCCTCGTTCAGGCGGGCGTGCTGGCCGACAAGGAGGACGTCTTCTACCTCACCTTCCAGGAGTTCCACGACGTCGTGCGCTCGCAGCAGGTGGACGACCAGCTCGTCCGGCGGCGCAAGGACGCGTTCCGCTCGTACCAGGCGCTGACACCTCCCCGGGTCCTCACCTCGGACGGCGAGGCTCTCACCGGGGCGTACCGGCGCGACGACGTGCCGGCCGGCGCCCTCGTCGGCCTACCGGTCTCCACCGGGACCATCGAGGGAAGGGCCCGCGTCATCCTCGACATCGCGGAGGCCGATCTCGAGGAGGGCGACATCCTGGTCACGACCTTCACGGACCCCAGCTGGTCGCCGCTGTTCGTCGGCATCGCGGGCCTGGTGACGGAGGTGGGCGGTCTGATGACCCATGGCGCGGTGATCGCCCGCGAGTACGGTTTGCCGGCCGTCGTGGGCGTGGAGCAGGCCACCCGCCGGATCCGGGACGGACAGCGGATCCGCGTGCACGGAACCGACGGGTACGTCGAGATCCTGCCTTGACGGACCCGCCGGGAAGCCCCGACACAGTGGTGCTTCAGGTTTCACTGGCCCCCTGAGTCACCAGTAGGTGGTGCTTCCCGGTGCCGGTCGACCGCGGTGCTGGTGATGACTTCACTCCAACGGGGTGGCGACCGCGTCGGGGTGATCCGTGAGGTAGTCCTGGAGCACCGACAGGAAGCTCGGGTCGGGGCCGAGGCCCAGTGCGGCGGCGCGTCGGTGGTCGAAGACGGCCGGCCATGAGCCGACGATCGCTTCGACGGACGGGTCGGGGGCGACGGTGACCCGGTCGGCGACAGTGTCACCGGCCACCTGCCGCAGGGTCGCGAGCATGTCGGCGACCGAGACGGTCAGGGCGGGCAGGTTGACCGGGAGCGGGCCGTTAAGGCGCCCCGGTCCGGTGCCGCGTTCCGCCTCGGCGACGCGGAGGATTCCCGCCACGGTGCGCCGAGGGGAGGACAGGGCCACTTTCAGGCCGGGATCGACCGGGCAGACGGCGGGCAGGCCTGCAAGTGGCTCGCGCACGATGCCGGACAGGAAGCCGGAGACGGCCGCGTTGGGCCTGCCCGGACGTACCACCACCGTCATCAGCCGCACGACACGCCCGTCGATGAAGCCGCGGCGGGTGCAGTCCGCGATCAGGTGTTCGCACATCAACTTCTGGGTGCCGTAGCTCGACCGCGGTACCGGCACCGTCGTCTCGCTGACCGCCGGTGGCAGAGGCAGGGCCGGGTGGGAGCCGTAGACGGCGACACTGCTGGCGAACAGCATCCGCACCACCGGCCCGCCCGACCGGGACTGCGCCCGCGCGGCGTCCAGCAGCGCGCGGGTGGCGTCCACGTTGGCACGCATCCCGAGATCGAAGTCGGCCTCGCACTCGGCCGATACCGCGGCTGCGAGATGGAACAGCACGTCCACCGGCTCGGCGAAGACCGTGTCCAGGTGCTCAGACAGTTCCCCGTGCACCACCTGGACCGGCGCCCCGGCACCTTGCGCGTCGTCGGGCCAGGCCACGCGGTCGACCAGCACCAGACGGCTGAGCGGCGCACCGCAGAAGGCCCCCGCCCGCAGCAAGGCGCCGGCCAGCAGCCGTCCGAGGAACCCGGACGCACCCGTCACGACGATTCTCACCCGTTCATCTCCTCCAAAGGCGGCGGCTTGTTGGCCCCCGCCACTCACGTCGGACGCTTCCTGAACTACCCGCATCCTGTCGCGACCACCTGCGGATACCAGGGCAGAACTCGCAAGCCAGGACGCCCCCACGTGCCGAACTCGTGAAAGATTGACGGGAGTTGTGAAGAGCGACAAGAATGCGGCTCGCTCGCTGTCACTGAAGTGAGCGAAGTGACGCGAGTGGCTCAGACACGGGTGCCTTCCATGCTCCGCCTGCCGCGGCTGCTCGCGTCCTGCCACCTCCCACACTCACGAATCCGCCAGGACATATCTTGACGCGCCTTTCACGCTCCAGAACGTCGGCCGCCGTTGCCGCAACCGCCTTCATCGCCACCGCCACTCCCCTGTTCGGGGCCGCTGCCGCCAGTGCCACACCCGCGGGCGGCTGCCAGACGGCCACGGTTCAGTACCGCCTCGTCGACGCCGCCGGAAAGCCGGTCGATGCCGACTGGACCTCACAGGGCGGCTTCCGCCAGTGGTCCACCGCCCCCGGCGCCGTCGAGGTGCGGCTGGCTCCGGGACAGTCGGTCGGCGAGGGCTGCAAGTACCCGGTCTCACTGGCCGAATACACCACCGAGGGCCCGAACTGGTACACCTCCGGCCTTCAGACCCTCGTCGACCACGCCACGGTCTATCTCGGCACCGAGGACCTCCCCGGCGCCGACGACGCCAAGCGGACCTGGCAGAAGCTCACGGTGAAGACGCCGGACTGCTATGGGCAGATCGACCTGTACGGCGACGACGTCATCTACGACGGCGGGTCGGGCAACGGTCATGGGCCCGCGCCCTACCAGCCCGACAACGTCGTCACGCCCTACCACCTGATCGCGGCGTGGAACGGCGGCGACAAGTCGTGCACCCCCGAGCAGCCGAACTCCCCCACGCCTCCGGCATCCCCGTCCACGCCGGACAGCCCGAGCAGCCCGCCCGCCAGCCAGCCGCCCGCGGACCAGACGACTCCGCCCGCCACGTCCACGACCCCGCCCCCCACCTCCTCCACTCCGCCCACCACCCCGGACGTCCCGCCGCTGGAGTCGACGCCCCCCACCTCCCCGGCGCCCTCGCCCAGCGACAGCACCCCGCCGCTGGCCGAGACCGGTTCGAGCGCACCCGTCGGCCTGATAGCAGGCGGCGCGGCCGCGGTGATCGCCCTCGGGGCGGCCGCCCTCTACGGCACCCGCCGTACACGGCGCTCCTGACCAGGACCGCAGTCGGCACCGCCACGCGGTGAGGCATCCGGCGGTTTCGCCCCAGGCACCGGACACGCCCGCTTGGTCGGGACAAGGCCTGGGGCGAAACGTTGCCGTTGCGGTGAGGGCGTATCCGCCGGCGGGCGCCCTGTCCCGTGCCCCTGCGCGAACGGTCGGTGCCCCGCCGGAGCGCAACGTCTGGGCAGGCAACAACGCCGGCTCCCCCGCCACGAGTTGCACCGCCACCGTCACCGTGAAGGACGCCGTCGGCCGACGGTGGCACGTCCTGCACGGGGGCGCGTCGGAAGCTGAAGACTCGATAAGAGCACCCTGTCAATGAGCACAGCTTATTTCCTGCATACGTGGTGCCCGCCACCCAAAGGGGACAGGCCCGACGGCTCGAGCATTGAGTTGTCAACAATTTTGCTGATAGTTCTCTCATCCAGCGCGCGCGTGTCCCGGACGCCGCCGTCCGCAGAGACGGCGCAGCGTTCCCACCCTTTCTTCAGGGAGTGTTCGTGAGCAAAGAGAGAACCCGTCGGGTGCGTACCCGACGGACTTGGCGGGGCATGGCGGGCGTGGCCGCGGGCGTGGTCCTCGTCGGTGGCGGATTCGTGGCGGCCAACGCCGCGACGACCACGGGCGACGCGAAGAAGGCCGGCGTCCACTACCCGGTCGACAAGAAGGCCGACGGCGTCGCGGCCGTGGTCAGCGCCGCCAACGCGTTCCTGAACACACTGGACTCCGATCAGCAGGCGGAGACCGTCCTGGACTTCTCCCAGGCGAACGCGACCGCGTGGTCGAACCTTCCGTGCGGGTCCAGCTGCCGCCCCGGGATCCAGTTCAGCTCGCTGAGCGACGAGCAACTGGCCGCGGCCGAGAACGTGTTGAAGGTGGCCCTGGGGTCCGGCGGGGACACCGGCTACGAGCACGTCCTCGAGACGCTCAAGGCCGACGACGTGCTCGCGTCGGCGCAGAGCAGCGGCTCCGACTCCGCCGCGCCGACGGACGGCGCATCCGGCGCCCCCTCGCCCGACGCCTCCTCCTCAGACTCGGCCTCGGCATCGGCATCGGCATCGGCATCGGCGGACCCGAGTGCCACGCCCACCGACGTCCCGACCGGCGCCCCGCCGTCCGGCGGCACCGGCGGCGGTGGTCTCGGCGGCTACGGCAGCGGTGTCTACTTCCTGGCGTTCCTGGGCACCCCGTCGGCGGACGGCACCTGGCAGCTGCACTTCGGCGGCCACCACCTCGCCGTCAACGTCACCTACAAGAACGGCAAGGTGGCCGGCGCCAGCCCGTTCTTCACCGGTGTCGAGCCCACCAGCTGGACCGACGACGACGGCACCGCGCACGCGCCGATGGCGAAGTTCCGCGACGGTCTGCTGAAGCTGACCGGCAGCATGAGCACGGCGCAGTTGGCCCAGGCCAAGCTGTCCGAGTCGTTCGGCGACGTGCTGCTCGGCCCGGGTGAGGACGGCCAGTTCCCGGCGACCAAGGAAGGCATCAAGGCAAGCTCACTGTCGGCGAAGCAGAAGAAGCTGGTCCTGGAGGCCATCCACCCCTGGGTCGCAGACGTGGACGACGTCACCGCCAAGCAGCTCATGAAGACGTACGCCAGGGAACTCGACCAGACCTACGTCGCCTACTCCGGCGGCACGGGCCTGGACACCCAGGGCGACTACGTGCGGATCGACGGCCCGAGCGTGTGGGTCGAGTTCGTCTGCCAGAACGGCGTCGTGTACCGGGACCAGGTCCACTACCACACCGTGTACCGGGACCACACCCGCGACTACGGCAGCGAGTTCTCCTTCTCATGACCGGACCGCGAAACTGGCTGACCACGGCACTGCGTCTGGTGGCCGGGATCGCGATCGTGGTACCGGCGGCGCTCCTCGCAGGGGCGTCGCCGGCCGCCGCGCATCCGATGCCGCACTCGGTGGTGCAGCTCGACGTGTACCAGGCGTCGGTCACCGCACGGCTGGAACTCCCGGTCGACGACCTCTCCCGGGCCGCCGGGATCGACCTGAGCGACACCACCCGGGCCACGCTGTCCGGTAAGGCCGAGGCCATCCGCAGCTACCTCCGCACACACATCCATCCGGCCGGTTCCGGCGGCAAGGCCTGGCAGGTCGGCATCGGCGCCCTGAGCCTCAGCCGCACCGAGCAGACCTCCACCGGCCCCTACCGCGAGCTGGTCGCCGAAGCCGTGCTCACCCCGCCGGCCGGCACCGACGTACGCCACTTCACCTTCGGCTACGACGTCATCGTCCACCAAGTCGTCACGCACACCGTCCTGGTGACGGCGCGTCAGGACTGGGCCGCCGGGCAGGTCGACGGCGAGGGCACCACTCAGGTCGGCACCATCCGGATCGACACCCGGACCATGACCGTCCCCGCCCTGAAGGTCGACCTCGGCGACGGCAGCGCCTGGCGCGGTTTCCTGGCCATGGTGCGGCTGGGCGGCGACCACATCCTCACCGGCACCGATCACCTGCTCTTCCTGCTGATCCTGCTCCTGCCCGCGCCGCTCGCGGTCACCGGGCGGCGGTGGGACGGCGTGGTCGGCGCCCGTTCCGCGCTCGGCCGGATCGGCCGGATCACGCTCGCCTTCACCGCCGGGCACTCCGTCGCGCTGGCCGTCACCGCGCTCGGCCGCCTGGAAATCCCCGGATGGCCGGTCGAGGCGTTCATCGCCGCGAGCATCCTCGTCGGCGCGATCCACGCGATCCGCCCTCTCTTCCCCGGTAAGGAGGCCCTGGTGGCCGGGGTCTTCGGCCTCGGTCACGGCATGGCGTTCTCCTTCGTCCTGGCGGAGATGCACCTGTCCACCGGTCAGCTCGTGACCAGCCTTCTCGGCTTCAACCTCGGCATCGAACTGGTCCAGCTCCTGCTGGTCTGCCTGGCCCTGCCCTCGCTGCTGGTGCTGGCACGCCTGCGGGTGCAGCCCGCGCTGGGGCTGACCGGCGCGGTGCTCACCGGCACCGCGGCCGTCGGCTGGCTGGCCGACCGCCTCGGCCTGCCCAACCCTGTCGCCCGGGCGGCCGACGGCGCCGGATCCCACACCACGCTGCTGCTCGCCGCCCTCACGGTGACCGCACTCGCCGCCACCGGCTGGACCCTGACCACCCGTCGGCACGCTCGTCCCGGACCGCCCGATCCCCCCGCGACGACGTATGAGCCGTACGGTCGGGACCGGTCGGCGGACGTCGCCGACTCAGCGGCGCCACAAAGCCGTTGAGAGCCGCGAGCGGAGGAAGGACGCACGCTGTCGGTTCCGGCACTTCCGGCTGAGCGCTCGGTCAGTACGCCGCCGCGGTCACCGTTCGTCTCGCGCGATGTCCCGTCCTCCCGTAGGGTCACGGTGCCGCCATGGCAGCACGGCCCTACGGCCCGGGTCGCCCGTCGGCCGCAGGCCGCGGAGATGAGGAGTGCCCATGTCTGGACAGTTCGAAGCGGTGGTGGAGGTCGATCGGCCCGTAGAGGAGGTGTTCGCCTACCTCGCCGACGGGCGCAACGACCCTCAGTTCAGCCCCCGGGTCCTCACCATCGAGAGGATCCCGGACACCCCGACCGCGGTGGGCACCGTCTTCCGGAGCACGGTCAAGGACGCGGGCATGAAGACCGCCCGGGAGTTCCGCGTCACCGAACTCCAAGCCCCGGTGAAGCTTCGCTGGGCCGAGGTGTCCAAGAACAGCGTGACGGTGCGCGAGGGTGGCTACGACCTGGAAGCCCTGGCCGACGGCAGGACTCGCGTCCGTATCTTCAACCACCTCGAGGGCCACGGTCTGGGCAAACTGCTGGTCGGACTGGCGCTGGCCGCGGCCCGCAAGGACGCCTCTGCCTTCGGCACCCGGATCAAGACGGCCGCCGAGAAGGCGATCGTTGCCGGCTGACCTCTCGACGGGCAGCCGAAGACCGTCGGCTCAGCCGGAAAGGTCCTGCTGTGGGTCGTCGAACAACGCGAGACGGGCCGCGATGCGCTTGCCTACGGGCTCTCGGCGCACCTCGATCCCCTGTACCACCGCCATCACGATCTCCAGACCGTGCTGGCCCACCCGACCGGCGTCGGCGGCGCGGGCCAGGGGAAGCGTCGGATCGGTGTCCCACACCTCGATCTCCAGCATGGCGTCGACGATGCGCAGCCGCAGCAGCACCGGTCCGGGCGCGTATTTCAGCGCGTTGGTGACCAACTCGCTGACCACCAACTGCCCCAGGTCCATGGCACGGACCGACACCGGCAGCCCGTACTCGCCCCGCACCCGCGTCAGGAACTTCGACGTCTGAGCCCGAGCGTCGGCGATACAGCCGTCCGCTCCGTCCAGGGCCACGGTCACCTCGGCAGGTGCGGCTTCCGGCATCCACGCACACTCCTCAGGCAGGACCCGCAGCCTGCCGGCCATCTCCAATACCCCGTTCATGGGCGCGCGGATACCCCGTGATTCCCGCCTTACTCCTGTGCCGCGCCTTTCTTGTGCCGCCCATGAACCAGAGGGCCGTCTCATGCATCGTGCTCGGGCTTCCTGGGCAACGGTGGCACCAAGGACGTGACAGCCCCCATCGAGCGCGCAGAGGACGCAAGTGACAGACAACCGGAAAGAAGTGGGACACGGCAGACTGTCCGTGGTCCGGACCGACGCCGACGGCATCACCGTGCTCGGTCTCGACGGAGAGATCGACCATCAGAGCGTGGGCGGCCTGACGCGGGCCCTGTCTCTGGCCGACCCTCGTGAGGGGCACCGGGTGGTCATCGATCTCAGCCAGGTCACCTTCATGGACTCCAGCGGTGTCAACGCTCTGATCGCCGCCTTCCACTCCGCTCAGGCCGCGCAGGGATGGCTGCGGCTCGTGGTAGTGGGGGGCGCCGTGCAGCGCACCTTGCAGCTCGTGGGACTCGACACCGTCGTCCCCTGTCACCCGACCCTGGAGGACGCCCTCGCGTCGACGCAGCCAGGCGCGTGAAAAGGAGAACGGGTACCCGGGATCACTCCCCCCATGCCGGTTTCCCGATGTCTCCTTTCTGCCTGCCACAACGCTCCGACCAGGCTTTTGTCGCCACTGCGCACCTGGGTTAATCTTCGACGGATTTCTCATCGGGCTGTTCTGTGGGGTGCAGAATTGTCGCTGGTGAGCGGGCCCTTGACGAGCCCGACACGGTTCCGAGTCCTCGTGCGGGGGCTCTTGGGGAGCGGAACGAGGGTGCGCATGAGCGGCACGTCGACTCAGGACCGGGAGAAGGCTCCGGGGGAACAGGAGCTACGGCAGTTGCTGGCCGGGCTGACCGCCGTGCGCGACGGCGACTTCGGTACCCGGCTGCCGTCCGACGGACAGGGCCTGCTGGGTGACATCGCCACGGTCTTCAACGGCATGGTCGACCAGCTGTCCGTGTTCACGTCGGAAGTCACGCGGGTGGCCCGCGAGGTGGGCACCGAGGGCACGCTGGGCGGCCAGGCCGAGGTGCCGGGAGTCTCCGGCACCTGGGCGGACCTGACCGACTCGGTCAACGCGATGGCGGGCAACCTGACCACGCAGGTCCGTGACATCGCCCAGGTGGCGACGGCGGTGGCCAAGGGCGACCTCTCGCAGAAGATCGACGTGCCCGCGCACGGGGAGATCCTTCAGCTGAAGGAGACCGTCAACACGATGGTCGACCAGCTCTCCGCGTTCGCCGACGAAGTCACCCGCGTCGCCCGGGAGGTGGGCAGCGAGGGCCGGCTCGGCGGACAGGCCCAGGTGCCCGGAGTGGGCGGTGTGTGGCGCGACCTGACCGACTCGGTCAACTTCATGGCGGGAAACCTCACCTCCCAGGTCCGCAACGTCGCCCAGGTGACGACGGCGGTGGCACAGGGCGACCTCTCCCAGAAGATCACCGTCGACGCCCGCGGCGAGATCCTCGAACTCAAGAACACCATCAACACGATGGTCGACCAGCTCTCCGCCTTCGCCGACGAAGTCACCCGCGTCGCCCGCGAGGTCGGCACCGAGGGCCGGCTGGGCGGGCAGGCCGACGTCAAGGGCGTCAAGGGCACCTGGCGCGATCTCACGGACTCCGTGAACTTCATGGGCGGCAACCTCACCGCGCAGGTCCGCAACGTCGCCCAGGTGGCCACGGCGGTGGCACAGGGCGACCTCTCCCAGAAGATCACCGTCGACGCCCGCGGCGAGATCCTCGAACTCAAGAACACCATCAACACGATGGTCGACCAGCTCTCCGCCTTCGCCGACGAAGTCACCCGCGTCGCCCGCGAGGTCGGCACCGAGGGCAACCTCGGCGGCCAGGCGATCGTGCGGGGCGTGTCGGGAACCTGGAAGGACCTCACAGACAACGTCAACGTGATGGCCTCGAACCTGACCGGGCAGGTCCGTTCGATCGCCCAGGTCGCCACCGCCGTCGCGCGCGGTGATCTCTCGCAGAAGATCACGGTGGAGGCCAAGGGCGAGGTCGCCGCCCTGGCGGACGTCATCAACACCATGGTCGACACGCTGTCCGCGTTCGCCGACGAGGTCACCCGGGTCGCCCGCGAGGTCGGCACCGAGGGCCGCCTGGGCGGCCAGGCGCATGTGCCGAACGTGGCCGGCACCTGGAAGGACCTCACCGACAACGTCAACTCGATGGCCAACAACCTCACCGGGCAGGTGCGCAATATCGCCCTGGTGACGACCGCGGTGGCCAATGGTGACCTGTCCAAGAAGATCGACGTCGACGCCCGGGGCGAGATCCTGGAGCTGAAGACCACCATCAACACGATGGTCGACCAGCTGTCGTCGTTCGCCGCCGAGGTCACCCGTGTCGCCCGCGAGGTCGGCAGCGAGGGCCGCCTCGGCGGACAGGCCGAGGTGGAGGGTGTCGAGGGCACCTGGAAGCGGCTGACGGAGAACGTCAACGAACTGGCCGGGAACCTCACCCGGCAGGTCCGCGCGATCGCCGAGGTCACCAGCGCCGTCGCCGAGGGCGACCTGACCCGCTCGATCACCGTGGAGGCCTCCGGCGAGGTCGCCGACCTCAAGGACAACATCAACTCCATGGTGGAGTCCCTGCGCGAGACGACCCGGGCCAACCAGGAACAGGACTGGCTCAAGACCAACCTGACCCGCATCTCCAGCCTGATGCAGGGCCACCGCGATCTGCCGGTGGTCGCCGAGCTGATCATGGACGAGCTCACGCCGTTGGTCTCGGCCCAGTACGGCGCCTTCTACCTGGCGGAGGACACCGTGCGCGGGCCCGAGCTGCGCCTGGTGGGCTCGTACGGCTGTCCGGACGACGACGAGCGGCCCACCCGTATCCCGGTCGGGCGCTCACTGGTCGGGCAGGCCGCGCGCAACCGCCGTACCGTCACCGTGGAAGAGCTGCCCGCCGGGTACGTCACCATCTCCTCGGGCCTCGGGCACGCCGTGCCCACAGCTCTGGTGGTGCTGCCCATCGTGGTCGAGGAGCAGGTCCTCGGCGTGATCGAGCTGGCGTCCGTCACCCGCTTCACCCAGATCCACCAGGACTTCCTGGCGCAGCTGATGCCGACCATCGGCGTCAACCTCAACACCATCGTGGCCAACGTCCGCACCGACGAGCTCCTTGACGAATCCCAGCGGCTGACCGCCGAACTCCAGGCCCGCTCCGAGGAGTTGCAGGTCCAGCAGGACGAACTCCAGCGTTCCAACGCCGAGCTGGAGGAGAAGGCCTCCCTGCTGGCCTCGCAGAACCGCGACATCGAGGCAAAGAACCTCCAGATCGAACAGGCCCGGCAGGAACTGGAGACCCGCGCGCAGCAGTTGTCGCTGGCCTCCAAGTACAAGTCGGAGTTCCTGGCCAACATGAGCCACGAGCTGCGCACCCCGCTCAACAGCCTGCTGATCCTTGCCCAGTTGCTGGCGCAGAACCCCTCGCGCAACCTCACCCCGAAGCAGGTCGAGTACGCGGGCATCATCCACTCGGCGGGCTCGGACCTGCTCCAGCTGATCAACGACATCCTCGACCTGTCCAAGGTCGAGGCGGGCAAGATGGACGTCGCCCCCGAGCGGGTCCCGCTGCGCCAGCTCCTCGAGTACGTCGAGGCGACGTTCCGCCCGATGACGTCACAGAAGAGCCTTGAGTTCACGGTGGCCACCGCGCCCGGCACCCCGGCCGACCTGCTCACCGACGACTCCCGGCTGCGCCAGATCCTGCGCAACCTGCTGTCGAACGCGGTGAAGTTCACCGAACAGGGCGGTGTGGAGCTGCGGATCGAGCCCGCCGCCGACCGGGAGGTGCCGCCGGGCGTGCACCGGGGCGGCCCGGTCGTGGCCTTCCGCGTCAAGGACACCGGTATCGGCATCCCGCAGCAGCAGCTGGAGACGATCTTCGGGGCGTTCCAGCAGGCCGACGGGACGACCAGTCGCAAGTACGGCGGCACAGGGCTCGGTCTGTCCATCACCCGGGAGATCGCCCACCTGCTGGGCGGCGCGGTCACCGTGGACAGCATCCCCGGCCAGGGCAGCACCTTCACGCTGTACCTGCCTGTCGCGCGGGCCGACTTCGAGGAACTAATGGAGACAGGCGGACGTCCGGCGGAACAGCCGTACGAACCCTCCGCCTCCGAGGAGGCGGCCGAGCCCCGGCAGCTCGCCGCTCCCGCGCCCTCCCCCGAGCAGCGCAGACGCCGTCTGCTGGTCATCGAGGAGCGCCCGCGCGGTCTGCTCACGCTCGTCGCCGAGCGGGCCGTCGCCGACCTCGCGTACGACTCCGGCGATCCGCACGGGGGGATCGACATCATCACGGCCGTGGGGGCGCAGGAGGCGGCGAGCACACTGGCGGCCGACCCGTGCCACTGCGTCGTCCTGGAGCTCGGCATGCGGCATGACGAGGGCGCGGCCTTCCTGGAGGCCATGCGCGGCGACTCGGCGCTGGCCAGCGTGCCGGTCCTGATCCACACCGGGCACCGTCTGAACCTCGGCCAGGAGCAAGGGCTGCGGGCCCTGGCGGGCGACCGGCCGCTGGCCTTCCTGGCCGGCCTGGACGATCTGCGCGAGCGCATCACCCGCCACCTGTCCGCCGAGCAGCCGGGCGACGTGCCGTCGCCGGCGCGTCCCGAGGAGCCACAGCGCCCCGCCGCACAGACGGGGGACCACTCCTTCGTCGGCCGGACGGTCCTCGTGGTCGACGACGACGCGCGCAACCTCTTCGCGCTCAGCGGGGTGCTGGAACTGCACGGCTTCCACGTCCTGCACGCGGACAACGGCCGCAAGGGCATCGAGATGCTGCTCGCCCACCCGGACATCTCGCTGGTCCTGATGGACGTGATGATGCCGGAGATGGACGGATACGCCGCCACCGCGGAGATCCGCTCGATGCCGCGGTACGCCCAGCTGCCGATCATCGCCGTCACCGCCAAGGCCATGCCCGGCGACCAGGAGAAGAGCCTCGCGTCGGGTGCCAACGACTACGTCACCAAACCCGTCGACACCGGCGACCTCATCGCCCGGGTCCGACGGTGGCTGCCCGCGTGAACCCACGCCGCGACCAGCAGCCGACCGCGTGACGTCCCAGCCGAGGAACAGGCCCACCGTGAGTGATCTCCGTCAGCCGCCCGAGACCCGGAGTGCCGCCGTGGACGACCAGCACGCCGTCCACGGAGACGACAGCGCCGGGCAGCCCTCTCCCGTCGGCAGGCTGGCGGCGACCGTGGAGCGGCTGCGCCGGGAGGTACGGGCGGCACAGGCCGAGGCGGACGGGCGGGCCCTGATCGAACTGGCCAAGGGCATCCTCGTCGAGCGGCTGGGCTGCGGTCCGGCACAGGCCTCGCGGCAGCTCGCCGAGCTCACGGCACAGGCGGGCGTGACGCCGTTGGAGTTCGCGGCCGAGGTGATCAACCAGGCCTCGCGGGACCGCGTGTCGGAGGTGACCAGCGCCTTCCTCGCCGCCACCGCCGACCCACCCGACGGGCACTCCTCCGCCGTGCGGCTGCGTACCGCCGAGAGTGGTGCGCTCGCCGCCCAGGACACCCAGGCTGTCGCCGACTCCCTGCTGGAACACGCGCTGACCCCGCTGGGCGCGGAGGCGGTGGCCATCTGGGCCCTGGGTGCCGACGGGTCCCTCGCCCTGGCGGGCAGCGCCGGGTTCTCCACGGCCGAGGCCGGACGCTGGCGGCATGTGCCGCCGGGCGTGACGACCGTGGCGCGCCGTGGACTCGCCGAGCGCACGGGGCAGTGGATCCGCAGTCTGTCCGAGACCGGGCTGCCGTCCATCGGCCGGCACCACCACTCCGACGGCGGCCGGGTCGCCGTACCGGCGGAGACCGGCGGGCGCATCCAGGGCGTACTGGAGATCGCCTGGGCCGCGCCGCTGGAGCCCCCTCCCCCGCCGATCGTCCGTCAGATCGAGGCGCTGGCCGAGCTGTGCGCGCACACCCTGGAGACGAACACCCTCCACCACCCCGACGGCGACCCGCTCCCGCGCGTCCTGCCGGACGTCTCCGAGCTGATGGACCTGGCCGACGGCCTCCACGACCCGGCGCTGGTGCTGGTGCCGCACCTGGACTCCGACGGACACCTCGTCGACTTCCGCATCCACCACGTCAACAGCCGCTTCCTCGACCCGGCGGGCCGGCCGCGGGGCGTGGTGAGCGGCGCGCTGCTGCTGGAGGCGTACCCGATGGCCGCCGGTCACAGCGAGCTGTTCGAACGGATGGAGCGCGTCTACGCCACCGGTGAGCCGTTCCGCGCCCACCGCATGCGGCTCACCGCCCTGGTGGACGACGTCCCGCTCGCGGCCGTCGCCGACATCAACATCAGCCGGCACGGCGGCAGCGTCCTGCTCATCTGGCGCATCGAGGACGAGACGGCCCGCCTGGCGAGCCTGCTCCAGCACGCCCAACGCCTGGGCCGCATCGGCGGTTTCGAGGAGAACCTGCTGACGGGCGAGATCACCTGGAACGGTCAGCTCTACCACCTCTACGGCAAGCCCGTCTCCGACCCCGCCGTGCCGCTGGAGGACCTGCCCGCCCACGCCCACCCCGACGACGCCGTCGCCATCGGACGGTTTCTGCGCACCCTGCTCCACCAGCGCCGTCCCGCGTCCACCGCGTTCCGCCTGCAACGCCCCGACGGGGTCACCCGCCACATCCGGGTCGTGGCGGAGCCTGTGCTCGACTCCGCCGGTCAGCTGTATGTCGTGCGCGGCGCCTACCAGGACATCTCGGCCCACCACTGGACCGAGGTCGCCCTCGCCGCCACCCGGGACCAGCTCGCCCACAGCGAGCAGCAGGCCGGCGAACGCAACCGGCTGACCCTGCAGTTGCAGCACGCCATCATGCCCCCGACGCGGGCGCCGCTGGAGGTTCCGGGACTGGACGTGGCGGTGCGCTACCGGCCGGCGGAGACCCAGCATCTGGTCGGCGGTGACTGGTACGACGCGGTCGTGCTGCCGTCCCGGCTGGTGCTGCTGTGCGTGGGCGACGTCGCCGGGCACGGCATCGAGGCGGCCACCAGCATGGTCGTCCTGCGCAACGCGCTGCGCGGGCTCGCCGTGACCGGTGCCGGTCCCGGCCAGCTGCTGTCCTGGCTCAACGTGGTGGCCCACCATCTGACCGGCGCCGTCACCGCCACCGCGGTCTGCGGCCTGTACGACCCCGAGAACCACACCCTGCGCTGGGCGCGGGCCGGGCATCTGCCGCCGGTCCTGGTACGCGGCTCGGATGCGGCACCGCTGCCGCTGATCAAGGGGCTGCTGCTGGGTGCCGTACCGGAGGCCACGTATGAGGAGCACGAGGTCCAGCTCGCCGTCGACGACACCCTGCTGATGTACACGGACGGTCTGATCGAACGCCGAGACCGGTCCGTGGAGGAGTCCCTGGCGCAGTTCCTGACGGTCGCACGCGCGGTCCATCCCACCCTGGACCAGCAGTTGGACCGTCTGCTCACCCACAGCAGGTCCGACACGGACGACGACACCTGTGTCGTGGGCATCCGCGTGGCCGCCTGAGGCCGGGGCGGTCCCTGCAGGCGCGCCGGAGGCTTGTGTCCGGGCAGGTGGGGAACGCGTTGTCCGGAACCATCGGGGAGACGTCATGCCACGAGTCAAGGAGTACGCCGTCGCCGCGTCCGGTCGGTGGACGGACGAAGAGGAGGGCCGCCGCCGGCTGCCCGCCGGAGAAGTCCACGCCTGGGAGCCGGGCACGAACCAGACGGTCTGCGGTCTGTCCCTCAGCCGCTCCCAGCTGGTCCGGTTCCCGCACGTCACCTGGTCCGACACGATCCCGGAGTCCGGAGGCGCGGCCGACCGGGTGCGGCGCCTGTGTCCGCGCTGTGCCTCCGTGGCGGGACGTCGTGGGGGCGACGCTCGTCCGAGGTGGCACCGCACCAACCCCAGACCGTGAAGGGAGTGGGCATGCCCGACCAGGGGAGTACGGGCGTCTCGGACCGGTTGGCGCGGACCGCCGGCGACGTGTTCGGCTGGAGCGAACTGCGGCCGGGACAGCTGACCGCGATGGAAGCGGTCATGCAGGGCCGGGACACTCTGGTCGTCATGCCCACCGGCGCCGGGAAGTCCGCGGTGTACCAGGTGCCGGGGCTGCTGCTGCCCGGGCCCACGGTGGTGGTTTCCCCGCTCATCTCCCTCCAGCGGGACCAGATCGCCGGCCTGCTGCGTCACGACGACGCCCTGGACGCCGTCGCGGTCAACTCCGCCCAGGCGGCCGGAGAGGCGGCGGCCTCCTGGGACGACGTCCGGCACGGTGCCGCGGAGTTCCTGTTCCTCTCCCCCGAGCAGCTCGCCAAGGACGAGGTGGTCGAGCGCCTGGCCCGGGCCGCGCCGTCGCTGTTCGTGGTCGACGAGGCCCAGTGCGTCGCCGCCTGGGGCCACGACTTCCGTCCCGACTACCTCCGCCTCGCCCAGGCGGCCCAGCGCATGGGCAGGCCCACGGTCCTCGCCCTCACCGCCACGGCAGCCCCACCGGTACGCGAGGAGATCGTGGAGCGGCTCGGCATGGAGGATCCGGCCCTGGTCGTGGCCGGTTTCGACCGGCCGAACATCGCGTTGGAGGTGCGCCGCTTCCTGGACGACACGGAGAAGCGTCGGGTGGTCGTGGAGCGCGCCGCGGCGGAGCCCAAGCCGGGGATCGTCTACACCGCCACCCGCCGGGACGCCGAGGCGTACGCGGACGACCTGGCCGCCCTGGGCCTGTCGGCCGCCGCCTACCACGCCGGGCTGACAGCCGGTGAGCGCTCCCGCGTGCACGACGCCTTCCTGGCCGGCGAGACCGACGTCGTCGTCGCCACCTCCGCCTTCGGCATGGGCATCGACAAGGAGGACGTACGGTTCGTGCTGCACGCGTCCGTGCCCGGCTCGCTCGACGCCTACTACCAGGAGATCGGCCGTGCGGGGCGCGACGGCGGGCCCGCGCTCGCCGTCCTCCACTACCGGCCGCAGGACAGCGGCCTCCAGCGCCTGTTCGCGACGCGCGCGCCCGACGAGGAAACCCTGGGCGCGGTCGCGGAGCGCATCCATGAGCGCGACGCTCCTGCCGAGCCGGACGACATCCGCAAGGAGACGGATCTCTCGCGCAGACGCGTGACGGCGGCGGTCAATCTCCTGGAGCAGTCGGGTGCCGTGCGCACCGAGGACGACGGGCGGATACGCGCCGTTCCCGGGACGAGGGCCGAGGACGCGGCCGCACGTGCGGCGGAGGAGGCCAGGTCACGCAGCAGGCTGGAGCAGTCGAGGCTGGCCATGATGCTGGGGTACGCCGAGACCACGGGCTGCCGGCGACGCTTCCTGCTCGGATACTTCGGTGAGCCGTACGACGCGCCGTGCGGGGCCTGCGACGTGTGCACGTCCCCCTCGTCCGGGGACACCGTCGTCGAGGGAGTGGGGGACGCGAGCGAGAAGTCCGTCTCGCAGGCGGCCGCCGTCGCCTATCCGGCGGGTACCCGGGTGCGGCACACGGAGTGGGGAGTGGGCACGGTGATGAGCGAGGAGGGCGACCGGATCACCGTGCTGTTCGAGTCCATGGGATACCGGACGCTGTCCCTGGCCGCCATCGCCGACAAGGGCCTCCTCACGTCACACCCGCCCGCGGCCGGCTGAGGCTGCCCGGCCTCAGTGCCGCGCCACCACCCGCAACGTCTCGACCGAGGGGTCGGCGGCGTCCGGGATCAGGACGCCGTGCTCGACGCCGCTGCGCAGATAGTCGAGGACCTCGTCGGTGATGACCTCACCGGGGGCGATCGCCGGCACACCCGGCGGGTACGGGCTGATCATCTCCGCGGCGATGCGGCCGGCGGCACGCTCGGCGGGGACGTGGTCGACCTCGGCGAAGAACGCGTCGCGCGGCAGCATGGCCTGCTCCAGTTCCAGGACCGAGGGCTCGGGCAGGTGTACCGGCGGCCTGCGTTCGATGGACTCGGCGCTCTCGGTGAGGGCGCGCAGGGCGTCCAGCAGCGCCTTCTCCGTCTCGTCGTCGTCGGCGTGGGTGATCGACGCGCTGATCCGGCAGGTGTCGGAGCCGCCGAGGTCCACGTGCCGCTCGGCCCGCAGCCACTCGGCGGCCTGCATGCCGCTGATCCCGAGCTCGCGTACGTCGACCACGACCTTCAGGGGGTCGAAGTCGGCGGCGAGCCCCTCCTCCACGACCTCCTGCCCCATGGGCCGCAGTCCGGGCAGATCTCCGGCCGCCAGCCGGATCCGTTCCGCGCGGTGCAGCGCGGCGTCCAGGAGGTCGTGGCCCTGCTCGACCATCTGGCGGCGCCAGCCGTCCAGGGTCAGGTACACCAGCGACGAGGCACTGGTGGTGCCGAGCAGGTCCTCCCGCTGCTTGAGCGCTTCCGGCGAGACCCGGTCGAACTGGAGGTGGAACACGGAGCTCTGTTCGATCGCCCCGCCCATCTTGTGGACGCTGGTGACCACCAGATCCGCCTCGGCGTCCATGCCCCAGGCGGGCAGCCCGGGATGGAACGGCAGGTGGGCGCCCCAGGCCTCGTCGAGGATGAGGGGGACGTCGAACTCGTGGCACACCCGGGCCACGCCCCGGACGTCGGCGCAGGTACCCCAGTCGGTGGGGGTGATCAGCAGCATGCCCTTGGCGTCCGGGTGCTCCTGGAGACGGCGGCGTACGTCGTCGGGCTCCGGCGGATGGGCGATGTGCCGCTCGCGGTCGAACTTGGGGTGGACCCAGATCGGTTCGACGCCGTTGACGACGACGCCCGAGATCACGGACTTGTGCGCGTTGCGCGACAGCAGCAGCTTCTCCCCGGGACCGGCCACGGCCAGCATGGCCGTCTTGACGGACAGGGAGCTGCCGCACGTGGAGAAGAACGCCTGCTCGGCCCCGACCGCGTCCGCCATCAGTTCCTGTGCCTGGCTGAGCACGCCCTGGGACTGGCGGCGGTCGTCCAGCCCGTTCAGGGACAGGACGTCCGAGCGGAACACGTCGAGCCCGACGATCTCCGCCACCCGCGGGTCCACGCCGCGGCCCTGCTTGTGGCCGGGCGGACCGAAGACCACGTCTCCGCGACGCCGGAACTCCTCCAGCGCCTCCAGCACGGGCACCCGCGAGTGATCCATGGTTCCTCCCAAGTCCGTCCCGCCCCGTTCAGTTGTCGAAGCCGTACGGCCCACTCGGTCTCAACACCGTGTTGACCGCATGCGCCCGCCGAAACACTCGGCGCAGCCGTCCGGTCCCCCCGGAGGCTCAGGAGGGGTGCAGGTGCCGCTCCATCCAGTCCGCCGCGGTCCGGCGGAACAGGCGCCGGTTGTCCGCACGGAGGAAGTCGTGCCCCTCGTCACGCAGGACGAGGAGCTCGGCGGGGACACCGTGCTCCCGGGCGGCCCGCACGAACTGTTCCGACTCCCCCGGCGGCACGTTGGTGTCGTGCTCACCGTGGACGGCGAGCAGCGGGGCCCGCAGCGCGTCGATACGGCTCATCGGTGACAGGGCGCGCAGCAGTTCGCGGTCGCGCTCGGGGTGGCCGTACTTGTGCGCCGCCGATTCCGCGATCCAGGGCTCGGTGCCGGCGAAGAAGGTCAGCAGGTCGGACATGCCGCAGACGGCGACGCCGGTGCGGAACAGGTCCGGGTGCCACACGAGGGAGGCGAAGGTCAGGTAGCCGCCGTACGAGCGCCCCATCACCGCCAGCCGGGTCGGGTCCGCGGGGCCCGCCGTGACCGCGTGCGCCGCGCAGTCCGCGACGTCGTCCAGCGCGGCGAAGCGGCCGGTGCCCAGGTCGGCGTCGACGAAGGACCGACCGTGTCCGCCGGAGCCGCGGACGTCGGGGGCGAAGACGTCCAGGCCGCGCCCGAGCAGCTCGTGGTACAGCGGGTCGAACACCGGGCGTTCCTGGTCCTCGGGGCCGCCGTGCAGGTGGATCACGCAGGGGGCCGGCTCGTTGGGGGCACGTCCCGGAGCCCGGTAATACCAGCCGCTGAGGGGCAGGCCGTCCCTGGCGGCGAGGCGCGAGAGGACAGGACGTACCGGCGGGCGGCCCGGCGGGACGGCGTCCTCGTCCCGGGAGGACCACGGGGTGCGCAGCAGGGACACGCCTTCGTGGGCCCACCACACGCCGGGGCGGCGTTGGGAACCGGACAGTGCCAGCAGCAGCCGCCCCGTCCCGGCGGGTGCGACCCGTGTGACGACCTCATGGGGCAGCGGTACCGGCCGGGCCGGTCCGGCGGCGTCCGGGGCTCCGTGCCCCGGGGAGGTCTCGACGACCTCGAGTTCGCTCGCGCCCCGCACGTTCCAGGCCAGCACGGCCGTCCGGCCGTCGTGTGCCATCGCCAGCAGTTCGAGGCCGCTGTCCGCGCGTTCCGCCACGACGGTTCTGCCGCGCGGTGTGCCGTCGGCGCCGAGAGCGACGGCGAAGAGGGCCGCGTACTCCCGGTCGGCGTCGCTGCGCAGCCACAGCGTCCGTCCGTCGGGCGAGAACCGGCCGATCCACTGGTCTCCGTCGGCGACCCGCAGGGTGAAGGTGGTCGCCCCGTCCGAGGTGCGCCGGACGACCCCCTCCCGCCGCCCGCGCGGTCCCCGGCGCAGCAGCGCGAACCGGCCGTCGTGGCTGAGGTCGCACACCCGGAGCGTGGGCGCGTCCGGTTCCGTGGCGAGCAGCACGGGTGAGGCCAGACCGTCGGGATCGATCAGGTAGGCGGACAGTCCTCCGCCCGGCCGGGTCGCCGGTGTCCCGCCCGGCCCCACGGCGTACGTGGTGGTGCCGAGGAGGGTCGCCCGGCCGTCCCGGGCCGTCCACAGACCGTCTCCCTGGGCGCGGGCGGTGGGTGGTGCGGCGAGGGTGACGGCGACGGCCGAGCCGTCGTGGGCCCAGCAGCCGAGGTAGGCGGAACTGTCGGGGTCGGCACCGGCCAGCAGGCGACGGCCGGTGCCGTCGGGGCGCACGCACAGCACCCGCGAGTGCTCACCCCCGCCCGGCGCGGTGGTGTACGCGATCCAGCGGCCGTCGGGTGACCAGGACACCTCTTTGACCGGATCCGGGGAGGAGTCGAGCAGTCGAATCCCCTCCCCGTCCACGGGCCCGGCCCACAGCTGCGGCACACCGCCCCGGTCGCAGATGAAGGCCACCTCGGTGCCGTCGGGAGCGGCGGAGGGATACCAGCACCCGTGCGCGTGCAGCCGCGTGATGGCGTCCCGCGGCCCTTCCGCCTCGGGCAGCGGCGTCGAGGCGGGCGCCGCGGCACGGGCGTACTCCTGCGCCGGGGCGGGACCTGCGGCGCGGGCGGACTCCTGCGCCGGCGGGGGCGCCGCGGCGCCCGCAGGCCCGTGCGCCGGTACGGGGTCGCCTGCGGCGCGGGCAGACTCACGCGCGGTTGCAGGCACACCGCCACGGGCAGGCCCCTGTGCCGCTGCGGGCGCCGCGGCGCCCGCAGGCCCGTGCGCCGATACGGGGCCGTCTGCGGCGCGGGCAGACTCACGCACCGATGCCGGCACGCCACCACGGGCAGACCCCGACGCCGATGCCCGCATCGCGGCACCGCCAGACCCCTGCGCCGGCGCGGGCGCCACAGCCCCGACCGGTCCATGCCCCGGTGCGGGCTCTGCGGCGCGGCCAGACTCACGCACCGATGCGGGCACGCCACCACGGGCAGACCCCGACGCCGATGCCGGCATCGCGGCGCCGCCAGGCCCCGGTGCCGGTGCGGGCGCCGCAGCGCCGGCAGGCCCGTGCGCCGATGCGGGGTCGCCTGCGGCGCGGCCAGGGCCCTGTGCCGGTGCGGGCTCCGCACCACGAGCGGGCGGCCCTTGTGCCGGTGGGGGCGCCGCAGCGCCGGCAGGTCCGTGCGCCGATGTGGGTGCTGCCGGGTGCGGGGGCCGGGTGCCGGGCTGCCCGGTCATGTGATTCCGTGCGTCTGCAGCCATGTCTCCAGGAGTGCCACCTGCCACAGGGCGTTGGCGCCGCGTTTGGTCCGGTGCTCGTCCGGTGCCGCCAGGAGCTCGGCCACGTACGACTCCTGGAAGATCCCCCGTTTCTTCGCCTCGGGTGCCGAGAGGGCCTCGCGCACCCGGTCCAGGACGGGGCCGGCCATGTGCCGGATGGCCGGGACGGGGAAGTAGCCCTTGGGCCGGTCGACGATCTCCCGCGGCAGGAGCTTGCGTGCGGCTTCCTTCAGCACGCCCTTGCCGCCGTCGGCGAGTTTGAGCTCCGGCGGGCAGGCCGCGGCCAGCTCCACCAGCTCGTGGTCGAGGAAGGGCACGCGGGCCTCCAGTCCCCAGGCCATGGTCATGTTGTCGACCCGCTTCACGGGGTCGTCGACGAGCATCACGTGGGTGTCCAGCCGCAGCGCCGCGTCCAGGGCGGTCTGCGCGCCGGGACGTGCCATGTGTTCCCTGACGAAGCGGCCCGACACGTCGTCCGGGGGCAGCATGTGCGGCTGGAGGATCCGCGCCAGGTCGGCGTGGGGACGGTCGAAGTACGTCTCGGCGTACCGCTGCGGCTCCTCCTCGCGCGCGACCGCGGCCAGCTCGGGGTACCAGTGGTAACCGGCGAACACCTCGTCGGCGCCCTGCCCGCTCTGTACGACCTTCACCTCCTTGGAGACCTGCTCGGACAGCAGGTGGAAGGCGACCACGTCGTGGCTGATCATCGGCTCGCTCATCGCGGCGACGGCATCGTCCAGGCCGGTCGAGACCCGCTCGGAGGGCACCGTCATCCGGCGATGGTCCGTGCCGAACTCCCGGGCGACCAGGTCCGAGTAGCGGAACTCGTCGCCCTGCTCCCCGCCCTCGGCCTCGAATCCCACACTGAACGTCTTCAGGCCGCGCTGCCCCTCCTCGGCGAGCAGCGCGACGATGAGGCTGGAGTCCAGGCCGCCGGAGAGCAGGACGCCGACCGGCACGTCGGAGACCATCCGGCGGCGTACGGCCGTGCGCAGCGCCTCCAGCACCGCGTCACGCCATTCGTCGGGCCCCATGTCCGCGTACTCGGCGCGACGCGTGTAGGACGGCTGCCAGTAGCGGTGGTCGCGATGGCTGCCGTCCGGTTCGATCACCCGTACCGTGGCCGGCGGCAGTTTGCGCACGCCGTTGAGGACGGTGCGCGGTGGGGCGACCGTGGCGTGCCAGCTCAGGTACTGGTGGACGGCCACCGGATCGACGGAGGTGTCCACGTCTCCGGCCGCCAGGAGAGCGGGCAGGGAGGAGGCGAACCGCAACCGGTCCGGCGTCGGCGCCAGATACAGCGGTTTGATCCCCAGCCGGTCACGGCCAAGCACGACACGGCCGGTGCGGTGCTCGACGAGCGCGAAGGCGAACATGCCGTGGAAGCGCTCCACACAGGCGGTTCCCCACTGCCGGTAGGCGTGGAGCACGACCTCCGTGTCGGACGTCGACTGGAAGCGGTGCCCGAGGCGCCCGAGCTCGTCGCGGAGCTCCCGGTAGTTGTAGACGCAGCCGTTGAAGACGCCCGTGACCTCGCCGTCGGCGTCGGTCATCGGCTGAGCGCCGAGATCGGACAGGTCGATGATCTTCAGTCGTCGGTGCCCCAGCGCCACCGCGCCCTGTGTCCAGTTGCCGTGGCCGTCGGGCCCGCGGGCGGCGAGCCGGTCGGTCATGCGCTCGACGGCCGCGAGGTCGGGTCGCCTGCCGTCGAAGCGGATCTCGCCGCTCAGACCGCACATGGCGCTCCGCCCCCTTCCCGGGAGCCGTCGGACACGGGCCTGGACGGGAAGCCCGGGTCGCGCCTGCCGGTCGCGACCCGGGCGGAATTGCTGGACATGAAGGAAACCTCTCCTCGGGTTTTGTGGGTGACGGGCGGTGCAGTGGGACGCGTCGCGCGCAACCGGGTCAGCTGCCCAGGACCTCCGGTGCCCCGGAACCTCCCGCGCCGGCGGCGGAGCGCGCGACTTTCCTGCGGGTGACGGGGACCGGCCTGCGGTGTCGCCGCTCGCCGCGGGTTTCTGCGATCAGCAGGTCTGTGCAGGCCAGCAGGTCCTCTTCGCGTGCCGTGCGGCGTATGCGCTCGGCGGCGCTGCCGTCCGCCAGGGCCGCCTCGGTCAGATCCCTGACGGTCCGCCAGTCGCCGTGGGCCTCCAGCGCGGGGCGCGACCGGGCCAGCAGCCCGCGTACGACGTCGGCGGCAGGCGCCTCCCGGTGGGTCCTCGGATCCACCAGCGCACCCTCCAGGCCGGACCGGGCGGCGCGCCAGGTCGCGCCGCGCAGCCATTCGTGGCGGCCGTCGCACACCGCCGCGCCGGACGCGCGCCGTTCGATGGCGTCGGTCACCAGGGCACGGAACAGGCCGGCCACGAGCACGACGGTCTCCGCCCGCGGGCAGGCGTCGCAGATACGCAGTTCCAGTGTCCGCAGGTGCGCGGAGGGACGAACGTCGTAGTAGATCATCCCCGGGTCGCTGATGATCCCTGCCTGGACGAGGTCGCGTACCGCGGCGTCGTAGTCGGCCGCGCTGGGGAAGCAGCCGACGGGACCCGCGGTGGGCCAGCGCTGCCAGAGCAGCGTGCGCCAACTGGCATAGCCGGTGTCGGCCCGCTGCCAGAACGGCGAACTGGCGGACAGCGCCAACAGCGCGGGCAGCCAGGGAGAGACCGCGCACATCACCCCTACGGCCGTGTCGCGGTCGGGTATGTCCACGTGCACCTGGGCGCCGCAGATGAGCTGTTCGTCGGCCACCTGGCGGTACTCCTCGACCATGTGGCGATAGCGCGGGTCGGCGGTGGGGTGTCCGGAGGCGGCCGGGGCGAGTGGTGCCGTGCCCGCGCCCACCACCGCGAGCCCCAGCGCGGAGGCGGCCGCGTCGAGCCGCCGTCTGGTTCTGGTGAGGTCGGCGTACAGGCCGGCCAGGGTCGCGTGCACCCCGCTGTTCGACTCCACGGTGGACTGGTGCAGTTCCGTGGTGAAGGTGCACCGCGGAAGCCCGCGCAGGACCGCATCGGCACGCGGCACGAGCAGTCCGCTTTCCACTTCCAGGATGTGGAATTCCTCCTCGACTCCGATGCGCATGACCACAGTCGCTCCTTGAGGTGTTGCCGGAGGTCCCGCCTCTCTCAGGGTGACCCCCAAGTGCCCAGGAGATCGATCGATACGCGTAGAAATGCGCGTTTGAAGCAGATCATTCACAGATGAGCAGGGTTTCGGGTCAGCCGTCGGTGGTCCTGCCGACCAGCGCGCCGTACGCCAGCTGCAGCACGTCCGCCCCGGCCAGCGCGGCCAGCGTGCCCATCGCGGTGCGCGTCGCGCGAGGCCACAGGAGCTGCCCGGCGGTCAGGGTCGACGCCACCCAGACGCTCATGCAGAAGGGGCAGGTCACCAGCTCGCCCACGGTCTCCTTGCCGGTCTCGGGCTGCGCCTCCTCGTGCAGTTCGGCGGGGCCCTGCGGACCGACGTACGTCGTGAACGGGGCGCGCAGCGGGCTCGTCACCGATGCCTTGCTGAGCAGCCGGCTGAGCCGGAACGTGGCCACCGAGGTCAGGAGCACGTCCCAGGGTTCCGGCCGGTCGGGCAGCGGGCGCCTGCGAAACCGTACCGCCGCGGCCCAGCCCGCCGTGTACGCGCCGAACGCCGCCATGGCCGTGAGATAACCGCGCAGGGGCCGGTCGTGCGTGCCCGCGTAGCCGCGGCCCGTGCGCCGGAGGAACGCCTGTGCCCGTCGTCTGATGCGGTTGTCCGTAGGAGTGGCCATGGGCGGATCCCCGTCCTGATTCGTTCCGATACCGATCAGGGTTCCCAGCTGCACGCCCGACCGGAGGGCGTCGGTCACCGGTCCAGCCGCTGTTCCCGTTCCGGATGACGTCGTCGCGCGCTCATGGCCAGCCGGGTCTCCCTCAGCACGCGCCGCAAACGAGCACGCTCAGCCGCCCGGCCGGATGACCGCGCGCACACAGCCGTCCGACTTCTGCTTGAACATGTCGTACGCCCGCGGTGCCTCGTCCAGGGACAGCGTGTGGGTCGCCAGGTGCGCGGTGCTCAGTTCCCCTGCCGCCAGCCGTTCGAGCAGCATCGGGATGTAGCGCTGGCCGTGCTGCTGAGCGCCCCGCACGGTCAGCCCCTTGTTGATGACCGCGCCCAGCGGGAACTTGTCGACGGCACCGGCGAAGACACCCAGGACGAACACCGTGCCGCCCTTCCTGCAGGCGTGAATGGCCTGCCGTACGGCGGTGGGGCGGTCCGTCTGGAGCCGCAGCTGCTGCTTCGCCTGGTCGTACAGGTGGACCGGGCTGTCGCTGTGCGCCTCCATGCCGACCGCTTCGATGCACACGTCGGGGCCGCGGCCTCCGGTGCGTTCGCGCAGTTCCGCGCCGACGTCGGTGGCCGTGTAGTCGATGACCTCGCTGCCGATGTGGCGCCGCGTCATCTCCAGACGTTCCGGGATCCGGTCGATGGAGATCACCCGTTCCGCGCCGAGCAGCATCGCGGCGCGTGCCGCCATCTGGCCGACGGCGCCACAGCCCCATACGGCCACGACGTCGCCCGGACCGACCCCGCCGAGGTCGGCGCCCATCCAGCCGGTCGGCACCGCGTCGGACACGAACAGCGCGTTGGTGTCGTCCACGCCTTCCGGGACCTTGAAGGCTCCGTAGTCGCCGAAGGGCACGCGCACGTACTCGGCGTGGCTGCCGCGCAGTCCGCCCATGGCGTGCGAGTAGCCGAAGATGCCCGCGGTCTCGGACCCGAAGAGAGCCTGGCCGATCCCGGGGTTGGTGTTGGTGTTGTCGCAGAGCGACCACAGGTCGTGGGTGCAGTACCAGCAGCGGCCGCAGCCGACGAAGGAGGAGACGACGACCCGGTCGCCCACGGCGTGCCGGCGCACCCCGTCACCGACCTCCACGACCTCGCCGAGGAACTCGTGTCCGATGACGTCCCCGGATCGCATGAACGGGATGTAGCCGCCGATGAGATGGAGGTCGGAACCGCAGGTGGTGTCCGCGATCAGCCGTACGATCATGTCCTGGTCGTTGCGCAGGACAGGATCCGGCACCGTCTCCACGGCGAGCTTGTTCACGCCTTCCCAGCACAGCGCCTTCACAGCACGCCCTCCCCGCCCGCGCGTCGGCTGAACAGCCCGACGACCTTGCCGCCGGGGGTGTCGTGGGTGGTCGGCTCGTCGGGGACGAGCACCTCGCCCGCCTCCAGCAGGGCCTTGGCCTCGCGCAGGGCGCGGCGCAGATCCTGGCGCGGGTCCTGCCCGGCGAGCCGCGCGGGCACGGTCCGCGCGAGGTCGGACGGCGGCTGCCTGAACCGCACGGCCAGCTCCGTGCCGCGGTCCGCGGGTGCCGGGCTGATCCGCGTCTCGATGCGTTCGCCGTACTCCTGGAGCGGGGACGGCAGCTTGTCCGCCCGTAAGTCCTCCGGTTCGCAGGCGACCGTCACCGCCAGCCATCGGTCGGCGCCGCTCGACGCCGACCGGGGTGTCCGGGCCCTCCGCACGGCGACGGCCGCTCCGGCGAGTCCCGCGGCGGCCGCCCAGCGGGACTTCCTGGGAATCACGGGGTCACCTTTCAGTCGAGTACCCCGGTATCGAGGTGATCAGGGCTTGGACATCGCGTGGCGCCCGGTCCGCCCGGACAGTGCGATGGGGCGAGAAGGCCGGGCCGAACCGGTGGGCCCGAGGCGCCGCAGCCACCGGGAGGCCATGAGCAGCAGGCCCGTGAACACGGCCAGGAGCAGCAAGGAGGTCCACATGGGCCGACTGCCGGGGGAATCCCCCATCGTCCAGGCCGACGATGCCGTCCACAGGACGACGCCGGCCGCGTAGAAGGCCCGGATGCGGCGCAGTTGCCTTGCGGCCCCGGCCGCCGTGATGTCGTCGGTGTGTGTCATGCCGCCCCGTGTACCCCGATCGACGTCCCCAAGTCGGCGGGCCGGGAACCGCGTACCGTCACGCAGTCGTGGTGTACCTGCCTGACGAGCGGGGTCAGTTCGTCCGCGAGCTCGTTCCGCTCGGTGCCGAAGCCGCTGAAGTCCATGCCGACCTTCGCCTGGGCCTGCCGGTGCGGCACAAGTACAGAACAAGACACGTGTCCTGCGTAGTATCACTACGACAGCGGCGTGCGGCAGAAACTGACACCGCATCAGCGGATGCGGGCGAGACAGCACGCCCATTGGATTTCGCGGAGGCCGCGGGCGCGCGCACTGCGGGCCACGGTCCCAGGAAGAGGTGCGAGCCCATGTCCGAAACCGCCCCCGGTACCACCGAGTTGACCTCCCAGTACAGCACCCAGGTGGCCGGTGACCTCGAACGCAACCTCAAGGAACAAGAGCGCCTCAGCGGGGAAATCGAGGTACTCCAGGGTCAGTTGGCCGCTCTGCAGCACGACCACGCCGTCCTGATGAACATCCAGCAGGTTCTGGGCACTTCGGCGACAGCCGGCGCGCCGGCCACTCCACCAGGCGCAGTGGTGCCCGCTCCCCGTAAGGAGGCCGCCGCCTCCGACGAGCGGACGGGCACCCGGAAATCCACCGCACCGGCTGGAAAGCAGACTGGAAAGCGGGCCGGGAAGAAGGCAGCCGCCAAGGCTTCGACCGTGCGGTCGGGGCCCACCCTCGTCGACCTTGTCCGAGAGCATCTGGCCGCCCAGAGGGAGCCCCGCTCGGCGGCCGAGATCTCCACCGCGCTGGGCCGGGAGTACCCCGAGCGCACGATCAAGGCGACCGTCGTGCGCACCACACTCGAGGGACTCGTGGCCAGGAACCAGGCCCAGCGCACCAAGCAGGGGACCTCGGTCTTCTACACCTCACCCGACGCGAGCGAACCTGCCGCGCAAGCCGAGGACGGCTCCCGGGAAACTGACTGACGAACGCCGCGCCGGGGCTCCTTCAGGCGGCCGGCCGTGAGGGATGGAAACCGCCCCCGCCCCGTCCCTGCCATCCGCCGGCCGCGAGGACCGCGGCCGCCGCGCCGGTGCCCAGTACGGCACCGGCGACCACGTCGCCCGGATAGTGCACTCCGGTGTGGATCCGTGAGTAGCCCACCGCGCAGGCCAACAGGCCCAGCGGCACCGTGGCGACGGGAAGCGCGGGCCCCACCGCCGCCGCGAAGGCGACCGCGGACGCCGTGTGCCCCGAGGGGAAGGACGCGGACTCCGGCATCGGCACGTGCCGCCCCGGAAACGGCGAGTCCTCGGCCCGGTGCGGACGCGGGCGGCGTACCAGGCGCTTGCCGAGCATGTTCGCGCTGGCCGAGGCGACACCGATGGCCGCGACTCCGAGGGCGGCGGCGCGCCGGGGCCGCCCGGGACACAGGGCGAGCAGTCCGGCGATCGTGAACGAGATCTTGGAGTGGTCCGCCGCGGCCGACAGCCGCCGCAGGGCGTAGTCCAGGGCCGGTGTCCTGGTGACCGTCACGGCCTCGTACAGCGCCTGGTCGAGGGCGGCGAGATCCCGCAACAGCGCGCGGGAGGTTCGCTGTTGGCGCTGTGGTCGGTCAAGCATCGCTCTGCTCCTGGTTCTTGACGGCCGGGAAGGGAGTCCTGTCGAGGGCCAGTCGGACGACACGGCGCCAGTCGACGGACGGGGCAGTGTACGGCGCGCCGGGACGGTTTCTCGGTACCCGCACGCGCAGGGCCTTGGGTCGTACGGTGCACACGACCGGCGGGGGCAGCAGCAGCGCTTCGCCGTCCACGGCCACCGGGATGGTCTCCGCGTCGGCCTCGACGACCACCCGGCGCGAGGTCGACGTGGTGATCCCGCTGGCGCGTTCGCCCAGCAGCGCGAGTTCGGCGGCCTGTGCCGCGCCCTCGATCCGCAGACTGATCACACCGAGTCGGCCTTCGTCGAGGCGTGATCTTCGTCCGACGCCCAGCGGGCCGGCCTGCACGTAGGGATTGTTGCTCACCAGCAGCGCGTGCGGGGCTTCGAGGCGCTGGTCGTCCGCCGTGGCGGTCAGTTGTGCTCCGGCCCCGCCGGCCAGCAGGTCCGGCAGCAGGTCGAGGGTGGTGGACGCCTTGGCCTCGCGGTATTCGGGCCTCTGCACGATCTCCGCGTACGTCCCGAACGAGACCGTGTTCACGAAGGGCCGACCCGCCACGTCGCCCAGATCGACACGGATCTCCACGCCGTGCGAGAGCGCCCTGAGACCGCTTGCCGGATCGTCGCGGTCCAGGCCCAGGTCCATCGCGAAGTGGTTGCGGGTCCCGGCGGCCAGGACCACGAACGGCACGTCGTGTGCGGCGGCCACTCCCGCCACGAGGGCCTGGGTGCCGTCACCGCCGGCCACGCCGAGCAGGTCCGCGCCCTCCGCGACGGCCTGGCGGGCCAGCGCCGCCGGATCGGGGCTGTTGTCCACGTCGAGCAGGATCACCCGGGCCCCCAGCGCCTCGGCCCGCTCCACAAGGCCGTGCTCGGCGACCTTTCCGCCGCCCGACAGCGGATTCATGATCAGCACCGGTCGGCGGGGCGGCCGGACCGGATGCGAGTGCATGCCACGGGGTGTCCGCAGCCGGCGCAGTGCGCTTCGCGCGCAGGCCAGTGCCGCCGCCCACAGCCCCAGCGCCGCCGCCGCGAACGGCCACACGCCGGACACCGCGTACAGGACCAGGACGGCGACGGGCGCGGCGACCGCCAGCAGGGCGCCGCACAGACGCGCCACACCCCGATGTGCCAGGGCCCACCAGATGCCCGCGCCGGCCAGGGCGAGGCCCACCAGCCCCAGCAGCGGGAGCAGCCACTGACCCGCGGCCACGACCGCCGCGACCACCCCTGCCAGACAGAGCAGAGCCAGCCGGGCCAGCGTTCGCGCCGCGGTTCCGGAGCCGTCCGGCTCCACCTCGTTCATCGTCCGGGTCGCCTCTCACGGATCGGTGGCCCAACGATCTCATGCTGTTGCTCTCGCTGCCGGGGCCGCCCCGGTCCACTGTGGTTCAGCGGGTCACGACGTGCCGTTCGTCGGGGACGCAGTGGGTCATGGTCAGTCCCTCGACGTCGCGCGGAGGGTTCTTGCCGAGGTTCGACAGCCGCTTGCGGTCCTCGTCGGTGAGGTCCTGGCCGGCCAGCGGCTCAAGCCCGGCGACGTCCTCCGGACTGATGCCGAGCCCGTCACCGACCCGCAGGCCCAGGTCGTTCTCGACCAGCAGGAAGTGCCACACCATGCGCTCCTGTACGGGCCGGTCGCACTGGGCGATCAGGTCGGTGAGGTTCTTCACCAGGTCGTCGCGCTCCCACTCCTCCAGGAGCAGGTAGCGCTGGCCCGCCTGCAGATAGTCGTTGGTGCGGGGGATGCGCTTGCGCGTGAGCCGGCCGTGGATCTCCGGGCCCTGTTCGTCGTGCGTCGGGTACTGCGCCTCGCGCAGGCCTCCGGTGATGGACGGCTCGTAGTTGACGTGCGGGTTCTCGCCCGCGCCGTCCACGTGGTAGGTCATCTGGCCGTCGCGCTGGTTGGTGCGCACGTCGGCGTTCTTGGCCTGGTTGACGGGGAGCTGGAGGTAGTTCGGGCCGACCCGGTGGCGCTGGGTGTCGCTGTAGGAGAAGGTCCGGCCCACGAGCATCTTGTCGTCGGAGAAGTCCAGTCCGTCGACGAGGACGCCGGTGCCGAAGGAGATCTGCTCGTTCTCGGCGAAGAAGTTGTCCGGCATCCGGTCGAGCACCATCCGGCCCACCGGCTTCGGCGGGAACTCCTGCTCGGGCCAGGTCTTGGTGTCGTCGAGCGGGTCGAAGTCCAGCTCCGGGTGGTCGTGGTCGTCCATCATCTGGACCAGGAGCTCCCACTCGGGGTACTCCCCGCGGGCGACCGCCTCGTACAGGTCCTTTGTGGCGTGGCCGAGCGAGTCGGCCTGCACGTTGGCGGCGTCCTCCTCGGTCATCGAGCGGACCCCCAGTTTGGGCATCCAGTGGTACTTGACCAGCTTGGTCTCGCCGTCGGCGTTGACCCACTTGTAGGTGTTGACGCCGAAGCCCTGCATGTGGCGGTAGTCCGCGGGGATCCCGCGCGGGCTGAACAGGTTGACCAGCATGTGCATCGACTCCGGTGTCTGCGACATGAAGTCGAAGATGCGGCGCGGCTGCTGCTCGAAGGTGACCGGGTCGGGTTTGAGGGCGTGGATGACGTCCGGGAACTTGATGGCGTCCCGGATGAAGAAGACGCCCAGGTTGTTGCCCACCAGGTCCCAGTTGCCGTCCTCGGTGTAGAACTTCACGGCGAAGCCACGGGGGTCACGGGCGGCCTCGGAGGAGTCGCGCCCGCCGATGACGGTGGAGAAGCGGACGGCCAGGTCGGTGCGTTTGCCGCGGTCCTGGAACAGCTTGGCCCGGGTGTACCGGCTGATCGGCTCGTCGCCCCAGGCGCCGTAGGACTCGAAGTAGCCGTAGGCGGTAACACCGCGAGCGTGGACGACGCGCTCGGGGATGCGTTCCCGGTCGAAATGGCTGATCTTCTCCAGGAACTGGTAGTTCTCCAGCGTGGCGGGCCCGCGGGCGCCGACGGTGCGCTGGTTCTGGTTGTCGTGGACCGGGTGGCCCTGGCGGTTGGTGAGCACCTTGCGGTCGTCCGCCGGAGCGGGACCGGTACCGGACACATCCGTCATGATCTGGGCTCCTCAGGTTCTCGGCAGGTGACAGCCCTCGGTGGAGCGGGCAGCCGCCGACCGGTGTTCGGCGGATCGCCCGAGTACCCGGTCGGCTCGCGCCACTCACGTCACGCGTCCGCCATCAGTGCGTCGTCGTCGGGGCGGGCGCCGGACAGCTGACGGCGGGCGGCTGCCAGGGCGGAGTCGATGTCACGGGTGCCGGTGGCGATGCACAAGGTGTAGGACACGTCCTCGAGGCGCTGACGCGCCTCGGCGCTGCCGTCCTCCGCGTGCAGAACCCGCAGCGCCTCATAGCGCTCGAGCAGGTCGGTCAGAAGGGCGGGGTGGGCCATGAGCATGATGCGCTCTCCTCCATCTGCGCAGGGGAGTGAGGGCGGTCGCATCCGCCGCGTCACTCGGACTGTCGCGGGAGAGGCCTCGGCGGACACACCAAGGAGAGCCGCATTCGGCCGCTTCCGCGGTGGGCCTGTGATCCCAAGCACCTGCCGCGCGTCTGCCCGGGCCGCCCCGGTCCAAACCCGCCTCTCGGTCAGCTCTTTTCTCGGCACGGGACCACCGGCAGATCCGCCATCAGCTGTTCCCGGCGCGGGCAGCCCGGCGGCGGCTGACGGTCTCGGTCCTCCGCCCGCTCCCGTGCCCGGGTCAGTCCCGGCGGGCGTCGACGTCGCCGTTGACCGTGGTCAGCGTCATGGTGTGGTTCCGGTCGGCGCGCTGTGCCGGGACGGTCACCGTGGCGCGGCCGTTGTCGGTGGAGGCGGTGACCCGGTAGGCCGGGCTGTCGTGGGGCACGGTGACGTCGACCGAGCCGTTGACGGTCGCGGCGCTGACGCCCGACGGTACCGCGGCACATCCCAGAACCACGTCGCCGTTCGTGGTGGCCGCGTGTACCCGCTTCACTGCCACGCTCGTCGCGCGCACCGAGCCGTTGCGGGTGGACAGCCGTACGTCGGCGTCGTCGCCTCCGGAACGGGTCACCGTCACATCGCCGTTGACGGTCGTGATGTCCAGCGCGGCGGCGACGCCCGCCACGTCGACGCCGGCGTTGCGTGCGGTGGCCGTGACGCTCACGCCGTCGGGGATGTCCACGTACGGCATCCGGGGGCAGCCCTCGTCGCCCGTGGTCCGGTCGGCGCACGACAGGTCGAGCGTCCACACCTTCCCGCGATGGGACCAGTGCTCGTCGACGCGGTCGTCGACGGTGACATCGCGGCCGTCGGCCGGGCGCAGCCGCAGGCCGTTGTCGGTGGCGATCACCACCTGGTCTCCGGAGCCCCCCGCGCGGAAGGTTCCCGCCACCAGCGGGCCGCCGGATTCCCCGCCGTCACCGTCGCTGCACGCCCCGGCGAGGGGCAGCAGCGCCAGAACCACCATCAGGCGCGTCAGGCGCCGTGTCGGCATCGCCTTCATACAGCCTCGGATGCCCCGGTTCGCCCCGGCCATGGCAGAGGCGGACGGCGGGGCCGAACCCTCCGGATCTACGGCACCGGGACCGAGTCCGTCTCCGTCTCCCCCTAGGCCGCCGCGAGCGCCTTGTTGCGGCGCACGGAGGACCAGAAGGACCAGCCGATCAGGACGACACCGACGAGACCCGTGATGATCTCGTTGATCTGGTACTCGATGGTGACCATGAGGATCACCGCGAGGGCGCCGATCGCGTAGTGGGCGCCGTGCTCCAGGTAGACGTAGTCGTCGAGGGTGCCCTGGCGGACCAGGTACACGGTCAGGGACCGGACGTACATCGCGCCGATGCCGAGGCCCAGCGCCATGAGGACGATGTCGTTGGTGATGGCGAACGCGCCGATCACGCCGTCGAAGGAGAACGAGGCGTCGAGGACCTCAAGGTAGAGGAACATGAAGAACGCCGCCTGGCCCGCCAGCTTGACCGGCGATCCGGTCCCGCCGGAGTGTTCGGCTTCTTCCTCGCGTTCCTCCTCCTCTTCGAGTTTGTTCTCGAAGTAGCCCGAGAGGCCGCCGACGACCATGTAGGTGATCAGACCCGCGATACCGGAGATCAGGACGGTCTGCGCCTTGTCGGCGTGCGCGCCGCCGTGCTGGTGGGCGTGGGTCGCGAAGGTGAACGCGGTGACCAGCAGGACGACCAGCGCGATGCAGACCGACAGCATGTCGACCTTGCCGAGCTTGGCCAGCGGCCGCTCCAGCCAGGCCAGCCACTTGATGTCCCGGTCCTCGAAAATGAAGTCCAGGAAGATCATCAGCAGGAACATGCCACCGAACGCGGCGATCGCCGGGTGCGCGTCGGTCACCAGCTGCTGGTAACGGTCCTTGTCGGTCACGGCCAGCTGGACCGCGTCGTACGGATTGAGCTTCGCGGTGATGGCGACGATCACGACCGGGAAGACCAGCCGCATGCCGAACACGGCGATCACAACGCCGACCGTGAGGAAGATGCGCTGCCAGAAGGCGTTCATCTTCTTCAGGATTCCGGCGTTGACCACCGCGTTGTCGAACGACAGCGAGATCTCCAGCACGGCCAGGATCGCCACGATGCCGAACGCGGTCCAGCCGTCGTACAGCACTCCTGCGGCCAGGCCGAGCGCGGTGACCGCGAACGCCCAGCGAAAGGTCTTCAGAATCACTGGCACCAAGTCCTGTCTTCGGGCGGTCGCCCGGGTGGCGGGCGCAAACGGCCCGTGGGGTCACGGGCGTTGTCTATCACGGTCGTGCGTCGCCGAGGTGGCGCGGGGTGCCGGTGCGGGCGCCCCGCGGGTGTCGGACCGGCTGTCCGGATCATGTGCGGATGGGCGCGCGTACGGCGAGGAGGGCGACGTCGTCGTCGTTGGTGGCGTTCCGGACCCGGCGCAGCACCTGGTCGGTGAAGGAGGCAAGCGGTCGGTGGGCGAGGGCGGCGGCATGTCTGCGCAGGCGCTGCAGGCCCTCGTCGAGGGTCTGGCCGGGTGCCTCGATCAGACCGTCGGTGTAGAGCAGCATCGTGGAGCCGGGCGGCAGTGGGGCGGTCGCGTCGGTACGGGGGGTACGGACTCCGGTGCCCAGGAGGATGCCGTGGCCGTCGGTCAGGTAGCGGGCCAGGCCGTCGTGGCTGATCAGCAGGGGTGGCGGGTGGCCGGCGTTGGTCCAGGACAGTTCCCAGTGGCCGTCGTCCCGCTCCTCGACCCGGGCGAAGATCGTGGTGGCCATGGTGACGTCGGTGATGTGCATGACCGCCTCGTCGAGCCGGGCGACGATCCGGCTCGGCGGTTCCTGGTGGGCCCAGGCGTAGGCGCGGAGCATGTTGCGCAGTTGTGCCATGCCGGCCGCGGCCTCCAGATCGTGGCCGACGACGTCTCCGACCGCCAGCGCGGTGGCACCGTCGGAGAGGGAGAAGGCGTCGTACCAGTCGCCGCCGACCTGTGAGGCATCGGGAGCGGGCAGGTAGCGGGCCGTCATCTGCAGCCCCGGCACTCGCGGCATCTGGGGCAGCAGGTGGTTCTGCATGGTCTCGGCGACCTTGCGCTGACGCTGGTACAGCCGCGCGTTGTCCAGGGCCAGGCCGGCGCGGCGGGCGATGTCCTCTATCAGGGGGAGATCGGCGGTGGTGAAGTCCGCCGGATCCTTGGCGCGGCCCAGGGTCAGTGCGCCCAGGACCGCGCGTGTGCTGCGGATGGGGGCGATGGCGGCGGAACGGATACCGGTGGCCTCGAACAGGCGGTGCTGTTCCACCGCGATGCCGGAATCCGGTTCCTGCTGGTAGGTCTGCGGGCCGGCCAGCGTCGAGGCGACCCCGCGCAGCGCCCTGGACAGGGGCATCGGCGAATCCTCCGGGACCGGAGGCATCGGTCCCTGCAGGTCCTCGTGGCGCACCAGGGTGTCGTTCTCCGCGTGGACGACGGCGGTGCGCCACACCTCGTCGCGCTCGGTGATCAGATCGACGACGGCCCAGTCCGCCAGCCGGGGCACCACCAGGGCCACCAGCCGACGCAGTGTCTCCTCGGCGTCGAGAGTGGACGTCAGCCGGGTGGTGGTCTCGGCCAGCAGGGCGAGCCGCTCGAGTTCCGGCAGCGCGTTGGCCGCCGTCTCCGGTCGTCTGGCGGTCTCCGCCGGGCGCTGGGCGTGGACGAGCACGAGCGTGCCGGCTTCCCGGCCGTCCACGACGTACGGCGTGATCAGCCACGAAACGGGCAGCAAGGAGCCGTCCCCGCACTCGAAGTGGTCCCCCTCGGCCTGGGCGGTGCGCCCCGCGTGGAAGGCCTGGCGCATGTCGCACCGGCTCCTCGGCAAGGGGTGGCCGTGGGCGTCCCGGTGCAGCAGGTCGTGCGCGTCGCGGCCGAGGAACTCCTCCGCGGGCCGGACCAGCAGCTGCTCGGCGTGGGCGTTGACGGCGAGGACGCGGCCTTCCTCGTCCACGACGTACGCCGCGGTCCCGATGCCCTCCAGGGCTCCGGTGAGTCCCGCGGCGGGTATCGCCGTGGGTCGTCTCCCGGGGGTCGCCGCGTCCTCCGCGCCTGTCATGTCTTCCTCTCCTCGCTGGTCCGCCGCCGCCCCTTGTCCGCCGGTGGCGTTCTCGTTCGGCGGTACTGCCTTTCCCGTCTGCCCCGGCACCCATGTATCCAGCCTCGCGTGTGAGCGAGACCTCGCAACCGGGTCGGCAGGGCCGCAAGCGTGGAGAAGGGTGAGCGGCGCCGCCTTCGCGCCCCCTGACGCTTCCGTGCGCCGGGTGCGTGTGGCCGAATTTCCCCTGCTTTCAAGGCACTTGGCCGCGCGCTGGGTATCCGTGAAGTCACGGGTGAGACCGGCGGCATGGGGAGGGCTGGGCTGTGGCACGCCTGTCGTGGACGTCCGGCCTCTTCCCGTCACGCCGATCACGGAAGCGCCATGTGGTGCGCGCGCTGCGGGCTCAGGGGCTCTACGGGCCCAGGTTCCGTGATGTGCTGCCCGGTTTCGCCGGTGTCGTGGCAGCGGTGTGCGCGGTGGCCGCCGTGCTCGCCGCGGGATACCGCGCTGCCGGGATCGTCGTCCCTGTCGCCGGTGTCGCGTTCCTGGCCCTGGCCGTCACGGCCGCGATACGGCACGGACGCCCTGGCGCTCGCCGGCGTATCGGCTACTACACCGCGGACGAACTGTTCGAACTCGACACCCAGGGACTCGCGTTGGCGGTGGCGCGGATGCTGCGCCGGGACGGGTGGCGGGTGCGGCTGATGCCCGCGCCGGACCGGCCGCGTCTGTGCGCCCGGGACGCGGCCGGCCGTCGGATCGACGTGGCCTTCCGGCCGGTGGCGGAACCCCTCCCCGACGAGGACGCGCCGCATCCTCACCCGCACCGCGGGGACCAGGAGTCACCCCTGCGCCTGGTCGTCCATCGCGGTGTCTTCACCGCCCGGGACATCCGGTGGGCGCGGCGGGAGGAGACGATCTGCCTGCTCGACGGGTCCGCTCTGCGGCAGTGGGCGGCGGGGGCACGTCTCAACGACCTGCTGTCGCAGGGGCGGTGACCAGCAGTCGGTATGCCCTGCCGCGAAGGAACGTCTCCGCGTCCGCCTCTCCCCCGTCAGATCCGCCCGCCGGTCAAGCGGGTGATCGGACCGTGCACGTGACGACCGGCGCGTCGGCCGGCCGCGTACGACGTCGCGGTCAGCGCGGTCACGCCGACACCCACGCCTGCGGCGATGAGCTTTCGCTGGGCTATCACCGTCCAGGCCGTCTTGGCGACGGCCGCGGCCTGCCCCGAGGCGGCGATGACGGTCTGGCGGCCGGACTCGACGCTCTTGGCCGCGGTCTGCGCGGCCCCACTTGCCGTCCTGGCCGTCCGCTCCGTCGCCTCCTTGCCCGCTGACGCAGCGTCATCCGTCTTCGCGGCCGCCTTGTTCGCCGCCTTGGTCGCCGGGGCGGTGGCCTTCGCCGTGGTACGCCGAGCCTTCGCCGCGGCCCGCGTGGTCCCGGAATCTTGGTTCGTCTGCTCGTTCGATTCACTCATGGACAACGCGTTACCGCTCGCTTCGACGGCAAACACGCTCTGTCGAAACGGCCCGGTGCGGGGCGCACCGGGCCGTCGCCTCTCACCTGCCTCAGCTGATGTGGTAGCTGTCCCCGTAGACCTTCCAGTCCAGTGGCGGGTTCAGGTCGAGGTTGCCCTGGCGCAGGAAGACGCGTTGGGCGGTGTCGACGCGGCTGGTGTCGCTGTGCGCCTCCTCCTGCTTCATCGCCCACACGCGTGCGTCGAGGAAGGCGTTGAGGTACGTCGTTTCGTTGCCGCCCTGCGCCGGGGGCTTGGCCTGGCGCAGGGCCCGGCGGCGGATGCTGCTGAAGCTGGTCGCGTCACCGCCGTCGCCGTGCATGACGATGGCGTCGTAGTAGGCGAACTGACCGAGCACACGCAGGCCGTCCGCCTTGCCCTGCCTGACGGCTGGGTTGAAGTAGACGCGGTCGCGTTCGTCGTTCTGCGCCTGCTGGAATGCCGTGTCCCGGGCTGCCTTGCGCCAGTCGTCGGGGAAGTTCGGGTCCAGGCCGTCGTGCGAGTCGGTGCCGTCGACGCGGCGCAGCGCCGGCAGATACCTGGCGAGAACGTTGCCGGGCTTGCGGTCGGTGTACAGCTCGACGAGGTCGAGCATGTCTCCGGTGCCGGAGCAGAAGCCGATGATGCCGGCGGTGTAACCGCGGCCGTCGCCTATGTCCTCGATGTACTTGTACTGCGCCTTCCAGTCGAGCGAGGAGTTCTCCGCGCTCGACACCAGCTTCATGGCGATCTCCTTCTTCGCGGGGTCGTCGAGGCCCGCTGCGGCCGCGGGCGCTGCCGCGGCGCGCGGAGGGCTGAGCAGGGCGCCGCAGGTCGCCGCTCCCATCAGAGCGAGCAGGGTGCGGCGCGAGGTGTGGGCGGACGGGGGCACTGTGTCAGGTTCCACGGGGGCTCCAAGTGGAGGTGGGGGGTGGAGAGTTGGTCCGGACCTGATTGTTAGGAATGTTTCCTACCAGTGCGGGGAGCGATCAGTAACCCACTGCGCAGAAGTTCGTAGGTTCGAACGAATGATGTTCAGCAGGACGCTAGTTCGAGGCAGGGGTCCTGCGGGAGGGCGTACAGAAGTCCTTCGACGGTGTCCGGCGGCGGTGTGTCCACTCCCTGGTGCCGGATCGTGCCGAGAGCGGTGGCCACGAAGGCGTACTCCGCGCCGAGTCGGGCGCTCACCAGCGCACCGGCGCTCCACCACTCCACCACCCGCCCCTCCCACGTCTGCATCGAGCTCTTCTCCCGTTGGAGATGGGAGTTGTGGGCGTGGACGAGTGCCGGGCCACGGGCCGCGACAACGAGGAGGTTGTGGGCCATCATCGAGTCCCGCAGCGCGCACAGGCGCGTCATGCGGGTCGGTGAGGTGTCGGCCGTCGAGTGGTGGTAGCGCAGCAGGCCGGTCGCGGTGCGGCCATACAGGCGCGCCCGGTCCCAGTCGTCCCGCGAGGTCGCCGTGATCAGGTGGGGCGTCTGGACGTCGAGCAGCGTCACCAGGTCGTCGGCGAGCAGACGCAGTCGGCCCGCTTCGGCCGACTGCCCGACTGACCGGGCCGGGTCCCTCATCACGACGGGGTCGGTCCACCGGTCGTCGGCGCCGAGCAGGTGGTCGAGCGTCTCCGCAGTGCAGGGGAGCAGATGCACGTCCACCCGAGCCGCCAGGTAGCCGTGGAGTGCGGTGAGGGCCTGCCGGGGGGGCTCGCGGCGCCGGTGATCTCCAGCGGGCCGTCGAAGCCGGCGAAGCGGAGCCGCTGGGACGCGGGCCGGCCGTCGTTGTGAGCGCGCATCCAGCGCACGAGTTCGCGGTTGGCCGCACAGGCGCCCCGGCCGTGGCTGAATCCGTGCTCCATCACCTGGCCGTGGCCGGGCACCAGGGCGAGGAAGGCGCGCAGGGCACCCGCGTGCACAGAGGTGTAGGTGCGGTAGCCGTGCCGCCCTGGGCGAGCCCACCTCGTCGAGGGTGCCGGTGCCCGAGGTGACGCCCCTCATGCAGTCGCTCTCGATCGCGATCGTCCGGTAGCCCTCCTGCTCGACGAGCCGGCACGGCGAGGACACCCTGCTCGAAGTGCGCAACGAGCTCTTCCGCCCACCGGACGGCGACGTCGATCATGCGGGCGGTGAACGAGAGCGCTGACGGGGAGGCGTTCCGTCTCATCGACGAGAGCCATGTCCAGCTCCTCGACGACCGGCGGACCCTCGAGGCCGTGGAGCGGGCCCTGCGCGACCTGGAGGCCGGCACGGCGTCCGAGCCCGCCGCGCCGGCCGGGCCCGGCGGCACCTTCATCGGACCGCTGGCAGCCAGGATCCGGATCCGGCCCGCGACGCTGCGCAAGTGGGAGCGCGCGGGGCTGGTGCGCCCCCGCCGCGACGCGCTGACCGGGTATCGCGTCTACGACGAGGCCGACGTACGGGACGCCCGGCTGACCCATCAGCTCAGGCGGGGCGGCTACCGGCTGGAACAGATCGCACCGCTGACCGCGCAGGTACGGGAGGCCGGAGGGCTGGAGCCGCTGGGAGCCGCACTGCGCGACTGGCACGGCCGGCTGTCCGCCCGCGGACGGGCGATGCCGGCCGGGGCCGCCGAGCTGGAGGCGTACCTCCGCGAACGCGGATGAGACCCCGGCCGTGGCCTCAGAAGTGGCGTGGCAGTCGGACGACCTGGACGAAGAAGTCGTCGATCTGGCGGACCGCGGCGATGAACTGGTCCAGGTCCACCGGCTTGGTGACGTAGGCGTTCGCGTGGAGCTTGTAGCTGCGCAGGATGTCCTCCTCGGCCGCGGAGGTGGTGAGGACGACGACGGGGATGTGGGACAGCTCCGGATCGGACTTGATCTTCTCCAGGACCTGACGGCCGTCGTACTTGGGGAGGTTGAGGTCGAGGAGGATCAGGTCGGGCCGCGGCGCGTCCGTGTGGTCGCCGCGTCGGTAGAGGAAGTCCAGTGCTTCCTCGCCGTCCCGGACCACATGGAGCGTGTTGCCGATCTTGTTGTCCTCGAAGGCCTCACGAGTCATCAACTCGTCGCCGGGGTCGTCCTCGACGAGGAGCACGTCGATGGGGCTGGCGGCGGGGGTGGTCATGTCAGGGCCTTTTCCTCGGTGCCGATACCGGGTGTCTCCGGGCTTTCGGTGATGGACGGGAGGGTGAAGCAGAAGCGGGTGCCGTCCGTGTGGACGGTGTCGATCCAGATCCTGCCTCCGTGTTGTTCCACGATCTTCTTGCACAGTGCCAGACCGATCCCGGTGCCACCGTAGGCGTCCCGCCCGTGCAGCCGCTGGAAGATGACGAAGACCTTCTCCCTGAACGGCTCCGGAATGCCGATGCCGTTGTCCGTGACGGTCACCAGCAGGCTGCCGGGGTCGTCAGGGTCGGTTCCGCAGGTGATGGACACGTGCGGAGTGCGGTCGGGGTCGCGGAACTTGAGGGCGTTGCCGACCAGGTTCTGCCAGAGCATGGCCAGCAGGGTGGGGTCCCCGACGACCTCGGGCAGGTGTTCCGGGCGGTCGACGCGGGCGCCGGACTCCTCGACGGCCGTCCCGAGGTTGGCCAGCGCCTTGTCCAGTGCCTGGTCGAGTCCGACCGGCACGCGGGCGTCGTTGACGCGTCCGACCCGGGAGAAGGTGAGCAGGTCGTTGATGAGGACCTGCATGCGCCGGGCCCCGTCGACCGCGAAGTCCACGTACTGCCGGCCGCGGTCGTCGAGCGTGTCGCCGTAACGCTTCTCCAGCAGCTGGCAGAAGGAGGCGACCTTGCGCAGTGGCTCCTGCAGATCGTGGGAGGCGACGTAGGCGAACTGCTCCAGTTCCGCGTTGGAGCGGCGCAGTTCCTCGGCCTGGGCGTCCAGGTCGGCCGCCTGCCTGGCCAGTTCCTGTTGCTGTTCCCGGGAGGCCTCGAGTTCGGCCACGATGTGCCAGCGCATGCCCTCGACGGCATGGGCCACCGCGGTCAGGTCGGCCGGACCGCCGCCGGTGATGACGTAGGCGAAGTCACCTCCCGACACTCGCCTCGACGCCGTGCCCAGCGCCTCCAGGGGCCGTGTCACCAGGAACCGGACCAGGACGGCGCAGGCGACACCGGCCAGCAGGAAGACCGCGACCATGCCCGCCAGGACCGAGTCGCGCACCTTCCGTTCATGGGCGAGATGGGAACGGCCCTCCTCGACCGCCTTCGCCAGGTCGGTGTTCTGCCGGTTCCACAGGGCGCGCAGCCGGTCGAACTCCTGCTTGCCCTGATCGGCCTTCTGCTGGTCCAGCGGCGTCGGACGGCCGGGCGTGACCGAGGCCGCCACGGGTTCGGCATAGGTGCGGCGCCAGTCGGCCGCCTGGCCCTCGACGGCCTTGAGGTCGGCCAGCAGTTCGGGCCGGTCGCCGATGAACGCGCGCAGCCGGGCGGCCGAGCCCGCCTCGTCCCGTTTGCCCTGGGTGTACGGGACGAGGAACCGGCCGTCGGCGGCGATCGCGTAGCCGCGGATGCCCGACTCCTGGTTGGCCAGTGCCGCCTGCAGCCGGTACGCCTCGGTCTGGGCGGGCTGGACGCGGCGCAGCAGCTGGTCGCTGACCTCTGCCGTCCGGCCGAGCAGCGTGGCGCCGACCACGCTGCCGACCAGCACCAGCAGCGTCATGGCAGCCAGCACCAGGGAGAACCAGCCCTGCACCGTCAGCCGGCGTCCGATCCACACCGCGCCCATTCCTCGCCTCACCATGTGTTCCGACACCACGCTCCCGCGCACTCAGTTCCAGTTCAGATGGACGACGGCCACATCGTCGGCCAGGCCGCCGCGCGCCTCGGCGAGACTCTCGGCCTTCTCGATCAGCCGGTCCACGAAAGCCTCCGCATCCAGGGCGGCGCCCTCGCGGGCGAGGGCCAGCAGCCCTTCCTCACCGAGGCGTTCCGGGCCACGGCTCACATGTCCCTCGAACAGGCCGTCGGTGAAGAGCACCACCGACGTTCCCGCCGGAACCGGCAGGTGTGCGGTCGGCCATCTCGCGCCGCCGGGGACCATGCCCAGGGCCGGTCCGCCGGGCACCTCCACCCACTCCACGTCCGTTCCGGTGCGCCGGAGCATGCCGTGATGACCGGCTCGTACGACGTGGGCCTGCTGCTCTCCCGGGACGGCGGCCAGCGTCACGAGGGTCGCGAAGACCTCGTCACGCGCCCGTTCCGCCATCAGCAGCTCCTCGAGCCGGGCCATCTGCTGCGCGCCCGTGATACCGCTGAGGACGAGCGTCCGCCAGGCGATCCGCAGGGCGACTCCCAGGGCCGCTTCGTCCGGGCCGTGCCCGGAGACGTCCCCGATGAGGGCGTGGAGGGTGCCGTCGGCGCTCTGGACGATGTCGTAGAAGTCACCGCCCAGCAGTGTCTGCGCGCGTCCGGGCCGATAGCGGGCCACGACGCGGACGCCCTCGGCGCGCAGGAGAGGGCGGGGCAGCAGTCCACGTTCCAGGCGGGCGTTCTCCTGTGCCTGGAGCGCGCCGGCCTGGAGCGCCACCGCCGCCTGCTCGGTCTGCTTGCGCTGGATCGCGTAGCGCACCGCCCGCCCGAACAGCTCGGGCTCCACCCGGCCCTTGACCAGGTAGTCCTGTGCGCCGGCCGCGACCGCGGCGAGGCCGGTCTGCTCCTCGGCGAGCCCTGTGAGGACCACGATGGCGACCTGCTCGGCCAGCCCCTGGACCAAGGAGACCACCTCGAGTCCATGAGCGTCCGGCAAGTGCAGGTCGAGCAGGACACAGTCGGGCGTCTCGGTGGCGAGCACCTCGGCGGCCTCGGTCATCGACCGCACCCAGCGCAGCCGCATCTTCACGGCGCCGTCGGCGACCAGTTCCTCCACGAGCAGCGCGTCGCCGGGATCGTCCTCCACGAGGAGAACCGACGGCTCCCAGTGCTCCCACGCCGTCTCGGCACCGGCTGCCCTCGCCGACACCAACTCGGCAGCCCCAGTCCCCGAGATCACTGCGGTCCCGACCTCCCATACGTGTCGTTTGCCTCCAGACGTTGCCCAGCACAACGATGGGAGCGCCCACCCTGGATTCCAGTTGTTCTGGCCGCGTCTACCCCTGACGGGCGTCACCATGCAGGGGCAGGCCCGGAAAACGACCTTCCGCGACACACCTTCTCCACATCTGCGGCCCTTCCCCGGGCCTTCGGTTCCGATCGGTCTCAGGGGGAACCGGGTAGGACGTCAGAAAGGAGTCGCCGTGACCACCTACGTCATCACCGTCCCCGGGACGTTCCTGCGAGGAGTCCCCGACAGCCTCTGCTCCGACATCGGGCGAAGGCTCAGGCCTCAGGACCCCAGGAACACGGATCTCGGGGAGAGCGAGGCGCTGAGTGTGCTGACCGTGGAGGAGGACGGCATGTTCGCCGCCCGGGTCGAGGTCGAGGCCGCCGACCGGTCGCAGGCCGAGGCCGAAGCGGTACGGCTGGTTTCCCGGGCCCTGCGTGACAGCGGTCTGGCCGAGGAGGACTCGGCGTTGGGCGCGGCGGTCGTGACCGGCATCGAGAGCGAGTTCTGAGGCAGGCGCCGAAGCGGCCGTGCGGTTCGCGGCCGGCACGGGGGATGGCGTCGGGGAGTCCGGCGGGCGAGGATGTTCCTTCGCGCAAGTGCGGTCCGCCCACCGCGGTTCACGGCCTCTTCGGTGCCCCGCGCGGCAAGGGCGGACGACGTCGGCCGCCTGAAGGAGCCTTCGGATGGGTTCACACGCAGCGCCGCGCCACCACAAGCGAATCCTGGTGATCGTCTCGAGCCTCCTGCTGGTGGGAGGCGGCCTCCTGGGCCTTCCCCGGGCCGACGGAGCACCCGCTCCGGCCGACGCCTGCCGTACCACCGCCGCGCACCTGCCCCGCGGTGACTGCGGGCCCTTCTGGCAGGTCCTCGCCGAGGACTTCAACGGCGACCGGGTGCCACTGGGTTCGTTCAGCGACTGCGAGCACGACGTCGACACCTCCGCGGCCTACTGCGGAGGCCTGAAGGGGAAGTACCGCGACAACTGGTGGGCGTATCCCACCGGTTGGCCCGACACGGCCGGCAGCCGGGGGCGGGATGTGGTGGGTGTCTACCACCCGGAGGACACCGTGAGCGTCGGTCCCGCGGCGAACGGCGACGGAAGGATGTCCGTCCGGATGTGGCGACCCGCCGACGGCGGGCCTGTGCATGCCGCGGCGCTGGTGCCGCGTGCGGTGATGCAGATGAAGTACGGCAAGTACAGCGCGCGCATCAAGGTCACGAAACTCGCGCCCGGCTACAAGTCCGCGTGGCTGCACTACGGCGGAGGCTGCGAGATGGACCACCCCGAAGGCGAGTGGACCGGCTCCCTCAGTTCCTTCCACCATCCCTGTGGTGGCGGCGAGCAGGGCTACTTCCCGGGAAGCGACGACTGGACGCGGTGGCACACCGTGTCCACCGAGTGGACGCCGGGCCACGTCCGGTTCTTCGTCGACGGCCGGCAGACGGGTCATGACACCCGTGACGTGCCAGACCGACCGCTGTCCTGGGTGCTCCAGAACGAAAGCGCTCTGGAGGGCCCGGGAGCGGCACCGGGAAGCAGCGCGCAGCTCGACATCACGTGGGTTGCGGCGTATGCCTACGGCTGGAAGTGACAGGTCAGACGGACGTGTTGATGAGTTCGTCGGTGACCCACCGGGCGACGTGGGCGGGGTAGGGCGACGGCAGGCCGAGGACCAGGTGGGTGAAGCCCGCGTCGATCGCTTCGGTGATCGCGTCGCGGGTGGGGCCCGGACGGTCGTAGGAGACCGGCACATGGATCGAGCGGGTGATCTCGGCCGGGTCGCGGCCGATCTCCCCGCAGTAGCGGTCCAGCAGGGCGCTGCGGCGGATGACGTCCTCGATGTCACCGCCGGGGATGTTCCACAGGTCGGCATGTTCGGCCGCTATGCGCAGGGTCGCGGCCGAGCGGCCGCCGATGAGGATCGGGGGGTGGGGGCGCTGGATCGGTTTCGGGTTGCCGAAAGCTCCGGTGAGGTGGTGGTGGGTGCCGTGGTGGTCGAACGGTTTCTCCTCGGTCCACAGGCGCTTGATCAGCGTGCAGGCCTCGGCGAGGCTGCTCACCGCTTGCGCGGAGTCGTGGAAGGGCAGGCCGTGGGCTTCGTACTCACGCCGGGCCAGGGGATGGTCGGGGCGGGAGCCGACGCCGATGCCGAAGTCGAGCCGTCCTCCGGAGACCACGTCGACGGTGGTGGCGATCTTGGCCAGCATCGCGGGTGGCCGGAAGCGGTTGCTGGTCACCATGACGCCGAGCCGTAGGCGTCTGGTCTGGGCGGCCAGGGCCGCGAGGAGGGTCCAGCCTTCGTAGGCCGGGCCGTCAGGATCGCCGCCGATCGGCATGAGGTGGTCGAAGAGCCAGGCGTGCTCGATGGCGGGGATGGTGTCGGCCTCGCGCCAGACCCGCAGGATGTCCTTGTAGTCGACCTGCATGGGGGCGGTCATGATCCCGAAGCTGGGCGGGGGTCGGTGCGGCATGGGATGGGTCCCTTTCGTCCTGGGGTCTCCCCCGGCGGTCAGCGGCGACGCAGTGACGGGTCGAGGAGCGCGGGCGGGGTGTCGTACTTCTCTTCCGGGGCCAGGTCGGTGCCGGGGGCCACGATCTCGTCGATCGCGTCGAGCACGTCGTCGGTCAGGACGGTGTCCGCGGCGGCGAGTTGGGCGCGCAGGTGGTCGACCGTACGGGGGCCGACGAGGGCACTGGTCACGCCGGGGTGCGCGGTCACGAAGCCGAGGGCGAGCTGGATGAGCGTGAGACCCGCCTCGTCGGCGACCGCGGCCAGTCGCTCGACGGCGTCGAGCCTGGTCCGGTTGGCGGGGATCGTGGTGTCGAATCGTGCGGGCAGGATCGCCGAGCGGTGGGTGGTGATGTCCCGGCCCGCGCGGATCGCGCCCGACAGCCAGCCCGAGGCCAGCGGGCTCCACACCAGCACGCCGAGGCCGTACTCCTGGGTGACGGGCAGGACGTGGGTCTCTATGCCGCGCTGGAGGATGGAGTAGCTGGGCTGTTCGGTGACGTAACGGCTCAGGCGGTGCTCGTGGGCGGCCCACTGGGCCTGCACGATGCGGTGGGCGGGGAAGGTGGAGGAGCCGAAGTAGCGGATCTTTCCGGCGCGTTGCAGGTCGGTGAGGGCCGACAGCGTCTCCTCGTCGGCGGTGTTCGGGTCCCAGCGGTGGATCTGGTACAGGTCGACGTGGTCGACGCCGAGGCGGCGCAGGCTGGCGTCCAGTTCGGTGACCAGCCAGCGGCGTGAACTGCCCTGGTGGTTGCGTTCGTTGCCGATGGGCATGCCGGCCTTGGTGGCCAGCACGATGTCGTCGCGGCGGCCGGCTATGGCCTTGCCGACCATCTCCTCCGACTCGCCGTCGCCGTACATGTCGGCGGTGTCGATGACGTTGACGCCGGCCTCGAGAGCGGCGTCGACGATCGCGGTGGCCTCGTCCTGGGTGGTGCGGCCGATCCTCCCGAAGTTCATGGCGCCGAGGGCGAGGGCGCTGACCTGGACACCGGTGCGGCCCAACGTGCGGTACTGCATGAATGGTCCTCCGTGACGGGTGAAGCCGTGCGGCATGGCATGGCTTGGTGACCGGGGCTCCGCTCTGCCATCATGGGCAAACGGAACCTCGTTCCGGAAACGATACGGAACAACGTTCCGTTTTTGCAAGGAGACGGAGGAAGCGGCACGGTGAACGACGACTCGGAGCGCGCGGCCCCACGCCGGAAGGACGCCCGGCGCAACAAGGAGACCCTGCTCGACGCGGCCGCCGCGGTGTTCGTCACCAAGGGCGTGGAGGCACCGGTGCGCGACATCGCCGCCGAGGCCGGTGTCGGCCTCGGCACGATCTACCGGCACTTCCCCACCCGGTCCGACCTGATCATCGCCGTCTACCGGCACCAGGTCGACGCCTGCGCCGAGGCCGGCCCCGCCCTGCTGGCGAGCAGCGCGACGGCGCATGCCGCGCTGGAGCAGTGGATCAGCCTCTTCGTCGACTTCCTGATCACCAAGCACGGGCTCGCCGGCGTCCTGCAGTCCGACAACTCCGGCTTCGACACGCTGCACGCCTACTTCCTCGACCGCCTCGTGCCCGTGTGCACCCAGTTGCTCGACGCCGCGACCGCGGCCGGTGAGATCCGCTCCGGCGTCGGGGCCTACGAGTTGATGCGCGGGGTCGGCAACCTCTGCATCGGCGCGGACAGCGATCCCGACTATGACCCGCGGCGACTGGTCGGGATCCTCATCGCGGGTCTGCGCGTGCGGGGCTGACGCGCCCTGACGGGGTGTGTTCGCCTCGGTCGGACCGCCCTCCTCTTCGGCGGGCCCGGAGCCGTCTCGCCCGGCTCCGCCGGTCTCCGATCGCCTCAAGGCTCCCGGTAGGGCCGGATCGCGCCGCGCCGTGCCGGGTCACTCCCGGTCGGCACCCCGGGTGCGGGACGCGGCTCATCAGACACCCGTGATGTCGAGGCGAATGCCGCGAGCCGACCGGCGCGCGAAGGAGCACGCGGCGCAGACTGCGGGACTGCCACCGCGCAAACCGCCCACCTACGGCCGCTCCGAACTGCCGAGGTCCACCCCCGGGTGGGGGTCCGGCAGAACAGCCCGCCCCGCCGCCCGGTGTTCCGCCGCCGCTGCCGGGTCCGTCTCGTCGAGGATGGCCGCGATGCCCTCGTGGGCCAGGGCCTCGGCGTGGCGGTGGCCCAGTTTCGGGGCCAGTTCCAGGGCCTGGTGGTGCAGGCGCAGGGCCTGGTCGGGCAGGCCTGCCAGGCGGCAGGTCTCGCCGTAGGCGCTGAGGAAGTGGATCTTCCAGTGGTCCTCGAACAGTGCGTCCAGCAGCGCGAACGCCTGCTCGTGACGGGTCAGGGCCTCCTCGTAGCGGCCCATCCGGGTCAGGGCGACGCCGAGGCAGTTCAGGCACCAGGCCTCGTTGTGCTGGTGTCCGTCCTCGCGGGCCAGCGCGAGCGCCTGGTGGAGGTGGCCGACGGCCGCGTCGGGGTCCTCGTGGGCGATGGCCACGCCCAGCGTGATCAGGGCGGTCAGGGTGGGCGGCCATGCTCCGTCGGCGTGCGGGGCCTCCAGCGCCGTTCGGGCCAGCTGCGCCGCCTCCTCGCGGTGTCCCAGTTGGAGCAGCGCCCAGGCCTCGTACGCGGTCGCGTGGGCCGTGCCCATCGGGCAGTCGGCGTCCGCGTACAGCTTGCCTGCCAACCGGAACAGGCCCAGCGGCTCCTCGACGTGTCCCTCGTCCCACGCCAAGTAGCCGCGCCGCATGGTCAGTTCGGCCTCCGCGCGGATGTCCCCCGCCCGCGACACCAGTGGTGCGGCCGCCTCGTACGCGGCACTCGCCTCCGCCATGCGGCCCGCGTTGTAGCGGGCGAATCCCAAGTCGCTGTATGCCTCCGCCAGTTGCAGGGGGTCGCCGAGGCGTTGCGCGGCGGCCAGGGAGCGTTCGAAGAGGCCGTTGAGCATGGTGGTTCCGCAGCGCCGGGCGAAGTACGCCCGCATGAAGCGCGGTAGTTCGCACAGGTGCCGGTCGGCCCCGGCGTCCTCCGCCGCCTCGAAGGCGGCCAGCAGGTTGAGGTACTCGGTGCCGAACCAGACGAGGGCCGCGATCTTCTCGTCGAAGCGGGGCGGTTCGGCCGGTGGGCGGTTGACGGTGGCCTCGCGGCTCAGGGACGGGAACGGCATGGCGGCATCTGCCGCTGCCGCCGCGTGCACGTAGTGGTCGAGCACCCGGGTCAGCGCCCGGTCCCGTTCCGCCGGGGAGTCCTGCTCCATGGTGGCGTGGCGGGCGTACTGGTGGACCAGGTCGTGCAGGCGGTAGCGGCCGGCCGCGGGCTGCTGGACGAGGTGCGCGTCCAGCAGGTCCTCCAGCGTCTCGCGGGCGCTGCGCAGCGGCACGTCGGCCAGGGCGGCTGCCACGTGCTCGTCGAACGACGACCCCGGCAGCAGGCCCAGCAGACGGAACAGCCGGGCCTTGGCGCGGTCCAACTGCCGTACGGACATGGCGAACGCGGTGTCGAACTCGCTCGCCCCCTCCGCCATCCGCTCGACGAGGACGCCGACGGTCCAGCCCGGCCGGTGCCGCAGCCGGGCCGCGGCCAGCCGCAGGGCCAGGGGCAGACGCCCGCACAGGCGCAGGACCTCGGCCGTCGACTCGGGGTCACGGGCCAGGCGCCCCTCGCGGCCGTCGGCCTCGCCGCTGGCGCGGGCCAGCAGTTCGGCGCTCTCCCGCTCGGTCAGCACGTCCAGTGACACCGGCGGGACCTCGTCCAGGCCGAGCAGCCGGTTGCGGCTGGTGATGAGGGCGACGGAGGGGCCGGCGCCGGGCAGGAGCGGGCGGACCTGGTCGGCGTCGGCGGCGTTGTCGAGGACCACGACGGCCCGCCGGTGGGCCAGTTCGGATCGCCAGCGGGCGGCCAGCTCCTCGACACCGCCGTCCTGAGGGACCTTCTCGGAGGGCACGTCGAGGGCGGCGAGCAGGGTGCGCAGGGCACGGTCGGGGTCGAGCGGCTTGCGGCCCTCGGTGAAGCCGTGCAGGTCCAGGTAGAGCTGGGCGTCCGGGTAGTCGGCGGTGAGCCGGTGGGCGGCGTGCACGGCCAGGCAGGTCTTGCCGACGCCCGCCATGCCGTCGACGGCGATCACCCGGCCGGCGCCCAGCCCGTCGAGCACGGCCGTGACCTGGGCCTCGCGGCCGGTGAAGTCGGGCACGTCGCGCGGGAGGTCGTTGCGGGGCGGGCGCGGGGCACCGGCGGGCGGCGACGGGGGGAGAACCTGGCGGCTGGTCCTCGGCGGTGCCGGCAGGGGGTTGGAGGCCCGCTCCCACAACGGGCGCAGCGGGCGGGGATCGCGCTGGACGAGCCGGCACAGGGCGATCACCGCGGGCCACGGCGGAACCGTCCGGCCACTGAGGTAGCGGGACAGCGACGACGAGCTGAGACCTGCGTCCCGTGCCAGGGCCCGTACGCCCCGCTTCGACAGCTCCTGGAGCAGGCGCAGCCGGGCAGCCAGCTCCTCCTGCGGGTCTGCGCCCACCGTCCCGTCGTACTCGACCACTGCTCCCCGCCCCCCTGTCCCGCCCCGGCCGAACTCGTCCAGGCCGGATCGTGCCTGTTCAAGGCCGTTTCGGCTGTCCCACGGTGTCCCACGGCCGTCGTCCTGACAAGCCCTCTCGGCTGAGATGGAATCACGCCCCGACGGACGGGGCACAGCCCGACAGAGGAGAGATTCCTGATGCAGTCCCGTATGCAGAACCCCGCCGCCGTCCTGTCCGACGCCATGCAGCCCATCCAGCAGCTCTTCAAGGCCGTGCACTCCGGTGGGGTGGACGGGCAGACGCTGGAGCTGGTGCATCTGCGGGTCAGTCAGATCAACGGCTGCAGCGCCTGTGTCGACGGCGGCGCCAAGACGGCCCGTAAGGCGGGAGTGAGCGACGAGCGGCTGGCCACCGTCGCCGCATGGCGGGAGGCCCCCTACTTCACCGAGGAGGAGCGGGCGGCGCTCGCGCTGGCCGAGGCGGCGACGCGTCTCGCCGACCGTCCCGACGCGGTGAGCGACGAGGTCTGGGACACGGCCGCCACCTACTTCGACGAGAAGCAGCTCGCCGCGATCGTCCTGATGATCGGCGTGACGAACCTGTTCAACCGGCTCAACGCCACGACCCGGCAGATCGCCGGCGCGTGGGGGTGAACGGCGCGCCAGTCCGGCGTGAAGATGTCCCCGACCATCCGTAGACCAGGAGGAACCGTCATGGCGGCCGGCACGAGGAAGACGACCAGGAAGACCGAGACGTTCACCGACGAGGAGCGCGCCGCGATGAAGGAGCGCGCCCAGGAGGTGAAGGCGTCGGCGCGCCGCGGCTCGCGTGCCGAAAAGGCGGCGGAGGACGAGGCCGCCGTGCTCGCGAAGATCGCCGAGATGGAGGACGGGGACCGGGCCATGGCCGCACGCATCCACGCCGTCGTCAGGGCGAGCGCGCCCGGCCTGGCGCCGAAGCTCTGGTACGGAATGCCCGCGTACGCCAAGGACGGCAAGGTCGTCTGCTTCTTCCAGAGCGCGCAGAAGTTCAGCGCGCGGTACGCGACCTTCGGCTTCAACGACAAGGCGAACCTCGACGAGGGCACGATGTGGCCGACCGCCTTCGCGCTCACGAAACTGACCGCGGCCGACGAGGCGCGGATCGGGGAGCTCGTGAAGAGGGCGGCGGGCTGAGGCCCAGGGGCTGCGGGCAGAAAGAGGTGCACACAGTGGAGCCGACGAACAGCCGACGACCTCGAGGGCTGTTCGTCGGCCTGTGCACGGTGGACGTCATTCAGCTCGTGGACCATGTGCCGTCATCCGACGAGAAACTGACGGCTCGTGAGCAGGTGGTGGCCGCGGGCGGTCCTGCCGCGAACGCGGCCGTGACCTTCAGCCATCTGGGTGGCGAGGCGAGGCTGCTCACCGGGATCGGTTCCCATCCGCTGGGAGTCGCGGCGGCGGCGGACCTGCGGGAGCTGGGGGTGAGCGTGTCGGACCTGGCCGCCGATTCGGCCGACCCGCCCGCCGTGTCGTCCATTCTCGTCACCGAGTCGAGCGGGGACCGCGCCGTAGCGTCGACCAACGCGACCGGGTACCGGCTCACGCCGCCCGACGATCTCGACGAACTGGTGGCCGCCTGCGACATCGTCGAGTTCGACGGCCACCACATGGAGCTGGCGACGGCGACCGCCCGCGCCGCGCGTGCCGCCGGCAGGAGGACCGTTCTGGACGGGGGCAGTTGGAAGGCCGGTACGGAGCAGCTGCTGCCGTTCATCGACGTGGCCGTCTGCTCGGACGACTTCCGCCCTCCCGGCACGCGGACCCCGGCGGACGTCCTGCGGTTCCTGAGGGAACACGGGGTTGTCTGGTCGGCGGTGAGTCGCGGAGCGCGGCCCATCGAGTGGGCGGGCCCCGAAGGCGGTGGCACCGTGGACGTACCTGCCGTCCGGGTCGCCGACACGCTGGGCGCCGGTGACGTCCTCCACGGGGCGCTCACCCATCACCTCGCCGCCCAGGGCGACTTGACCCCGTACGGCTTCGGCGAAGCCCTGCGCGCCGCGGCGGCGGTGGCCGCACGGGCGTGTGCCTCGTTCGGCACCCGGGCGTGGATGCGAGAGCGATGAGGGACATCGGATCTATCCCGTTCCATTGACGCACCGCAACCCCAACTCTAGGTTGCAACGCGGGATAGCTCCGATGATTCGCCCTTGCAGAGCCCGCTTGGAGGCACCGTGTCCAGCCCCTCCGCACCCGATCCGTCCAGACGCACCGTGCTCGCCACCGGCTCCGCCCTCGGTGGCGCACTCCTGGCGTCGGGTCTGCCTCTCACTCAGGCGACGGCGGCCGACCGCACCGAGGCCGCCCCGCCGGCCGGCGACCCCTGGCGCACCGTTCTCGACGACGCCGACCTCGTCTGGCAGCGGATGCCGACCGCCTGGTACGAAGGCCCGTTCCTGGGGAACGGCCTCCTCGGCTCCGGGATCTACGCCGAACCGGGAGCCGCCTCGACGGCGGTGCGTTTCAACATCCAGCACTCCGAAGTACAGGACCACCGCCCTGAGTTCGGCTCACTCTTCGGTCTCGCCCGGCTGCCGATCGGGTACTTCACCCTGGAGCCGGTGGGCGCGATCACCGGGCTCGACTGGCGGCTGTCGCTGCGCGACGCCGAGTTGACCGGCACCCTCAGCACCGACAAGGGCACCTTGGCCCTGCGCGCCCTGATCCACAACGACCGCTCGGTCCTGGCCGTGGAGGTGACCGCGAGCGAGGGCGAGCGCGGCTTCCGGTGGGTGTTCCATCCGGCGGACGCGATCAGTCCGCGGGCCGCCTTCAAGCCGCTGCCGGACGGCTACCAGGGCAATCCGCCCGCCCAGGTCGCCGACCACGACGGGATCACCGCCGCCGTGCAGCCGCTGCTGGCGGGCGGGCAGCACGTCACCGCGTGGCAGGAGCGGACCAGGGGCCGGACCCGGACGCTGTACGCACATGTCGCGCACTCGTACCCCGGGACCACGGCTCTGGGCCGGGCCCTCACAGCGGTCCGCCGGACGGCACAACTCCCCTACTCGGCGCTGGCGTTGGACCACCGCGCCTGGTGGCACGCCTACTACCGCAAGAGTTTCCTGTCCCTGCCCGACGCCCGTATCCAGCGCTTCTACTGGATCCAGCTGTACAAGACCGCCTCCGCCGCCCGCCGCGACGCCCCCGTGATGGCGACGAGCGGGCCCTGGCTGGAGCCCACACCCTGGCCCAACACCTGGTGGAACCTGAACGCCCAACTGGAGTACTGGCTCATCCACGGCTCCAACCATCTCGAACTGGACGCCATCACCCGGGCGTTGAGCGAGTTCCGGGACAACCTCGCCCAGGAGACGCCGACGCTGTACCGCGCCGACTCGCTGGGCATCCCACGCACCACCGACCCCCAGCTGGTCAACGGCGCGGCCAGCACCCTCATGGGCTACGGCGTCGGCGTCCCCGGCCAGGACCCTCCCACCCCCGAAGTCGGCAATCTGACCTGGGCGTTGCACAACGTCTGGCTCAGCTACCGGCACACGATGGACAGGTCGATCCTCCAGGACGTGCTGTTCCCCCTGCTGCGCAAGGCGATCAACTACTACCTGCACTTCCTCGAGCCCGGACCGGACGGCAAGCTGCACCTGCCCGCCACCTTCTCCCCGGAGTACGGCGGCGACTCGCGCGACTGCAACTACGACCTGATGCTCCTGACCTGGGGCTGCCGAACCCTTCTCGACTCCGCCGACCTCCTCGGCATCGACGACCCGTTGGCGCCCCGCTGGCGCGAGGTACTGGCGAAACGGGTGGCGTATCCGACGGACGCCAACGGCTTCATGATCGGCGCGGACATCCCCTTCGCGAAGTCGCACCGCCACTACTCCCACCTTCTCGCGGTGTACCCCCTGTACGAGGTCACCGGCCGCACGCCCGACGAACGCGCCCTGATCGAGCGGTCGTTGGCACACTGGGTGGGCTTCGAAGGTGCCCTGCAGGGCTACACCTTCACCGGCGCCGCCTCCATGTCGGCACTGCTCGGCAAGGGCGAGGACGCGCTGGGGTACCTCGGCGAGCTGATGACCCGTTTCATCCAGCCCAACACCATGTACAAGGAGTCCGGGCCGGTCATCGAGACACCGCTGTCGGCGGCACAGTCACTGCACGACATGGTGTGTCAGTCGTGGGGCGGCGTCATCAGGGTGTTTCCCGCGCTGCCCGCCGCCTGGGCGGACCTGGTCGTGCACGACTTCCGCACGCAGGGCGCCTTCCTGCTCGGCGCGCGGCGTGAGAACGGCGCCACGCGCTGGGTGCGGCTGGTGAGCGAGGCGGGTGCGCCCTGCGTCGTACGGCATGGGATCGCGGGTCCCGTCGACGTACGCGACGGACGGGGACACCCCCTTCCGCACACCGACGTCGGCGATGGTGCCGTCCAAGTCGCCCTGCGCAAGGGGGAGTCGGCGCTCATCACCGCCAGGGGCGACCGCCCTGATTTGACGGTCGCGCCCGTGCGCCCGAACGAGGACGCGCCCCGCTGGGGGCTGCCCCGCGTCTGACGGGTCTCACCGCCGGCGGCTGCCCACGGACCAGCCGCTTCCGATACCGGCCACGTGCAGGGCGAGCACCATGAGACCGAGCAGCATGATGTTCGTCGAGGTGAAGGTGTCGTTGGTCGAGATGTCCGCAGCGTTGATCAGAAAGGAGATGAAGAACAGGACCGCGGAGATGATGGCGAGCATGGTGCCCGTCCCTTCGATTGTCTGAGGTAGTCACGCTGGGTACAACCCGCATGCCCCCAACTCCCCCATACATGTGGGGAGAACGTGTCGTTCGGCCAGTCGGACATCGTTCGAAACCTCTTGACGTGCCCATGCGACGCGATTGACACTCTCGCAACACGACGTCACACAGCCGAAACGGCAGGGTGCCCCCGCCGAGGCCCCGCCACGCCTCAGCAGGGAACCCCACATGACGTACTTCGCACGTCCGCGTACCCGCGCGAGACGCCGGGCGGGCCGCCTCGCCGGTCTGACCGCCGCGTCGCTGCTCCTGGGCCTCGCCGCACCGATGGTCCCCGCCCAGGCGGCGGACACCGCGGATATCACGGACGGCCTGGCCCTCTGGTACAAGCTGGACGGCGCCTCGGGCACCACCGTCACCGACGCCTCCGGCCACGGCCGCGACGGCACGGTGAACGGGACCGCCGACTGGTCGGACCCCGCGCAGGGACTCGCCTTCAACGGCTCCGACACGTCCATCAAGGTGCCGGACGACGTCATGAAGGGCATGGACTCGATCACCGTCTCCACGGACGTGTTGATCGACTCCGCACAGACCACGCCGTACTTCATCTACGGCTTCGGCAACTCCAGCGGCGGCAACGGCAACGGGTACCTGTTCGCCACCGGCAACTCCCTGCGCACCTCGATCGCGAGCGGCAACTGGTCGACCGAGCAGACCACGAAGCCCTCCGACGCGCACAACCTCACCCGCGCGGTGTGGAAGCAGCTCACCTACACCCAGACCGGCAACACCGGTGTCCTGTACGAGGACGGCGTCGAGGTCGGCCGCAACACGGCGGTCACCATCACGCCCGGCGCGATCGGATCGGGAACCACCACCGCCAACTCCATCGGCAAGTCGGTCTACTCGGGCGACAAGCTCTTCAAGGGCCGGATCCGTGACTTCCGGGTCTACGACCGGGCCCTCGCGGCCTCCGAGGTCGAGCAGCTCTCCCTGCCCGTCGCCGGCCAGGGCGTCTCCGCCGACAAGGCCGCGCTGAGCCTCGGCGACACCAGCGCCGTCACGGCCGACCTGAACCTGCCGAGGACCGGCACGGCGGGCGGGTCCACCATCACCTGGGCCAGCGACAACACCGATGTGGTGAGCGGCTCCGGCAAGGTGACCCGCCCCGCCGCCGGGGAACCGGACGGCCACGCCACGCTCACGGCGACCCTGAAGAAGGGCACCGTGACCGACACCAAGAGCTTCGACGTCACGGTCCTGCCCGACTTCGACGACACCACGGCCACCGAGCGGGCCGCCCAGTCGCTCACCGTGCACAACCTCGACGACGTACGCGGAAACCTGACCCTCCCGGCAGCGGGCGACTACGCCACCACCGTCTCCTGGTCCTCCGCCGACGCGAAGGTCATCGAGGACGACGGCGTGGTCCACCGCCCCGCGCACGGCGACGGCTCCGCGATCGTCGCCCTGACCGCCACCGTCACCAAGGGCGAGGCGAAGGCGACCCGCACCTTCACCGCGAAGGTTCCCGAACTCCCCGCGGAACAGGCCCTCAAGGGCTACATGTTCAGCTACTTCACGGGAGAGGGCACCTCGGACGGCGAGCAGCTCTACTCCGCCCTGAGCAAGGGCAACGACCCGTTGAAGTGGCGGGAGTTGAACGACGGCAAGCCGGTCCTGACCTCCACGCTCGGTGAGAAGGGCCTGCGCGACCCGTTCATCATCCGCTCCCCCGAGGGCGACAAGTTCTACCAGATCGCCACCGATCTGAGGATCTACGGCAACGGCGACTGGGACGCCGCCCAGCGCTCCGGCAGCAAGTCCATCATGATCTGGGAGTCCACCGACCTGGTCCACTGGACGAACCAGCGGCTCATCAAGGTCTCCCCGGACAGCGCGGGCAACACCTGGGCGCCGGAGGCGTTCTACGACGCGAAGCTCGGCCAGTACGTGGTCTTCTGGGCGTCGAAGCTGTACGCCAACGAGGCGCACTCCGGCGACACGTACAACCGCATGATGTACGCGACCACGCGCGACTTCTACACGTTCACCGAGCCCAAGGTCTGGATCGACCGCGGCTACTCGGTCATCGACTCCACGATGATCCAGGACAACGGCACCTACTACCGCTTGTCGAAGGACGAGCGGAACAACAGCTCCTCCACGCCCAACAGCAAGTTCATCTTCGAGGAGAAGAGCGACTCGATCCTGAACCCGTCCTGGACCGCGGTCGCGGAGGGCATCGGCAAGGGCGCGATGAGCGCCGCCGAGGGGCCCCTGGTGTTCAAGTCGAACACCGAGGACAAGTGGTACGCGTTCCTCGACGAGTTCGGCGGGCGCGGCTACCTCCCCTTCGAGACGACCGACCTCGACTCCGGAAACTGGACCCCGGTCGCCGACTACGACCTTCCGGCCAAGCCGCGCCACGGCACCGTCCTGCCCGTCACCCAGGCGGAGTACGACCGGCTGCTGCGGGCCTACCAGCCTGACCAGCTCGTCGAGAGCGTCGAGGCCGTGAAGGTGAAGACACGGACCGGCGAGGCGCCGGTCCTGCCCGCCACCGTGATCGCCACCTACGCCGACGGCGTCAAGCGCCCGGTCGCCGTCACCTGGGACGACGTCCCGGCGTCGAAGTACGCACAGGCCGGCACCTTCACGGTCACCGGCAGCCTGCCCGACGGCGCCGCGATCCCGGTCCAGGCCGAGGTCACCGTGTCCGAGGAGGGCGCCGACGTCCCGGCCGACCTGCTGCTGCACTACGGCTTCGACGAGACGGGCGGCAACATCGCGGTCGACTCCAGCGGACACGGCTACCACGGCACCTATGTCGGAACCCCCGGCTTCGGCACGGGCGTGCGGGGCGGCTCCTTCAAGATGTCGGGAGACGCGACCGGTTCGCCGTACCTCAAGATCCCGCGCGGTGTGCTGAAGAACGCCGACAGCGTGACCGTGTCGACCTACGCCAAGTGGAAGGGTGGCAACAGCTTCCAGTGGCTGTTCGGGCTCGGTCCGGACAGCGACAAGTACCTGTTCGCCACCCCGTCCAACGGCGGCAACAGCCTCTACTCGGCGATCACCAAGGCGAGTTGGTCGGCGGAGTCGAAGCTGACGGCCGGCTCGCAGCTCACGCCCGGCGAGTGGCGGCACGTCACGGTCACCCTCGACGGGACGAGCGGCACGATGGTCCTCTACGTCGACGGCGTCGAGGCGGCCCGCACGACGACCACCATCAAGCCGTCCGAGCTGTACGACGCGAACAAGGACTACAGCGGCTATATCGGCAAGTCCCTGTACGCGGCCGACCCGTCCTTCGGCGGCGAGGTCGACGATTTCCGCATCTACGACCGGGCCCTGTCGGCCGCGGAGGTCATGGAGCTCAGCGGCAACACCGCGGGCATCGCCAAGGCCACACACCCGGCGCTGAAGGTCGACGCCATCGTCGACAACGCGGACGGCAAGGTCACGCTGCCGATGCGGGAGGGCACCGATCTCACCGCGCTGGCACCGGAGTTCACCCTCGCCCACGGAGCGGCGATCAGCCCCGCCTCCGGCAGTGTGCAGGACTTCAGCAAGCCGGTGACGTACGAGGTGACCGGGTCCGACGGCACGAAGCGCACCTGGACGGTCTCGGCGCTCGTCATGAGGAGCCCGGTCCTGCCGGGGCTCAACGCCGACCCGAACATCGTGCGGTTCGGTGACACCTTCTACATCTACCCGACGACCGACGGCTTCGAGGGCTGGAGCGGCACGCAGTTCAAGACGTACTCCTCCACCGACCTGGTGCACTGGAAGGACCACGGCGTCATCCTCGACCTCGGTCCCGACGTGAGCTGGGCGGACAGCAGGGCCTGGGCGCCGACGATCGCCGAGAAGGACGGGAAGTACTACTTCTACTTCTGTGCCGACGCCAACATCGGTGTCGCGGTGTCCGACTCGCCGACCGGTCCTTTCAAGGACGCGCTCGGCCAACCGCTGCTGAAGGCGGGCCAGTTCAGCGGCCAGATGATCGACCCGGCCGTGTTCACCGACGACGACGGCCGGTCGTACCTCTACTGGGGCAACGGGCACGCCTACGTGGCGCCGCTGAACGACGACATGACGTCCGTCGATCTCACGAAGATGAAGGACATCACGCCCAGCGGCTACAACGAGGGCTCCTTCGTCATCAAGCGCAAGGGCACCTACTACCTCACGTGGTCGGAGAACGACACCCGCGACGAGAACTACCGCGTCGCCTACGCCACCGGCCCCTCCCCCACCGGCCCCTGGACCAAGCGGGGCGTGATCCTGGAGAAGGACCTCTCGCTCGGCATCAAGGGCCCCGGTCACCATTCGGTCGTCCACGTGCCGGGCACCGACGACTGGTACATCGCCTATCACCGGTTCGCCATCCCCGGCGGTGACGGCATGCACCGCGAAACGACCGTCGACAAGCTGGAGTTCGACTCCGACGGCCTGATCAAGAAGGTCGTGCCCACCCTGACGAGCATCGACCCGGTGAGCATCGTGCACGCCGGCGAGGACGTCGGCGGGACGGAGGGCGACGCGATCGCGCTGCACGGCACGATCTCCGGTGCGGGCAGCCCTAAGTGGACCGTCGAGGAGGGGGCGCCCTGCTCCTTCGCCGACCCCGGCTCGGCCGCGACGACGCTCACATGCACCGACAACGGCACCTACACGGTCACCCTGACGGGCGGGCGGAGCAAGGACACGGCGACGGTCGACGTGGTCAACGCGGCACCTGCCGTGGTCTCCGCCACAGGTCCGCAGTCCCCGGTGCCGGTCGGCAAGCGCACCGTCGTCACGGCGGAGTTCACCGACCCGGGGGCGAGTGACACCCACACGTGCGTGGTCGACTGGAAGGACGGGAGCGCGCCGCAGTCCGGCACGGTCACCGCGTCCGGTTGCCGCGCCGAACACCCTTACACCCAGGCCGGAATCCGCCGTCCGGTGCTCACCGTCACCGACGACGACGGGGCATCGGACAGCAGGACGCTTCCCGAGCTGATCGTCTACGACCGCTCCGCCGGTCCCGCGCTCGGCACCGGAGTCCTCGGCTCCCCGGCCGGCGCCTACCCCGCCAAGCCGGACCTGACGGGCAAGGCCGCCTTCTCCTTCGCAGCGGCCTATCTGCCGGGAGCCTCCGCACCCGTCGGCGAGGCCTCCTTCGACTTCGGCCCGGCCAGGCTGAAGTTCCGTTCGACCGGCTCCGACTGGCTCGTGGTCGCCGGCTCCCGGGCCGTCTACCAGGGATCCGCCACGGTCGACGGCAAGAGCGGATACGGCTTCCGGATCACCGCCACCGATGCCCCGGACACCTTCCACCTCAGGATCTGGAAGAGGTCCGGCGGTGAGGTCGTCTACGACAACGTCACCGGATCGAAGATCACCGGCATCGTCACCGTCGGCTGGAGCCGCCGGTAAAGCCCGGACCCACCGCCCCACCGAGCCCCGCCGACAGACACCTCGTCGGCGGGGCTCGGCGTCTGCATCTGTTCATGGACATGGCCAATTAACCGCTGCGCAACCTCTTTCGCACGGAAGAACCTCATGGCATGCTCACCGCGCAACGCAGTTATGAACGTCGTTCACATCCATGAAAAGCGCATGGGAAGGGCGAACGGACATGAGCAATGCGCACACGGGCCCATCGGGTTCTTGGAATGTCATGGGCATGACCAGGCGAACGCTGCTGGGGAGCGCGGTCGCCGTGGCGGCCGGCGCCGTCACCGCGCCGACCGCACAAGCGGCCGAAGTCACGCCACTGTGGCGGGAGTTCAGCCGCACTCCTCTCACCCATCCGCAGATCCCGTACGTCGGCCGCGCCGGGTGCCACGGCGGGGCGGCACGTTTTCCGCGCCACCGAGTCGTCGCCGACGTACGCGACTTCGGCGCCGTGACGGACGGGACGACCGACTCCGCCCCCGCGATCAACCGTGCCATCGCCGCCGCCGGAAGGGCCGGCGGTGGCACGGTCACCATCCCGCCGGGCAGGTTCCGCATCGATGACGTGATCCGCGTGGACCGCTCGAACGTCGTGCTCAGGGGCGCCGGCAGCGGTCGTACGACGTTGTACGCGACGAAGAACCTCACCGAGCTGATCGGGACCTACGGCTCCCGCTACGGAGGGGACAAGTCGTCCTGGTCATGGGCGGGCGGACTGATCTGGCTGGCGCCCCGGGCCCGCTGGGAATCACTCGTCGCCGCGATCAGGGCCAAGGCGTGGCCCTTCGAGGGCTGGACGGGCAACCGACGCGACGAATGGCGGACGCTCACCGAGCTCGCCCCGGCACGCCAGGGCTCCTGGACGGTGACGGCCGCCGACACTCGCTCACTGCGGCCGGGTGCCTTGGTCCTCCTCCGGCTCGCGGACGACGCGGACCACACCCTCCTTGAGCACATGTGCGGCGGCGGGCCCGGCCCCGAGGCCTACTTCTGGGACGACAAGACGAAGCTGACGTCGTACGTGCCCTACGAGTGGCCGGTCCGCATCGCCCGCGTCCACGGCCGGAAGGTCACCCTCGAACGGCCGCTCCCGCTCGACCTGCGCCCCGAGTGGTCTCCGCAACTGACCACGCACGTGGCGGAGTTGAGCGGTTCGGGCGTCGAGGGCCTGACCCTGGAGGCGCTCGAGACCCCACAGCAGCCGCATCTGCTGGACAAGGGGCACAACGGCGTCGTGCTGCAGTGCGCGTACGACTGCTGGGTGGACGACGTGACGGTCCGTCATGTCGACAACGGCTTCGGCCTGGTGGCCGCCTCCGCCTGTACTCTGCGCCGGACGCGCGTGGCGGGCCGCGGCTCCCATCACCCCTACTTCTGCCGCGAGGGCTCGCACGACAACCTCGTCGAGGACTTCACGATCGAGGAGCGCAGCACCCCCGCGCCCGCGAACACCCAGCTCCACGGCATCAACGTCGAGGGGCTGTCGTCGTACAACGTCTGGTCGCGCGGCGACATGCGGATGGGCACCTTCGACAGCCATCGCGGCCTGCCCTTCGCCAACGTCCGCACCGACATCACCCTGAACAACAACGGCCGCCACGGCGGTGACGCGAGCGCGGGTCCCCTCTTCGGCGCCCGGTTCACGCACTGGAACATCCGCGTCACCAACGGCCGTGCGGGGCTGGTCAAGATCGACGGTCTGGCGCCGTACTCCGCGACCGTCGGCATCGACGAGGTCAGGGAGTTCGACCAGATCGACGTCCCCGACTTCACGGGTGATCTGCACACGCGCCTCGAGCTGTACGGCAGTTCGGGGGCGGTGCGGCCACGGAACCTGTACGAGGCCCAGCGCCGGCTGAACGGAGTGGGCCGATGAGCGTGCGCTCCCGCCTGCGCGTTCTGGTGACGGCTCTGGCCGCGTTCACCACCGGGCTCTGCGCACCGGTGGTGGCACAGACCGCGCCCCCGCCGCACACCGCGGTCCTGGACGGCGCCCGTCTGCAGCAGACGAAGGCCCGGCTCGACCATGGTGACCCGCAACTGCGGAGCGCGGTAAAGGCGTTGACGGTCCGCGCCGACAAGTGGCTGGACCAGGGCCCCTGGACCGTCGTCGACAAGCCCAGGCCCGCTCCCGGCGGCGACGTCCACGACTACCTCAGCCAGGCCCCGTACTGGTGGCCCTCCCAGACCCCCACCGCCGACAACCCATGGGGCTGCCCGTACGTCCAGCGTGACGGCGAGCGCAATCCCGAGGTCGACTCCGGCACCGACCGTCAGGATGTCGAGAAGACCTTCGACTCCGCGTACGACCTCTCCCTCGCCTGGTACTACACGGGCGAGAAACGGTACGCACGCAAGGCCGGGCAGGTGCTGCGCACCTGGTTCCTCGACCCGGCCACGCGGATGAACCCCAACCTGGACCACGCTCAGTTCATCCCCTGCAAGTACGACGGGCGCGCCATCGGCATCATCGACTTCTCGCAGTCGTACACCAGCGTCCTCGACGCGCTCGCCCTGCTCGACACCGGCGCTCCGGGCTGGAGCACCAAGGACCGCGCCGGCATGACGGAGTGGAACACCGACTTCCTCGGCTGGGTCAAGGACAGTGACTTCGGCAAGCAGGAGGCGGCCGCCGCCAACAACCACGGCACCTTCTACGACATGCTGCTCGCCGGCCTCGCCTACGCGACCGGCGACAAGGCCCTGGCCCGCCGTACGGTCCTGGACGCCCGTGGGAAGCGCATCGCGCCGCAGATCGCGGCCGACGGCAGCCAGCCCCAGGAGCTGACCCGCACCCGGAGCTGGCACTACTCGACCTTCGACCTGGTCGCCTACACCCGGCTCGCGGCCATCGGCCGGCATGTCGGGGTCGATCTGTGGGCGTACCAAGGCCCCGACGGGCAGAGCCTGTTCAAGGCGGTGGACTATCTGCTGCCCGCCGCGACCGGAGCCGCCGTGTGGCCCCACCCGGAACTGGAGTTCCTCCGGTACGCGGCGACCGACGTCGTGCATGCCGCCGCCGACGCGGGCGACGCACAGGCCCGCAAGGCTGTTCCGCTACTGGAGGCGCCGCCGGGCGGAGACCTGTGGGCTCTGCGTCCGGCGGCGGAACAGTTGGACTCCATCGCGGGGTGAGGGCCCTCGCGGGGTGAGGGCCCTCGTGGGGTGAGAGCCCTCGTGGGGTGAGAGCCCCGTCAAGCACAAACCCGTGTGTCCCTTCGGCACGGGACCGTCGCGGGGGTCACCCGTTCTTGCGGCCGACCCCCGCGTACACCCAGTACTCCGACGGGTTCTCCGGGATGTCATCTTTCTCGTCCGGACGCCACAGGGGTACGTGGACCAGGCCCGGTTCGGTCATTTCGAAGCCGGTGAAGAGGTCCTGGATCTCCTGGTGGGAGCGGACGGTGACCGGTGAGGTGGCCCGGGAGCGGTACAGCTGGGTGACCGCGGCGGCCGTGTCGGGGCGGTCCTGGTTGGTGGCGTGGGACAGGGCCAGCCAGCTGCCCTCGGGCAGGGCGTCCCGGAAGGCGGCGACGATACCGGCCGGGTTCTCCTCGGGCGCGACGAAGTGCAGGATCGCGACCATGAGCACGGCGACCGGCTGGTCGAAGTCGATCAGCTCGCGCACCTGCGGCGAGGCCAGGACGTCGGCCGGCCGCCGGATGTCGGCGTCGACGATGCCGGCGTACGGGTTGTCGGCGAGCAGGGTGGTGCTGTGGGCGACGGCCACCGGGTCCTTGTCGACGTAGACCACCCGGGCCTGCGGGCTCGCCGCCTGGGCCACCTCGTGGACGTTGCCCTGCGTCGGGATCCCCGAGCCGAGGTCGATGAACTGCCGGACACCGGAGTCGGCCAGGAAGCGCACCGCCCGCCCGAGGAAGGCACGGTTGGCGCGGGCCAGCGTGCGCACCTGGGGGTCGATGGCGGTGACGGCCGCGACCGCCTCCCGGTCGATGGCGAAGTTGTGCTCCCCGCCCAGCATCGCGTCGTACATCCGGGCTACGCTCGCCTTGTCCGGATCGGTCCCTGGCGGCAGAGCATCCGTGTCGGTCACCAGAACGTCCTTTCTGGCCAAGGTACTTGACGACTCATCATATAGTTGCCGTCGACGTCTGGCGATCAGTTGTCCCGCGCCGGGCGCCCGGACCCCCACCCGGAAAGGCACCACGACCCTGCGGAACGAACCGCACAGCCGCTCCGACGACACCCCCGCCGCCGTGCCCCCGCCTCGTCGGTCGGCCTTCTCCCCCGCGGCCGACGTCATCGGCTCGGAACTCGACCTGGGGCTGACCGGCAGCCATGTCGTGCACGCGCTGACGCCCGGCTTCTGCGACGCGGCGTCCCTCTATCTGCTGGAGCGGTGGCGGCGCGAGGAGACCACGTACGCCGGCGCGGACCCCGCGCAGATCGAGGCCCGCCGACTGGCCCTGCGCGTGGGCACGGACGCGCCCGAGTCCTGGGAGCGCACCCTGCCGGTCGGCGAGGTGCTCGTCTTCCCCCGCGAGACCCCGTACGCCCGGGCCCTGGTCGACGGACACGCGCAGTTGCTCGACTCGGTCGACGACCACACCGCCGAGCGGCTCGCCGCCTCCGTCGGTGAGGACGCGCGCATCGGCGAACTCCTCAAGACGCGCTCCTTCCTCGTGGTGCCGCTGCGGCTGCGCGGCGGGGCGATCGGCTTCGTCGCCTGCTCCCGCGGACCGGACCGCGGACCCTTCCTGACCGCGGAGATCGCGGCCGTGGAGTCGCTGGCCGCGCGGGCCTCGGTCGCCCTGGACAACGCGCGCCGCTACGAGCACGAGCGCCGCACCGCCCTGGCCATCCGGGGCAGCCTGCTGCCGGGCACGATTCAGGAGGTCGAGGGCTGCCGTATCGCCCACGGCTCGCTGCCCGCCGGACAGGGCTCGATCATCGGCGGTGACTGGTTCGACGTGCTGAGACGGCCGGACGACCGGGTCAGCCTGATCGTCGGGGACGCCATGGGGCACGGCCCGGAGTCGGCCGTGGCGATGATCCAGCTGCGCACCGCCGTACGCACGCTGGCCGGTCTCGACATCCCCGCCGTCGATCTCGTACGACGGCTCGACGCGCTCGCCAGCGACACCCCGGGCGCGTCCTTCGCGACCTGTATCTACGCCGAGTGGGACGCCCGGCGCGGGACCTGCACCCTCGTGGGTGCCGGTCATCCTCCGCCGCTGCTGCGCGGGCCGGAAGGCCGGACCGCTCCGGTCACGCTGGTCGGCGCGGGCCTGCCGCTCGGTCTCGGCGCGGGCGCCTACGAGCCGACCGTGCTGAGCATCGACGAGCCCGCGCTGCTCGCGCTCTACAGCGACGGTCTGGTCGAGTCGCGGGACGCCGACATAGACCACCAGATCGCCCGCCTCGCCCGGGCGCTCGACACGGCCGCCGTCGACCACGACCCGCTCCCCTCCCTGTGCCGACGGCTGCTCAACGCCCCCTCCGATCCGGCCGGCGCGGACGACCGCACCCTGCTCCTCGCCGAACTCACTCCCTCTAAGAGCTAGTTCAGGCCCTCAGGTTCGCCCATACCGCGTTGCCGCCGGTGAGTCTCGAGCGGTCCACCCCCCAGGTGTCCGCGAGTTGCTCGACAAGGAACAGTCCGCGCCCGCCCTCGTCGTCGAGCCCCGCCCGGCACCGGCGCAGCGTGGGGCCCGAGTGGTCGTGGTCGTGCACCTCCAGCCGGAGGATCCCGTCGGTGACCAGCCCGATGCCGCACAGGATGCGCGGGCTGAGGGTGTGGCACACGGCGTTGGTGGCCAGTTCGGACAGGAGCAGCACCGCGTCCGAGCACAGCTCGCCGGGCAGGCTCCAGGCCTTGAGCCGGGTGCCGACGGAGCGCCGGGCGACACCGACGCTGGAGCGGTGGGCCGGAAGTTCGATCCAGTGGGTTCGTTCCTGGTCCACGGCGTCTAACAGCTGCGGGGACGAGGTCGTGTGGGGGGACACGGTGTTGGCCTTCCGTGGGGGCGGCGGCGCGGCCGGGCAAGCAGCATCGGGGCGGGGGATGCCAACACGCCGCGGGGTGGGGGCGGTTGACGTCACCGTGCTCGCGTTCGGCGGCACGGTTCGCACAAGTCACTATGCTCGCACCCAAGTTCAACCTGCAACCAGCTCCCTGATAATTTCAGAAAGCCGATATCCGTCTGGTGGCGTCATCAAGTCACTGTCAGACTCGAGCCGGTGACACCCCCTCAGGAGGTCAGGACGTGAGCGAAGGCCGTACGAGCACCGGTGGCACCAGTGCTCCCACCGTGCTGCGCATGATCCTGGGCCGGCGTCTTCAGGAGCGGCGTCAGGGCGCGGGGGCTTCGCTGGAGGACGCGGCCAGGGCCCTGAGGGTGACGTCCCTGACGATCCGCCGTCTGGAGAAGGCGGAGGTCGCCCTCAAGCCGCTCTACGTGGAGAAGCTGCTGGAGACCTATGGGGCCGACCAGCAGGAGATCGAGGAGTTCGTCGTCCTGGCCGAGCGGGCCAACGAGCCCGGCTGGTGGCACACCTACCGGGACGTCCTGCCGAACTGGTTCAGCGCCTACGTCAGCCTGGAGGCCGGGGCCCAGACCGTGCGCACCTACGAGCCGCACTACGTCACGGGGCTGCTGCA
>NZ_JBITGI010000020.1:0-157235 GCF_044456945.1 Streptomyces sp. NPDC050759 | reverse complement strand
GCGGGGGCCCCCCCCCCCCCCGGCGCGCCCCCCCCCCCCACCCCGGCCCCTTATCGCCGTACGCGGCTTTCGCGCCGGTGGGTCGTCCTGGGTCTCAACGTGACCGGCTCCGGGCGGCTCGTGGGGGCGGGGAGAGGGCTGGCGGCAGGGCCGGGTGGGGGCCCGATACGCGAGAGGCGCTTGCACTCGACCATGGCGAGTGCTAATCATTGGCGTTAGCACTCTGAAGGTGAGAGTGACAAAGATGGACCGGGTCGGTGAGGCCCGCAGGCCTTGTGGGGCAAGGATCCACAGGCCGGCGAGCCGTCCGTCGCGGGCGCGGGCGCGGTCCGAAGGAATCACCCCCAGTCCTGGAGGGACCACTTCACATGGCCAAGATCATCGCGTTCGACGAGGAGGCGCGGCGCGGCCTCGAGCGCGGCATGAACCAGCTCGCGGACGCCGTCAAGGTGACGCTCGGCCCCAAGGGCCGCAACGTCGTCCTCGAGAAGAAGTGGGGCGCCCCCACGATCACCAACGATGGTGTCTCCATCGCCAAGGAGATCGAACTCGAGGACCCGTACGAGAAGATCGGCGCCGAGCTGGTCAAGGAAGTCGCCAAGAAGACGGACGACGTCGCCGGTGACGGTACGACCACCGCGACCGTGCTCGCCCAGGCCCTGGTCAAGGAAGGCCTGCGCAACGTAGCCGCCGGCGCCAACCCCATGGCCCTCAAGCGCGGTATCGAGAAGGCCGTCGAGGCCGTCTCCGCCGCCCTGCTCGAGCAGGCCAAGGATGTCGAGACCAAGGAGCAGATCGCCTCCACGGCCTCCATCTCCGCCGCCGACACCCAGATCGGCGAGCTCATCGCCGAGGCGATGGACAAGGTCGGCAAGGAAGGCGTCATCACCGTCGAGGAGTCCCAGACCTTCGGTCTGGAGCTGGAGCTCACCGAGGGTATGCGCTTCGACAAGGGCTACATCTCGGCGTACTTCGCCACCGACATGGAGCGGATGGAGGCGTCGCTCGACGACCCGTACATCCTCATCGCCAACTCCAAGATCGGCTCCGTCAAGGACCTGCTCCCGCTCCTGGAGAAGGTCATGCAGTCGGGCAAGCCGCTGCTGATCATCGCCGAGGACGTCGAGGGCGAGGCCCTGTCGACCCTGGTCGTCAACAAGATCCGCGGCACCTTCAAGTCCGTCGCCGTCAAGGCTCCGGGCTTCGGTGACCGCCGCAAGGCCATGCTCGGCGACATCGCCATCCTCACGGGCGGCGAGGTCATCTCCGAGGAGGTCGGCCTCAAGCTGGAGAACGCGACCCTGGACCTCCTGGGCCGCGCCCGCAAGGTCGTCATCACCAAGGACGAGACCACCATCGTCGACGGTGCCGGTTCGTCCGACCAGGTCAACGGTCGCGTCAACCAGATCCGCGCCGAGATCGAGAACAGCGACTCGGACTACGACCGCGAGAAGCTCCAGGAGCGCCTGGCGAAGCTCGCGGGCGGCGTGGCCGTCATCAAGGCCGGTGCCGCGACCGAGGTCGAGCTCAAGGAGCGCAAGCACCGCATCGAGGACGCCGTTCGCAACGCGAAGGCGGCCGTCGAGGAGGGCATCGTCGCCGGTGGTGGCGTGGCCCTCATCCAGGCCTCCTCGGTCTTCGAGAAGCTGGACCTGGAGGGTGACGAGCTGACCGGCGCCAACGCCGTGAAGCTGGCCCTGGAGGCCCCGCTCAAGCAGATCGCCGTCAACGGTGGTCTCGAGGGTGGCGTCATCGTCGAGAAGGTGCGCAACCTGCCCGTCGGCCACGGCCTCAACGCCGCGACCGGTGAGTACGTCGACATGATCGCCGAAGGCATCATCGACCCGGCGAAGGTCACGCGCTCTGCCCTGCAGAACGCCGCCTCCATCGCCGCGCTGTTCCTCACCACCGAGGCCGTCATCGCCGACAAGCCGGAGAAGGCGGGCGCTGCCCCGGCCGGCGGCGGCATGCCGGGCGGTGACATGGACTTCTGATCGACCCCCGGCCGCCAGGCCTGACGGTTGATCAACGTCCTTGCCGGGGGCGGCCCTTCCTGGAAACAGGGGGTGGCCGCCCTCGGTCTTTTCCTGCGCTATGCTTGATCACGAGCCGCTCGACGTGAACTCCCGTCGGTCGACTACGCGTTGGTGGTCCAAGGAAAGACGCCCCGCTTCCTGTGGGGAGATGCAGGTGCAAGGCCTGCCCGGCGCTCGACAAGAAGCCCGTCCCACGATGGTGGGGCGGGCTTCTTTCATGCGTGGCCTCCCTGCGTGGGCGGAGTCACAGCGCATCGGGAAATCCTGAGCCGGATGAGGCGGTTGGCACCTGGGTAGTGTCCATGCGCATGCACATACCGAGGAGTACTGCCACGTGACCGCCCCCGCCACCTCCCGCGCCGCCGAGATCCTCTCCCGTCCGGTCCACATCAACGGCCTGACCGTCCCGAACCGCATCGTGATGGCGCCCATGACCCGGAGCTTCTCCCCGGGCGGCGTCCCCGGCGCGGACGTGGCCTCGTACTACTCCCGCCGCGCCGCCGCCGGAGTCGGTCTGATCGTCACCGAGGGCACCTACGTCGGCCACGAGTCGGCCGGGAACAGCGGCAGCGTCCCGCGGTTCCACGGCGAGGAGCAGCTGGCGGGCTGGGCGAAGGTCGCCGAGCAGGTGCACGCGGCGGGCGGCACCATCGTCCCGCAGCTGTGGCACATCGGCATGGTGCGTGAGCAGGGGCAGCCGCCCTACGCCGACGCCCCCGCCGTCGGGCCCTCCGGCATCCGCCTCGGCTCCGACGAGCCCACCGGCAAGGCCATGACCCAGCGCGACCTGGACGACGTCATCGGCGCGTTCGCCGAGGCCGCGGCCGCCGCCGAGCGCATCGGCTTCGACGGGGTGGAGCTGCACGGCGCCCACGGCTACCTCCTCGACCAGTTCCTGTGGGCGGGCACCAACCGCCGCACCGACGCCTACGGCGGTGACCCGGTCGCCCGTACGAAGTTCGCGGCGGAGATCGTGGCGGCCGTACGGGAGACGGTGTCGTCGGAGTTCCCGATCATCTTCCGCTACTCGCAGTGGAAGCAGGAGGCCTACAAGGCGCGCCTCGCCGAGACGCCGGAGGAGCTCGAGGCGATCCTCGTCCCGCTCGCCGCCGCCGGAGTCGACGCCTTCCACGCCTCCACGCGCCGCTACTGGCTCCCCGAGTTCGACGGCTCCGACCTCAACCTCGCCGGCTGGACCAAGAAGCTCACCGGCAGGACCACCATCACCGTCGGCTCGGTCGGTCTCGACGGCGACTTCATCCGCGGCTTCATGGGCGAGGGCTCCCCGGTCAAGGGCATCGACGACCTGCTCGACGCCCTGGAGCGCGAGGAGTACGACATGGTCGCCGTCGGGCGGGCGCTGCTGCAGGACCCGCAGTGGGCCGCGAAGGTTCTGGCCGGCCGGTTCGACGAGCTTGAGCCGTACGACGCGTCCGCGCTGAAGTCGTTGAGCTGACGGGACAACGGTCCCCGGCTTGGTTGACTCACGCAAGGGAAGTGGGCTGGAGTGAAGCGACCAGCCCCCTACCCGTGAGGAGTTCGACGATGACGTCAGCCGAGGATCTCGAAGTGCGCACCGCGGCCGGTGCCGTGCGCGGGCGGGCCGAGGGCGGACTGATGGTCTTCCGGGGGATCCCGTTCGCCGAACCACCGGTCGGGGAGGCCCGGTTCCAGGCGCCGCGGCCCGTGAAGGGCTGGGAGGGGACCCGGGAGGCGTACGCCTTCGGGCCCCCGCCCCCGCAGGAGTCCGCCTTCCAGGGGCGCGCGGGTGTCCCGGAGACACCCACCGGGGACGACTGGCTGACGGTCAACGTCTGGACGCCCGGCACGGACCCGTCGGCCCGCCGCCCGGTCATGGTGTGGATCTACGGCGGCGCCTACAAGCTGGGTCACGCCGGCAGCCCCGGCTACGACGCCCAGCACCTCGCACGCGCCGGTGACGTGGTCGTCGTGACCCTCAACTACCGCGTCGGCATCGAGGGGTTCGCCCTGCTGGAGGGGGCGCCCGCGAACCGGGGGCTGCTGGACCAGGTCGCGGCACTGGAGTGGGTGCGGGACAACATCACGGCGTTCGGTGGCGATCCCGGGCAGGTCACGGTGTTCGGGGAGTCGGCCGGGGCCGGGTCGGTGGCCTCGCTGCTGGCGATGCCGAGCGCGCGGGGACTGTTCGGGCGGGCCGTCGCGCAGAGCGTGCCCGGCACGTACTTCTCCGCCGAACTCGCCCGGGACATCGCGGTGGAGATCGGCAAGGAGGCGGGTCTGGCGCCGACGGCCGCCGCGCTGTCCGCGGTGGACCCGCTCGAACTCCCTTCGGCGGGAGAGCGGTTGAGCTCGCGGATGCGTGATTACGACGACCGGTGGGGGCAGGTGGCGCCGACCGCGACGCCGTTCTCGCCGGTGGTCGACGGCGAGGTGCTGCCGTGCACTCCCTGGGAGGCGCTGGCGGCCGGCGCGGCCCGGGACGTGGAGCTGCTGGTCGGGCACAACCGGGACGAGTACCGGCTCTTCCTCGCCCTCGCCGACCGGCTCGGCCGGACAACCGAGGAACAGGCGACCTCGGCCCTGCGGATGTTCGCGCCGGGCCCGGACGGCGAGCGCGCCTACCGCGAGGCCTTCCCGGACGCCACACCGAGCGAACTCTACGAACGCGTGCAGACGGACTGGCTGTTCACCATGCCCTCCCTGCGGCTGGCCGAAGCGCAGGTCGCCGGCGGCGGGCGCGCCCACCTCTACGAACTGGCCTGGTCCGCGCCGGGGTTCGGTGGCGTGCTCGGAGCGTGCCACGGACTGGACATCCCGCTGCTGTTCGGCACGTACGACGCCGACCTCGGGAATCTGCTGTTCGCGGGGAGCGGGGTGCCGGACGAGGCGAGGGCGTTGACCGCGCGCTTCCAGACGGCGTGGACCGGGTTCGCGCGGACCGGGGATCCGGGATGGTCGGCGTACGACGGCGAGGCGCGCGCCACTCAGGTCCTGGACGTCACCCCCGAGGTGCGGCCGTACCCGGAGGAGGTCTCCCGGCGGCTGTGGGAGACGTACGACTTCCGGGCGCTTCCCCTGCTGAAGTAGGCCCTGCTGAAGTTGGTCTTCCGGGCGTTAGAGATTGCCGAGCGGCTCGATGTCCACCTTGACCGGGGTGCCCCACACCCGCAGCACCTCGTAGTCGGTGAACTCGTGCACGAGCCGGTACGCCATCGCGGCGCGCGGGCCACGGCGCTGGGCGTTGATGTAGAGCTCGGCCTCGTGCCGGTCCCGCCTCGGCGTCCCGCACAGCTGCCACTCCTGGCCGGTCCACAGCTCCGGCAGCCAGCGCTGCTGGGGCTGCGGCCGGTCTTCGCGGACGCCGTACCTGGAGGGGGTGGGGCCGGCGGTCCTCGGGCGCGCGCCGGGCCCGTTGATCTCGGCACGGCGGGCCGCCCGGCGCCGCGTCTCGCACAGCAGGCACAGGTCGGGGGCGTTCTCGTCGACCGGGCCGTTGGGGTGCTCGGCGCAACGGGTGGTGGGGGCGGCGCCGGTGACGCTGTCCTCCAGGAGGTCCAGGGCCCGCTTGATGTCCGCCTTCACCTCGTGCAGCTTGGCGTCGGGGGTGTCACCGGCGAGCGACTCGCCGTGCTCGCCGAGGAGACGGAGGGCGCGGCCCAGGGCGGTGAGCTGGGCGTGGTTCATGGGGTGGCTCCGGTTGTCGCGGGGGCCGGGTTCAGTTGCTGCGGCCGACCTTCAGCACATGCACGGTGACGGTGGGTCCGTCCGGCCGGTACAGCACGCGCCAACTTCCGACGTGCAGCCGGTAGTAGCCGGAAGTTCCCAGGGCCCGGGCCGCATCAGGACGGGGATCGTCGGCGAGGGCGCGTACTGCCACGGCAGTCGCCTTGGCACCTACTGGGTCGAGGACGCGGAGCCGTCGGAACTCGTTCATGGCGTGGTTCTCCCACACCACCGTGTACGTCACGAAGCGGCCTCTCGGCGATCTTCCGCCTCCAACTGTGCCATGAACGCGTCGTGGGACATCGACGGGCCGGCCGGAGCGGCCTCACGAGCGCGCGCCTCGGCGATGTCCGCCTCATCACGCAGCCGCTGCAGCTCTTCCAGTTCGCTTATCGGGATGAGTGCCGCAGCGGGCTTGCCGTACTCGGTGATCAGGATCTGCTCCTGTCCGTGCCGGACCCGGCCGACCAGTTGGCCGAGCTGGTTGCGGGCTTCGACGAGCGGATACGTGTCCATGGGAAAACTGTACACACCAGCGGGTGTGTGTACTGCCTGCCGCGACAAAGCCAGGCTTGGGTCAGTCGTCATGCGTATGTGCCCTCTTCTCGTTTCAGGGACATCGCGGCCCGGATCTCGTTCGCGCGGGCGTGGATCTCGGGGGCGGGCAGGAGTGAGGCGGGGCGCGTGGGGGCGTATCCGTCTCGGCAACCGCGGCAGAAGCCCCCCGGCAGGGTCTCAGGAGGCCCGGGCACTCTGCACTCCGCGCACCCCAGGATCCGGTGGGGCGCTTGGGGAAGCGGCAGCTCCGGTGGCATTTTGTCGGTCAGGCGGCGGCGGAGCAGTGCGGCCGGGTGGTGGACCGGAGTCGGCAGGCCGCTGGTCAGGGCGTGGCGTACGACCTCCTCGGTGGCTCCCCGGGCGAACCACAGCTCCGCCAGCGGGGCGAGGGCCGCGCATTCGGCGGCGGAGAGGGACAGAGAAGGCGTCTCACGGCCCAGCGCGGCGAGGAGGATGTGGGCGCGGGAGCGGGTGGGCGGGCGGTGTTCGGTGCCTTCTGGTACGTCACCTCTCGTGAAGGCGGCCCACCAGTCGTCGTCGCGTGCGGTACGGGACCACCACGATCGGGTGATCCAGTGGGTGCTGCCCGAGTCGGCGGCCAGCTTCTCGCGCCCCCGGCGCAAGTGGCCTGCCTCTTGGAGGCGGTTGAGGGCAGTACCGAGGGCGCACTGTCCGTAGGGCAGCTGCTTGGCCAGCGTCTTTACGGAGATGTCGGCGGCGTCGGGGAGCCGGTCGAGGTACGCCGCGATGGCGGCTTCGCGGGGTGGGAGGTGGGCGAAGTCGTGCGCGGTGCGGGCCTGTTGGCCGGGGGCGGAGCGTTTGCCGTATCCCGGTTTCGCCATGGGGTGCGGGGATGCGTGCGCGGGGAGGAAGGCAGGACTAAGATTGGCATCAGCCACGGGATCGACTCGCATTCGATCTTGTAGGTCAAGCCCCCGCAGGTGTTGCTAGCACCTGGCGGGGGCTGTTCGTTATGCGGGCACGCTAGACGATCGTGACTGTGCGTGGCAAGCCGGTTGCTTCCCGTCAACACGCGGGGTGGGAGGGCGGGTTGAGGCCCTCCACCCATTCCTTGCAAAGAGGGCTCGGAGCTGGACGCTTGAGCTTCGGGACCGGTCAGCCCATGCTCTTGGCGCCGTCCAGGGACTCGCGGATGATGTCGGCGTGGCCCGCGTGCTGGGCGGTCTCGGCGGCGATGTGCAGCAGCACCCTGCGGGCCGACCAGCGAGCCCCCGGCTCGTTCCAGGGCGCCTCGGGCAGCGGGTGAGAGACGTTCAGGTCCGGCAGGGCGGTGACGAGTTCGTCGGTCCGGTGGGCCGTCTCCTCGTAGTCGGCCAGCACTCCGGCCAGCGTCTCGCCGGGCTGCATCCGGAACTCGTCGGCCCGCCGGGCGAAGTCGGCCTCGGTCATGGCGGTGAAGTCGGGCATGGCCGAGGGGCCGTTGAGGATGAACTCCGCCCAGTGCCGCTCCACCGACGTGACGTGTTTGATCAGGCCGCCCAGACACAGCTCGCTGGCCGTGGTCCGCTGCCCGGCCTGCTCGTCGGTGAGGTCGCGGGTCGTGAAGCGCAGGAAGCGCCGGCTGTGGGCCAGCGCCTCCAGCAGGTCGGTGCGCTCGTCCGTGGTGATGGTGTGTGTGGTGTCGGTCATGGGGCCACGTTAGGAGTCGTATAGGTCAGATCCTGACCTCTACGACCGCCTCGACGAAGGCGGACCATGCCTCGGGCCGGAGCATGAGCTTCGGGCCGTGGGGGTTCTTGGAGTCGCGGACGGAGATGGCGGTGGGGTGACCGTCGGCTACTTCCAGGCAGTCGTCGCCGGTGCCACCGCTGTACGTGGACTTGCGCCAGGACTCAGGGGTGTTCCTCATGTGCGTAATCCTGCGCCATCGCCTTGATCAAGACCAGGGACTTCTCGCGGGGGAGGGCGGATGACGTGAGGAGTTCGTAGTAGAGCCGATAGCGGGCGACGCTCGCGGGATCGTCCTCCAGCCGTCCGGTGTCGACTCCCTCCAGGTAGACCAAGGGCGGAGCGTCGTCGAAGTCCATCAGCTTGATGGAACCCTGCATCGCCGGGTGGGCTCCCGCGTCGAACGGCAGGACCTGGACGATCACACGGCTCCGGTGGGCCAGGTCGGCGATGTGGTGCAGTGCCTCGCCCATGACCGCTCGACTGCCCGTGACCCGATGCAGCGCGGCTTCGTCAACCACGGTCCACAACAACGGCGTTGTTGGATCGGCCAGGATGCGGGTCCGCTCCATCCGGCCCTTCACCAGTTCCTCGATCACGTCGTCCGGAGCCGTCGGCTGATAGGCACGGCAGACGGCTCGTGCGTACGCAGGTGTCTGGAGCAGGCCGGGGATCAGCATCGACGCGTATTGCCTGATCGCCGTACACCTCGCCTCCGCCTCGGCGGCCTCCGCGAAGTGCTCCCGGTACTTGGACTTCGCCGACGCCCCACAGTTCCGCCGGAAGAAGTCCTCCGTCCCCAACACCTCATCCAGCAACCGCGCGTACTCCGACTGCATCCTCCGCGTGCCCGCCTCCAGTTGCCCCACGAACGACCCGCTCACGAACAGCCGTTGCCCCAGCTCCTCCTGGCTCAGCCCGGCCTTCTCCCGCGCATGGCGCAACTCCGCGCCCAGTAGAGCCCTCGGTGACGACGACGGGTCGAGGTCCTTTGATCCCGGCATGTGCGACTCCCCATCCATCAGGTGAGGTTGTTGGGCTGGTCCGTATGGCCAGGTTAGGGGCGCGCCGGACACGCTGTGTTGCGAATAGCAAACTCACCGTGCCCATGGAGGAAAGCGTGCGGTCCACCCAAGAAGTCCTGGAATCCCTGCGACAGGCCCTCACCGGCGTCGGTGTCGTCCTGCCGTCCCTCGCCGTCGACCCCCTCACCGGCGCCGGCGACGAACCCTTCCCCCTGGTCGACCTCGGCCGGTGCAACGTCCGTACGGCCGAGCGGCTGGCGTCGGTACTGCGGGGGGAGTCGCCGCCGATCGGGACGTACGCCGTGGACAAGCGAGACGGGAGGGTGGGGGAGGTCATGGGGCATCTAGGCGGGAGGGTGCAACTGCGGCCCGTGGGTGGTGGGCGTGAGTGGGACTGTCCGCGGGAGGAGGTGGGAGTCGCGCCGCCGGAAGAGGTGTTGCGGGCTCGGTTGCGGAGCCGGAACCGGGAGGCGCGTATCTCGTGACGTGTGTATAGGGACGCCTCGGCTTGGCTACCATTTCACGCAGAATCATGCATACTATTTCTTTGAAACTATATGCCTGGAGGTGGCGATGTCACGCACCATGATCGACCTTGATGATGTGCTTCTGGCTGAGGCCGCCGAAATACTGGGCACGACGACCAAGCGGGCCACGATCAACGGCGCTCTGGCGGAGTTCGTGGCCGCGGCCAAGCGGCGGCGCTTCATGGAGATGCTGGACGAGGGCCATTTCGACGACCTCGCCGACCCGGAAGTGATGGCGGGTGCATGGCGCTAGCGAAGTACCTGGTCGACAAGAGTGTCTGGGCACGGGCCCGGCATCCCGCCGTCAGGGCGGTCCTCGGACCTCTTGTCGAAGGAGGTCTGATCGCGACCTGCGCTGTGATCGATCTGGAGATCCTCTACAGCGCCCGGAACGCGGAGAGCCATGCCGCAGGACGCTCGGTTCGCCGCGGGTTCGAGTGGTTGCCGCTGACGGACGAGATCGGTACGCGGGCCGTCGAGGTTCAGGCGCTGCTGGCCGAGAAGGGACACCATAGGGCGGCCTCGGTGCCGGATCTGTTGATCGCCGCCACCGCCGAACGCCACAAGGTCACCGTTCTTCACTACGACGCGGACTTCGACACCATCACCGCGGTGACCGGGCAGCCCACGGAGTGGGTTGTTCCGCGAGGGAAGGCCGACGGCTGATCTTGATGAAGCGGTCGCGCCCGGACAGCTCGCCCCTGCTGAACTGACCCCATGACGATCCTCAGCCCCCGAGTTCTCCGAGCCCTCGCCCGCTTCAACGACGCCCACCCCTGGTCCCACAACGCCCACTTCCACCCTTGGCTGCTACGGCAGTTGCCCCCGCGCTACGACCGCGCCCTCGACGTCGGCTGCGGTGCCGGAGATCTCGTACGGCTGCTGGCGACCCGCGCGACACATGTGCACGGCATCGACAGTGACGAGCGAATCATCGGCAAGGCACGGGAGTTGACCGATCCCGGCCTTCCCGTCACCTTCTCCGTCGCGGACGGGCTGTCGTACGACGTGGGTGCCCCCTACGACGTCATCACCTGCGTCGCCGTACTCCACCATCTCCCCCTGACCGAGACCCTCGTCCGCTTCCGGCAGCAGTTGGCCCCCGGCGGCACCCTGGTGATCGTCGGGCTGACGCGAGAAGACACCCGCGTCCAGACACTCCTCGGCCTCGGGTCCGTTCCGCTCAACCTGGTCACCGGTTGGGTCAAGAACAGGGGACGTACGGCACCACGGCGCCCCGTCGCGATGACCGCCCCGACCCGACCGGCGGACGTCCCCTACACCGAGTTCGCCCGCGAGGTCCGCCGTATCCTCCCCGGCGCCCGGCTGAGGCGGCGGCTCTTCTGGCGCTGCACCCTCGTCTGGAAAAAGGTGCGCGGGGATGTCGATCCAGGCACGCTCTGAACGACGCAGAGGTGAGAGCACGGCACCACACGAGAGGTGAAGGACATGCCCAAGGTCCGGGTACACAACGTGACGATCTCCCTCGACGGCTTCATGGCCGGTCCGAACCAGCGCCTGGACGCCCCGTTCGGCGACGGCGTCGGCTGGGGCGACGAGCTGCACAGCTGGTTCATCTCCGCGTCGCAGGACGCGGCCGCGGGGAAGTCCGGGATCGATGTCGACTACTTCGTCCGCGGTGATCAGAACATCGGCGCCACGATCATGGGGCGGAACATGTTCGGCCCGCAGCGTGGGCCGTGGGAGGACGAGTCCTGGCAGGGCTGGTGGGGCGACAACCCGCCGTACCACCACGATGTCTTCGTCCACACCCACCATCTGCGCCCGGCACTGGAGATGGAGGGCGGGACCACCTTCCACTTCACCGACGAGCCGCCGGAGACGGTCCTTCAGCGTGCCTTCGACGCCGCGGACGGCAAGGACGTCCGGATCGGCGGCGGGGCGGCGGTCATCCGGCAGTACCTGCGCGCCCGGCTGATCGACGAACTCCACCTGGTGATCGCGCCGCTCCTCATCGGACGCGGGGAGCGGCCGCTCGACGACCTGGGCGACGGGATCGACGGCTACCGGGTGTCCGAAATGGTCAGCTCACCGAACGTCACCCACGCGATCCTCGTCCGCAGCTGAGCCTGCTAGCGGGCCGTCGCCGCCAGTGCCGCGCGCAGGTGGCCGTCGGACTCCTCCAGGAGCCGGGCCGCCGTGGGGCCGTCCACGTCGGCCAGGATGGTCAGGATCGCGTTCTTCACCTCGCCGTCGGTGGCGGCCAGGGCGCGCTCGACCTCCTCGTCGTCGGCGCCGGTGGCGAGGGCGACGATACGGCGGGAGCGGGCGCGCAGCTTCTCGTTGGAGGCGCGGACGTCGACCATCAGGTTTCCGTAGGTCTTGCCGAGGCGGATCATCGTGATCGTCGACAGCATGTTGAGGACGAGCTTCTGGGCCGTGCCCGCCTTGAGACGGGTCGAGCCGGTGAGCAGCTCGGGGCCGACGACCACCTCGATGCCGTGATCGGCGGCCGCGGCGAGCGCGCTGTCCGCGTTGCAGGACAGGCCGACCGTCAACGCCCCCTGTGCGCGGGCGTGTTCCACCGCTGCGATGGCGTACGGGGTACGGCCGGACGCGGACACCCCGACCACCGTGTCCACGGCCGTCACCGCGAGCCCGTCGAGGTCGGCCCGCGCAAGCTCCGCCGAGTCCTCCGCCCCCTCCACGGAGGTGACCATGGCCTCGGGGCCGCCCGCGATCAGGCCCACGACCTGGGTGGGGTCGGTGTTGAAGGTCGGCGGACACTCGGAGGCGTCCAGCACACCGAGGCGTCCCGCGGTGCCCGCACCGGCGTAGATCAGCCGACCGCCCCGGGCCATCCGGTCGGCGATCGCGTCGATGGCGGCGGCGATCTGCGGCAGACGCCGGGACACCGCGGCGGCCACGGAGGCGTCCTCGCCGTTCATCAGCCGGGCGATGTCGAGGGTCGGCAACTGATCGATGTCGGCCAGCTCCGGCCGAAAGGCCTCGGTGGTGAGCGACTCCAACGCGGCACGCAGCTCACGGGAAGAGGACGTGGAGGTCATGGCGGTGACTCTTTCAGAGTTGCGTTCCGATCGACTATCGACGATGCCGGTGCGCCAGCGCCTCGTAAGACGCGGCCAGCGCCGGCGCCGCCGTCTCGTACGTCCGCTGCGCCACCCCCACGAACAGACAGTCCACCACCAGCAGCTGACTCGTCCGCGAGGACATCGCGGCCGGCCGCAGCTCACTCTCCCGGGCCGTGGACGTCGTCAGCACATGGTCGGCGTACTGCGTCACCGCCCCGCCCGGCCGCCCGGTGATGGCGACGGTCGTGGCCCCGTGCTCGAAGGCGACGCGCAGCGGCTCGATGACGTCCCCGGTCGCCCCGGAGTGCGTGATCGCGATCGCCACGTCGCCCGACCGCAACTGCACGGCGTTCGTCACGGCGAGATGCGGGTCGCTGTGCGCCTGGGCTATCAGTCCTATCCGCAGCAGCTTCTGGGTGAGGTCCTGGGCGACGAGACCGGAGGCCCCCACGCCGTACACGTCGATCCGCCGCGCCGAGGCCGTCGCGGCGACCGCCGCCCCCAGTTGCACGGTGTCGAGCCCGGCCGCCGTGTCCGCGAGGGTCTGCTGTTCGTCGTAGGCGAGTTTGGCGACCACGTCGGCGAGGGAGTCGTCCACCGCGATGTCCGTGGTGATCGCGGGTGCCCGCCCGGACTGCTGCTGCGCGGCCAGCCCGGCGAGGGCGAGCCGCAGGTCGCGGTACCCGGGATACCCCAGCAGCCGGGCCGTCCGCACGACGGTCGCCTCGCTGGTCCCGGTCAGTTCCGCGAGGCCGGTGACGGTGAGCGCCGCGCACCCCGCGGGGTCCTTCGCGACGGCCTCGGCGACCCGCTGCATGGAGCGTGTCATGGACGGACCCAGCGTGCGCACCTTGGCGGCGAGGGCGCCGCCGAAAATTTCCTTCACTTCCTGGGTCACGTATGAAAGATATTTTCGGCTCGGGCCCGTGGTCAAGAGCGCGCACAATGGCACCATGGAGTCCATCGATCGACTGGAACAGATCCTGCACACGGCCCGCGCCCTCGTACTCGCCGACCTGGCCGCCGGTGAGGTCGCCGCCGCGGACGTGGTGTCGATGGTCGAGGACTCCGTCGTACAGCGGCGCTGGTGGGTGGAGCAGTGGCCCGAGGGTGCGGCATTCGTGGCGGGCCTGGTCGCCCAGGACGTCCAGGACGCCCTTCTCGAGCGGTACGGCCGCTGGCCCCTGTGCCCGGTGTGCGGCTCCGGCGACCCGCACGCCCTGGACGTCGAGCCGGAGCTCGGCCCCGACCCGCACTGGGTGTGCCACAAGGCGGGTGTGAAGATCGCGGCGGTCGGCTCGCTCGGGACCGCGGCGGGCGGGACCCCGTCCTCGTGACCGTCTACATCGACCCACCCACCTGGCCGGGACACGGCCGCATGTGGTCCCACCTCGTCAGCGACGTCTCCTTCGACGAACTGCACGCCTTCGCCGACGAGCTGGGCGTCCCGAGGCGCGCCTTCGAACGCGACCACTACGACATACCGTCGCACCGGTACGCGGACGTCGTGGCGGCCGGCGCGGTGGAGGTCAGCAGCCGCGAGGTGGTGCGGCTGCTCACGGGGGCGGGACTGCGGCGGCCCAAAGGCCGTTGACCGAAGGCCGTTAACCGGCCCGACCGGGCAGCACGTACAGCCGGAGCCCCGGTTCCGCCTCCCCGTACGCCTGTTCCTCCTCCACCGTCGCCCGGACGTACCCGGCCCGGGCGATCACCCGCTGCGAGGCGGCGTTGTCGGACGCGGTCGTGGCGCAGAGGCTGCGGACGTCGTCGCGGGCCAGGGCCCAGTCGCTGAGGGCGCGCAGGGCCTCCGTGGCGTAGCCCTGGCCTCGGGCGCTTTCGGCGAGGTCGTAGCCGACCTCCGCGCGGCCGTCCTCGTCGGGGGCGCCGTGGAAGCCCATGCCGCCGATCGCGCGGCCGTCCTCCCGTCGTACGAGGGCGAAGAGGCCGAACTCCGGGCGGTGGACGCCGGCTTCGTAGGCCTTGATGGTCATGCCGGCGGCCTCGCGGGTGCCCTCGAAGGGGCCGTCCTCGACCCACTCGAAGTCACCGTCGCCGCCCGCGGCCAGCTCGGCGGCGGAGGCGGGGGTGACGCCCTGGAGGGTGAGGCGTTCGGTGGCCAGGACGAGGTTGTTGCTCCAGCGCCACTGTGTGCGCGGGGCGCGGCCGGGCAGGTCGCCGCGGCCGGTGGCCCACAGGAGGGTGCGCCAGGGGTCGGTGCCCGGCTGGACCTCGGGGAAGATCCGCGTGAGGACGTGTTCGGGGAGGTGGGTGGGGGGTTCGTACGGCAGGCCCAGGCCGTCCGCGATGTCGTACGTGTGCAGCAGCACCTCGGCGATGCCCATCGCGGCGAAGCCCGTGCGGTTCGCGCTGCGGAAGGGGTACGGGTGGAAGGCGCGGACCTCGCGCGGGGTGGCGCGGATCGTCGCGGCGAAGAGGGTGCCGGCCGTCTCGATCACCTGGAGGGCGCCCTCGGCGTCCGTGTCGTCCTCGAGGTGGATCTCGAAGGGGACGTACCTGTCCTGCGGGCGGCCCGCCAACTGCCCCGCGTACGCGATCAGATCGCTCGCGATGTGCTCGGCCGTCTTCAGACAGCTCCACTCCGTCCGGCCGGCCCGTACCGTCCCCCAGTCCCGGTCCACCGCCGCCCGCAGCGCCGCCACCGCGTCCGCGACGGCCTCCGTCACCCGTTCCGCGCCCATGTCTGCCATGCGGGCAGGCTAAGGCGCCGGGCGCCTCAGAGCGACAGCATTTCCAGCTCCGAGGTGAGGTTGTAACGGGCCGTGGCCTCCCATTCCCGTTCCCCGTACGGCGTCCTGAACAGCCGGGGCAGATCGAGTAGTTGGCGCAGGATCGCGGAGCGGCCCTCGCGGAAGGCGTCGGTCGGGACGAAGCCGTACTCCTCGCGTACGGCGGCCGTGTAGGCGGCGTAGGCGGAGGGCGGGGCGGCGAGGATCGCGAGGTCGGCGTCGCAGAGGACCTGGCCGTTGCGGTCGTCGTCGGCGGGATCGTGGGCGGTGGTGAGGCGGACGAGGCGGGCCACCTCGGCCGTGCCTTCCTGGGAGAGCCCGGCCTCGGGGAGGGCGCGTTCGGCCAGTCGGGCGGAGCGTTCCTCGTTCTCCGAGCGGTCCGGGAGGTAGACGGCGTCGTGGAACCAGGCCGCCAGCCGCACCAGGTGCGGGTCGTCCGCGTACTCCTCCAGCACGTCGACGTGGTCGAGGACCGCCGTCAGGTGGTGGACGGTGTGATACCGGCGCTGCGGCTCCTGCCAGCGGGTGAGCAGGTTGTCGGCGTACGGCGCCGGGTCGGGTCCATCGGCCCCGGGACGGGCCCGCTCCAGGGCATGGGCGAAACGGTCGCGGAGGTCGTCGAGATCGGCCATGGCCTCATTGTCCCGCGCGGCGGCCCCTGGCAGTTTGACCCCATGACCACAGACATGACTGCGGACGCCGTACGCGACCCCGATCTCCCCGGCCGCCTCCTGACCACCGAGCGCGACGCCCTGATCCCCCTCCTGCGCTCCCGCCCGGACGCCGATTTCGCGCTGCCGACGCGGGCGTGTCCGGGGTGGAGCGTGCGGGACGTGCTGGCGCACTGTTCGTCCGCGCTGACGCGGGTGGTGGAGGACCGGTTCGAGAAGGGGGTCTTCTCGCCCGAGTCGAACGACCGGGACATCGCCGAGCGCGCGGACCGGACGAACCAGCAGATCGTGGACGAGCTGGAGCGCGGGATGACGGAGGCCGGCCCGGTGATCGCCGCGGCCGGTGGGGTGCTGGACATCCTGGCGCTGGGGGAATGGGTGCACGCGGGGGACGTACGGGACGTCCTCGGGGAGCCGGGGGCGTACGCGGGTCCCGGTCTCCCGGACGCCCTCGCCCTGCTGGCCCGTACCACCCGGGAACGCGGCCACCTCCCGCTCCATGCCGACGTCGACGACCTGGACGAGCCGCTCCGCCTGGGCGATGTGGCCGGTGACCGCACTCCGGCGCGGTACATCGGGGACGCGGCGACCCTCGTACGGCTGTACTCGGGGCGTCCGGTGGAGGGGAGGGCGTACGAGCTCGCGGGGGCGGAGGCGAAGGAGCTGAACATCTTCGGCTGAGACGCGCTGGTGAGGGGGACCACGGAGCGGCGTATTCTGGAATTGGACTAGACCTGTAGCCGCCCGAGACCGTCGACGAATGGGGTCCCATGAGCAAGCGTGCAGTCCTGGAGGTGATCGCCCTGGACGCCGAGGACGCGATCGCCGCCCAGGCCGGAGGCGCGGACCGGCTGGAACTCGTGACCGACATGACGGCGGACGGCCTGACGCCGACGGTCTCGACGGCCGCCGCGATCCGGGCCGCCGTGGACATCCCGGTGCGGGTGATGCTGCGGCTGTCGGACGGGTTCGGGGCCGGAGATGTCTCGCGCGTGGTCCGGGCGGCACGGGAGGTGCGGGGCGCTGGGGCCGAGGAGTTCGTGCTCGGCTTCCTGGACGCGGGCGGTGACGTGGATCTGGCGGCGGTGGAGCAGGTCGTCGGGGCGCTGGACGGGTGCCGCTGGACGTTCCACCGGGCCATCGACCATGCCGCCGACCGGGACGCGCTGCGGAAACAGCTGGCCGATCTGCCGGGCCTGGACACCTACCTCACCGCGGGCTCCGCGGCAGGCGTCGACGAGGGGCTGCCGGTACTCCTCGCGGAGGCGTCGAGGGCGGGGGAGCCGGGGTACGAACAGCAGCTCCTGGTGGGTGGCGGTCTACGACTTGACCATGTGCCGAGGCTGCGGGCGGCGGGCATCGACGCCTTCCACATCGGCGGGGCGGCGAGGCCGGAGGGCTGGCAGGCACCGGTTTCGGCGGACGCGGTAAGGGAGTGGCGCCAAGTCCTGGACGAGGGCTGAGCTGAACTCCCCAGGGGTGCGGGGCCGTGTCGATGTGCGGCTCCGCCGCGCCGGCGCGACCAGCCCCGCCACCTGCAATCGGTGAACAGCAGGACGCGGCGCCCTAGTCGGCGAGCGCCGCGGGCAACGGCGCCGCCTGCGTCACAATCAGCCCCCGCCCCCGCAATCGGTGAACAGCAGGACGCGGCGCCCTAGTCGGCGAGCTGCGCCGGCAGCGGCGCCGCGTGCGTGACGATCAGGCCCGACACCGCTCGGGTCAGCGCCACGTACAGCCGGCGCAGGCCCGTGCGTTCGTCCGGTTCGCCGTCCACCACCGCCTGCGGCTCGTCCAGGACGACGTAGTCGTACTCGAGGCCCTTGGCGAGGGACGCCGGGACCAGGGTCAGACGGGTTTCGGCCGTCGTCTCCTCGCCGGGGGCCAGGTGGCCGATGCCGGCCGCGGTCAGCGCCGCCGCCAGCTCCGGGACGCGGGCGTCGGCGGCGATCAGACCGGTCGAGCCCTCGTTGCGCAGCAACTCCTCGCACGCGGCGACCACTTGGTCCGCGGTCTCCACCGGGCGGACATCGAAGAAGCCCGGGTTCTCCCGGACCGACGCGACCGGGGTCAGGCCCGGCGCGATGTGCGGGAGGAGGCGGGAGGCGTACGTGATGACGTCCGTCGGCACGCGGAAACCCGCCGTCAGCTCCTCGATCACGCCGTCGGTTTTGCCCAGGTGGGCCAGCGCCTCGTCCCAACTCCGCGTCGCCCACGGCGTGGTGCCCTGCGCGAGGTCGCCGAGGACGGTCGCCGAACCGGTGGAGCAGCGGCGGCCGACCGCGCGGTACTGCATGGGGGACAGGTCCTGCGCCTCGTCCAGGACCACATGCCCGAGGGAGTGCGTACGCTCCACGATGTCCGTCGCCTCGTCGATCAACACCGCGTCCGCGGCGGACCACTTGGCCGACTTCACGCCCCGGACGGGCTTCGCCCACAGGATCGTCTTCTGCTCGTCCTCGTCGAGGATCCCCTCCGCGTGTGCGGCGAGGAAGTCCGCGTCCGTCAGCAGCCGGAGCACCAGCTTCGCCGGATCCACCGGCGGCCAGATCGCCTTCACCGCCGCCTTCACAGCCGGGTTGCGGGCCACCGCGTCCTGCACGCGGTCGTCCGGCGCCTCCCCGGACCGCTCCATCTGGACCAGCACGGCGTGCGCGATGCGCTGTGGGAGCGCCTCGCGGGCGGCGCCGTACCGGATACCCCGGTCGAGCAACTCCCGGACGATCTCCTCGATCTCGTACGCCGGGACCCGCCACCTGCGCGACCCGCGGACGACCATCACCGGCTCGGCGGGCATGGTCACGTGCGAGTAGACGGCCCGCTTGAGCACCTCCGCCATCCTCGCGTCGCCCTTGAGGACGGCGGCGGCCGTGTCATCGGTGCCGCGCACCTGAAGGCCCGCCGCCACCAGGTCGTCGACGGTCGCCTGCTTCACCGTCAACTCGCCCAGGGCGGGCAGCACTTGCTCGATGTAGTGCAGGAAGGACCTGTTCGGCCCGATGACGAGGGTGCCGGTGCGGGCGAGCCGCTCGCGATGGGCGTAGAGCAGATACGCGACCCGGTGCAGACCGACGGCGGTCTTCCCGGTACCCGGACCTCCCTGGACGCAGACCGTGCCGCCGAGACCGGACCGTACGATCTCGTCCTGCTCGGGCTGGATGGTCGCGACGATGTCGCGCATCGGGCCGACGCGCGGGCGCTCGATCTCCTGCTGGAGCAGCTTGCTTGTGGTCGCGGCCTCGGCGGGGTCGGAGAGGTGCTCGTCCTCGTACGCCGTGATCTCGCCGCGCGTGTAGCCGAAACGGCGGCGCAGCCCGACGTCCATCGGGTCCTTCTTGGACGCCCGGTAGAACGGCTGCGAGACCGGCGCCCGCCAGTCGATCACCATCGGGTCGCCGTCGTGGTCGTGGACGTGCCGGCGGCCGATGTAGAAGCGCTCGCCGTCCGCGCCCTCGGCCCGGTCGGCGCCGGGGGAGTGCAGGTAGTCGAGGCGGCCGAAGAAGAGGGGGGTGTCGCTGAGGTCGGCCAGCGACTTGATGCGCTCGCCGATCTGGCGGGCCAGGACCTCGGCGTTGACCCAGTTCGCGGTGACGTCCTTGATGTCCAGCGACTCGGCGTCCTCACGCATGGCGCGCAGTGCGGCACGGGAGCCGGCGAGATGGGAACGTTCGCGGGCGAGGGGGTCGTCGGCTACGGGCACGGGCGTGGACGGCCTGGACAAGGGGGTGCCTCCGAAGGTGCTGCGGGCCGCGTGGTGGGATGCCGACCGGTTTCCGTCCGGGCGGCGGCACTCCGTGAGGGAGGCGGGCAAGAGCGGAGAGCTTAGAGCAGGCCTCCGGCAGGACGCCAACCGTTTTTCCTCCGCCGGCCGTCCTCGAACCCCCTTCCGGCCGTCCCCCTAGGGGATCGCCCCTGCGTCCAGTGGGGGAGGCTCCACCCCCGGGGGGTACTCAGGTAGCACAGGAAGTGGCTACCTGGGACCGATGCCCTGCTTATGCCTCGAAAGCCACTATGGAGGCATGAGCGCAGCGACCTTCACCCCAGCCCCCGGTCGCCCGTCCGGGGCGACCCCCGTCTCCGGTACCCACAGCACCCACCGCCTGGGCAACGCCCTCCGGGCGATCCGCGTCCTCGCAGGCGCCGCCTTCGATGTCGTCATACTCGGCGAGTACGGCGAGGAAGCCGGCGTCCGCCGCCGCTGAGCAGACGGCGCCGGTTCAGGCCCCGTCCGCCAGCAACTCGTCCGCGTCCACGATCCGATAGGCGTACCCCTGCTCCGCCAGGAACCGCTGGCGGTGGGCGGCGAAGTCCTGGTCGATCGTGTCGCGGGCGACGACGGAGTAGAAGTGCGCCTGGTGGCCGTCCGCCTTCGGGCGCAGTACCCGCCCCAGCCGCTGCGCCTCCTCCTGCCGTGATCCGAACGTGCCCGAGACCTGGATGGCGACCGTCGCCTCCGGCAGGTCGATCGAGAAGTTCGCGACCTTCGACACCACCAGCACGCTGATCTCGCCCTGCCGGAAGGCTTCGAAGAGCTTCTCGCGCTGGGCGTTGGAGGTCTCGCCCTTGATGACAGGAGCGTCCAGATGCTCGCCGAGTTCGTCGAGCTGGTCGATGTACTGGCCGATCACCAGGATCTGCTGGCCCGCGAACCGCCGCACCAGAGCCTCCGTGACCTTCCGCTTCGTCGCGGTCGTGGCACAGAAGCGGTACTTCTCCTCCTGCTCGGCGGTGGCGTAGGCGAGCCGCTCGGAGTCGGTGAGGTTCACCCGCACCTCGACACAGTCGGCCGGCGCGATGTACCCCTGCGCCTCGATCTCCTTCCACGGCGCGTCGAACCGCTTGGGCCCGATGAGGGAGAAGACGTCAGACTCCCGCCCGTCCTCGCGCACGAGGGTCGCGGTCAGCCCGAGTCTGCGCCGGGCCTGGAGGTCGGCGGTGAACTTGAAGACGGGCGCCGGCAGCAGGTGCACCTCGTCGTAGACGATGAGCCCCCAGTCCCGGGAGTCGAAGAGCTCCAGGTGCGGGTAGACGCCCTTCCGCCGGGTCGTCAGCACCTGGTACGTGGCGATGGTGACCGGCCGGATCTCCTTGCGCGTCCCGCTGTACTCGCCGATCTCGTCCTCGGTCAGGGAGGTCCGCTTCACGAGCTCGTGCTTCCACTGCCGGGCCGAGACGGTGTTGGTGACGAGGATCAGCGTGGTCGACTTGGCCTGCGCCATGGACCCGGCGCCGACGAGGGTTTTGCCCGCACCGCAGGGGAGCACCACGACCCCGCTTCCGCCGTGCCAGAAGTTCTCCACGGCCTGCTTCTGGTAGGGCCTGAGCGCCCACCCGTCCTCGGCCAGCTCGATCGGGTGCGCCTCGCCGTCGACGTACCCCGCGAGGTCCTCGGCGGGCCAGCCCAGCTTCAGCAGCGTCTGCTTGATCTGCCCGCGCTCGGAGGGGTGCACGGCCACGGTGTCCGGGTCGAGCCGCGCCCCCACCAGCGGGATGATCCGCTTCGAGCGCAGGATCTCCTCCAGCACCGGCCGGTCGGTGGTGGTGAGCACGAGCCCGTGCGCGGGGTGCTTGCTGAGCGTGAGGCGCCCGTAGCGGTCCATCGTCTCGGCGACGTCGACGAGCAGGGCGTGCGGCACCGGATACCGGCTGTACTGCACCAGCGCGTCGACCACCTGCTCGGCGTCGTGCCCGGCGGCCCGCGCGTTCCACAGCCCCAGCGGCGTCACCCGGTAGGTGTGGATGTGCTCGGGCGCCCGCTCCAGCTCCGCGAACGGCGCGATGGCCCGACGGCACTCGTCGGCCTGCTCGTGATCGACTTCGAGCAGCAGGGTCTTGTCGGACTGGACGATGAGAGGACCGTTCACGTACATGCATCCTTCCGCACGGGCCAAACGTCCAGTGTGCCTCAACCTGGGGCGATCAAGGGAGCTCGGCGGCGTGCAACCCCGGCCCCCGCTCGGGTGTCTTGACTGACGGGAGTGGGGCGAGGAGGACGTATGGGGATGTCTGCGGGCAGATGGGTGGTCGGTGGGGGAGCGGTCGCGGTGCTGGTGGCGACGGGTGCCTACGTGATGTCACCGGCGGCCGACGTCGACACGCGGCTGTGGGGCGAGGTCCGGCCGGTGATCGAGGCCCGGCTCGCGTCCGACGCGCGCGGCAGCGGTTACGGCGAGACGTTGCCTGCCCTCAAGGCACGCTGGTTCTGCCGGGCGGAGGCGCTCGGTCTCCAGCAGCAGGGGGACGACGTGCGGGCGGACGTCACCACGCTGTGCGTGGAGTACGGCGTGCACGACGACACCCTGGTGGAGTGCAGCGCCGGGCAGGTCCCGCAGGTGGTGCGGCTGGAGCGGGACGGTACGGCCGCCGGCGGCTACCGGGTCGTGTCCCGTGAGGAGGCCCCCGACGGTGCCGGGAACGCCCGGTGGACGAGGGACCGCTTCGGGATCGTCGGTGCCTCGCTCGCGCGGGAATCGATGTCCTCCGGCGCGCTGGAGGCCGAGGCCCGCACCCACTTCGGCCTGCCCGCGGGCGGCGCCGTCGTGGACTGCTGACCGTCAGGGCCGGTCCTCGGCGAGCTCGGCCAGCCGGCGCAGATGGGGGCCGTACTCGGGGTCGGCGAGCGCGGCGGCGAACTGGGCCGTGAGGTAGGCCAGCGGATTGCCGGTGTCGTACCAGCGGCCCTGGATGACCTGTCCGTAGACGGCCTTGCTGCTCGCATAGGCGTTGATGGCGTCTGTGAGGTAGATCTCGCCGGTCCGGTGCTCGTACCAGCGCTCGGTCTGGCTGCGCAGCTCCTCGATGATGCCGGGGGTGATGACATAGCCGCCGATGGCCGCGTAGGCGGAGGGCGCGTCCTGCGGCTTGGGCTTCTCGACCAGGCCGGTGATGCGCAGCAGCCCGTCTCCGAGGTCCTCCTTGACCCGGGGCACGCCGTAGCGCTGCGAGTCGGCCGGGTCCATCGGCAGCAGGGCGAGGACCGGGCAGCTGGTCGCCTCGTAGGCGCGGATCAGCTGCTGGGCGCGCGGGACCTCGGCCACGAAGACGTCGTCGGGCCACAGGACCAGGATCGGCTCGTCGCCGACGTTGCGCGCGGCGTTGAGGACGGGGGTGCCGTTGCCGTACGGGCCGTGCTGGTCGAGGTAGGTGATGTGCCCGAGCCGGGAGAGCTCGCCGACCTCCTCCACGGCGTCCGCGTAGGCCGTCTTGCCGTCCGTCCGCAGCTGCGCGACGAGGGTCGGGTTGGGGCGGAAGTGGTCCTGGATCAGGCCCTTGCCGCCGGAGACGACGATGGTGATGTCGGTGATGCCGGACGCCACGAGTTCCCGGACGGTGTGCTCGATGACCGGCTTGTCGCCGACCGGCAGCATCTCCTTCGGGGTCGCCTTCGTCAGGGGCAGGAGACGGGATCCCAGCCCCGCCGCGGGGATGACCGCCCTGCGGATCGTCGTTGCCATGAAATCCCCTTCGCCGAAGACACCGAATGTGCCGAAGACACCGCGTGTGCCGGACACACCGCGTGTGCCGGACACGCGGTCCTGTCCAGGAGACGTTTCCCATCCGCCCGCCCGGGAAGCGCCGGTTTCGAGCCCTACGCCTCGTCCGCCAGTTCCGCCACCCCGGTCACCCGGTGCAGCGGATACGTGCGGACCTCGTCCGCGGTGTGGTCGTAGGCCGTGACGAAGCCGCCCTCGACGCGCACGGGGGCGATGAGGCGCTGGCTGGCGGCGCCCTCGGCGTTGACGTAGCCGATCCACAGGGCCTCGCCGGTGAGGACGGCGGCCTGCATGGTGGCGAGGGTCTCGGCGGAGTTGGTGCGGGGCAGCTCGCCGCCGGCGGGCGGGGGCCGGTCGGTCTGTCTGCGCGGGGTCGTCGAGGCCAGGTCACCTGCCCGGATCGCCCGGATCGCGGCCGACAGGAGCGTCGCGTCGGGGATCGGCGGGCCGTCCGGGACGGGTTCGGGGGCCGTGCGGGGCGGGGTGCGGTGGGCGTGGGCGCGGGTGATCAGGACGTCGCCCTCCGCGGACTCGGCGGCCGGGGCGAAGCCCATCGCGCGCAGGCCGTCAAGGAGTGCCGCCGGATCGGCCTGCGCGGCCAGCACCGTCGGGGCCAGGCGGCGCAGGCGCAGGCCCGCGGCGCGCTTGTCGGCGAGGATCTCGTTGAGGACGGCGTCGTCGTCGCAGCGGACGTAGGCGGAGGCCGCGCCGATCCTGAGGTGGCCGTGCCGGCGCGCCACGTCGTCGATGAGGTACGTCAGCGGCTGCGGCACCGGCGTCCGGGCGTGCGCGGCGAGGAAGGCGTGCAGGTCGGAGGCGGACTGGCCGGCGTCCAGAGCGCGGCGTACCGAGCCGGGGGTGAAGCGGTAGACCGTCGCCCCGCCCTTCGACTCCACGTCGGCCAGCACGTCCAGCACCTCGGCCAACGACCGCTGCAACGGGCCCGGGGCCACCGCCGTCAGGTCGGCCTGCAGCAGGACGTGGTCCAGCGGCTCGGGCAGCAGCGGCGCGAGCAGCCGGGCGGCCGCGGCGGACGCGGTGGCCTGCTCGGCGGGGGAGAGGGGCTCCACGGGGGTGGAGCGATGGTGCACGGGCAGCTTGTCCCCGGGGCCGCGCGGTGCCTGGTCCGGCGTCTTCGGCGCGGTCGCGCCCAGCAGCGCCCGCCCGTGCCCCGACAGCGCCCCCCGTCCCGTCACGCCCAGCAGCTCCGCCTCCGCCAGCGTCCACTCGGCGAGCCGGGAGCGCAGGTCGTCCTCGCGCTGCGGCCCCCGCAGCGGACGCTCCCAGCGCAGCCGGGCCAGCACCGACTCCTTCGACGGCGACGCCCCTTCCGGCAGCCCCGCCAGCAGCGTCAGCACCCGGTGGCGTACCTCCGGCGCCGCGCTGCGGTCGAGTCCCGGGCCCAGCGTCGACAGCGTGCGTTCCTTCGCGTCCCGGCCGCCGACCAGGCCGGACACCCGCGTCGCCGTCAGCCACGCCTCCGCCAGCCGGGTCCAGCGCTGTGCCGCGGGCTGCTCCAGCCACTCGTCGTGGGCCGGGGTCGCCGCGTACCGTTCGTCGGCCTCGCCGTCGGAGGCCAGCAGGCCCGCCGCGTACGCCAGCTCGACCCAGAACGCGGCGACCGGTTCCGCCACGTCCAGGGCGACGGCCGTGCGCTTGAGGTCGCGGACGCTGAGGCCGCCCGCCCGCAGCACCGCGGGCCCGCCCTCGTCCCAGTCCTTCAGCAGCTCCTCGACGGTCGCGAGCGCGGTGTACGCCTGCCCGGCCGCCGTCGCGTCCACCACCTGTGGACGGTGCGTCGCCGCCGGCTCCACGGCCGGCGGCAGCGGCTCCACCGCGCGGTGCGCACGGCCGCCGCGCAGATGCAGGGCAACTTCCCGCGGGAGTACGACCGTCCCGGGCGCCGTCGGCACCAGCAGCCCCAGGTCGAGCAGGCGCCGCAGATGGGCCGCCGGCTCGGCGGTGACCTGGCCGTACGGCGGGCCCCACACCAGCCGGGTGAGCACCTCCCGCGACTCCTCCGGGAGCCCCGCGAGCAGCGCGGACATCCGCTTCCGGTCGGTGAACAGGGCCGTCAGCGACGCCACCGCCGACACCGAGTCGTGGGTAGAGCCGAGCCCCGTCGCCGTCACGATGTCCTGGATGCGGCCCGGCGACATCCCCGCCGTGGCCTCCTGCACGGTCGGCCCGAGCCCGGTCGGCGACGGATGCTGCGGCGAGGGCGCGAGCAGTTCACGGGCGGTGCGCACCAGCCGCAGCCGGTCGTCGTCGCCCCACACCAGGGCCTGCTCCCGCAGGGTGGCGAGGGCGCGGGGGAGCGCCGCCGAGACGGCCGGGTCGCCGCCGTCGCCGGTCAGCAGCGCCAGCAGTTCCTCGTACGGCGCCGGGTCCGCGGCCACCGCCAGCGCCTCCGCCGTCTGCAGCGCGAAACGGTCCAGCCGCTCCAGCGCCCGCACCACCGACGCCCGCGTCCCGGCCCGGGTCGCGAGCTGGGTGAGGTCCGTGGGCACGGGGGTGATGAGGTCGGGGCGGGCACGCAGAAGCGCGGCCAGGGAGGCGTCGTCCCTGGCCCGGAGCGCTTCCGCGAGGGAGCGCGGCGGTACGGCCGGGTTGCTCATCCGACCAACGGTAGCGGGTTGCCCGCGGCGGCCCGACCGGGCAGGTGCGGTCGGCGGAGGTACGCGTCCCCGGGGGCGGTGCGCTAGTTTCGTCCCACGGGAGAGCCAACGCACCAACCCCGGAGGGGACTTCGTGGGTATCGAGAGCGACCAGGTCGTCTACGAGTATCTGAGCCGCGTCGGAGACGTCGCGCAGCAGCGGCAGTTGCCGTCGTCCACCCGGATGAGACTCGTCTCGGAGCTGCGCAACGAGATCGACCGGCGGCGCGCCAAGGTCACCGTGGACTCGCCCGCCGCCGTCCGCCGGATCATCGCCAGGCTGGGCAGCCCCGACGAGGTGGTCACCGCCGCCGGAGGCACGGCGGGCAGTGCCCCGCAGGCGCCGGTCGTCTCCATGCCCGTACAGCGGGACCGGGAGCCGGAGGAGACCGAGCGGCCCAAGGGGCTGCGCAAGGTCGTCCCCCGGCCGCGCCCCGGGACCCCGCCGCGGCCCGCCCCGGCCGCCGACCGCGACACGTCCCACGGGCCCCATCTGGCCGGCCTGGACGAGCTCGGCGACAGTGCGGCGCAGCCCGACTGGTGGCGGGTGGACAGCAGTCCCTTCGGTGTCGGCGACAGCGTGCCGGGCTTCGTGGGCGGAGTGGAGATCCCGGAGCTGCTGAAGCCCCCGCCGCCCAAGGAGGAGACCACACCCGAGCCCGCGCCGGCTGTCGAGCAGGTGGCGCAGGCGCCGGTGGTGAAGGCCCGTACGGCCTGGTGGAGGCCGAAGACGGTCACCAAGGCCGCGGAACCGGTCGTCGAGGCCGTCCCGGCCCGCCGGCGCCCCTTCTTCCGGTCCGCTGGCTCCGGAGGCGGGGGCTGGAGCAACCCCCTCCTCCTGCTCGCCGCCGCCGCGCTCGTCGCCGGTGCCGTGCTCGGCAACCTCCTCGTCCTGATCGTCGGCTGGCTCATCGCCTGGGCCTCGCGCCGGCTGACCGACACCGAGACCAAATGGGCCGTCGTGATCCTGCCCGGCCTCTCACTGACCGCGGGGCTCGTCTGGCTGTGGGGCAGGAACGAGGGCCGCTGGGGCGAGCCCATCGCCCAGGGCCACATGAACGACGCGATCTCCGAGACGTGGCCATGGGTGGTGCGGGGCGCGGCCGTGGCGTCGGCGCTGTTCCTGGTGTGGCGCTCGCAGCGGCAGCGGTAGGCCGCGGAAATCCGGTGTCCGCGCGCCCCTCCGCCCGGGCACAATGGCCCATATGGCCTCTACAAGCATCACCGCCCCGACCGTCGGCTTCGACCTCGACATGACGCTCATCGACTCCCGCCCCGGCATCCACGCCTGCTGGGTGGAGCTGTCGGAGCGGACGGGGATGTACGTCGACGCCGACCTGGTGGTCACGCGGCTCGGGCCGCCGCTGGAGGAGGAGATGGCGTACTGGTTCCCGGCGGACCGCATCCCGGCCATGTCGGGCCTGTACCGCGAGCTCTACCCGTCGTACGCCATCACCGGCACCCTGGCGATGGCCGGCGCCCGCGAGGCCATAGGCGCCGTACAGGCGGCCGGCGGGCGGGCGATCGTCGTGACGGCCAAGTGGGAGCCCAACGCCAAGCTGCACATGGAGCACCTGGGCATGGAGCCGGACGCGGTGATCGGCAACCTGTGGGCCGAGCAGAAGGGCGAGGCGCTGCGCGAGCACGGCGCGAGCGTGTACGTCGGCGACCACACCGGCGATGTGCGCGGGGCGCGGATCGCCGAGGCGCTCTCGGTCGCGGTGCCCACGGGACCGTGCACCGCCGAGGACCTGAGCGAGGCCGGCGCCGATGTCGTCCTCGGAGATCTCACCGAGTTCCCGGGGTGGTTTTCGGACTACCGTGCGGGCTGTCGGCCGGCCCGCGCCTGACGCCTTCCCGCCGCGACCGATTGCAGCACGCCCGCACCGGCCACCAGGAAACCGACGGCCATGAGCATGCTCAATCCGAACATGTACGTCGGAAAAGGCGTCGTTCCGAGCAGGAACGGGGCCACGGTGACCAGAGTGGCCACCGCACCGATGAAGAAGACGATGGCTCCGGCACGGATCAGACGGTCACCGGGAGCGGCGGAATTCGGTTGGGTTTTGTCACGCACCGGACCAGGGTAGTTCCCTGCGCGAAGGAACAACCGGGCGACGTCTTGTCACCGGCCTGAAGACCATTAGCCTGGGAACCGGCGGGTCCCGACGACCCGCCCCAGTGCTATCAAGAGCCGTTTCAGAAGCAGTTTTCCGACGAGTACGAGGACGAGGACAGACGTGCCTACCGGCAAGGTCAAATGGTTCAACAGTGAGAAGGGCTTCGGCTTTCTCTCCCGCGACGACGGCGGTGACGTCTTCGTCCATTCCTCCGTCCTCCCTGCCGGAGTCGAGACGCTGAAGCCCGGACAGCGGGTGGAGTTCGGGGTGGTCGCCGGGCAGCGCGGTGACCAGGCCCTTTCGGTGGCCATCCTCGACCCGACCCCCTCGGTCGCGGCGGCGACGCGCAAGAAGCCGGACGAACTGGCCTCCATCGTCCAGGATCTGACGACCCTTCTGGAGAACATCACGCCGATGCTGGAGCGCGGCCGCTACCCCGACAAGGCCGCCGGCGGGAAGATCGCCGGTCTCCTGCGAGCGGTCGCCGACCAACTCGACGTGTAGTGAGCGGGACAGCGGCCGAGGCACCGTCCCCGCAGCTGCTGGAGCACATCCGGCGGCAGCGGCGCCACACCCTGGAACTGCTCACGGTGTGCGCGGTGGGGCTGGTCCCGTGGACGATCCTGCTGGCGTTCACGCTGCCCAGCGGCTACACGGTCCGCCAGTGGCGTACCACCTGGGTCGGCTTCGACGTCCTGCTCCTGCTGGCGATGGCCGCCACGGCCCTGCTCGGCTGGCGCCGCCACCGGGGGGTCGTGGTGGCGGCCGTGTCGACGGGTGCCCTGCTGGTCTGCGACGCGTGGTTCGACGTGTCGCTGGCCCTGGGCACCCCGGACGTCTGGTGGTCGGCGGCCTTGGCGGTGTGCGTGGAACTGCCGCTCGCCGGCTTCCTGATCCACCGGGTCCTGGGAATGCTGAAACTGGCCCAATGGCCGAGCGCCCCGCGGGAACGCGTCAGGTGAACGACAACGCGTCGGGCCCCAGAGCGGGCACCAGACCTTCCGCGGCCGCCCGGGTCAGGAGCCCCCGAATCGCCGCATATCCGTCTTCCCCGAGGTCCGCGGTGAACTCGTTGACGTACAAACCAATGTGCTGGTCGGCGACAGCGGGATCCATCTCCTGCGCATGTTCCATGACATAAGGCCGGGAAATCTCGGGCGCGTCCCAGGCGGCCCGCACGGACGTACGGATGGACTCGGCGAGCGACTGAAGCCTCTCGGTGCCGAGAGCGCGCTTGGCGATGATCGCCCCCAACGGAATCGGCAATCCCGTCGTCGACTCCCAGTGCTCGCCCATGTCCGCGAGCTTGTGCAGCCCGTAGTTCTGATACGTGAACCGCGCCTCGTGAATGACCAGCCCCGCGTCCACGCGACCGTCCCGCACGGCCGGCATGATCTCGTGGAACGGCAGCACGACGATCTCCCCGACCCCGCCCTCGAGGACGTCCGCCGCCCACAGCCGGAACAGCAGATACGCCGTCGACCGCTCGGACGGTACGGCGACGGTACGGCCGGTGAGCTCCACGTCGGCCTCCCGCGTCAGCACCAGCGGCCCGCACCCGCGCCCCAGCGCACCCCCGCAGGGCAGCAGCGCGTACTCGTCGAGGACGTACGGCAGCACGGCGTACGACACCTTCAGCACATCGAACTCACCGCGCTCCGCCATCCCGTTGGTGATGTCGATGTCGGCGAAGGTCACGTCCAGCGAAGGCGCCCCCGGCACCCGGCCATGGGCCAGCGCGTCGAACACGAAGGTGTCGTTCGGGCAGGGTGAGTACGCGATCTGCAGCGGCTCAGTCGTCATGGTGGTTCCAACCCTCCAGTACGGGTGTCAGCTTCCCGAACCCCTCCGTCAGGGCCGCGAGCGCGTCGCCGATCCGCCAGGCGGCCCGGTCGCGCGGACCGACCGGGTTGGAGACGGCGCGGATCTCCAGCACGGGCACCCCGTGCGCCCCGGCCGCCTCGGCGACCCCGAAGCCCTCCATGGCCTCGGCGAGCGCGGTGGGATGGCGTTCCCTCAGGGCGGTTGCGCGGGCGGCCGTACCGGTCACCGTGGAGACGGTGAGCACGGCTCCGGCCCGGCCGCCGGTCGCGGCCACGGCGGCCCGTACGAGTGCTTCGGGCGGACGGTGGGTGACGACCCCGAACCCCAGCTCGGTCACCGGCACAAATCCCTCGGCGGTCTCGGCCCCGAGGTCGGCCGCGGTGATCTCGTCGGCGACGACGAGCGAACCGACCGGCGCGTGCGGCAGAAACCCGCCGGCGATCCCGGCGGAGACGACGAGGCCGTAGGGAGCACCCGCCACGGCGGCCATGGTCAGCGCGGTGGCGGTGGAGGCGGCGGCGAGAGCGGGCCCGACCCCCACGGCGACGACGTCGACGGCCGACACCGTGCCCTCGAACGCGCGGGCCACCGCGTCCCGTTCGACCGGGACGGCGGTGGCCACGAGGATGCGCATCAGCCAGGGCTCCGACGGATCAGTAGTCGGCGTTCTCCAGCTTGAAGTTCCACACGCCCTTGTGATCCTTGCTCTGGCCCGAGGTCGTCTTGTCCTGCTCGACGATGCTGATGTACAGCGTCTTCTGCGGGGCCTGGCCCTGCTGCTGGGCGAAGAGGTCGACGCCGTCGAAGGCGTAGTACGACTTCTTGTACACGTAGGTCATCTGCTGGCCGTTGATCCACAGGGCCCAGCCGGTGTCCGCGATCTTCTGGTCGACGCCGACGCGCAGGGTCTCGCTCTGGGGGACCTTGATCGTCTTGGCGTCGCCCTTCTCCAGGGCGCACTTGGCGGCCTTCGCCTGGCCGAGGTCGTTGCCGTCGTCGTAGCAGACGGCCTCGGAGCTCACCGAGGTCGAACCGACCGTGACGGTGACGCGCGGCGTCGGCTTGTCGCAGGCCGACAGGACGAGCAGTCCGGCGGAAACGAGGCCGGCGGCGGCGACTGCACGGCGGCGTCGCACATCGGATTGCAGCGTGGTCATGGCGGAAGGCTATCTGGCACGTCCTACGGTCCTCTTATGCGGGGTACGGCGTGCCGTGCGTCGGGGCCGGGTTAGGCCACTCGCGCCTTGGGCGCGCTGCCGTGCCGTGCCGAGCTGAGCAGCCCCTTCGCGGTGGCCAGCCAGCCCGCGGCGACGACCGCGGCGGCCACGGACAGGCCCAGGTAGCCGTTGAGCGGCATCACGATGCCGACCGCGCCGCCGAACACCCAGGACACCTGGAGCATCGTCTCGGAGCGGGCGAACGCCGAGGTGCGGACGAGTTCCGGCACGTCCCGCTGGATCAGCGCGTCCAGGGACAGCTTGGACAGGGCCTGGGAGAATCCGGCGACGGCCGTCAGACACGCCACCAGGAACGCCCCGAAGAAGATCGCCGCCGTGATCGCCGCGCCCAGCACGAACGCCACCACCGTGAGGATGATGATCTCCGGCGCTCTCGAGCGCAGCCAGGCCCCGACCGCCGTACCGAGCGCGTTGCCCACGCCCGCCGACACGGCCACCAGGCCCAGGGAGACCGCCGCGCTCTCGCCGGTCAGCGGATGCTCGCGCAGCAGGAAGGCGAGGAAGAAAGTGAGGAAGCCGGAGAGCCAGCGCAGGGCGGCGTTGGCGCCGAGGGCGTGGGTGACGGCGGTGCCGACCGTGCGCAGCCCCGGCCGCTTGAGGGGCTTGAGGTGCGGACCGTGCAGATGTTCCTCGTCGGCGGCGAGCAGCGCCACGTCCTCGCCCTTGGCCGAGTCGACCTTCGGCGGCAGGGAGAAGGACAGGAACGTACCGGCGATGAAGATCACGAAGGCGCCGTAGAGCGGCCAGCGCGGTCCGACGGCCTGGAGCCCCGCGCCGATCGGGGCCGCGATACCGGTGGCGAGGAGGCCGCCGAGCGTGACGCGGGAGTTGGCCTTGACGAGGGAGAAGCGGGGCGGGAGCAGCCGGGGCACGACCGCGCTTCTGACGACGCCGTACGCCTTGGAGGCCACCAGTACGCCCAGAGCCGCCGGATACAGCTCCAGGCTGCCCGTGGCGACCGCCCCGGCGATGATCAGCGCGAGCATCGCCCGGGCGAGCATCGCGCCCGCCATGGCGGCACGGCGGCCGTGCGGGAGGCGGTCCAGGAGCGGGCCGATCACGGGCGCGAGGACCGTGAAGGGCGCCATGGTGATGGCGAGGTAGAGCGCGACACGCCCACGGGCCTCGTCGGTCGGCACGGAGAAGAACACGGTCGAGGCGAGCGCGACGGTGATCATCACGTCACCCGCGCCGTTGACGGCGTGCAGTTCGATCAGCTTGCCGAGGCCGGACTCGCCCGCCCCGTGCGCGTGGGTCGCCTTGCGGATCCCCCGGGCCGTACCGGTGAACGGGAAGTGCAGGGCACGCCCGACGGCACGGACGGGCCCTGTCATCTGGGTAATCCGGCCCGAACCGCCACCGACTCCGGTGGCTCCCTGGGGTGTCCTCGCGGCTGCCACCCCGTCATAGTGCCCCGAGAAAGCTGTGAGTAGTGCGGTTACCGCGCGTATGAACGCATATGAAGCGCCACCGGAGGCAACGGATCATCACGTCGGTGTAGGCCGGGCGGCGGCGAGCAGGTAGCGTGCGTAGCGCGCCGTGGCGAACGTTCTCGGCCGCGCGCCTCTCTGACATCCCGCAGAATGGATAGGAGCAGGTGCGCCCGAGCGCGATCGGGCGCGGACGTCGACGCGGTCCTCCGGTCCGCTCCGTCCGCACCCACCGCCTTCAGGCCGGCGCACCCGAGTGACGGCGTAGGAGAGAAGCGATACCTGTGAGCGCAGCGACAACGCGAAGCCGCACCCCCGACCGCTTGTGCGCCGAGGCCGTCGACCTCGCCCGCGCCGCCGCCGAGGAGGCCGCCGCGCCCGGGGTGGTGGGCGAGCACGCGGGCCTGGTCTCCGAGGGAGACCGTGTCGTCACGCACTTCTTCGAGTGCAAGGAACTCGGCTACCGGGGCTGGCGCTGGGCCGTCACGGTGGCCCGCGCCTCCCGCGCGAAGCTGGTGACGCTGGACGAGGTCGTCCTGCTCCCCGGCCCCGACGCGCTGCTGGCGCCGGAGTGGGTGCCGTGGAGCGAACGCCTGCGCCCCGGCGACATGGGCCCCGGCGATCTGCTCCCCACCGACGCCGAGGACCTCCGGCTGGAGCCCGGCTACACCGGCGAGGACGAGCCGCTGCCGAGCGCGCCCGTCTCCGAGGAGATGGCCGAGCTGGTCGAGGCGGAGGACGCGGAGCTCACGGCGGGCACCCCCTCGAACCTCCCGGTGGCCCCGACCCGCGGCTCGATCGCCGCGGTCGCCGAGGAACTCGGCATGCGCCGCGCCCGGGTCCTGTCCCGCTACGGCCTCCATATCGCCGCCGACCGCTGGGAGGAGTCCTTCGGCGCGAAGACGCCGATGGCCCAGGCGGCCCCGGCGCCCTGCGTCAGCTGCGGCTTCCTGGTCCCGCTCGGAGGTTCGCTGGGCCAGGCCTTCGGACTGTGCGCCAACGAGTTCGCCCCGGCGGACGGCCGCGTGGTCTCCCTGTCCTACGGCTGCGGAGGCCACTCGGAGGCGGCGGTCATGCCCAAGCCCCCGCAGCCGTCCCCGCCGGTGATCGACGAGACCCGAGTGGACCCGTTCCCGCTGCGCCCGGCACCGGACTCCGGGTCGGTGCCGGTGCTGGCGGACGAGGACACGGCGGAACTGGGCCACTCGTAGGACGGGCGCCCGCTCAGGGGCGCTGCAGCACCCGGTCCACCACCCCCTGGGCCATCACGCGCTGCCACTGCTCGTACGACGTTCCCCGGCCCTGACCCGCTCGCCATCACGTCCTCGGCCGCTTCCCCGCCCAGCCGGCGCGCCGCGTGACGGTGCACCGAGTCGGCATGGCGGTCGAAGAGCGGGGCGAACGCCTCGGGCTCCTCCCACGACTCCCACGACCGTTCGATCACCGAGGCGTCGCTGTCCCGTCCCACCCTGACGCCTGGTTCGACGGTCAGCGGGGCTCCTTTCGTCGCTGTGGCGTGGTGAAGCCCGGGCTTTCACCCGTACTTCGCCGCCCGACGGAATCCGGTTCCCATGGGGACGAGGTGTGAGGGCCACAGGGGCGGAGTTACCTTCCCCCGTCCTCGCGGTACCTTCATCGTCACGCCGACGAGGAGAGTGTGAACGTGAGCAAGTTCGTGCGGCCCGCTGCCGAGGGTGCCGACCCGTTCGGGACCGCCCGGCTCAGGCGAGGGGTGCTGGACGCCTGGGCCACCAGCCCCGCCCGGTTCCGGGAGGACGCCAACGCCGAGGAGGACCTCGTCCTCGGCGGGTACCGGGACCGACTCGTCGTCGAACTCGCGCAGAACGCCGCCGACGCGGCGGCCAGGGCGGGGGTGCCGGGACGGCTCCGGCTCACCCTCCGCGAGGGCGTCCTGTTCGCCGCCAACACCGGTGCCCCGCTGGACGCGGCCGGTGTCGAGTCCCTCGCCACCTTGCGTGCCTCCGCCAAGCGCGACAGCCAGGACGGTTCGATCGGCCGCTTCGGCGTCGGCTTCGCCGCCGTGCTCGCCGTCACCGACGAACCCGCCGTCGTCGGCCGGCACGGCGGGGTCCGCTGGTCCCTCGCCGAGGCCCGCGAGCACGCCGCCGACACGGCACGGCACAGTCCCGGGCTCGGTGACGAGATCCGCCGCCGCGACGGCCATGTCCCACTGCTGCGGCTCCCGTTCGCCGCCGAGGGCAGCGCGCCCGACCCCTACGACACCGTCGTCATCCTCCCGCTGCGCGACACCGCCGCCGCCGACCTCGCCGAGCGCCTCCTGAACGCCGTCGACGACGCCCTCCTCCTCGCCCTCCCCGGGCTCGAGGAGGTCGTGATCGAGACGGACACGACCCGCACGCTCAGCCGCCGCACCGAGGACCACCTCGTCGTCGTGGAGGACTCGCGCGACGGTACGACCCGCTGGCGTACGGCGTCCGCGCACGGCCCGCTCACCCCCGAACTCCTCGCCGGCCGGCCCGTCGAGGAGCGGCTGCGGCCGCACTGGTCGCTCACCTGGGCCGTGCCCGCCGACACCGACGGCACCCCGGCCCACCCCCGCACCAGCCCCGTCGTGCACGCCCCGACGCCCAGCGACGAGCCGCTCGGCGTCCCCGCGCTGCTCATCGCGTCGTTCCCGCTGGACACCACCCGCCGGCACGCGGCACCCGGACCGCTCACCGCCTTCCTCGTGCAGCGGGCGGCGGACGTGTACGCCGAGCTCCTCGCCGGCTGGCGTCCGGTGAGCGAAGGGATCATCGCGCTGGTGCCCGGCCCGCTGGGCAAGGGCGAGCTGGACGGGGCGCTGCGACAGGCGATTCTCGACCGCCTCCCGCGAACCGCGTTTCTCCCGCCGGCCCTCCCGCCCGCACTTGAGGAGCCCGGCGACGACTCGGAACTGCCGGAGGTCCTGCGCCCGCGCGAGGCCGAGGTCGTCGAGGGCGCCGGCGCCGACACCGTGCGGGTGCTCGCCGAGGTCCTGCCCACCCTGCTGCCCGCCGGACTCGAACGGCGGGTGGAGCTCCGGACGCTGGGCGTCGCCCGCATCCCGCTCACCGACGCGATCGACCGGCTCGCCGGGCTCGAGAAGGAGCCGGAGTGGTGGCAGCGGCTCTACGACAGTCTCGCGGGCGTCGATCCCGACCGGCTCTCCGGCCTTCCGGTGCCGCTGGCCGACGGGCGTACGACCATCGGGCCCCGGCAGGTGCTGCTGCCCACCTCGGACGCGTCCCTGATCGACCCCGAGATCCTCGCCCGGCTCGGCCTCAAGGTCGCACACCCGGCCGCCGCCCACCCGCTCCTCGAGAAGCTCGGCGCGCTGCCCGCGACCTCGCGCGCGGTGCTCACCACGCCCCAGGTGCGGGCCGCCGTGGCCGCCTCCCTGGACGACGACGGCGGGATGGGCTGGGAGCAGGACACCCCGGACGCCGAGGAGCTGGCCGACACCGTCCTCGCGCTCGTCCGGGACGCGGGACTCGAGCCCGGCGACGAGCCGTGGCTGGCCGCGCTCGCCCTGCCGGACGAGGAGGGCGAACTGGTCCCCGCCGGTGAACTCGTCCTGCCCGGCAGCCCGTTCGCCCAGGTCATGCGGGAGGACGAACTCGCCTACGTGGACGCCGAACTGGCCGAGAAGTGGGGCGAACAGCCCCTCGCGGCCTGCGGAGTGCTCGCCAACTTCGCTCTGGTCCGTGCCACGGACGTGGTGCTGGACCCGGACGAACTGGAGCCCCGCGAGGGCGACTTCGCGGAACCGGACGACGCCGGTCTCCTCGACGCCGTGGACGTGTGGTGCGAGGACATCCTCGACCGCTTCCCGGACACACCGGTCCCGCCGGTCGCCACCGAACTGGTCGCCGTACGCGACCTCGACCTGGTCGACGAGGACAAGTGGCCCGAGGCGCTGGCCCTGCTGGCCCGGCCGCCCCTGCGGGACGCGATCACCCAGCAGGTCCGCATCCTCCTGCCCGACGGCACCCATGAAGTCGTACGGCCGTACACCGCCTGGTGGTTGCGCGGGAACCCGGTGCTCGACGGCCGCCGCCCCGCCGGCCTGCTGGCGGCCGGGGGCGACCCCCTCCTGCGCGGCCTGTACGACGAGGCGGACGCGACCGGGTTCGACGACGAGCAGGTGCTGCGGGCGCTGGGCGTGCGGACGTCGGTGGCCGCGCTGCTGGCGGAGCCGGGCGGAGCGGCGGAGCTCCTGGACCGCCTCGCCGACCCCGACCGACCGGTGACCGGCGCCCAACTGCACGCCCTCTACACTGCGTTGGCCGACCTGGACCCCGAACAGGTCACCCTGCCCGACGAGCTGCGGGCGGTGACCGACGGCCGGGTCGAGGTCGTGGACGCGGCCGACGCGGTGGTCGTCGACTCACCGGACCTGCTCCCCTTCACGGCGGGCGTCCCCCTGCTGCCGGTCCGCCCGTCCCGGGCCGCGGAACTGGCCGAACTCTTCCAGGTCCGCCGCCTCAGCGAGTCCGTCACCGGTTCCGTCGACTCCGAGGGCACCGAGCACGACGTACCGGAGCCGGTACGGCTGCTGCTGGGCACGCGGACCCCCTCGACCTACGTCGAGCACGAGGAACTCGTCGTCGACGGAGTTGAGATCGACTGGCGCCTGACGAACGACGGCGTCCTGCACGCGTCCACCCTCGAGGGCGTGGCCGCGGGCCTGGCCTGGGCGGCGGGCCAGTGGCCACGGCGCTTCGAGGTGGCGGCGCTCCTGGAGGACCCGACCCGCACGGAGGAACTGGCCAGGGACCGCTGGTTCGACTGAGCGTCTCAGCCGGAGCTGGGATCCAGGAAGTAGTCGTACGTCTCCAGGTCGAGCGTGATACCGGTGAGCTGCCGGACACGCTCGGCATGCTCCTGTGTCAGGGGCACATCGCCGACGAGTTCGTCCGGCGGAATGCCCACGAGGTCCGCGAGGACGTCCACGCCGACCGCGGTGACGTCGACGGACGAGTCAAGGAACTCGTCATCCTTCGGGAAGCGGGAGATGGCGAGTCGGCCGTTCACAGGGAAGGGTCCTCCTCCGGTTCCAGGAAGTACTCGTACTTCTCGAGGTCGAGCGCGATGCCGGTCAGCTGTCGGACTCGGTCGGCGTGCTGGTGCGTCAGCGGGTACACGTCGGCTAACTGCTCCGGCGCCATCCCGAGGAGTTCTCCCCAGGCTTCCGCGCCGACCGCGGTGACGTCGGTGGACGAGAGCGGCTGGTCGCCGTCCTTGGGATAGCAGGTGACAAGGAAGTACACGGTCACGGCGGCTCTTTCCGGGTGGGGTCGGCGGGTTGGGCTGGGCTGGGCTCCAGTATTCCGGGCGAATTCCCTCGCTGCGGGCAAGCCATGTGGACGAAGGCCTGACCCCCAGGACGGACGGCTTGTGGAAAATCAGGCCGGTCTGCTGCAACGGTTCACCCCGGTCGCGCATCTGACCCCACGAGCCGCCAGGCTCCACGACCAGTCCCTGGGGGAACGCATGCGCATCCGCACCATCGTGGCCGCCGTCTCCGGCGGCCTCGTCCTCTCCGCCCTCGCCGTCCCGGCCGCGCAGGCCGACGGCGGGGGCCTGCACAAACCCACCGCTGCGGAGCGTTTCGGCGTCTCCAGAGCCGCGATGAGTGCCGCCGCAGACGACGAGGAACTGCCCGTCGTCTCCGACGTGAAGATCAACGGCGGCAAGAGCATCGTGTTCGGTACGACAGGTGCCAAGACCTACACCGTGTCGCTGACCGCCAGTCACTCCGCCGGTATCGAGGACGCGTACGTCGACCTGTGGCACGGCAAGGACCGCGCCCACGTCGACGGCGTGTTCCCACCGAACGAGCAGACGGCCACCTGCACCGCGGTCAGCGACACGACCTCGACCTGCAAGCTGACGGTCAAGGTCGACGTCACCCGCGATCTGTACATGAACTCGCTGGCCGGTACCTGGCACGTGACGGCCGCCGCGTTCGCCAAGGACGAGGCCGGCAGCGTCTACTGGAACGACTTCTACAGCACCCACCGGGTCCAGCGCCTCTCGAAGCTCACCGCCAACGCGTCCCCCGAGCCGGTGAAGAAGGGCAAGACGATCACCGTCACCGGCAAGCTGACGCGGGCCAACTGGGAGACCCGTAAGTACGCCGGTTACTCGACCCAGCCGGTGAAGCTGCAGTTCCGCAAGAAGGACTCCGACACCTACACCACCGTGAAGACCGTCAAGACCAACACCAAGGGTGACCTGAAGACCACGGTCAAGGCCACGGTCGACGGCTTCTTCCGCTGGAGCTTCGCGGGCACCTCCACCACCCCGGCGGTCAACGCCCCGGGCGACTTCATCGACGTCAGGTAAGTAGGACGGAAGTAAAGCGTTGCGCATGTGCGGACAAAATCACGCCCCACGCGTACAACCAGTCGCGTGAGTCACGGATCTACGGACTGAGTCATCAGACTCCCAGATCCTTCTCTCCTCATGGGGAACGCACATGCGCATACGCGCCCTCGTCCTCGCCGCCTCCGGCGCCGTGGCACTCTCCACCCTCGCCGTGCCGGCCGCCCAGGCCGCCACGGCCGGGCCCGCCGTCACCTTCTCCAGCCTGAAGGTCAACAGCGGCAAGAACATCGTGGTCGGCTCGACGGCGATGGTCACGGTCTCCGCGACCTACACCGTGACCAAGCCCGCCGACCTGGACGCGAGCTCCATCCAGACCGGCCCGGTCCTCTACCGCGGCGCCACGCTCGGCGAGACCTCCGACGACATGCTCCTCGGTGACGACCCCGGCACCTGCACGGCGTCCTCCTCGACGGTGCTGAAGTGCACGGCGAAGATCCAGTTCCGCCCCAAGGGCTCCGACGAGGACGGCGACCTGGTCAGCAGCGAGGCCGGCACCTGGAAGCTGGGCGCCCTCGCGGTCAACGCGGACCAAGGCGTCACCTGGCAGGGCGGTCTCGGCACCACCCACCTCCAGCGCCGCTCCACCCTCACCGCCAACGCGTCCCCCGAGCCGGTGAAGAAGGGCAAGACGATCACCGTCACGGGCAAGCTCGCCCGCGCCAACTGGGACACCAACACGTACGCGGGCTACTCGACCCAGCCGGTGAAGCTGCAGTTCCGCAAGAAGGGCAGCAGCACCTACACGACCCTCAAGACCATCAAGACGACGTCCACGGGCACCCTGAAGACGACGACCACAGCGACGGTCGACGGCTACTACCGCTACAGCTTCGCGGGCACGACGACGACACCGGCCGTGAGCGCGGCGGGCGACTACGTCGACGTCCAGTAGAACGCGCCCCTCAAGGGGCGCGAGGCGGAGTTGATATGGGGCTCCGCCCCGCGGGCGCGACAAGCCACGACGCATCCGCGGACGACACTCGACGGAACGGTCCCGGCTGAAGCCCAGCGCTAGGCGGAACCGCGGCGGTCCACCCACCTCCACAGGAGTTCCAGGGTGGCCGCCGCCACCGCCGAGATGACGACGGCGATCCACGGCATCGTCATCCCCACGAGCTTCAGTGCGAAGAAGTCCTGGAGCCACGGCACCGCCAGGACCAGGACGAACCCGAGGCCCATCGCCGCGACCAGCGCGAGACGCCACCAGGTGTACGGGCGGGCGATGATCGCCAGCACCCACATCGAGATCAGGAACAGGGTCAGCGTCGCCGCGCTCGTCTCCGCGTCCAGCGCTCCGGTGCCCGTGTAGTGGTGCCGGGCGATCAGATACGTCACGAAGGTCGCGATCGCCGCCACCACCCCGCCCGGGATGGAGTACCGCATCACCCGCCGCACGAAGTGCGGTCGCGCGCGTTCCTTGTTGGGCGCGAGGGCCAGGAAGAAGGCCGGGACGCCGATCGTGAGCGTCGACAGCAGGGTCAGGTGCCGCGGCAGGAAGGGGTATTCGACCTGCCAGCACACCACGAAGATCGCCAGCAGCACCGAGTACACGGTCTTCACCAGGAACAGCGTCGCGACCCGGGTGATGTTGCCGATGACCCGTCGCCCCTCCGCGACGACGGACGGCAGCGTCGCGAAGCTGTTGTCGAGCAGCACGATCTGCGCGACCGCCCGCGTGGCCTCCGACCCGGAGCCCATCGCCACTCCGATGTCGGCGTCCTTGAGGGCGAGCACGTCGTTGACCCCGTCACCGGTCATCGCGACCGTGTGTCCGCGTGACTGCAGTGCCCCCACCATGTCCCGCTTCTGCTGCGGGGTGACCCGCCCGAACACCGTGCCCTCGTCGAGCTCCTTCGCCATCCCGTCCTGGTCGGCGGGCAGCCGGCGCGCGTCGACCACGCTGCCGTTGAGCCCGAGCTTGGCGGCCACCGCCCCGACCGACACCGCGTTGTCGCCGGAGATCACCTTGGCGCGGACGTCCTGGTCGGCGAAGTACCGCAAGGTGTCGGCCGCGTCGGGCCGCAGCCGCTGTTCCAGTACGACGAGGGCGGTCGGCCGCGCTCCCCGGGCGACCTCGGGATCGTCGAGGTCGCGGGAGGCCCGGGCGAGCAGCAGCACGCGCAGTCCCTGCTCGTTGAGCCGCCCGGTCTCGGCGAGCGCGGGGTCCTCGGGGGCCAGGAGCACGTCCGGCGCCCCCAGCAGCCACGTACTGGACTCGCCGTCGCCCTCGCTGAAGGAGGCCCCGCTGTACTTGCGGGCGGAGGAAAAGGGGAGCGACTCGGTGCAGCGCCACTCCTCGACGTCCGGGTAGGCGTCGATGATCGCCTGGAGGGAGGCGTTCGGCCGCGGGTCCGATTCACCGAGGGCGCCCAGGACTTTGCGTACGTACGACTCGTCGGCGCCCTGCAGCGGCCTGAGCTCGGTGATGTCCATGCCGCCCTCGGTGAGGGTGCCGGTCTTGTCGAGGCAGACCGTGTCGACGCGGGCGAGGCCCTCGATGGCCGGGAGCTCCTGGACGAGCGCCTGTTTCCGGCCAAGCCGGATGACGCCGATGGCGAAGGCGACGGAGGTCAGCAGGACCAGCCCCTCGGGGACCATCGGGACGATCCCGCCGACGGTCCGGGCGATGGAGTCCTTGAGGTCGTTGTCCTTCACGAACAGCTGGCTGATGACCAGGCCGATCGCGGTCGGGACCATCATCCATGTGACGTACTTGAGGATCGTGGAGATGCCCGTGCGCAGTTCGGAGTGGACCAGGGTGAACCGGGAGGCCTCCTCGGCGAGCTGGGCGGCGTAGGCCTCGCGGCCGACCTTGGTGGCCTGGAAGGCGCCGCCGCCGGCGACCACGAAGCTCCCGGACATGACCTGCTCGCCGGGCCGCTTCACCACCGGGTCGGCCTCGCCGGTCAGCAGTGACTCGTCTATCTCCAGGCCGTCGGCCTCGACGACCACCCCGTCGACCACGGCCTTGTCGCCGGGCCCGATCTCGATGAGGTCGTCGAGGACGATCTCCGAGGTGCTGACCTGGGACGCGGTCCCGTCCCGCCGTACCGTCGGCCGGGCCTCGCCGATCACCGCGAGGGAGTCGAGGGTCTTCTTCGCCCGCCACTCCTGGATGATGCCGATCCCGGTGTTGGCGAGGATGACGTACCCGAACAGGCTGTCCTGGAAGGGTGCGACGAACAGCATGACCAGCCACAGCACACCGATGATCGCGTTGAACCGGGTGAAGACGTTCGCCCGGACGATCTCCGCCAGGCTCCGGCTGCTGCGCACCGGCACGTCGTTGACCTGTCCCCGCGTCACCCGCTCGGCGACCTCGGCGGCGCTGAGTCCGCCCGCCGCCCGTGCCCGCAGTGTCGTGGGGTGCACAGGGTCGAGTTCGGCGCCCGCGTCGGTGTGCGTCATGCATTCGACGGTACGTGCGGTTTTGCGGCTTCACCCGCCGAGTGACCGGAAGTTCCGACCTGGGGAGGAGACGGGAACGGGCGAGTGATGCCGTGGTACTAGGGGACGCTCGTCACTCGGCAGCAGGGGTCGCGGCGGAGTCGGAGCCGGCCGCCTTCTTGATCGCCGCGTCCCGCTTCCGCACGTACCAGGTGCCGTACAGCCCGAGCACGCCCCCGGCCAGGCAGGTCCACAGCCACCAGGTGTGGTCGTGGTCCGCGAACCAGCCGTAGAAGGGAAGCTGCACGAGGAAGAGCACGAACCAGAGGATCGTGCCACCGGTGACGGTGGCGACCACGGGGCCCTCCAGGGGCTCCGGCGCCTCGTGCTTGATGGGTCCCGAAAAAAAACCGGCCATGGGGACAGCTTACGAGGCGATCACATCTACGCGCGGAGATAGTCTTGGTCGACGTTATACGTTCATACTGAAACGGTTTGCGTCTGTCCACTTCTGCTCGTAGGAACATCCAATGCCGACCGCCCTCGACCGCTACTTCAAGATCTCCGAGAGGGGCAGCAGTCTGCCCCGGGAGATCCGGGGCGGCTTCGCCACGTTCTTCGCGATGGCCTACATCATCGTGCTGAACCCGATCATCCTCGGCAGCGCCAAGGACATGTACGGCCACCAGCTGGACAACGGCCAACTGGTCACCGCGACCGCCCTGACCGCGGCCTTCACCACGCTCCTCATGGGCGTGGTCGGCAACGTCCCGATCGCGCTGGCCGCCGGCCTCGGGGTGAACTCGGTCGTCGCGCTCCAGCTCGCGCCCCGGATGTCCTGGCCGGACGCGATGGGCATGGTGGTCCTGGCGGGCTTCGTCGTGATGCTGCTGGTCGCCACCGGTCTGCGCGAGCGCGTGATGAACGCGGTGCCCTTCGGCCTGCGCAAGGCGATCTCCATCGGTATCGGCCTGTTCATCATGCTGATCGGGCTCGTGGACTCCGGCTTCGTCTCCCGCATCCCGGACGTCGCCCACACCACCGTCCCGCTCCAGCTCGGCGCCGACGGCCACCTCGACGGCTGGCCGGTCCTGGTGTTCATCCTGGGCGCCCTGCTGACCCTCGCGCTCATCGTCCGCAAGGTCTCCGGCGCGATCCTGATCTCGATCGTCACGATGACCGTCGTGGCGATGATCATCGAGGCGGTCGCCGAGGTCCCGTCCTGGGGGCTGACGGCCCCGAAGTGGCCCGGCAACCCGGTCGCCACCCCCGACTTCGGTCTGCTCGGCAAGGTCAGCCTCTTCGGCGGCTTCGACAAGGTCGGCGTGCTGACCGGCATCCTCTTCGTCTTCACGGTCCTGCTGTCGTGCTTCTTCGACGCGATGGGCACGATCATGGGCGTCTCCGACGAGGCCAAACTCACCGACGCCCAGGGCCAGATGCCCGGCATCAACAAGGTGCTCTTCGTGGACGGCCTCGCGGTCGCCGCGGGCGGCGCGAGCTCGTCGTCGGCGACGACGGCCTTCGTGGAGTCGACGGCGGGAGTCGGCGAGGGTGCGCGCACCGGTTTCGCCAACATCGTCACCGGCGGTCTCTTCACCCTTGCGCTGTTCCTCACGCCGGTCGCGACGATGGTCCCGTCCCAGGCGGCGACCCCGGCCCTGCTGGCGGTCGGCTTCCTGATCCTGGCGGGGAACGTCAAGGACATCGACTGGGCCGACCACACCATCGCGATCCCGGCCTTCCTCACCATGGTGATGATGCCGTTCACCTACTCGATCACCAACGGCATCGGCATGGGCTTCATCACCTTCGTGGTGCTGCGACTGGCGGCCGGGCGGGGCCGGGAGGTCCCGGTGCCGATGTACGCCGTCGCGGCGGTGTTCGGCTTCTACTACCTGATGCCGGCGCTGGGACTGACGTGACCCGCCCTCACGTGACCGCCCTCACGTGACCCCGTAGAACTTCTCGGTCTCGTCGACGGCGGTCTGGAACCGCTCGTCGAAGTCGTCTCGGATGAGCGTTCGGATCACATAGTCCTGAACGCTCATCCCCCTTTTGGCCGCATGGTCGCGGAGCCGCTCGAGCAGCTCCCCGTCTATCCGCAGGCTGAGCACGCTGGTCCCCATGAGGACGAGGGTCGCCGCCCACGCCGAGCGGCGTTCACATTCCGCCGCCGACTCACTCGTACGGGTGAAGATCGGGTTTCAGTGGCCCGAGTCACGGGAATCCCCGTGCGCGCGAGCTTGTTTAGCGAGAGTAATGAGTTACCCTAAAGAGATGCCGGACCTTACCCATGGCGACGACGTTGCCGCCGTGAACTCCCTGCGATCAGCCGTGATGCGACTGTCCCGTCGGCTCAAGCACCAGCGGGTCGACGAGTCACTCAGCCCCACCGAGATGTCGGTGCTGGGCACCCTCTCCCTCTGCGGCAAGGCCACCCCGGGCGAGCTCGCCCGCAAGGAGCACGTCCAGCCGCCGTCGATGACCCGCATCGTGGCGCTGCTCGAGGCCAAGGGACTCGTCCGGCTGGAGCCGCATCCCGAGGACCGGCGCCAGAAGGTCGTCACGAAGACCGAGCAGGCCGAGGCCATGCTCGCGGAGAGCCGCGCCAAGCGGAACGCCTTCCTGGCCACCCTGGTCGACGGCCTCGACGAGGACGAGTGGGCGAAACTGCGCGCCGCCGCCCCCGTGCTGGAGAAACTCGCACACCTGTAAGCCACAAAGAGGAGGCGAACGCACTTTGAGTACGGGACCCGGAGCACCCTCCGCCCCCGCACCGACCACCCACGACCCCCGCAAGTCCTCGATGTTCAGCTCACTGACGGTCAGGAACTACCGCCTGTTCTTCGTCGGCCAGGTCGTCTCCAACATCGGCACCTGGATGCAGCGCATCGCCCAGGACTGGCTGGTGCTCAGCCTCACCGGCTCCGCCACCGCCGTCGGCGTGACGACGGCCCTGCAGTTCCTGCCGATGCTGCTCTTCGGCCTCTACGGCGGTGTCCTCGTCGACCGGCTGCCCAAGCGCCGCGCGCTGCTGTTCACGCAGTCCGCGATGGGCGCCACCGGTATCGCGCTCGCGGCCCTCACCCTGACCGGCCAGGTCCAGGTCTGGCACGTCTACCTCGCCGCGTTCGCCGTCGGTCTCGCGACCGTCGTCGACAACCCGGCCCGCCAGTCCTTCGTCGCCGAGATGGTCGGCCCGGACCAGCTGCAGAACGCGGTCAGCCTGAACTCCGCGAACTTCCAGTCGGCCCGTCTGGTCGGCCCCGCGGTCGCGGGCGTCATGATCACCGGCGTCGGCACCGGCTGGGCGTTCCTCGCCAACGGCCTGTCCTTCGTCGCCCCGCTCATCGGCCTGATGATGATGCGGGCGCGTGAGCTGTACGTCGTCGAGCGCGCCCCGCGCGCCAAGGGACAGCTGCGGGAGGGCCTGCACTACGTGGCCGGACGCCCCGAGCTGATCTGGACCATCGTCCTGGCCGGGTTCGTCTCCACCTTCGGCTTCAACTTCCCCGTCTACCTGTCCGCCTTCGCCGACGACGTCTTCCACGCGGGCGCCGGCTCCTACAGCCTCTTCAACATACTGATGGCCGTCGGCTCCCTCGCCGGCGCCCTGCTCGCGGCCCGGCGCGGCACTGCCCGGATGCGGGTGCTGGTGGCGGCCGCGGTGGCCTTCGGCGCGCTGGAGATCGTGGCCGCGATCGCCCCCTCGCTGTGGCTGTTCGCCCTGCTCATGGCCCCGATCGGGATGTTCGGCATGACGGTCAACGTCACCGCCAACAGCAGCATCCAGATGAGCACCGACCCGGCCATGCGGGGCCGCGTGATGGCCCTGTACATGATGGTGTTCATGGGCGGATCGCCGGTGGGCGCCCCGATCGCCGGCTGGATCACCGACGCGTACGGCGTCCGCGCCGGCCTCGCGTCGGGCGGCGCGATCGCCGCGGCGGCGGCCGTCACGATCGGCCTGGTACTGGCCAGGGTCGGCAACCTGCGCCTGTCGGTGGGCTGGAACCACGGTCACCCGCACGTCCGGTTCGTGCCGCGCGAGGCGCGGGAGCAGCTGGCCGCCGCGGCCTGAGCACTACGGCAGCACGCGCATGGCCAGTACCTGGCCCGGCCAGTCGTTGTTCGCCCCGGCGGTGTAGGTCTCCGTCGGGGCGAAGCCGTTGGCCTCGTAGTAGGCGACCAGTTTGCGGTCGTCGCCCGCGTAGCAGTCCACCCGCAGCAGGGCGACGCCCGCGCGCCGGGTCTCCTCGGCGGCGTGCGCGAGGAGGGCGCTGCCCACGCCGTGGCCCTTGAAGCGGCGGTCCGAGGCGAGCCAGTGGATGTACCGCTCGGGCTCGCCGGGCGGCGGGAGATGGGCCAGATAGGCGCCGGGCGAGTCGGTGATCGTGAGGGTCGCGGCCGGGACGCCGTCGGCCTCGGCGATGTACACGCTGCCCTCGTCGATGTACCGGGCGACCGACTCCACGGTCCTGGGGCTCCCGGACAGCGGCTGGGTCCCCCACTGCCCTGGACGTCCCTGCGCGACCAGCCACTCCACGCAGCTGTCGAGCATGCCGAGGATCACGGGTATGTCGTCGGGCCCGCCGTCCCTGATGCTGATCTCCATGCCCTCATGGTGACAGGCTGACCTCCATGAGACTCTTCGCCGCGGTGCTGCCTCCGCAGAACGTGTCCGACGAACTCGCGCTGAAGGTCGCCGAGTTGAGGCGGCTCCCCGGAGCGTCCGAGCTGCGCTGGACCGGCGTTCCCGGCTGGCACTTCACCCTTGCCTTCTACGGCGAGGTCGACGAGACCGTCGTACCCGAACTGTCGGCGCGGCTGGAGCGGGCGGCCCGGCGGACCCCGTGTTTCCCGCTGGCCCTGCGCGGTGGCGGGCAGTTCGGGCACGGGCGGGCGTTGTGGACGGGCGCCTTCGGCGATCTGCCGGCGCTGCGGCTGCTGGCGGAGCGGGCGGAGGCGGCGGGGCGGAAGGCGGGGGTGGAAATGGGGGAGCACCGGCGGTACAAGGCGCATCTGACCGTGGCCCGCAGTCGGGAGGCGGTGGATGTACGGCCGTACCTGGAGGTGCTCGACGGATTCACGAGTCGTACGTGGACGGTGGACGAGCTGGCGCTGGTCCGGAGCGACCTTCCGAGGTCCGGGGTACCGGGAGAGCAGCCCCGCTATGAGGTGGTCGGCCGCTGGGCGCTGAGCGGGGCCGGTTAGGCTCGAGGCGTGGACCCGAAGACCCGGAACCGGATCATGGCCGGTGTGCTGGTGATGATGTTCGTCGTTGTCGTGTTGGCCGCGGCGCTCGGTAGGTAGGGGAACTGCGGCCAGTTGTCGGGCTTGCGGGCCCGTTGTGGCTGGTCGCGCCCGCGGGGCGGAGCCCCTGTCGACTCCGCCCCGCGCCCCTGACGGGGCTACCAGGCGAAGGCCTCCGGAGAAGGACCCGGGCCCGGGAAGATCTCGTCCAGGCCCGCCAGGACCTCCTCGCTCAGCTCCAGCTCGACCGCCCTGATCGCCGACTCCAGCTGCTCGGCGGTGCGCGGGCCGACGATCGGACCCGTCACGCCGGGGCGGGTCAGCAGCCACGCCAGGGCCGCCTCGCCGGGCTCCAGGCCGTGCTTCTCCAGCAGGTCCTCGTACGACTGGATCTGGGCGCGCTTGGCCGTGTCCTTGAGCGTGTCGGCGGCGCGGCCCGAGGCGCGGCGGCCGCCCTCGACCTCCTTCTTGATGACCCCGCCGAGGAGACCGCCGTGCAGCGGGGACCAGGGGATCACGCCGAGGCCGTACTCCTGGGAGGCCGGGATGACCTCCATCTCGGCGCGCCGCTCGGCGAGGTTGTACAGGCACTGCTCGCTGACCAGACCGATGGTGCCGCCCCGCCGGGCGGCGATCTCGTTGGCCTGCGCGATCTTGTAGCCGGGGAAGTTGGAGGACCCGACGTACAGGATCTTGCCCTGCTGGACGAGGGTGTCGATCGCTTGCCAGATCTCCTCGAAGGGAGTGGCGCGGTCGACGTGGTGGAACTGGTAGATGTCGATGTGGTCGGTCTGGAGCCGCTTGAGCGAGGCGTCGACGGCACGGCGGATGTTCAGCGCCGACAGCTTGTCGTGGTTCGGCCAGGCCTCGCCGTCCGCGGCCATGTTGCCGTAGACCTTGGTGGCGAGGACGACCTTGTCGCGGTGGGTGGCGCTCTTCGCGAACCAGTTGCCGATGATCTCTTCGGTACGGCCCTTGTTCTCGCCCCAGCCGTACACGTTGGCGGTGTCGAAGTAGTTGATTCCGGCGTCCAGCGCCGCGTCCATGATCGCGTGGCTGTCGGCCTCGTTCGTCTGCGGTCCGAAGTTCATCGTGCCGAGTACGAGCCGGCTGACCTTGAGTCCCGTGCGTCCGAGCTGCGTGTACTTCATGACCACCCAGCCAACGGCTTTGAGTGCGCTCTATGCAAGGGATGCAGCGGGGTACGGGGATTCAAGGGATCTTGACGCTAACTGGTGGTTAGTGCTTACCTGTGGGAAGCGTGCGCTTGAACTTTCAATATCTGATGTCGACGGCTGGAGAGAGTCCCATGCCCCCCACCACGTCTGTCCGCAGGGCGCTTGTCGCCTTCGCCGCCTCCGCTGCTGTGCTGGGCGCTGTCGCTGTGCCTGCTGTTGCGGCGCCGCACATCGCTTCCACGGGTTACGCCCGTCATGGCGGTTACGGCGATTCCGCCCGCCTCAGCTACCAGAAGGCCGTCGCCGTCAGCGTCCTCAAGGGCGTGTTCGAGCGCGGTGACACCGAGGTCGTGGACCGTTTCGTACGACCGGACTACATCCAGCACAACCCGCTCGCGCCGGACGGTGCCGAGACGCTGAAGAACCTGGGCGTCGCCATCCACAAGCAGTTCCCGGACGCCGCGTACGACGTCAAGCGGGTCATCTCCGAGGGGGACCTCGTGCTGGTCCACTCGAACGTCGTCATGACGCCGGGCACGCGGGGCCAGGCCGTCTTCGACATATTCCGCTTCCAGGGCGGGAAGATCGCCGAGCACTGGGATGTGGGACAGGCGGTGCCGGACTCCACGGCCAACGGTAACGACATGTTCTCGACGGTGAGTTGGCCGCGGACGGATCGGCCGACCCAGCATTTCCTCACCGAGTACAACAAGCAGCTGGTCGTGAAGGCCTTCGACGAGCTACTCGTCGACAAGGACGTCTCCGCGATCGACCGGTACTGGGGGCCCGGGTACGAGCAGCACAGCACGAACATCCCGAACGGGGTGGACGGCCTGAAGGCCGGGCTGGGGGCCTACTTCAAGGCGTTCCCGCAGCTGAAGGTGGAGCCCAAGCGGGTCATCGCCGAGGGAGACCTCGTCGCCGTCCACAGCCACTACGTTCCGGCGCCGGGGGAGCGGGGGCAGGCGATCGTGGATCTGTTCCGGGTGCGGGGCGGGAAGATCGTGGAGCACTGGGATGTGATCCAGGACGTTCCGGAAACTTCCGCCAACGGGAACGGGATGTTCTAGGGGCTGGAGGAGGGCGAACTCCGTCCAGGTGGTGGGGGTGGTGACGCGGGGCTTCGGCCTTCAGCCCTGAGGGGCGGTGTGCAGCACGGCGAACACGGCTCGGGCGCGGGTGCCGTCCGGGGCGTTCCAGGCTCCGGAGACGTGGCCGGCCGTGCCCTCGGGGGCCGTGGGCAGCGGGCGTCGGTGCACGCGGAGAACCGTGCCGTCCGGGAGGGCGAGCTCGGTGCCGTCCTGGTCCTCGGTGACCTCCGCGGGGCCGGTGGGGAGGACGGGGCCCGTGTAGGAGTGGGTGACCTCGTGGTCGGGGGTGTCGCTGATGCTCTGTGCCATGGCCTGGGTGCGGCCCTCGAACAGGGCGAGGAGTTCGGTGCGCAGGACGGGGTCGTGGGTGCCGTCGTAGGCCCAGCGGGGGCCCAGGACGCCGTGTTCCATGGTGCCGACGAGGGCGTGGTCCGCGCCGGGGAGCGGGGCGGCGCGGTAGGTGAGGGGGGCCAGGTAGGCGACGGGTTCGGGGCCGGAGGAGTCGACGGCCACCATGAACTCGATCCCGACCTCGCCCTCCGGGTCGTCCAGCCGGAAACCGCCGGCCTTGGTCAACTCGGGGGTGCGGGTGCCGGTGTACCACGGGCGGGTGGGCAGCCAGGTGGTGAGCAGTTCCACCTTGGTGGGCTTGAGCGTGGTGTGATGGATGAGCGCCATACGGCGGATTCTGTCAGTCAGTCGCGGGGGAACTTATCGGATTTGAGGGTGAGGTTGAGGGGGGTGGCGGTCATGTCGACGTCTCCGCCGTAAGTGATGGAGAGGTCGCTGACGTAGTCGCCATCCTTGGGTTGCGTGAACAGGTGGCACTTGCCCGTATAGGGGTCGGCAATTACATAGACGGGCACTTCGGCGAGGGCGTAGGCGGTCTTCTTGGGGCCGTAGTCGTTCTTGGCTGTGTCCTGGGAGATGACCTCGGCGATGAACTCGACGTCTTCGTAGCGCCAGCGGCCCTTGGAGGTCTTCTCGGCGCCGTCGCGCAGTTTCACCACGTCTGGTGCGAGACCGTTCTTGCGGCCGGGGAAGTCGATGCGGACGTCCGAGAGCACCTTGACGTCCATGCCGAACGTGTCTTCAAGGGCTCGGACGATCCTGCGGATGGTCTCCCAGTGGATGTCCCTTTGCGGCGACATGTAGATGGCCCCCTCGACGATCTCGACCTTGTATCCCTCGGGGACCGGCAGTTTCTCAAGCCGCTCGAACATTTCGTCGAGCCAGCTCGTGTCGTCGCTCTCGGCCATCGCGATCCTGTCTTCAAGGACGGTCATCGTGGCGCTCCTCCCCGGCTGCTCCATGGACAAGCACAGCCGCGCAGTACAACGATACGCACGGTGACCAGGACACGGAGGGATGACGCACATGCCAGTCGACGACGGCGCCCCGGCAGTCGCGCGCATCGTCCACCGCACGCTCTCCGACACCCCCCTCGGCATCTACCTCCACGGCTCCGCCGTCCTCGCCGGCCTTCGCCCGTACAGCGACATCGACGTCCTGGTCGTCGTACGGACCTCGCTGACTCGTGACGAACGCCGGGCGCTGGTAGGCGAGTTGATGCGGGTGTCCGGCGTTCCGGGCGCTCGGCCCGTGGAGCTCATCGTCGTCGTACAGGACGAGGTACGGCCGTGGCGGTACCCGCCCGTCTGCGACTTCCTGTACGGCGAGTGGCTGCGCGGGGATTACGAGCGGGGTGTGCTTCCCGAGCCCGAGTCCAGTCCCGATCTCGCGCCCCTGCTCACCATGACCCTGGCCGGGGACACGGCACTGTACGGCCCCCCGCCCGCTCAACTCCTGGACCCCGTACCCCTCGTGGACCTCAGGCGCGCGATCGTCGCCGGGGTGCCGCAGCTCCTGGGCGACCTGGACCACGACACCCGCAACGTCCTGCTCACCCTCGCCCGTATCTGGACCACCCTCGCCACGGACAGCATCCGCTCCAAGGACGCCGCCGCGGACTGGGTACTCGAGCGGCTGCCGTGCGCACACCGGGCTGTCCTCGCCCACGCCCGGGCGGTCTACCTCGGAGAAGAGAAAGAGCGGTGGGACGGCGGGCTGCGTGCCGGTGTCCGGCCCTGCGCCGATCTCCTCGTCGACGCCATCGGGCGTCAGTCGCTCACGTAGCGCTGTCCGAGGGTGTCTCCGGTTTCGTGTGCAGGACCTCGCGGGCCTGGTCCGCGGCGCGGGTGAGGCTCTCGGAGACGAAATCGAGGAAGCGGGCGATGTTCTCCAGGCGGGTGGCGGCCGGGGTGCCCGGGCCGAGGACGCCCACGCCCTGACGGGCCGTCTCGGCGAGCTGGATGGTGCCACGGGCGCTGGCGATCATGGACTGGTACCAGACGTCGTCGTCGGCGACATAGCGCTCGCGGCGCCGGTCGTCGCGTTCGCGGCGGACCAGCCCCTGGTTCTCGAGGTAGCTGATGGCCTTGGAGATGGACGCCGGGCTGACCTGGAGGCGCTGGACGAGTTCGGCGGCGGTGAGGCTGCCGCTGTCGCTGGTGTAGAGGCAGGTCAGCACCCTCGACATCATCTTGGGCGCGCCCTGCCGCATGAGGACGGTGGTGAACGCCTCCTCGTACTCGCGCACCGCCTCGGGATCGCGGCCGTGGGTCGGTTCGGGGGTCTGCGCACCTCGGGGTGCGGTCTGGCGGCGGCGGTGGGCCCGGCGTTCGGTGGCGCGGTGGGCCAGGTCGGCGCGGTAGGCGGTGGGGCCGCCGTTGCGCATGACCTCGCGGGTGATGGTCGAGGTGGGGCGCTCCAGGCGGCGGGCGATCTCCGCGTAGGCGAGGCCGTCGGCCACTCCCAGCGCGATCTGCTGACGTTCCTGCTGGGTGAGCCTGCCTCCCGGCATCGCGGTCTCCTTCGTGGTCCCTGGTGCCCGCAGCATAGCGTTCACCTTCAGCCTATTGCAACGATCGGACGCCTGGCGTTGCGTTACTTTTAGAACCGTTGCAATGAAATCACTGCAACTGCCTGCGGTTATAGCGGTACTTCGCAACGAACCTGTTGCCGGATCTATGAATGCAACGTAGCTTTTCGTTCATCGGAAACAGCGACGAACGCAGGAGCACCTGATGCAGAAGTTCGACACCACCGCCCCCGTCAGCACCGTCATCGACCTTCCCGCCGGCCGCGTCCAGGTCATCGCCGCCGACCGCACCGACACCACCGTGGAGATCCGTCCCGTCGACCCCGCCAAGAGCCGTGACACTCGCGCCGCCGAGCGGATCGAGGTCACCCACGGCGACGACGGTGTCCTGCGGATCGCCGCCCCGGCCGCGAAGAACCAGTACTTCGGGCCCTCCGGCGCCGTCGAGATCACCGTCCAGCTCCCGACCGGCTCTCATGTCGAGGCCAAGACGGCCGCCGCCGAGTTCCGCGCCGTCGGACGCCTCGGGGACGTCGTCTTCCAGGGCGCCCACGGCCCGGTCAAGATCGACGAGGCCGCGAGCATCCGCCTCACCGCCGCCGACAGCGACATCACCGTCGGCCGTCTCGCCGGACCCGCCGAGATCAGCACGCAGAAGGGCGACATCACCATCGCCGAGGCCGTCACCGGCTCGGTCGTCCTGAGCACGCAGCAGGGCGACATCACCGTCGGCACCGCCGCCTCCGCCTCCCTGGACGCCGGCACCTCCTACGGCCGCGTCCACAACACCCTCAAGAACGCCGAAGGAGCCCATGCCGGCCTGGCCATCCGCGCCACCACCGCGCACGGCGACATCACCGCCCGCAGCCTCTGACCCGCAGCCCTCACAAGGAGCACCCACCATGACCGACCTGGCCATCGCGGCGAACGGCCTGCGCAAGTCCTACGGGGACAAGACCGTCCTCGACGGCATCGACATCCAGGTGCCCGCCGGCACGATCTTCTCCCTCCTCGGCCCGAACGGCGCCGGCAAGACCACCGTCGTCAAGATCCTCTCCACGCTCATCTCCGCCGGCCCGGGCACCGGTGACATCCGCATCGGCGGCCACGATCTGGCCACCGACGCGCAGGGTGTGCGAGGCGCGATCGGGGTCACCGGCCAGTTCTCCGCCGTGGACGGGCTGATCACCGGTGAGGAGAACATGCTCCTGATGGCGGACCTGCACCACCTGCCCAAGGCCGAGGGACGGCGGGTCGCCGCCGAACTGCTGGAGCGCTTCGACCTCACCGAGGCCGCGAAGAAGCCCGCCTCCACCTACTCCGGCGGCATGAAGCGCCGCCTCGACATCGCCATGACCCTGGTCGGCGACCCGCGGATCATCTTCCTTGACGAACCGACCACCGGACTCGACCCCCGCTCCCGGCACACCATGTGGCAGATCATCAGAGAGCTGGTGTCCGACGGGGTGACGGTCTTCCTCACCACGCAGTACCTGGAGGAGGCCGACGAACTAGCCGACCGCATCGCCGTCCTCCACGACGGCAGGATCGCCGCCGAGGGCAGCGCCGAGCAGCTCAAGCGGATCGTCCCCGGCGGTCACGTCCGCCTCCGCTTCACCGGCCCGGACGCCTACCGGAACGCCGCCTCCACACTGCGCGACGCCACGCCGGACGACGAATCCCTCGCCCTGCAACTCCCCAGCGACGGCAGCCAGTCCGAGCTGCGGGCGATCCTCGACCGGCTCGACGCGGCCGGCATCGAGGCCGACGAGCTGACCGTGCACACCCCCGACCTCGACGACGTCTTCTTCGCCCTGACCGGCGGCGCCGACGTCACCGACCAGCCCAAGGAGACCGTCCGATGAGCAACCTCTCCCTCGCCGTACGCGACTCGTCCACGATGCTGCGCCGCAACCTCCTGCACGCCCGGCGCTACCCCTCGCTCACCCTGAACCTGCTGCTCACGCCGATCATGCTGTTGCTGCTCTTCGTCTACATCTTCGGCGACACCATGAGCGCGGGCATCGGCGGCGGCGACCGCTCCGACTACATCGCGTATCTCGTCCCGGGCCTGCTGCTGATGACCATCGGCTCCACCACGATCGGCACCGCGGTCTCCGTCTCCAACGACATGACCGAGGGCATCATTGCCCGCTTCCGGACCATGGCGATCCACCGCGGTTCGGTGCTCGTCGGACACGTCGTCGGCAGTGTGCTGCAGTCGATCGTCAGCGTGGTCCTGGTCGGCGCGGTCGGCGTGGCCATCGGCTTCCGTTCCACCGACGCCACCGTCCTGGAGTGGCTCGCGGCCTTCGGACTGCTCGTGCTCTTCGCCACGGCGCTCACCTGGATCGCCGTCGGCATGGGCCTGATCAGCCCCAACGCCGAGGCCGCGAGCAACAACGCCATGCCGCTGATCTTCCTGCCGCTCATCTCCAGCACGTTCGTGCCGGTCGACGCGATGCCGGGCTGGTTCCAGCCGATCGCCGAGTACCAGCCCTTCACCCCGGCCATCGAGACCCTGCGCGGACTGCTCCTGGGGACCGAGATCGGCCACAACGGCTGGCTCGCCGTCGCCTGGTGCCTCGGCCTCGCGGTGCTCGGCTACCGCTGGTCGACCGCGAAGTTCAACGCCGACCCCGAGTAACCGCCATGACAGCGCGGGCCGGCTCCCGCACCCCGACCCACCCCAGGGCGGCGTACACCGACACCTCGTCGGAGTGCGCCGCCCCGTTCCTGTCCGCCTCGAACCGCCGGATCAGCCGACCTGGTACGGCCCGCCCAGGTCCCACGCCTGGTGCATCGCCTCCGCGAAGGCCGCCGCGATCCTGTGCTCGCCGCTCGCGTTCGGGTGGGTGCCGTCGTAGGTGTCGTGGTGGATGTCGTACGACGCCGGGGGCGAGACCGGCAGCAGGGGGGAGCGGGGCTCGTCCAGGTCCGCGATCGCCTTGGCGAGGAGCTCGTTGAAGCGGGTGACCTCCGTCGCGAAGGGCGTGTCCGACTCCGCCCGGACATTGGGGATCACCGGGAGGACGGCCATCCGGATCCGGGGGTCGGCCCGGCGGGCCTCGGCGACGAAGGCGCGGACGTTCTCCGCTGTCTGTTCCGCGTTCGTGTAGAAGCCCAGGTCGATCAGGCCCAGCGACACCAGGAGCACGTTCGCGCGGTGCGCCCGGACCGCGTCGCCGATCAGCGGGGCCATGTGCAGCCAGCCCTCGCCCCAGCCGGCCAGGTGGGCCCGGGGGAAGTCGGGATCGGCGTACTCGTACGACGTCGGGGCGTCCGCCGCCTTGTCGTACAGCGTCTCGCGCGGGCCCACGAGGGCGAAGGGGCCGCCGTAGGTGTCCCGGAGGTGCCGCCACATCCGGTAACGCCAGGTGTGCTCGCCCGCGCTTCCGATCGTCATCGAATCGCCGACCGGCATGAATCTGAGCATCCGCTCATGATGGATCATCGGCGGGGGCGCTGACATGTGAGTCCGGCCACGCTTCCCGCGGGGCCCTTCCGGCCTCTCCCCTCCACACACATGTCGGGATGGCAGGCTGGGGGCATGCGTCGACCCTTCGCCCTCCTCGCCGGGACCCTGCTCGTGGGCGCCTTCACCCTGCCCGCCGCCGTGCCCGCCTCCGCCGCAGACGGAGACGGGAAGGGGGACAAGGGCTTCACGATCTCCGACCCCCGGATCACCGAGTCCAGCGGGCTCGCCGCCTCGCGGCAGCACCCGGGCATCTACTGGACCCACAATGACCAGGACACCGGCGCATATCTGTACGCCGTCGACAGCTCCACCGGCAAGACCGTCGCCAGGATCACCATGACCGGCGTCGGCACCCCGAGGGACGTCGAGGCGATCGCGATGGGGCCCGACAACGAACTCTGGGTCGGCGACGTCGGCGACAACGACGGGGTCACCTGGCCCTATGTGTGGATCTACAAGCTGCCCGAGCCGAAAGTCCTCAAGGACCAGTCCGTCAAGGCCACTCAGTACGTCGTGAAGTACACCGACGGCTCGCGCGACGCCGAGTCGATGGTCGTCCACCCGAAGACCGGGCGCGTCTACATCATCGACAAGCAGGAGGACGGCGGGCACCTCTACGAGGGACCGGCCACCCTCTCCCCCTCGGGGACCAACGTCTTCAAGCCCGTCAAGCCCGTCGACCTGTGGGCGACCGACGCCGCGTTCTCGCCCGACGGCCGGCAGCTCGTCGTACGCGGGTACCTCGGCGGCATCTGGTACGACTGGAACGGCGGCGACATCAAGCGCGGCGGCCGGATCAGCGTGCCGCTCGGCCAGGGGGAGTCCGTCTCCTACTCGCCCGACGGGACCAAGATCCTGCTCGGCATGGAGGGCGCGGACAGCGAGGTGGTGGCGCAGGACGCACCCGGGGACGGCGGGTCCAAGTCGCCCTCCGGGACCGGGAGTTCCTCGGCCTCCGGAGACGACGGCGGCGGGAACTCCGACCGCACGGTGAAGATCGGCGTCCTCGCCCTGGGGGCCGTCGCCGCCCTCTTCGGACTCCGGCGGCTATTCCGCCGCTCGTGAGCCCTCGCGCCGGCCGGCCACGAACACCTCGAGCCCGTCCAGGATCCGCTGCAGCCCGAACTCGAAGTGGTCGAACTCCGGGCTCCACGTGTCCTCGGCGAGGGAGCCGAGGACCGGGTAGCGGCCGGTGGCCATGACCTTCTCGATGAACGGTGCCTGGGCCGCGAAGAAGTCCGCGGTCGTCATGCCCGAGGTGCGCTCCGCCTCCCGCTGGTAGACCTGCGTGCGCGCGGCCCCGACGACGTACCCGTCGACCATGATGACCGCCGACACCAACTCGGGGTCGCTCAGGCCCATCGGGCGGATCCGGCCGAGCACCTTCTCCATGCCGTCCAGCGCGCTCGGGCCGAGCAGCGGGCGGGCCTGGTTGACGCCGAGCAGCCAGGGATGGCGGGTGTAGAGGGCGAGCGTGGCGCGGGCCATGGCCTCCAGGGCGGAGCGCCAGGTGCCGTCGCCGAGGTCGGCCGGGTTCTCGGAGGGCCGCTGGACGCGGTCGAGCATCAGGTCGAGCAGCTCGGCCTTGCCGGGGACATACCTGTACAGGGACATCGCGCCGGTGCCGAGCTCGGTGGCGATCCGGCGCATCGAGACCGCGTCGAACCCCTCTTCGTCCGCGATCCGGACGGCCGCTTCCACGATCCGGTCCAGCGTCAGCCCCGGCTTGGGTCCCCGGCTGGGGCGTGGAGCCCCGTCCCACAGCAGCTCGAGCGTGCGGACGATGTCCCCGCTGCCACTGGTGTCCCCGCTGCTCGTCATGGGGGCAGCTTAGTTCCGACGCAAAATTGAGTACAGCGTACGCGCAATCGGGTACGGTGTACTCAGTTATCTCGGTCCCGAGAAGGGGGAACCATGACCGACGACGGATACGCCGTCCGCGCCGAGGGCCTGGAGAAGCGCTACGGCGAGAAACGCGCCCTCGACGGCTTCGACCTCGCCGTCCGCGAGGGCACCGTGCACGGCCTGCTCGGGCCGAACGGCGCGGGCAAGACCACGGCGGTCCGCATCCTGTCCACGCTGGTCCGGCTGGACGGCGGCCGGGCCACCGTCGCAGGCCTTGACGTGGCCCGGCAGGGGCGCGAGGTGCGGTCGAGGATCGGGCTCACCGGGCAGTACGCCGCCGTGGACGAGGTCCTCACCGGCCGGCAGAACCTGGAGATGTTCGGGCGGCTGTTCCACCTCGGCGGGAAGCGGGCCAGGCAGCGGGCCGCCGAACTCCTGGAACAGTTCGACCTCACCGACGCCGCCGACAAGGGCGTAGGGAAGTACAGCGGCGGTATGCGGCGCCGGCTCGACCTCGCCGCCTCCATGATCCTCGCCCCCGCCGTGCTCTTCCTCGACGAGCCGACGACGGGCCTGGACCCCCGTAGCCGCGGCGAAGTCTGGGAGTCCGTACGGGCGTTGGTGGCAAGCGGCACCACCGTGCTGCTGACCACGCAGTACCTCGAGGAGGCCGACAAGCTCGCCTCCCGCATCACCGTCATCGACCAGGGCCGGGCCATCGCCGACGACACCCCGGACGGGCTCAAGGACCGGGTCGGCGGCGACCGTATCGAGGTCGTGGTCGCCGAACGGTCCGAGATCCCGCGCGTGGTGAAGGTCGTCGCCCGGGTCTCCGACGGCGAACCCGAGGCGGAGGAAGGGGAGTTGCGGGTGCACGCCCCCGTGGCCGACCGCGTCTTGGCGCTCACCGAAGTCGCCCGCACCCTCCAGGACGAGGGCGTGCGGGTCGAGGACATCGGACTGCGCAGGCCGAGCCTCGACGACGTGTTCCTGCGCCTGACCGGACACCGGACGGACAAGGAGACGGCTGCATGAGCACCATGGAGGCCACCCACGGCCGTACCTACTGGGTCCTCGCCGACGTGTGGAACATCGTCCGCCGCGGCCTCACCCACTACCGGCGCCAACCCGTCAACATCGCCTGGCAGCTGGGCTTCCCGATCCTCTCCGTCCTGCTCTACGGCTATGTCTTCGGCAGCGCCATGCAGGTCCCCGGTGGCGGGGACTACAAGGACTTCCTGATGCCCGGCATGTTCGTGATGACGATGGCCTTCGGCTTCATCAACACGGCCACCCTCGTGGTGTACGACGCCACGAAGGGCGTGATCGACCGGTTCCGCTCGATGCCGATGGCCTCGTCCGCGGTGGTCGCGGGGCGTGGGGTGACCGATCTGCTGGTCGCCTGCGCCGAGTTGGCGATCATGATGCTCACCGCGGTGGCCATGGGCTGGCGGCCCGACGGCGGGCTCGGCTTCCTCGCCGCCTTCGGGCTGCTGCTGTGGCTCAGGTTCGCGCTGATCTGGATCGGGGTGTGGCTGGGCCTGATGGTCCCCAACCCGGAGGCGGCGGGCGGCCTGTTCGCGGTCGCCTTCCCGCTCACGATGATCTCCAGCATCTTCGTCGCACCTCAGCTGATGCCCGACTGGCTGGGCGCGGTGGCCGCGTGGAACCCGATCTCCTCGACCGCCGCCGCCAGCCGCGACCTGTTCGGTACGCCGGTCGGCGGCGGGGACTCCTGGGTCGAGCGGCACGCCCTGCTGATGGCCGGCGTGTGGCCCGTCGTTCTCACGGCGATCTTCCTGCCGCTCGCGGTACGGAGGTTCCAGAAGCTGAGTCGGTGACGTCCCGCGCACAAGTGACGTCCCATGTCTTGACGTGTCCATGTGACCTGACTTCCATGGGAGGTGCAGGGTGGTGGGAGCGCTCCCACCGGGTTCCGGGCCCGCGCCTCCCGAGAGGAAGCAGCGAACATGTTCCGCAGCTTGCGAAGAGCGCTGTGCGCGGTGGCGGCGGCGTGCCTGTTACCGCTGGGGACCGCCGGTCTTCAGTCGGCCCAGGCCGCCGAGACGGCCGGCGCCGGCTACTGGCACACCAGCGGCCGCCAGATCCTGGACGCCTCCGGGCAGCCGGTCCGGGTCGCCGGGATCAACTGGTTCGGCTTCGAGACCGGCAACCACGTCGTCCACGGCCTCTGGTCCCGCGACTACAAATCCATGATCGACCAGATGAAGTCGCTGGGTTACAACACCCTCCGCATCCCGTACAGCGACGACATCTTCAAGTCGGGGACGGTCCCCGACAGCATCGACTTCTCCAGCGGCAAGAACGCCGACCTGCAGGGCCTGAACTCCCTCGGCGTCCTGGACAAGATCGTGTCGTACGCCGGTCAGGACGGCCTCAAGGTCATCCTCGACCGGCACCGCCCGGACTCCGGCGGCCAGTCGGCGCTCTGGTACACGGCCGCGGTTCCGGAGTCGACGTGGCTCGCCAACCTCAAGGCACTGGCGACGCGTTACAAGGGCCAGGACACGGTCGTAGGCATAGACCTCCACAACGAGCCGCACGATCCGGCCTGCTGGGGCTGCGGGGACACCTCTGTGGACTGGCGTCTGGCGGCTCAGCGGGCCGGCAACGCGGTGCTGGGGGTCAATCCCGACCTGCTGATCTTCGTCGAGGGCGTGCAGACCTTCAACGGCGTCTCCGGCTGGTGGGGCGGCAACCTGATGGGCGTCGCCCAGTACCCGGTGCAGCTGAACGTCGCGAACCGGGTCGTGTACTCCGCCCACGACTACGCGACGAGCGTGGCCCAGCAGAGCTGGTTCAGCGATCCGTCCTTCCCCGCCAACATGCCGGGGATCTGGGACAAGTACTGGGGCTACATCTTCAAGCAGAACATCGCCCCGGTGTGGGTGGGCGAGTTCGGCACCACCCTTCAGTCGACCGTGGACCAGAAGTGGCTGGCGGCGCTGGTCTCGTATCTGCGGCCGACATCGACGTACGGCGCCGACTCCTTCCACTGGACCTTCTGGTCGTGGAACCCCAACTCCGGTGACACGGGCGGGATTCTGAAGGACGACTGGCAGACCGTGGACACCGTGAAGGACGGGTATCTGGCGAGTGTGAAGGCGCCGGGATTCCCGGGCGGCGGGAGCGACCCCGGTGACCCGGGCGACCCGGGCGGGAGTACGGCGGCCTGTACCGCCGCCTACTCCGTCAGCAGCGACTGGGGCGGCGGCTTCAACGCCGAGGTGAAGGTGACCAATTCGGGTACGACGGCTCTCTCCTCCTGGAAGGTGACCTGGACCTGGCCGGGCTCACAGAAGGTCACCTCCATGTGGAACGCGTCGTACACCCAGACCGGCTCCACCGTGACCGCGACGAACGCCTCGCACAACGGGGCGGTTCCGGTGGGCGGTTCGGCGAGCTTTGGGTTCGGGGGAGCGCCGGGAGGTGGGGGTGTGCCGAGTGTGAGCTGTACGGCGTCGTGAGGTTTGCGTGACGGGGGCGCTCGGTGGGTGCCGAGCGCCCCGGACAGCGACCCCTCGGATTCTGCTTCTGAGCTAGAAGGCCGCTGTCCGGTCTTCGCTGCGCGGGTCGCTCACCTGATGCTCCGTGTAAATGCCCGAGCGCGACTCACGACGCCAGGGACGCGCGTAGGTCAGTGCCGATGTGGCGGCCTCGGAGCTGTCGTCGAGGTTCACGACGGCAACCGATGGCGAACCGTCCGCGGGGCACCGCGCAAGCCAGTCGCCGTTGGGAGCGACGATTCCGGTCGGTGCGGTGACGCTGTCCTGTGCCGGCCCCGACAGGCTGACCCAGTAACTGTTGAACGCGGCGTGGCCTTGGACTTGGGCTTGGGCGGTGGTGTTGCCCGGCGTACCGCTGGTGGAGAGCAGCACGCAGTCGACGTCCAGCTTCTCGTATTCCGCGAACAACTCCGGATAGTGGATCTCCATGCCGAGCAGGCAGCCGAAGCGCACACCGTCGACCTCGAAGGTCACCGGCGAGACGCCCGGCGAGTACATGTACGAGACCTTCGTCTTCGACAGCAAGCGCTCGTCATACCGCGTGACGACCTCGCCGCGATCGGAGATGACGTAGAGGCTGTTGTGCGGACGGTTCGGGCCGCTCAAGCGGTGCACCGAGGGGATCACCGTCCACAGCCGCAACTCCCGGGCCAACTCGGCGATCGCGGCCAACTCCGATCGGAGGACCGGCCACTGGCACCGATCCCAGTCCGCCGGGCCGACCGTGTCCGGGCCGTCGACGGACATGACGAACTTGTTGGGAAAGCAGATCGCGCCTTCCGGAAAGTGCGCGATCCTGGCCCCCTGAACACTGGCCTCGCGCATCAGAGCACGGACCTCACGCCCACTCTCGCGCAGCGCTTCAACGTCTCGGGGGTCCTCGCGTACGAGCGTCTGCGCTACGGCGAGCCGCACGCTCTTGGGATTCCTTGCTTCCGACATGACGTCTCCTGATGGAGTCGGACGGAAGTGCCGGAGGGCGGACGTGTAGGACTCACCGGTCTTGGCGGCGCGGGCACGCACCTGGTGCTTGAAGTTCCTACGGGCTGTCATCGCGGCCTTCCACGCCTTGAGCGACGGCACCCCAGCAACCTCGCCCGAGGCGATCGGGCTGCGAGAACGACCTGAGACGCTGGTCCCTTTGCCTCCGATGGGAGACCGTGCTGGGGACGGTCGCGGGAGGTTCGGCGTAGGCCACGCAGTCGGTCATCATGCCGTCGCCCGCAGGCCCCGTCAACGCTGAAGAGAAGAGTTCGGTCACGTATCCCCGTACCAGGTCGTGGGACGTTGACCAGAGGGGTGGCCGAACCTGCGAAAGGGCCCAGTACCGATGAGTTGATCGACTACACGGCCGGCGGCGTTCGTACGGCCGCGTCCGAGGTCGCCGCGGCCCGCCGCGCGATCGAGGAAAGGCATACCACGGGCAAGGTGGTGCTGGTGCCGTAAGGCGGCGGGGATGACGGGGCGGCGCGTGATCTTCCCGCCGGCAATCGCCAGCGGCATGTTCACTCGTACGGTTGATCACGCGGGCATCTGGGTGTAGGGCGTGTGTTCGCTCGATTACTTTCCGTCGCATGGTCAGTTCGCAGCATGACGCTGTACATCGGATCTTCCGGGAGGAGCCGGATCTCCTGGCCCGTCTCGTGCCGGAGACGGGCGTCACGTTCCCCGAGTACAGCTCGATCGAGCCGCTCGACACCGATCTCACCGAGATCAGGCCGCTGGAGCGCCGGGTGGACAGCTTCTTCCGGGTCCGGACTGTCGACGACGAAGGCGGGTTTCTGCTCGCTGTCGAGTCGCAGAGCAAGCCGGACCCGGACAAGCACAACAGCTGGGCGTACTACTTGGCGCACATGTATGCCAAGTACCGGTTGCCGCCGATCCTTGTGGTGGTGTGCCGGGACAAGAAGACGGCGGAGTGGGCGAGGGAACCCATCCGCATCGGACGCAACTTTCACACGAGCATGAGGGTGTTTCCCTTGGTTCTGGGGCCGACCGGCGTGCGTCCGATCACCGACCCGGAGGAGGCGGCGAAGGACTTGGCGCTCACCACCTTCTCCATTCTCATCAACGCCAACGATCCGGGCATCCTTGCGATACTGGACGCGGTGGCGCCGGTGCTGGGGCCGAACGCGGACTGGGCGGAATACATCGAGGCCGGTCTGGACGAAGGTCCCAGCCGCGATCATTGGAGGGAACTGATGGCCGTGTACACCCCGAACTTCCCCGGTTTCGGCAGCGTGATGGAGGAGACCTGGCGCGAGGTCAAGACCGAGGGCAAGGCCGAGGGCAAGGCCGAGGACATTCTTCGGGTCCTTGAAGTGCGGGGCGTCGAAATCCCCGACTCGGTCCGGGGGCACGTCATGTCCTGCACGGACCTGGAGCTGCTGGGCACCTGGTTCGACCGTTCCCTGACCGTGGAGACCGCTGAGGAACTGTTCGCCGACGAGTAGCCGGACGCACGCGAAGGGCGCCCCGCGGCAATGCGCCGGGCGCCCTCGTCGTCGTAACTCTGGAAGCGGCTACAGCTTCTCGATGACGTAGTCGACGCACTTCGTCAGGGCCTCGACGTCCGCCGGGTCGATCGCCGGGAACATCGCCACGCGCAGCTGGTTGCGGCCGAGCTTGCGGTAGGGCTCGGTGTCCACGATGCCGTTGGCGCGCAGGACCTTGGCGATCGCGGCGGCGTCGATCTCGTCCGAGAAGTCGATCGTGCCGATGACCTGGGAGCGCTTGGCCGGGTCGGTGACGAACGGGGTCGCGTGCTTGGACTCCTCCGCCCAGCTGTACAGACGCGTCGAGGAGTCCTTCGTGCGGGCCGTGGACCAGGCGAGGCCGCCCTGGCCGTTGATCCACTCCAGCTGCTCGTTGAGGAGGAACAGGGTGGCGAGGGCCGGGGTGTTGTACGTCTGGTTCTTGCGGGAGTTGTCGATCGCCGTCGGCAGCGAGAAGAACTCCGGGACGTGGCGGCCGGACGCGTGGATCCGCTCGGCGCGCTCGATCGCGGCCGGGGAGAACACGCCGATCCACAGGCCGCCGTCGGAGGCGAAGGACTTCTGCGGGGCGAAGTAGTAGACGTCCGTCTCGGCGATGTCGACCGGGAGGCCGCCGGCGCCGGAGGTGGCGTCGACCAGGACCAGGGACCCGGCGTCCGCGCCCGCGACCCGCTTGATCGGGGCGGCGACACCCGTCGACGTCTCGTTGTGCGTGAACGCGTACACGTCCACGCCCGCCTCGGCCTGCGGCTCCGGGTGCGTGCCGGGGTCGGAGGAGATGACGGTGGGCTCGGCCAGCCAGGGGGCCAGCTTGGACGCCTTCGCGAACTTCGACGAGAACTCGCCGAAGGTCAGGTGCTGCGACTTGTTCTCGATCAGGCCGTGCGTCGCGATGTCCCAGAACGCGGTGGAGCCGCCGTTGCCGAGGACGACCTCGTAGCCCTCGGGGAGGGAGAACAGCTCACTGATGCCCTCGCGCACCGTGCCGACCAGGTTCTTGACCGGGGCCTGGCGGTGGGAGGTGCCGAGGAGGGAGGTACCGGTTGCGGCCAGCGCGTCCAGCGCTTCCGTCCGCACCTTGGAGGGGCCCGCGCCGAAACGACCGTCGGCGGGCTTGATGTCAGCGGGAATCTGGATCTCAGCCACGGGGGGAGCGTAGCCGCTGGGGGAAACCTGGTCGAAACGTAGTCCGTCGGGTGAGACGCGGCGGTGTTGACCGGACTGGTTTGCTGGAGTCATGACGGATCTTGAGGCCGATCTGCGGAAGGTCGTCCGGGGCGAGGTCGGTTTCGACGTCACCTCCCGGGCCCTGGTCACCATGGACGCGTCCAACTACCGGCGGGTCCCTCTCGGGGTCGTCGCTCCCCGGGACGCCGACGACGTGGCCGCCGTGCTGGAGGTCTGCCGCACCCATGGTGTCCCCGTCGTCCCGCGCGGCGGCGGTACCTCCATCGCCGGACAGGCCACCGGTACCGGGGTCGTGCTGGACTTCACCCGGCACATGAACCAGGTCCTGGCGCTCAACCCCGAGGCGCGTACCGCCGTCGTCCAGCCCGGCCTCGTGCTCGACCGGCTCCAGGACGCCGCCGCCCCGCACGGGCTGCGGTTCGGACCCGACCCCTCCACCCACAGCCGGTGCACGCTCGGCGGGATGATCGGGAACAACTCGTGCGGCTCGCACTCGGTGGCGTGGGGCACCACCGCGGACAGCGTGAGCGAGCTCGCCGTCGTCACCGCGCGCGGTGAGCGGCTGCGGCTCGGACAGGGGTGGGCCGGGGCGCCGACGGGGCTGCGGGAGCTGGTCGACGCGGAGCTGGCACGGCTGCGGACCGGCTTCCCCGAGCTGCCCCGCCGGATCTCCGGGTACGCCCTGGACGCCCTCCTGCCCGAACACCGGGCCGACGTCGCCCGGTCCTTCTGCGGCAGCGAGGGCACCCTCGGCGTCCTCACCGAGGCCGTCGTCCGGCTGGTGGAGGCGCCACACGCGCGTGCGCTCGCGGTGCTCGGGTACGCGGACGAGGGCGCTGCCGCCGAGGCGGCGGCCGGGCTGCTGGTGCACCGCCCCCTGACGGTGGAGGGCATGGCGGCCGACCTGGTGCCCTCGACGGCAGCGCTGCCGCGGGGCGGCGCCTGGCTGTTCGTGGAGACGGGCGGCTCCGCCGAGGGCGAGGCACGCGCGCGTGCGGAGGAGATCGTGCGCGCGGCCGACGTCCTCGACGCGCTCGTGGTGACCGACCCGGCGGGGCAACGCGCCCTGTGGCGCATCCGCGAGGACGCCAGCGGCACGGCGACCCGGATGCCCGACGGCACCGAGGCCTGGCCCGGCTGGGAGGACTGCGCGGTGCCGCCGCGGCGGCTGGGCGCGTATCTGCGGGACTTCCGCGGACTGCTGGGCGCCCATGGGCTGCGCGGGACGCCTTACGGCCACTTCGGTGACGGCTGCATCCACGTCCGCATCGACTTCGACCTGCTGACGCGGGCGGGGATCGGGAGGTTCCGCCGCTTCTCCGAGGAGCTCGCCGACCTGGTGGCCGCGCACGGCGGGTCGCTGTCCGGAGAACACGGTGACGGCCAGGCGCGCGCCGAACTGCTGCCGAAAATGTACGGCGACGAGATGGTCGCCCTCTTCGAGCGGGCGAAGGGCATCTGGGACCCGGACGACCTGCTCAACCCGGGAATGCTGGTCCGCCCGGCCCCCCTCGACACCAACCTTCGCTTCTCCGTCCTGCCCCGCGAGCCGGTCGAGGTCGCCTTCGGCTACCCGGCCGACGGCGGTGACTTCTCCGCCGCCGTACGCCGCTGCGTCGGGGTCGCGAAATGTCGTACGACATCGGCGTCCGGGTCCGCCGTCATGTGCCCGTCCTTCCGGGCCACCGGCGAGGAGGAGCACTCCACGCGCGGGCGTGCCCGGCTGCTGCACGAGATGCTGGCCGGTGAGGCGGGCGGACTGGTCACCGACGGCTGGCGGTCCGAGGAGGTGCGCGAGGCGTTGGATCTGTGCCTGTCCTGCAAGGGCTGCCGCTCCGACTGCCCGGTCGGGGTCGACATGGCCACGTACAAGGCGGAGTTCCTGCACCACCACTACGCGGGGCGACGGCGCCCGGCCGCCCACCACAGCATGGGCCGGCTGCCGGAGTGGCTGCGCTGGCTGGACCGGCTGCGGATGGCTCCTGTGGCCAATGCCCTCGCCTTGGTACGGCCGTTGGCGGCCGTCGCCAAGCGGCTCGGCGGGATCGCGCCCGAGCGGCGGATCCCGAAGGTGGCAACGGAGACGTTCAGCCGGTGGCTGCGGCGGCGGAACAGGGAGCGGATGCGGGAGTGGGCGGCCGAGGTGCGGGCGGGAGGGAAACCCGAGGTGCCCGGGAAGACGGTTTTCCTGTGGCCGGACACCTTCACCGAGCACCTCTCGCCGGACGTCGGCCGGGCGGCGGTGCGGGTGCTGGAGGCGGCCGGGATCGAGGCGGTCGAGCTGCCGACGCGGCCGTGGAATGTGCACCGGTCGGAGGACGGCGAGGTCGAGGGCGTCGGTGCGTCCGCGCCGCGGGGACGCCTCCGGGTCCGCGCCTGCTGCGGTCTCACGTATCTCTCCACGGGCCAACTTGACCGTGCCCGGGCGGTGTTGCTCCGCACGCTGGACCTGGTGGAGCCGTTCCTGCTGCCGGAGCTGGACGACGTGGAGGAGGGGCCGGTGTTCGTCGTCCTGGAACCGAGCTGCGCGGCCGCCCTCCGCACCGACCTGCCGGAACTGCTGCACGACGATCCGCGGGCCGCCCTTCTCGCCTCCCGGGTCCTCACCTTCGCGGAGGCGCTGGAGCAACTCGCCCCCGGCTGGCGGCCGCCGGCCCTGAACCGGCCGGTCGCCGGCCAGACCCACTGCCACCAGCACGCCGTCCTGGGCGACCTGGCCGACCGTCGGCTGCGCGAGGCCGCGGGACTCACCGGCGACCTGGCCGGCGGCTGCTGCGGACTTGCGGGCAACTTCGGCTTCGAGAAAGGGCACTTCGAGGTGTCGCGGGCCTGCGCGGAGGATCAACTGCTGCCGTCGGTACGGCAGGCACCCGAGGGCGCGGTGGTGCTGGCCGACGGATTCTCCTGCCGTACACAGCTGGAGCAGCTGGCGGGAGTGCGGGGCAGACACCTGGCGGAGGTGCTGGCGGAGGGACTCGCTCCGAAGCCCTGAACAGGCGGCGCCCCGGCGTGAGTCCCTCCCGCTCGGTGCCCCGCTCGGTGCCCCGGTCGGTGCCCCGTTCGGTGCCCCGTTCGGTGCAGACTCATCACCATGCCCGCCTTCGACCGCATCGCCGTCCTCTCCGACATCCACGGTGTCCTGCCCGCCCTGGAAGCCGTCCTCGCCGAGCCGGAGGTGGCCGCCGCCGACCGGATCGTGCTGACCGGGGACATCACCGCGGGACCGCAACCGGCGGAAGTCCTGGCCCTGTTGAGAGCGCAGGGAGAGCGCGTGCTGTGGGTCGCGGGCAACGCGGACCGGGAACTCGTCGAGTACCGCAGGGGAGAAAGGTCGGAGATCCCCGACCCCATCGGCCCCTACGCCGCCTCCCAACTCACCGACGTCGACGTGGAGTTCCTGGCCACGCTCGCCACCACCCGCACCCTCACCGTCCACGGCCTCGGCGAAGTCCTCTTCTGCCACGCCACTCCCCGCGACGACGAGGAGATCGTCCTGGTCGACTCACGCCCCGCCCGCTGGACGGAGGTCCTCGCGGACGTCCCCGACACCGTCCGCACGATCGTCTGCGGCCACACCCACATGCCGTACGTCCGCCTCGCCCACGGCCGCCTGGTCGTGAACCCCGGCAGCGTCGGCATGCCGTACGGCCGCCCGGGCGCCCACTGGTGCCTGCTCGGCCCCGGCACCGACCTGCGGGTGACGCCGTACGACATCCCGGCGGCCGTCGAACGAGTCGTCGCGGAGTGCGACTGGCCGGGGATCGCGGAGTGGGCGGACTACTACCTCAACGCGCGGGCGACGGACGCGGAGGCGCTGGAGGTGTTCGGGGTGCGGGACGGGAGGGCGGGCTCGTAGGCCCTGTTGGGATACTCCGGCAGTGGAAACGAACACACGTCTCACCGACTGGACCCTGCGTGCCGCGACTCCGGCCGATGTCGAGCCGATAGCCGAACTGCGGGCCGTGGTGATGCGCCCCGATCTGGAGCGGCTGGGCCGGTTCGACGAGCACCGGGTGCGGCAGCGGTTCCGGGACGCCTTCGTCGAGCGGCACATGTCGATCATCATGGCCGGGGTGCGTTTCGGGGGCTGTGTCGCGCTGCGGCCGGCCGAGGACGGCCACTGGCTGGAGCACTTCTTCATCGCCCCGGACCTCCAGGGCCAGGGCCTTGGATCGGCCGTCCTGCGCAGTCTGCTCGCACGGACCGACGCCGGCGGCGAACTCGTCCGCCTGGACGTCCTCCAGGGCAGCGCGGCGCGGCGGTTGTACGAGCGCCACGGCTTCACCGTGGAGAGGGAGGACCCGGTGGATGTCTTCATGGTGCGGCACCCGCGCCGCGCCGGTAGCCGTTCGGGGCGCGGCCACTGAGCCCTGGGGACAGTCGTATAACGGGTTTACGCACATGACCAGGTCCACTATCGTGAACCAGGTAGTGCAGCACGTTGGACGAAACCCGAGCCGATCCCTGGAACCTCCCGTGACCCCCTCCAGCAGCGCCCCGACCTCGTCGCCGACCTCGGTGGCCGCCACCCCCGCCGGCGGACCCCGCCGCTCCGCCTCCCTCGGTCCCGTCGGTCTGGTGCTCGCCGGGGGCGTCTCCGTGCAGTTCGGCGCGGCGCTGGCCGTGACCCTGATGCCGAGGGCGGGCGCCCTCGGGGTCGTGGCCCTGCGGTTGCTTGCGGCCGCGGTCGTCCTCCTCGTCGTCTGCCGACCCCGGCTGCGCGGGTACTCCCCCAGCGACTGGGGCACGGTCGTCGTCTTCGGCCTCACCCTGGCCGCCATGAACGGCCTCTTCTACGAGGCCGTCGACCGCATCTCGCTCGGTGCCGCCGTGACCCTGGAGTTCCTCGGGCCCCTCGCCCTCTCGGTGCTCGCCTCCCGCCGTGCGGTCAACACCGTCTGGGCCGCACTCGCGCTCGCCGGTGTCTTCCTCCTGGGCGGCGGGGACTTCGGCGACCTGGACCCGGCGGGCGTGGCCTTCGCGCTGGGCGCGGGCGCCATGTGGGCGTCGTACATCGTCGTCAGTGCGCGGACCGGCCGCCGCTTCCCGCAGGCCGACGGCCTTGCCCTGGCGATGGCGGTCGGCGCGCTGGCGTTCCTGCCGCTCGGCATCGCGGAGTCCGGCACCAGGCTCCTCGACCCGGTGACCGTGGGCCTCGGCGCGGCCGTGGCCCTGATGTCCTCCGTCCTGCCCTACACCCTCGAACTCCTCGCCCTGCGCAACCTGCCCGCCTCCGCCTTCGCGATCCTCATGAGCCTGGAGCCGGCCATGGCCGCCCTCGCGGGCTTCCTGATCCTCGACCAGGCCTTGTCCGCGCTTCAGGCCCTCGCCGTCGCGCTCGTGATCGCGGCGAGCATGGGAGCGGTGCGGACGCAGGTGGGACGGGGCAAGGCGATCACCCCGTGAGCCTGGCCCGGACCGTACACGGCGTCAGTCCGTGACCTTCTCCCACACCGAGACGCATGACTCGCTCTCGCTCGTGAACTGCGCCCCGCTCCAGTCGGCCCACCGCTCCCGCAGCCGCATCCCGGCCAGCCGGGCCATCAGGTCGAGTTCGGCGGGCCAGACGTAACGGAAGGGGATGGACCGGAAGGAGCCCTGGCCGTCCTCCGTGACTCTGACATGGTGGGAGGCCATCGCCTGGGTGGCGGTGTCGTAGGTGTCGAACCCGAGGCGGTCCGTGCCGACGTGGAACGGCACCGCGTTCTGCCCGGGAGGCAGCTTGCGCAGCTGGGGGACCATGACCTCGACGACGAAGGTTCCACCGGGTCCCAGATGGGCCGCGACATTGCGGAAGCAGTCCACCTGGGCGTCCTGGGTCGTCAGGTTCATGATCGTGTTGAAGACCAGACAGGCGACCGAGAAGGTGCCGGGCGCCCGGGCCGTCGCGAAGTCCCCGATCGTCACCCCGACCGCCTCACCGCCGGGCTTGGCCCGCAGCCGGTCCACCATCGCCCGGGACAGGTCGATGCCGTGCACCTCGACCCCGCGCCGCACCAACGGCAACGCGATGCGCCCGGTGCCTACGCCCAGTTCCAGGGCCCGCCCGCCTGCCCCGGCGAGCTCCGCCAGCACCTCCACGGCCGGCTCGACCGCATCCGGCGAGAACATCTCCGCCAACGACTCGTCGTACGTCGCCGCCACGGGCTCTCCGAAGTAACCGTCGTCATCGATCACCGGGGGACCGTACTGCGGGGGAGGGTGCGGGCGCGCGCGATTTTTCCCAGTACGGCCGAGGCCGGGTGGGGCTACAGTCGGGTCCATGAGCGTGCAGCACCCCGAGCCGTCCGAGGGGGCCCTGATCCCACGCCCGGAGCGCACTCCGGATGCGCTGCGCGCCGCCTGCGCGGTCGTGGCCCCGAACCTTCTGGCCGCCTATGACCAGGCCAAGGACCAGTCACTCGCACAAGCGGTGGAGCATGGCTCGCTCGGTCCGGTGCACGCGTACCTCGCCCACTGGGCCGCCGTGCTGGAGATCGAGCGGCACCCCGAGACGGCGAGGGCTTATCACCGGGCCGAGTACCTGGCCCAGGTCGCGACCACGGCCGAGGAGGCGCGGAAGCACCTGACGGAGGCCGCCGCCCTCTACCGTGAGGCGAGCCGGGCGGTACACGCGGAGTGACCTGGCACTGGGAAGTACGTTCCTGACGAGGAGACCGTGGCGGCCGGGGCGCCTCCATCCTTCCTCGCGGAGGTCGAGAAGAAGGCCGACGAACTGGTCCGGGCCGCCGAGGCACTGCACCTGCACGGAGCCGCCTGGCAAGGGGCGGACGAAGGAGCCAGACACGCGTTCGTGGCGGGCGGATTCTTCGTCTACATGGTCACGCCACGCTCGGAGCTGGTCAGTATCCGCAAGTGACGCCGGATCCGCTTTCCTGATCCGCCTCGCGGTCAGCCTGCCCCGGGGGCGACGTCGTCGGTGTTGGCTGCCTGCCCTGCGACACCATCAGGAGTCTCCCTGGCTCACTCCGAGGTCGCAGAGAACAAATTAATGCAAGCGTGCTTGCTTGTTTCTGGGGTCGCTGCCATCCTCGCCCCATGGCAGACCCCACGCCCGTCATCGACGACCTGTTTGCGGAGAGCGAGGAGCTCGACCTGCTGGTAGCCGGATTGAGCCAGGAGCAGTGGTCGCTGCCGACCCCCGCCCCCGGCTGGACCGTCGCCCACCAGATCGCCCACCTCGCCTGGACCGACCACGCCTCCCTGCTCGCCGTCACCGACCAGGACGCCTTCTCCCGTCAGGTCGAGAAGGCGCTCGCCGCGCCCGGGGACTTCGTGGACGACGGCGCGGAAGAGGGCGCCCGAAAGCCTCCGGCACGACTGCTCGCCTACTGGCGGGCGGGACGCGAGGACCTGGCCGAGGCCCTGCGGAACGCCCCCGAGGGCGCCCGCTTCCCCTGGTACGGCCCGCCCATGTCCACCGCCTCCATGGCCACCGCCCGCCTCATGGAGACCTGGGCCCACGGCCTGGACGTGGCGGACGCGCTGGGGGTGACCCGTGAGGCGACCGACCGGATCCGGCACATCGTCCGCCTCGGCGTCCGCACCCGCGACTTCGCCTTCGGGGTGCACGGACTGACCCCGCCGTTCGAGGAGTTCCGCATCGAACTCACCGCACCTTCCGGTGAGTTGTGGACCTCCGGCCCCGAGAACGCCGGCGACCGCGTCACCGGCCCCGCCCTCGACCTCTGCCTCCTGGTCACCCAACGGGCCCACCGCGCCGACCTCGCCCTGCGCGCGGAGGGCGAGGACGCCGACCGGTGGCTCGACATCGCCCAGGCCTTCGCGGGCCCACCCGGCGCCGGACGCCCGGCAAAGGGAACGGCTTCCGGCGGTCCGGGGGAGGGAATGCCTCCCGGCGGCTCGAGGGAGGGGGCGCCTCCCGCCGACGCGGCGGAGGGGACGGCTTCCCGCGGCCCGGCGGAGGGAACGCCTCCCGGCGACCCGGCAGGGGGAGTTGCCGGATGACCCTGCGCATAGGCAACGCCTCCGGCTTCTACGGCGACCGCTTCGACGCGATGCGCGAGATGCTCACCGGCGGTGAACTCGACGTCCTCACCGGCGACTACCTCGCCGAGCTGACCATGCTCATCCTGGGCCGGGGCCGGCTCAAGGACCCCGACGGCGGTTACGCCCGCACCTTCCTGCGCCAGCTCGAGGAATCCCTCGGCCTCGCGCACGAGCGGCGCGTCCGGATCGTCACCAACGCGGGTGGCCTCAATCCCGCCGGACTCGCCGCCCGGATACGGGAGTTGGCGGACCGGCTCGGCCTGGACGTGAACGTCGCCCACGTCGAGGGCGACGACCTGACCGCCGAGCACCCCGGCAGCCTCGCCGCCCACGCCTACCTCGGCGGCTTCGGCATCGCGACCTGTCTGCGCGAGGGCGCGGACGTCGTCGTGACCGGCCGGGTGACGGACGCGGCCCTGGTCACCGGGCCCGCCGCCGCCCACTTCGGCTGGGGGCCGACGGACTACGACCGGCTCGCCGGAGCCGTCGTCGCCGGGCACGTCCTGGAGTGCGGGACACAGGCGACCGGCGGGAACTACGCCTTCTTCCACGAGGGAGACGTCCGCCGCCCCGGCTTCCCCCTCGCCGAACTCCACGAGGACGGCACCGCCGTCATCACCAAGCACCCCGGCACCGGCGGCTTCGTCGACGTCGGCACGGTGACGGCCCAGCTGCTGTACGAGACGCAGGGCGCCCGGTACGCGGGTCCCGACGTCACCGCACGCCTCGACACGGTCCGGCTCACCCAGGACGGCCCCGACCGCGTCCGGATCTCCGGCGTACGCGGCGAGGCCCCGCCCCCCACCCTCAAGGTCGGCCTCAACCGCCTCGGCGGCTTCCGCAACGAGGTCGCCTTCGTCCTGACCGGCCTCGACATCGAGGCCAAGGCCGCGCTGGTGCGGGAGCAGATGGAGCCACACCTGGCCAAGGTCACCGACGTGCGCTGGGACCTGGTCCGCACCGACCGCCCCGACGCCGGGACGGAGGAGACCGCGAGCGCCCTGCTGCGGCTGGTCGTCCGGGACCCCGACCAGGAGGCCGTCGGGCGGGCCCTCAGCGGAGCGGCCGTAGAACTGGCGCTCGCGAGCTACCCCGGATTCCATGTGCTGGCGCCACCGGGGAAGGGCTCGCCCTATGGGGTCTTCGAGGATGTGTACGTCCCCCATGGGGCCGTGGACCATGTGGCCGTCCTCCACGACGGGCGACGGATCCATGTGACACCGGCCCAGGAGACCGCCGTACTCGAAAACCCACCGGTACCGCCCCTGCCCGAGCCCCTATCGGCCGGCCCGACCCGGCGGGCCCCCCTCGGCCTCGTCGCCGGCGCCCGCAGCGGCGACAAGGGCGGCAACGCCAACATCGGGGTCTGGACCCGGACGGACGAGGCCTGGCGGTGGCTCGCCCACACCCTCACCGTCGACCGTCTCCGTGAACTCCTCCCGGAAACAGCGGAGTTGCCCGTCACCCGCCACGACCTCCCCCACCTCCGCGCCCTCAACTTCGTCGTCGGGGGCATCCTCGGCGAGGGCGTCGCCGCCCAGCACCGCTTCGACCCGCAGGCCAAGGCCCTCGGCGAATGGCTGCGCTCCCGCCACCTGGACATCCCGGAGGCCCTGCTGTGACCGTCATCGACTCCGGCCTGGACACGGCAGGTTCGGACTACCGCGACAACCGCGAGGCCATGCTCGCCAAGCTGGAACAGCTGACCGCCGAGCACGCGAAGGCTCTAGCGGGCGGCGGAGAGAAGTACGTCGAGCGGCACCGGGGCCGCGGCAAGCTGCTCGCCCGCGAGCGCATCGAACTGCTCCTCGACCCGGACACGCCCTTCCTCGAGCTGTCGCCGCTCGCCGCCTGGGGCAGCGAGTACACGGTCGGCGCCTCCCTCGTCACCGGCATCGGGGTCGTCGCGGGCGTGGAGTGCCTGATCACCGCGAACGACCCGACCGTGCGCGGCGGCGCCAGCAACCCCTGGTCGCTGAAGAAGGCCCTGCGCGCCAACGACATCGCCCTCGCCAACCGGCTGCCCTGCATCAGCCTCGTGGAGTCGGGCGGCGCGGACCTCCCCTCCCAGAAGGAGATCTTCATCCCCGGGGGTGCCATCTTCCGGGACCTGACCAGGCTGTCGGCCGCCGGAATCCCCACCCTCGCCGTCGTCTTCGGCAACTCCACGGCCGGCGGCGCCTACGTCCCCGGAATGTCCGACCACGTGATCATGGTCAAGGAGCGGGCCAAGGTGTTCCTCGGCGGCCCGCCCCTCGTCAAGATGGCCACCGGCGAGGAGAGCGACGACGAGTCCCTCGGCGGCGCCGAGATGCACGCACGCGTGTCGGGCCTCGCGGACTACTTCGCCGTGGACGAGCAGGACGCGCTCCGGCAGGCCCGGCGGGTCGTGGCCCGCCTCAACCACCGCAAGGCGTACGGTGATCCGGGCCCCGCAGCACCCCCCAAGTACGACGCCGACGAGCTCCTCGGCATCGTCCCCGGCGACCTCCGAACCCCCTTCGACCCGCGCGAGGTGATCGCCCGGATCGTCGACGCCTCCGACTTCGACGAGTTCAAGCCGCTGTACGGGACGAGCCTGGTGACGGGGTGGGCGGCGCTCCACGGATACCCGGTCGGCGTGCTGGCGAACGCCCAAGGGGTCCTGTTCTCCGAGGAGTCCCAGAAGGCGGCCCAGTTCATCCAGCTGGCCAACCAGCGCGACATCCCGCTGCTCTTCCTGCACAACACCACCGGCTACATGGTCGGCAGGGAGTACGAGCAGGGCGGCATCATCAAGCACGGCGCGATGATGATCAACGCGGTGAGCAACTCGAAGGTCCCGCACCTCTCCGTCCTGATGGGTGCCTCCTACGGGGCCGGCCACTACGGCATGTGCGGCCGCGCCCACGACCCCCGCTTCCTCTTCGCCTGGCCCAGCGCCAAGTCGGCCGTCATGGGCCCTCAGCAGCTCGCGGGCGTGCTCTCCATCGTCGCCCGCCAGTCGGCGGCCGCGAAGGGACTGCCGTACGACGAAGAGGGCGACGCCGCCCTGCGCGCCATGGTGGAGCAGCAGATCGAGTCCGAGTCGCTGCCCATGTTCCTGTCCGGGCGGCTCTACGACGACGGCGTCATCGACCCCCGCGACACCCGGACGGTACTGGGGATGTGCCTGTCCGCGATCCACACCGCGCCCTACGAGGGCGCACGTGGCGGCTTCGGCGTCTTCCGGATGTGAGGAAACCCTTCAGTGATCACTTCTGTGCTCGTCGCCAACCGGGGCGAGATCGCCTGCCGGATCTTCCGCACCTGTGGTGAGTTGGGAATCCGAACCTTCGCGGTGCACTCGGACCCGGACGCGAACGCCCTCCACACGCGCGTGGCGGACGCGGCCGTACGACTCCCGGGAGCGGCCCCCGCCGACACCTACCTGCGCGCCGACCTGATCGTGAAGGCGGCGATCGCCTCCGGTGCCGACGCCGTGCACCCCGGCTACGGCTTCCTCTCCGAGAACGCCGACTTCGCGCGGGCGGTCCTGGACGCGGGCCTGGTCTGGATCGGCCCGCCGCCGTCCGCGATCGAGGCGATGGCGTCCAAGACACGGGCCAAGGAACTGATGGGCCTCGCGCCCCTCACGGACGTGACGCCGGCCGATCTGCCGGTGCTGGTGAAGGCGGCCGCGGGCGGCGGAGGCCGCGGAATGCGCGTCGTCCGCCGCATCGAGGACCTGGCCGCCGCCCTGGAGAGCGCACGCGCCGAGGCCGCGAGCGCCTTCGGCGACGGCGAGGTCTTCGTCGAGCCGTACGTCGAGGACGGCCGCCACGTCGAGGTCCAGATCCTCGCCGACACCCACGGCACGGTGTGGGCCCTGGGCACCCGCGACTGCTCCCTCCAGCGCCGCCACCAGAAGGTGATCGAGGAGGCCCCGGCCCCCGGACTCCCGGACGACCTCAGGGAGGAACTGCACGAGCTGGCGGTACGAGCCGCGCGCGCGGTGGACTACGTGGGCGCGGGCACGGTCGAGTTCCTGGTCTCCGGCACCCGGGCGCACTTCCTGGAGATGAACACCCGCCTCCAGGTCGAACACCCGGTGACGGAGGCGGTGTTCGGCATCGACCTGGTGGCGGAACAGATCCGCGTCGCCGAAGGGGCCCCGCTGCCCGACGAGCCCCCACGCGCGCGTGGCCACGCCGTCGAAGCGCGCCTCTACGCCGAGGACCCCGCGCGGGACTGGACCCCCCAGACCGGCACCCTGCACCACCTGTCGCTCCCCCCGTCCGTCCGCCTGGACACGGGCTACGAGAGCGGCGACGACATCGGCGTCCACTACGACCCGATGCTCGCGAAGGTCGTCGCGCACGCCCCCACGCGCGCGGAGGCGGTCCGCAAACTGGCGGGCGCCCTGGAAAGGGCGACGATCCACGGCCCGACGACGAACCGGGACCTGCTGGTGAACTCCCTGCGCCACAAGGAGTTCACGACGGCCCGCATGGACACGGGCTTCTACGACCGTCACCTGCCCGCCCTAACGGAGCCGCACTCCGACCCGTACGCCCCCCTGGCGGCGGCCCTCGCGGACGCGGTCGGCCACTCCCGCTTCGGAGGCTTCCGCAACCTGCCCTCGGCCCCGCAGACGAAGCGGTACGCGATGGCGGGCGAGGAGCACGAGGTCCACTACCGCCACACGAGGCAGGGCGGCCTGGAGGCGGACGGGGTGCGCGTGCTCCACGCGGACGCGGGCCGGGTCGTACTCGAAGTGGAGGGTGTGCGGCGGACGTTCGAGGTGGCGAGGTACGGCGACCAGGTGTACGTCAACGGGGCAACTCTGACGGCACTGCCCCGCTTCCCCGACCCCACCACGCAACACGCCCCGGGCTCCCTCCTGGCTCCTATGCCGGGAACGGTGGTCCGCATCGCCGAGGGCTTGGCCGAGGGAGCCGCAGTAGAGGCCGGAGAGCCTTTGGTGTGGCTGGAGGCAATGAAGATGGAACACAAGATCACGGCACCGCACACAGGAACGCTCAGCGAACTGAATGCAGTTGTCGGCCAGCAAGTAACGGTCGGCTCTCTATTGGCGGTAGTCGAACCCACGTAGGGGCGCGGGGCTGCGTCAATTTGCGGCTACCGCCGCGCGGGCGCGCCCAGCCCCCACGAAGGAGCCACATGCCCACGACCGAAACCCACGAGCACAAGTCCCTACGAGAAGCAGTAGCCGCCCTCGGCAAACGCCACGGCCGCGACTTCAACCGAGAAGAACTCTGGTCCGAGGCAGCCAAACTCGGCTACCTGGGAGTCAACCTCCCCGAGGCATACGGAGGAGGCGGCGGCGGCATCGCCGAACTCTCCATCGTCCTCGAGGAGCTGGGCGCAGCCGGCTGCCCCCTCCTCATGATGGTCGTGTCTCCAGCCATCTGCGGCACAGTGATCGCCCGCTTCGGCACCGAGGAACAGAAGCGAGAGTGGCTCCCCGCCCTCGCCGACGGCACCCGCACCATGGCCTTCGGCATCACCGAGCCGGACGCCGGCTCCAACTCCCACCGCATCACCACCACGGCCCACCGCGACGGAGCCGACTGGCTGCTCACCGGCCGCAAGGTCTTCATCTCCGGTGTGGACATAGCCGACGCCACCCTTATTGTCGGCCGCACCGAAGACTCCCGCACCGGCCGCCTCAAGCCCTGCCTCTTCATCGTCCCCCGGGACGCCCCCGGCTTCACCCGCCGCCAGATCGACATGGAACTCCAGGCGGCGGAAAAGCAGTTCGAGCTGACCCTCGACGACGTACGCCTCCCCGCCGAGGCCCTCGTGGGAGACGAGGACGCGGGCCTCCTCCAGCTCTTCGCCGGCCTCAACCCCGAACGCATCATGACGGCCGCCTTCGCGATCGGCATGGGCCGCTACGCCCTCTCCCAGGCGATCACCTACGCCAGGGACCGCACGGTCTGGAACACCCCCATCGGCGCCCACCAGGCCATCGCCCACCCCCTCGCCCAGGCCCACATCGACCTCGAACTGGCCCGCCTGATGATGCAGAAGGCCGCGTACCTCTACGACGCGGGAGACGACGTGGCCGCGGGAGAGGCCGCCAACATGGCGAAGTACGCCGCGGGGGAGGCCTGTGTGAAGGCGGTGGACCAGGCGGTCCACACCCTCGGCGGCAACGGCCTCACCCGGGAGTTCGGGCTCGCCTCGTTGATAACGGCCGCGCGCGTGGCTCGTATCGCACCGGTGAGCAGGGAGATGATTCTCAACTACGTCTCCCACCAGACCCTGGGCCTGCCCAAGTCGTACTAGCCCGCCTTGGAGGAACCGTGTTCCGCAGCGAGTACGCAGACGTCCCACCCGTCGAACTCCCCATCCACGACGCGGTCCTCGCCCGCGCCCCCGAGTTCGGTGACGCGCCCGCCCTGATCGACGGAACCGACGGGGCCACCCTCACCTACGGACAGCTCGACCGGTTCCACCGCCGGGTCGCCGCCGGTCTCGCGGAGGCGGGCGTCGCCAAGGGTGACGTGCTCGCGCTGCACAGCCCCAACACGATCGCCTTCCCGGCCGCGTTCTACGCCGCCACGCGCGCGGGTGCCTCCGTCACGACCGTGCACCCGCTCTCCACCCCGGAGGAGTTCGCCAAGCAGCTCAGTGACTCCGCGGCCCGCTGGATCGTCACCGTCTCCCCACTCCTGGAGACGGCACGGCGTGCCGCCGAACTCGCCGGCGGGGTACGGGAGATCTTCGTCTGCGACAGCGCGCCCGGCCACCGCTCCCTGACCGACATGCTGTCCTCGACGGCCCCCGAGCCGGACCTCGCCATCGACCCGGTCACGGACGTGGCGGCACTGCCGTACTCCTCGGGCACCACCGGCACCCCCAAGGGCGTGATGCTCACCCACCGGCAGATCGCCACCAACCTCGCCCAGCTCGAACCGCTGATGGGGGCCGGCCCCGATGACCGCATCCTGGCGGTTCTTCCCTTTTTTCACATTTACGGCCTCACGGCCCTCATGAACGCACCCCTGCGCCTCGGCGCCTCCGTCGTCGTCCTGCCCCGCTTCGACCTGGAGACCTTCCTCGCCGCGATCCAGAACCACCGCATCACCGGCCTGTACGTGGCCCCGCCGATCGTCCTCGCCCTCGCCAAGCACCCCTTGGTCGAGCACTACGACCTGTCGTCCCTGCGCTACATCGTCAGCGCCGCCGCCCCCCTGGACGCCCGGCTCGCCGCCGCCTGTTCGGCCCGGCTCGGCCTGCCGCCCGTCGGCCAGGCCTACGGCATGACCGAACTCTCGCCCGGCACCCACGTCGTCCCCCTGTCCGCCATGCACGAGGCACCCCCGGGAACGGTGGGCAAGCTCATCGCCGGCACCGAGATGCGGATCGTCTCCCTCGACGACCCCGACAAGGACCTCGACATCGGCGAACCCGGCGAGATCCTGATCCGCGGCCCGCAGATCATGAAGGGCTACCTCGGCCGCCCCGACGACACCGCCGCGATGATCGACCCCGACGGCTGGCTGCACACCGGCGACATCGGCCACGTCGACGCCGACGGCTGGCTGTTCGTCGTCGACCGGGTCAAGGAGCTGATCAAGTACAAGGGCTTCCAGGTGGCCCCAGCCGAACTGGAGGCCCTCCTGCTCACCCACCCCGGCATCGCCGACGCGGCCGTCATCGGCACCTACAACGACGACGGCAACGAGGTCCCGCACGCCTTCGTCGTCCGTCAGCCGACCGCCACCGGGCTCTCCGAGGGCGAGGTCATGATGTACGTCGCCGAGCGCGTCGCCCCCTACAAACGCGTCCGCCAGGTCACCTTCATCGACGCGGTGCCCCGGGCCGCCTCCGGCAAGATCCTCCGACGACAGCTCAGGGAGCGCGCATGACACTGATCGGCCGCACACGCGCGCGTGGCATCGAAACCCTCACCCTCGACTCCCCGCACAACCGCAACGCCCTCTCGGCGGCGCTCGTGGGGGAGCTGGCCTCCAGCCTGGCGGATTGCGCCAAGGACGACGCCGTACGCGCGATCGCCCTCACCCACACCGGCAACACCTTCTCCGCGGGCGCCGATCTGAAGGACCCCCCGGACCCGGCCGCCCTGGTGGGGCTCCTGCGGCAGATCGTGGAACTCGGCAAACCGGTCGTCGCACGCGTCACCGGCCACGTCCGCGCGGGCGGCCTCGGCCTCCTCGCCGCCTGCGACATCGCGGCCGCGTCCACGGAGTCGACCTTCGCCTTCACCGAGGTACGCATCGGGGTGGCCCCCGCGGTCATCTCACTGACGCTGCTGCCCCGCACCGACCCCCGCGCCCTCGCCCGCCACTACCTCACCGGCGAGCGCTTCGACGCCGCCGAGGCGGCCCGCATCGGCCTGGTCACGACGGCGGGCGACGACGTGGACGCCGTACTCGAACCGATCCTGGACGGTCTGCGCCGGGCCGCCCCCGAGGCCCTGGCCGAGACGAAACGGCTGCTCACGGCTAGGGTGCTGGAGACCTTCGACCGGGACGCGGCCCACCTGACCGCGCTCTCGGCCCGGCTGTTCGCCTCACCGCACGCGCGCGAGGGCATGACGGCCTTCCTGGAACGACGGGATCCCTCATGGCTGGTGTGACCACGATCGGCGACCGCGCCGAACGCGTACCCAAGCAGGACCGCAGCCGGGCCACCCGGCAGCGCCTCCTCGAAGCCGCCGTGGCCTGCCTCGCCGAACACGGCTGGGCCGGCTCCACCGTCACCGTCGTCGCCGAACGCGCCGGCGTCTCCCGAGGCGCCGCCCAGCACCACTTCCCCACGCGGGAGGACCTCTTCACCGCAGCGGTCGAATACGTGGCGGAGGAGCGCTCCACAGCCCTGCGCGCCCTGTTCCCGCAGGGCGCGGCACAAGACCGCCGCGCGGTGATCTCAGCCCTCGTGGACCTCTACACCGGCCCGCTGTTCCGCGCCGCCCTCCACCTCTGGGTCGCCGCCTCCAACGAGGAACAACTGCGCCCCCAGGTCACCGAACTGGAGGCCCGCGTAGGCCGCGAGACCCACCGCATCGCCGTGGACCTGCTCGGCGCGGACGAGTCCCGCCCCGGAGTCCGCGAAACGGTCCAGGGACTCCTGGACATGGCAAGAGGCCTGGGCCTGGCCAACCTCCTCACCGACGACGCGGCCAGACGCGACCGTGTGGTGGCGCAGTGGACGGTCCTGCTGAACGAGGCTCTGGCCTAGAACTGGCCTAGAGGTGTCTCTTTGATGGGTTGGTCAGTTGATCGGATGTGTCTGATCGGCCCAGCGCCGTCCCCGGGACCGGATCGGCCGGCAAGAGCCGCTCGATCAGGGGGTTTTCCCCATTTTTCAGGCATAGGCGGTGGTGTTCGGGAATCCTGTCGAGGTACCTCTGAAAGCCACTGCAAGGAGACCCCCAGTGCGCCGCCCGCCCCGGAAAGCCTTCGCCGCCCTCATCGCCGCAGCCACCCTCGCCCTCCCCCTCCTCACCCCCACACCCGCCTCGGCTGCCACCACCACCAGCCACTTCGCGAACTACCGCTACGGTGACTGCCTGCGCGAGATGGACGAAACCGGCCTCAAGGGCGACCGCTGCAACAGCGGACGCGGCAGCATCCTGTGGCATTGGAACGGCCGCCTCAACACCAGCACCACTCTTAAGAACTACACTTGGGACCGCTGCCTCGACAGCAATGACCGGGGCGACGTCTACCCCCTGCGCTGTAACGGCGGCTCATACCAGAAATGGCGCACCGTCCAGCCCGCCGCCCGCAGCGCCGTCATGCTCCAAAGCGTCGGCACGGGCCGCTGCCTCTACCAGCAGGACGACGGCTACTACCGCACTGCCCGCTGCGACCGAGGCGCCCAGAACCAGCGCTTCACCATCGGCTGAACGGCTCTCTCGACCGCTTCAAGATGCCGCCGTGCGAGCAGCTCTTCCTTGACGCGAGGCCGGAAGGCGGTCCGGTGGCGGCGGATCGCGCGGGATGAGTACGCGCGATCCGCCAGGACCATGATGGGGCGAGTCCGGGGCCGGCCGGGGCCCGTCCTGGGCACCCGGATGCGGGCCATGACCGTCTCGAAAGCGGGCGCGTCACCGGCCTGCCCCGCGGTGACGGCCAGAGCCAGGGGCCGTGCATGACTGTCTGCGGTCAGGTGGATCTTTGTGCTCAGCCCGCCGCGGGAGCGTCCGAGTGCGTGATCGGGTGGCTCGTTACGGCCCGCGGCCCCCCTTTTGAGTGCTCCCGCGGCGGGCTGGTGGGCCCGGACGACGGTGGAGTCGACCGATACGGTCCAGCCGATGTCGTCGACGGCCCACCTGATCAGCCGCTTGTGGGCCGCTGGGACGAGCCGAGCTCCTCGGGGAGGTCCCGCCAGGGCGAGTTGGTGCGGTACATCCACGCGATGGCCTCGAGCGTGCCGCGGTGACCGGCCCAGCGCCGTCCCGGGCTCTAGGGCCTGTCCGGCGGATCATGCCGACGTCGCGGGGTCTGGCACGCGCATCTGCGGCGTTGTCGTCGGTTGCCGACGCTCCGCGTCGACGCCCTCCTCCGCCTTGCAGCTGCACGCACCAGACCCCGCTCACCTGCACGGATCAGGCACCGTTGCTTGCAGTCGGCCTGATCCGCCGGACAGGCCCTAGTCGGCGATGTCCCCGAACCCCTCGATGTCCCGCGGATCCCGCGCCGAGGGCCCCACATACCGCGCCGAAGGCCGCACCAGCCGCCCCGTCCGCTTCTGCTCGAGAATGTGCGCCGACCACCCCGCCGTACGCGCACACGTGAACATCGACGTGAACATGTGCGCCGGCACCTCCGCGAAGTCGAGCACGATGGCCGCCCAGAACTCCACGTTCGTGGCCAGCACCCGGTCCGGCCGCCGCGCATGCAACTCCGCCAGCGCCGCCTTCTCCAGCGCCTCCGCGATCTCGAACCGCGGCGCCCCCAGCTCCCGCGCGGTACGACGCAACACACGCGCGCGGGGATCCTCGGCCCGGTACACCCGGTGCCCGAACCCCATCAGCCGCTCACCCCGGTCCAGCGCCTGCCTGACGTACGCCTCCGCGTCCCCCGTCCGCTCGATCTCCTCGATCATCCCGAGCACCCGCGAGGGCGCCCCGCCGTGCAGCGGCCCGGACATGGCACCCACCGCCCCCGAGAGCGCGGCGGCGACATCGGCCCCCGTGGAGGCGATCACGCGCGCGGTGAACGTCGACGCGTTCATCCCGTGCTCCGCGGCCGACGTCCAGTAGGCGTCCACCGCGGCCACATGCTTGGGATCCGGCTCCCCCCGCCAGCGGATCATGAACCGCTCGACGACCGACTGCGCCTTGTCGATCTCCCGCTGCGGCACCATCGGCAGCCCCTGCCCACGCGCGGACTGCGCGACGTACGACAGAGCCATCACGGCAGCCCGGGCGAGGTCGGCACGCGCCTGCCCGGCATCGATGTCGAGCAGCGGCTTGAGCCCCCACACCGGGGCGAGCATGGCGAGCGCCGACTGGACGTCCACACGGATGTCCCCGGAGTGCACCGGGATCGGGAACGGCTCGGCGGGCGGCAGACCCGGATTGAAGGCGCCGTCGACCAACAGCCCCCACACGTTGCCGAACGAGACATGACCGACCAGATCCTCGATGTCGACGCCCCGGTACCGCAGCGCGCCGCCCTCCTTGTCCGGTTCGGCGATCTCCGTCTCGAACGCGATGACTCCTTCGAGGCCAGGGACAAAGCCGGGGTCGAAGTCGGACATCAGGCGGCTCCTCATGATGTGGACGACGGATGACTTCACGATATCCCCGAGTGCCACCTTTGGGGAGCCTCCGCGGCACTCAGTGCCACCATCGGTGGGCGAGTCATCCGTACGGCAAGATGACCGCGTGACCGAAGCAGCAGACGCCGCCGCCCCGGACCCCGCCTCCATGCGCCGGCAGTACCGCATGGAAGGTCTCGCCGAGACCGACCTCGCCGCCACCCCCGTCGAACAGTTCGCGCGCTGGTTCAAGCAGGCGGCCACCGAGGCGCACCTCTTCGAGCCCAACGCCATGGTCGTCTCCACCGCCGACGCCGAGGGCCGCCCCAGCTCCCGCACGGTGCTCCTCAAGCAGTTCGACGAACAGGGCTTCGTCTTCTACACGAACTACGACTCCCGCAAGGCGAAAGACCTCGCACAGAACCCGTACGTCTGCCTGCTCTTCCCCTGGCACCCCATGGGCCGCCAGGTCATCGTCACCGGCCTCGCCCGCCGCACCGGCCGCGACGAGACCGCCGCCTACTTCCGCACCCGCCCCCACGGCTCCCAGCTCGGCGCCTGGGCCAGCGCCCAGTCCTCCGTCATCGACACACGCGACCAGGTCGACACCGCCTACGCCGAACTCGCCGCCCGCTACCCCGAGGGCGCACAGGTCCCGGTCCCCCCGAACTGGGGCGGCTTCCGAGTCGCGCCGGAGACCATCGAGTTCTGGCAGGGCCGCGAAAACCGCCTCCACGACCGGCTGAGGTACGTGACGGAGCCGGACGGGAGCTGGCGGGTGGAGCGGCTTAGCCCCTGAAGAAGCGGCTCAGCCCCTGAAGAAGCGGCTCAGCGCCTGAGGAAGCAGCTCAAGGCAGCCCTACGCCCGCCCCACCACCCCACCCAGATCCAGCGCCGCAGCGATCCGGACCGCCACGTCCTCCGCGTACACCGCGTCGCCCCGCTCGAACTGTCCCCTCCCGGACCCCCGCAGGAACGTCACCACGCCCAGCGTCCGCCCCCGGCTCCGCAGCACCGCGCACAACGCGTGCACCACATCCGGGGGCCACTGCCGGGCCTCGGCCCACTCACGGGCCCGTTCACCCGACACCGACCCCACACTCGCCCGCACCGAACCGATCCGGTCCACGCACTGCAGCGCCGGATGTCCCTCGCCGTACCGCACGGGCAACCCAGCCTTGCCCGACGCCTGCAGACTCGGCCCGGGCGCCCCGGAGGGCGTCGCGGCGACCCGTACGAGACGTACCGGATCCGTCTCCTCGCCGTCGGCCACCGCGCCCCCGGCGACCCGGTCGATCAGCGCGTGGTCGGCGAACCCGGCGAGGGCGAAGTCCAGGTGTACGACGGCGGCCTCGACCGGATCCTCGCACTCCGCGGCCGCCCGGGCCGCCCGGTGCAGCTGATTCGTCCGGAACCGCAGCAGCGACGCCTCCTGCTCGCTCTGCTTGGCCTCGGTGACGTCCTGGAACAGCCAGCCGACGCCCAACGGCACCGGCTCCTCCGCGAGCGGCGAGGACAGCCGTACGAACCCGCAGCGCCAGCAGCGCCGCTTCTCGCCGTCCGGAGTCCGCACTCCCACCCAGATCTCGGCCGGCGCCGGTGGCGCGCCCTCGGCCAGCACATGCGTGAGCGCGCTCTCCAGCTCCTCCACGCCCTGCGCGAGGAGCTCCCCGAGGGGCCGCCCCAGCACGGACGTACGCCCGATCCCCAGCGACCGGGCCGCGTGCGCGTTGACCACCGCGGGCCGCAGATCTGCGTCGACGAGCACGACACCCCACGAGGCGTCCTCGAACAGGGCCTCGCTCAGCGCGATCGACCGCTCCAGATCGATCTGCGTGTGCACCTCACTGAAGGCGCAGTACACCCCGGCCGGCTTCCCGTCGGGCCCGCGTACTGCCGCGGACTGGGTGCGTACGAGCACCCGGCCGCCGTCCTTGGTCAGCAGCGCGAACTCGTGCACCTGCCGCCCGGGCGACTGCATGGCGGACATCAGCCGCGCCTCGACCTCCTCGGCGTCCGCCCGCCGTACCGCCCACCCGGCGAACCCGTGCCGCCCCACGGCCTCGGCCGCGGTCCAGCCGAGGATCCGCTCCGCCTCACGATTCCAATGGGTGACGACACCGTCCGCGTCGAAGGCACACAGTGCCGCGTCCATCCCGTCGAGGAGCGCGGCGAGCAGGTCCGAGCCGCCGTCCGATCCCTCCGGACCGTCCGGCCCGGGCCCGTCCGGACCCAGCTCGTCGGTGGTCCCACTACGCCGGGAAGCACTCACCTGGACCCCCTGCCGGCTGCTTCACTCACTAACAATCATTCAACTCGAACGTGACGCAGCACACACCTGGTTCCCGCAAGATTGAAGGAATCGTTGTACGCCGGAAACGCTCCGAATCCCCTTAAACAGGCTTCCGGTCCGGCTCCAGCCGCAGGTCGATCCACTCGTCGCTCTCGCCGTCCAGCACGTACCGGTCGACCTCGACGAACCCGCGCGCCAGCGCGAACCGCACTCCGTCCCCATTGACGGTCAGCACACATGTCTCGATCACCCTGGCGCCGAGCACACGCGCATGATCAAGACCCTTCTCGTACAGAGCCGCCCCGAAACCCCGCCCCCGGTAATCGGGCAGCACGCGCGCGATGACGGTCGCCACGGCGTCGTCTCCGTCCGGCGGCCGCACCGTCGAGCACCCCACGAGCGTGTCCCCGAGATACGCGTTCTCCAGCCGATACCGCCGGCCACGCTCGCGTACGCCCTCGGCGCTCATGGCAGCCGGCGGAACAATCACGTTGTGCACATACCGCCACTGCTCGAGCATGCCGTCCCCTACGACGGGCTCGATCCGCAGATCAGTCACGGTCACCACTTCCCCTTCGCGCGTCCACCTCTATCTCGATCTTCATCCGGGGATCGGCGAGGCCGCACACGAGCATCGTGGCGGCCGGCCGGACATCGCCGAAGTGGCGGCGCAGGACCGGCCAGCAGGGCTCGAAGTCGTCCCGATCGGGCAACAGGTAGCGCACCCGCACCACATCCGCCAAGGTGCACCCCGCCTCGGCCAGCGCGGCCCCGATGTTCCAGAGACACTGCTCGGCCTGCTCCACCACGTCGTCCGAGATCGTCATCGCGGCATAGTCGAACCCGGTCGTCCCGGACACATGCACCCGGTCCCCGTCGACCACGGCGCGCGCGTACCCGATCCGTTCCTCGAAGGAGGAACCGCTCGTGATCGCTCGTCGAGTTGTCATGCACGGAACGCTAATCGCTGTCACGCCCTCCTGGCGGACAAGTCGGCTTGACGAGATCCCCTAACAGGTGGATCGACTACGCGTTCGGCTGTTTGCGATCTTTCGCACTGATGAGTGCCTTCTGGTGATTCAACAGATCGGCTGGCACTTGATCACTAACGTTGCAGGCGCACCGAAGAGGGGAGGTCACTCGCTCCCCAACCGCACGGTTGTCGAGTGACCAGCCCCAGTCATCGCGATCCGCAAGATCAGGGAGGTGCCCCGATGACTACGTTCCCCGCAGGCGAGCAGACCCACCAGGCTGTGCTTCCTCAGCAGCCTGCTCTGGAATCCGTGAGAGTAGACACCCCTGGGAGCAGGGACGAAACGGCTCACGGACACCCCGCCACCGCGCGGGGCACCGGCCGGGAACATGGGCGAGGGGAGACCGACGGGCGCAGCACCAGGCCCCGTCGGCGTCACGCCAAGAGCGCTGCCACGGCAGCGGAGGCGGCAGAGAACGGAAGCGGTGACGCTTCCCCGCACAACCCGTCATACGCAGGCGGCATCGGCGCGAGCAGGGTTTTCGTGCTGTCCAAGGAGGGAGACCCCCTCATGCCCTGCCATCCGGCCAGAGCCCGCGAACTCCTGGGCAAGGGAAGGGCTGTCGTCGCTCGACAAGTGCCGTTCACCATCCGCCTGAAGGACCGCGCACGCGCTGAATCCGAGGTCGATGGCGTCCAGTTACGTATCGATCCCGGCTCCAAGGGCACCGGTCTCGCCCTCACCGACGAGAAGAAAGAAATCGATGAGCACGGCGCCGTCGTCACCGTCAGACGCGGCCTCGTAGCGCTCGAACTCCAGCACCGCGGCGACCAGATCCACCGATCCATGCAACAGCGAGCCGGCTACCGACACCGCCGACGCTCCGGCAACTGCCGCTACCGAAAACCCCGCTCAAACAACCGAACACGCCCCACCGGCTGGCTACCACCCTCCCGGCGCCACCGCGTCGACACCACCTACTCCCAGGCCGCCCGCCTCTGCCGCTACGCACCCGTCACCGACATCCACATCGAACGCGTAGCCTTCGACACCCACGCCATGAGTGAGGGAAGAGCCCTCACCGCAAGCGAATACCAACAGGGCACACTCGCCGGAACCGAAGCCCGCGCCTACCTACGCGCACAGTGGAACAACGCCTGCGCCTACTGCGGCATTACTGGCGTGCCCTTGAACATCGACCACGTCAGCCCCCGCAGCCGAGGCGGCTCCAACCGCATCTCCAACCTCGTCCTCGCCTGCGCCCCCTGCAACCAGGCCAAGAACAACACCCCTGTCGAGATCTTCCTCGCCGACCAGCCCGACCGGCTCGCGAAGATCGTCCGACAGCTCAGAACGCCACTCCAGGACGCCGCAGCCATGAACGCGACCCGATGGCAGCTCACGGAGAGACTCAGCGACCTCGGCAAGCCTGTTCACGCCTGGTCAGGTGGCCGTACCAAATGGAACCGCAGCGCCATGGGGCTGCCGAAGACGCACACCTTGGACGCGCTGTCCGTCGGGCGTCTGGACCATGAGAGCGGCGATGCCATCGTGCGGTATCCCGGGCAGGTGCTCGTCGTCAGAGCGACAGGACGTGGGTCGTACGCCCGCACCACTCCGGACCGCTTCGGATTTCCGCGTCTTCGCCGAGCCCGTGCCAAACAGCACTTCGGGTACGTGACCGGCGATCTCGTACGGGCCGATGTCCCGACGGGCAAGTGGGCAGGCGCCTGGACCGGCCGCATCTCCGTGCGTGCCAGGGGACAGCACAGCATGACGACGCCGGAAGGCCGTATCAACGTTTCCCACTGGAATCTGAAGCTGCTGCAGCGGGGTGACGGATACGGCTACAGCACCCGCCCGGAGCCGTAGGAGTCGACATCTCGAAAAATTGGTTGATCGCCGCCGGAACGCTTCCTAGTGTGTGGCTTACGCGAGAAAGGAGGTGATCCGGTACATGAATGAAACCCGGACTAGCGAGGTGGCTGCGGGCTAGCGCCCGTCACCCACTGAGTGCGGTGCCGGACCCGCGTGCACGAGATGCACGCAGCCGGCCAATTCAACGCAGTCACCCGACCCGCGAGCTCGCCGGTACGTCCGGCCGGCTCCCTCGCCGCAAGGCGGAGGGACCAGAGCTCGCGGGTCGTCTGCGTTCTGTTTACTGCCGGTAGAAGATCCGGTCCCCGTACTCCTCGAACACCCGCTCGTTCCACTCAAGACCGCCGTCCACGTTGCCCGACCGCAGCAGTGGCGGCTCGATCCCCCGTTCCGCCAGTGCTCCCGCCGCCGTGGCCATAACCGCCTGGAGCAGTGCCGAGGTCACGACCGTGGAGGCGGGGGCGAAGGGGGCCGGGATGGTGTCCAGGGAGAGTTCCGCGTCGCCGACGGCGATCTTGGAGTCGAGGACGACGTCGCAGTGGTCCTTGAGGAAGGTGCCGGAGCTGTGGCGGGGCTTCGTCTCCGTCGTGTAGGCGACCGACGTGACGCCGATGACCTTCACGCCCAGTGAGCGCGCGGTCAGGGCCATTTCCACGGGGAGGGCGTTGCGGCCGGAGAGGGAGATGATCACGAGGGCGTCGCCCGCGCGGAGGGGCGAGCAGTTCAGGACGGCGCTCGCGAGGCCGTCGACGCGTTCGAGGGCGGAGCCGAGGGTGGCCGGCATGACGTCGACGCCGACGGCTCCCGGGACGGTGAGCAGGTTCATGAGGGCGAGTCCGCCGGCGCGGTAGACGAGGTCCTGTGCGGCGAGTGAGGAGTGTCCGGCGCCGAAGGCGAAGAGGCGGCCTCCGTTGGCGACGGTGTCGGCGAGGAGTTCACCGGCTGTCGCGACGGACTCGGCCTCTTCGTCCCGGACCCGTTGGAGCAGTTCGATCGCGGCGTCGAGGAACTGTCCGGACAGCTTGCCGTCAGCGTTCGCGGAGCCCGTCTCGCCCATGAGTCGTCCAACCCTTCGTCGCCGTGTCGCGGATCACCGTGCGGTCTGGACCAGTGGGATGTCAATACGGCCGCGCGCCTGGTCGTAACCGCTTGGTTTCAACGGCGCGGCACGCTTGTCAGTGGTATCCGGCAGAATTGATGTCAGGGCCAGCGCACGAGCCGGGAAGCTGTCGTGCTTCCGGCGATCTCATCAAGGGGCACGTATGTCCGGACTGATCGACACTACGGAGATGTATCTCCGCACCATCCTCGAGCTGGAGGAGGAAGGTGTGGTCCCCATGCGCGCCCGGATCGCCGAGCGGCTCGACCAGAGTGGGCCGACGGTCAGCCAGACCGTGGCGCGGATGGAGCGGGACGGGCTGGTGTCGGTCGCCAGTGACCGGCATCTGGAGCTGACGGACGAGGGCCGGCGGCTGGCCACGCGTGTGATGCGCAAGCACCGGTTGGCGGAGTGCCTGTTGGTGGATGTGATCGGCCTGGAGTGGGAGCAGGTCCATGCGGAGGCGTGTCGCTGGGAGCATGTGATGAGTGAGGCGGTGGAGCGTCGGGTGCTGGAGCTGTTGCGTCATCCCACCGAGTCGCCGTACGGCAATCCGATCCCGGGTCTGGAGGAGCTGGGTGAGAAGGACGGTGCCGATCCGTTCCTGGACGAGGGCATGGTGTCGCTGGCCGAGCTGGACCCGGGTCTCGACGGCAAGACGGTCGTCGTACGCCGTATCGGTGAGCCGATTCAGACGGACGCGCAGTTGATGTACACGTTGCGTCGGGCGGGTGTGCAGCCCGGTTCGGTGGTGAGTGTGACGGAGTCGGCGGGCGGGGTGCTGGTGGGCAGCGGTGGCGAGGCCGCGGAGCTGGAGTCGGATGTTGCCTCGCATGTGTTCGTGGCCAAGCGCTGACGGCGGCCGGGGGGTTCAATTGCCGGGAGCTGTGGGGCAGTTGTGGCTTTGCTGGGTCTCTTCCCGGGGGCTGTCGGGTCCAGGATTCGCTGTGCGGAATCGCAGCGCTGTGACGCTTCCCGTGCGAGGCTGTCGCGTGGGGCATATGACCTGAGGGGGCGGGCGGATGTGCCGTAGGCGTATGGATGGCCCCGGCACCTTTCGGTGCCGGGGCCGGTCCTCCCCTGTGTTGACCCGGAGCCCCGAGCTCTCAGGGTCGTTCCCCTCGGACCGATTTCCCCGAGCGGTCCGCCTCCCGCTGAAGATCTCCCCTCGGCGGCGGCGATCATTCCTTGAGTGCGGTCACTCGAACGAGGGGTGTTGCCGCGCCGAGGGCGCATCTTCGAATGTGTATTCGATAGTCTGCGAGTGACGGGACGCACGGGACGTGCGCTGCAGAGATGTACAGCACAACGACAGACAGGACAGGCACGGCAGTCAGGACACGGTTCACAGGGCGGCTCGAGCGGGAGTGGGCGGTCCGGGCGGAGCTAGGGGGGTGCCAATGGCGCGGCGTATCGACGTGACCGGGGCGGGCGGCGTACGTCTTGCGGCCTGGGAGTTCGGGGACCCTCCCAAGACCGACCCGACCGATCCGACCGATCCGACGGATCCGGCGAGGGGGCTCCCGCAGGCCCCGGAGAAACGATCACCCGGGGTGCTGTTACTCCACGGCCTGATGGGCCGAGCCTCGCACTGGGCGTCGACCGCCCGCTGGCTCTCCGAGCGCTACCGTGCCATCGCGCTCGACCAGCGCGGTCACGGCCAGAGCGACAAGCCCCCTCGGGCCGCTTTCACCCGTGACGCGTACGTCGAGGACGCCGAGGCGGCCCTCGAACAGCTCGACCTCGCCCCGACCGTCCTCATCGGCCACGCGATGGGCGCCCTCACCGCCTGGCAGCTCGCCGCGCGTCGACCCGACCTGGTCCGCGGAGTGATCATCTGCGACATGCGGGCCTCCGCGCTCGGCGCCGCCTCGCAGCGGGAGTGGGGCGAGTGGTTCAAGGCCTGGCCCGTCCCCTTCGCCACGCTCGCCGACGTACGCAAGTGGTTCGGCGAGGACGACCCCTGGGTGGAGCGGCCCAACCCGGCGCGCGGCGAGTTCTACGCCGAGGTGATGGCCGAGTCTCCCGACGGCTGGCGCCCCGTCTTCGAGCCCGAGCAGATGCTGTCGTCCCGCGAGACCTGGGTCTACGACGCCCACTGGGAGGAACTCACCCAGGTCAGGTGCCCCGCCCTGGTCGTCCGCGGCCTCGACGGCGAACTGGGCCGCGCCGAGGCCCAGGAGATGGTCCGCGTCCTGCCCCGCGGCGAGTACGCCGAGGTCGCCGACGCCGGCCACCTCGTCCACTACGACCAGCCGGAGGCATGGCGGGCCGCCATAGAGCCCTTCCTGGACGGTTTGGACGGCCTGGACGCCCCGGTCAACGACTGACGGGCCTGCGCGGCCCCCGGACCCGGACCACGGCCCGGTCAGCCCTTGCTGACCGCCACCAGGATCTCCGGAAGTTGGCGGGCCGTTCGTGGGGCCGCCAGGCGTAGGCCCGCCAGTGTGATCACGGTGCCGTACACCGCGCCGACCGGCAGCAGTATCCAGCTCCACTCGTCGCCGTCCGCGCTGAGGTTGGCCCAGATCGTCAGGGCGATCACGGGAGCGCACAGCAGGGCGGCCGAGACCATCCCCCCGACGACGGCGGCAGCGGCGAGACCGGACTGTCCCGGGGCCACGTTCTTGTAGCCCTCCTGCGGGATCGAGTACGGAAAGCGCGCCGACGTCCACGCCCCGGTCGCCAGCATCGCCCCGAGCAGCGCGAAGGACACGCCGAGCACCTCGGGGAGCTTCGGCCAGTCGTCGATCAGCGCGGTCGTCAGCACCGTGACGAGGGTGGCGTACGGCAATGTGATCACCAGCAGCGCCAGCGCCCGCCCCCGCAGTTCGACATAGGCGTCCCGCGTCGAGGAGATGGTCATCGCGACCATCCAGAACGCGGAGGTGTCCTGCCCGAACTGGTTGTACATCTGCACGCCGAGCATGCCCGCGGCGAAGCACGAGAAATAGATGGACCCCGTGCCCTGCACCGCGTTGAACACCGGCACGATCAGCCCGATGGCCAGCGAGGTCACCCACGCGGCCTTGGTCTTGGGATCGCGCCACACATAGCGCAGGCTGCGTTCCATGACGGTGCCGGTGCGGCCGGCCGGCAGCAGCCGGGCGAGCCCCGTCGAGTTCCGCTCACGGGCGGCACCTTGGGAGGAGGGGAGGGTGGAGCCGTCGGGGGAGGTCATCAACCGGGTCAGATGGCGGGACCAGAGGGCGAGCAGGCCGGTCAACGCGGCCACCGAGAGAGCCAGTTGGAGGGTCGCGATCCCGTACGACCCCTCGCTCGCCGAGTCGACCGCTCCGATCGCCGAGGCGGGCGGGATCCACTTCAGCACCTCGGCGGGCCCGTCCAGCTGCCCCAGTCCGCCCGAGCCGAGCCGCTGCGCGCCGAAGTTCACCACCTGCGCGCCGACCGCGATGACCAGTCCGCTCAGCACCGCCAGATCGCGGCCCTTGCGGCTGGTCAGCAGCCGGATGTTGGCCACGGCGACGGCCCGCGCGAGGGCCACGCAGACCAGCAGCGCGAGCACGACACCGAGCACGGCGAAGACGTACGCCATCGCGCCGTGCGCGACGGAGACGACGGATCCCACCAGCATGCAGAGCGTGAACACCGGCCCGATGCCGACCAGCGAGGCCACCAGCAGCGCCCGTACGAGGGGCCGGGGCCGCAGCGGCAGCATCACCAGGCGGGTGGGGTCGAGGGTTTCGTCTCCGCCGGGGAAGAACAGCGGCATCACGGCCCAGCCGACCGTCAGCACGGCGACCAGCGGGACGACGACGGAGGCGGCGTGCTCGTCGCCGCGCAGGGCGATGAGGCCGAGCAGCTGGAGGACGGAGATGAGGAGTACGGCGACGGCCGAGGCGATGTAGGCGGCCCGCCGCCCGCCGGACTGCCGCAGGCCGTTCCTGAGCAGCGACAGCTTCAGCCGTACGACGACCGGGGTGATGTCTCCCGTCATCGGGCCCCGCCGCCCAGCCAGTCGAGGTTCGCGCCGGTGTCCTGCCCCTGTGCGCCGACCAGTTCGAGGAACGCCCGTTGCAGGGAGGGCGCGCCGCCGCGCACCTCGTCGAGCGGCCCGTGGGCGCGGATGCGCCCGGCGGCCATGACGGCCACCCAGTCGCACAGGGACTCCACGAGCTCCATCACATGCGAGGAGAAGACGACGGTGGCGCCGGAGGAGGTGTACCGCTCGAGGACGCCCCGGATGGTCTGTGCGGAGACGGGGTCGACGCCCTCGAACGGCTCGTCGAGAAAGAGCACTTCGGGGTTGTGGAGGAGGGCCGCCGCGAGCCCGATTTTCTTCCGCATGCCGGTCGAGTAGTCGACGACCAGTTTGTGCTGGGCCCCGGCCAGATCGAGTACGTCGAGCAGCTGAGCGGCCCGCCGGTCGACCTCGGCCCCGGGCAGCCCCCGCAACCGGCCGGAATAGGCGAGCAGTTCACGGCCGGACAGCCGCTCGAACAGCCGCAGTCCCTCGGGCAGGACCCCGATCCGCGCCTTGACGTTCACCGGGTCCCGCCAGACGTCCTGCCCGACGATCTCGACCGACCCCTGATCGGGGCGGAGCAGCCCGGTGACCATGGAGAGCGTGGTGGTCTTGCCGGCTCCGTTGGGCCCGACAAGCCCGATGAACTTCCCGGCAGGCAGTTCGAGATCAATCCCGGCGACAGCGACCTGCTGCCCGAACCGCTTCCAGAGCCCACGCACACTCACAGCCGACGTCATGAACGCCAACCCTACGGGCGCACGTCACCGATCCCGACCGCAGGCATAGGCGAGCGGGGAGATCAACTCCTCGGCATCCGGAAGCCAGCGGTTCGCGGGCGTCGGACGGCAGGCCCACTGAACGGCGCCGGACGATCCGTACCGAGTAGGAGGCCCGGCGACGTACGCCCCTTCCCCGAGCGCGACCAGATCGAGCGACGAGGGCGTCCAGCCGAGCTTCCGTACCAGCTCCGGCACCTTCACCGACGCCCCCGGCAACACGAAGAAGTGCATCCGGCGGTCAGGCGTCAACGTCACGGGCCCCAGGGTCAACTCCATCCGCTCCATGCGGGCCAGCGCCAGGAACCCCGCCGACTCCGGGACGGAGATCGCGTCGAACGTCCGGCCGGTCGGCAGCAGAATGGAAGCCGTCGGCTGCTTCTGCCACATCCGGCGCGCGACCGTCGCACTGCCGGTGGCCTGCGTCGCCCAGTCCTCCCGAGAGGGGTGTGCCCCGGGCACGGCGCACGCGGCGTCACCGCAGGAGCACCGCTGCACCCCGTCGACGGCTTCCAGCCAGGTGCCGGGGAAGACGTCCCAGTGGCGCTCCTCGGCGTATCGAACGGCTGTCTCCAGCAGCGATTCCCCGCGCTGCTTCGGAATCTGAGCGGCTTCGGTGCCCGCGATCGTCTCTTCCACGCTCAGCACAACTCCCGCGCCCACCTCGGGTTACGGCCGGGCCGCGGCGTCGGACCGACTTCTGCCGCGCGTTCGCCGGCACGCATTCCCCCGTTCTCGGCCGCGCTCGCGCGGGGGATCGCGGGGGGATCCCCGTCGCCACCGGCGAGGCACGCCCTTCGGGCGGACGGAGCCGGTCCGACGCCAGGACCTGCGCGCGCGGGGGAGGAGCATTGATCGGGCATCTGGGGCGCATGGGTGCACGGGTGGGGGCGCGCGAGAGGAACCGGGGCGTGAGCTGGGTAACCACGAGGGGGGCAGGCTTCTGCCTTTACCCCGGCAATCCTCGCATGCCTCGCATTTTAGACGTCATGGTGGGGCATTGATCTTCACGGCCGGATCTTTTCGGTGGGTTCGAAGGGATCCGACGGACCGATCCGGTGGAAGACACGTCAACTCGGTGCGTGGGCAGGCACCGCAGCCACAGGGGGTACGCCAATGGCCGCAAGGCCTCTCGTCGCGCGGCAGCCGAACGAACGGCTGCAGGCGCTCATCCAGGAGGCGGGGTGCTCGAACGCCGGGCTCGCCCGCCGGGTCAACATGTGCGGCGCCGAGCACGGCCTCGACCTGCGCTACGACAAGACGTCCGTGGCCCGCTGGCTGCGCGGACAGCAGCCGCGGGGCAGGGCGCCCGCGATCATCGCGGAGGCCCTCGGGCGCAAGCTCGGCCGTACGGTCACGATCGACGAGATCGGCATGGCCAACGGCAAGAACCTCGCCTCCGGCGTCGGGCTCCAGTTCTCGCCGACGGTACTGGGCGCCATCGAGCAGGTGTGTGAGCTGTGGCGCAGTGACGTGGGCCGCCGGGACTTCCTGTCCGGCTCCTCGGTCGCCGCGTCCGCGCTGGTGGAGCCGAGCCGTGACTGGCTGATCTCGTCGCCCGACTCGCAGGTGGCGCGCCAGGCGGGCCCGCGCGTGGGGCAGTCCGACGTGGCGGCCGTGCGCGCGATGACCCAGGCGCTCGTCGACCTCGACCACCAGTACGGCAGCGGGCATGTGCGCCCGGTCGTCGTGCACTACCTCAACAGCGTGGTCTCCGGGCTGCTCGCGGGGTCGTACCGGGAGGCGATCGGGCGTGAACTGTTCGCCGCCGTCGCGCGGTTGACGGAGCTCGCCGGGTACATGGCGATCGACACCGGGCAACCGGGCCTGGCCCAGCGGTACTACATCCAGGCGCTGCGGCTCGCTCAGGCCGCGGGCGACCGCGGATACGGCGGCTATGTGCTCGCCGCGTCCATGAGCCACCTCGCCGCGCAGCTCGGGAACCCGCGCGAGATCGCCCAGTTGGCGCGGGCGGCGCAGGAGGGGGCGCGGGGCCGGGTGACACCGCGCGCGGAGGCGATGTTCTACGCGGCGGAGGCCCGCGGGCACGCGCTCATGGGCGACGCGCGGGCCACCCAGGTGGCGTCCGGACGGGCCGTGCACGCGCTGGAGGCGGCGGACCCCTCCTCCGGCGACGACCCCGCCTGGATCGCGCACTTCGACGAGGCCTATCTGGCGGACGAGTTGGCCCACTGCCACCGTGACCTCGGCCAGGCCGAGGCGGCGGCGCGGTGCGCGCAGGAGTCCCTGGACGGGCTTCCCGAGAACAAGGCGCGTCGGCGGGCCATCGGGCTGGTCCTGCTCGCCTCCGCGCAGGTGCAGCAGCGCGAGGTCGAACAGGCCTGCAACACCGGCCTGAAAGCGGTCGAGTTGCTGGAGACCCTGCGCTCCAACCGGGGCGCGGAGTACCTCGACGACTTCCAGCAGCGCCTCGAGCCGTTCCGGGACGAGGCCGTCGTCAGGGAGTTCGGGGCCCGGCTCGACCTTCAGGCGGCCGCGTAAAGGAGGACGTATACGAGGACATATACAGCGGATGCGGGCCCGGAACTGTCACGTGATCTCCCGGGATTTGTTACTGCGGTCACAGGGACGCAGGTCACGTCCTGTGCTACGTGGCACCGGGCTCGGAGGACCCGGTAGCGTGAGCCGACGATTCCGAAGTTCCCGCATCAGTAGGAGTCCCGGTGACGCAGAGTGGACAGGGCGAGCAGCCCTCGGCGCGCGAAGCGCGCGAAGGCATCGTGCTGCCCTCCGACGGTGGGGAACCCCTGCTGCCGGGACAGACGGGTGGACACGGCGGTCCGCAGCCCGGATACGGCCCCCCGCAGCAGGGCGGTCACGGCGGCCCTCCGCAGCCGGGCCCGTCCGGCCCGGCGCCCGACGCGGCGTACGGCCGGCCTTCCGACGCCCCGTCCTACGGCCAGCCGCCCGGCGGTCAGGCGTGGGGCACCCCATGGGGCCCCGACCAGCAGCAGGGCCAGGACCGGCAGAGCCAGGACCAGCCGCAGGCCCAGGACTGGTCGCAGCCGCCCGCCCAGACCTGGGGCACGCCCCAGCAGCCCGGCGGCATACCGCCCCAGTCCCAGTCCCAGTCCCAGCCGCAGCCCGCGCCGGGGTATGACACGGACGAACCGACCTCGTACTACCTGCCGCCGGTCGGCCAACCTGCTCCCCAGTCCCAGTCCCAGCCGCTGCCCCCGCAGCAGGGCCAGGTCGCGCCCTACGAGGCTCCCGGGGCCGGTGCACCGCAGCAGCAGCCCGCGCCCGGCTTTGACTCCAACGAGCCGACCTCCTACTACCTCCCGCCCGTGGGCCGGCCGCTCCCGTCGGGTCCCGGCATACCCGCGTCCGCGCCCCTGCCGCCCGCCGACGAGGGCGCCACGCAGTTCATACCGCCGGTCACGGGCGCTCCCGCCGGCCACGAGGGAGCCACCCAGTACCTCCCGCCCGTCCGCCCCGGCGCGCTCCCACCCGAGGTGTCCCCCGAGGCGGCGCACTACCCGCGGCAGCACCCGCAGGCCCCGTACGGCGCGCAGCCCCCGCAGAACGCGGCCCCCGGACCGTTCCCGCCCAGCGCGCCGACCGGCCCCGACGCCGAGGCCACGCAGTTCATCGCGCCCGTGCCCGCGCAGACCGCCGGCGCGCCCTACGGCGGGGAACGGCAGCCGCCCTCCGAGTTCGACAACCTCTTCCGCGGTGGGCCGGGCGGTGACGGCGGGGCCGCGTCCACGCAGCAGATGCCACGGTTCGCCCAGCCCGAGGCCGTACCGCCCGCGTACGGGGCCCAGCAGCCGTCGTACGGTGCCCAGCCGCCGTACGGGCCGCCGGGCGGTGACGTCTACGACGACGGCGGCCGAGGTGGCCGCAGGCGGTCGCGGGTGCCGGTCATCGCCGCCGTGGGCATCGGGATCGTCGTGCTCGGCATCGGGGCGGGCGCGCTGCTCGCCGGGGGCGGGGGCGGCGACGGGGGCGACAAGAACCAGACCGTGTCGGCGACGGCCCCCGCGACCGACGGCTCCGCCTCTCCTTCAGCCGATCCCGCGAAGGCGCAGGCCGCGGAGCTGGACAAGCTGCTCGCCGACAGTGGCAACAGCCGTTCCTCGGTGATCAGCGCGGTGGCGAACGTGAAGTCCTGCAAGAACCTCGGCCAGGCGGCCAAGGACCTGCGGGACGCGGCGGCCCAGCGCACCGGTCTGGTGACCCGGCTCAAGGCGCTCCCCGTCGACCGGTTGCCGAGCCACGCCGAGCTGACCGACGCCCTCACCAAGGCCTGGCAGGCGTCCGCGTCCGCCGACAACCACTACGCGTCCTGGGCCGACCAGGCCGGCGGCAAGAAGGGCTGCAAGAAGGGCCAGGCCCGCACCACGGGCCAGACCCAGGCCGGCAACCGGGACAGCGGCACCGCCAGCATCGAGAAGGCCAAGGCGGCCCGGCTGTGGAACGCGATCGCCAGGAAGTACAGCCTGACCGAGCGCACGGCGACCCAGCTGTGAGCGGTCCGCGGGGGGCGTCGCGCCCCCCGCGGGTCAGTTGACGTCCGCGTTCTTGAGTGTCGTCGTCACGTCGGTGAAGCCCTTGCGTGCCGCCACGAGCTGGCCCTGGCGGACCACCTGGAGCGTCACGTGGGCGTTGACCATGCGCGGGAAGCCGACCGAGGCGAGGTCGTCGGCGGAGCTCCAGGTGTCCCGGGTGGTCCACTGGAGAGTCGGCGTCAGACCGCCGGTCGGGATCTTGAGGCCGTTGTTGAGGGCGGCGCGGATGCTGCCGGCGGAGACCTCGCCGCCGCCGAGCGACTCGACGGCCTTCGTGAACACCGTGTAGGCGATCCAGGTGGTCTGCACCCCCGCGTCCGCCGAGTCGATGCGGTTGTCGCCGAAGGCCTCCTTGTTGATGACCTTCTTCATCGCGGCCCAGCGGGCATCGCTCTCCACGGGGTACCAGCCGGTGATGTACGACCCCTCGTAGGGCCCCGACGCCCCGCCGGACGCGTCGATCACCGTCTGGTCGACGCTGCCCATCGCCATGGCCGTGCGCACCTGCGGGTAGTCCTCGCGGGCGCGCCGGAAGGAGTCCATGAAGGTGCTGGTGCGGTCGCCGAGCGCGGGCACCACACACCCCTGCTTCGAGGCGGAGCCCGAGGCGGAAGCCGAGGCACCGGACGTCGAGCCGTCGAGCGCCTTCGTGGACTGCGCCGAGTACTCGGTGGCGTCGTCCGCCGCCCGCACGTCGCCCGCGGCCCGGTGTCCGCCGGTGGTCAGCCCGGAGTCCAGCAGGACGGGCAGCTCGTCGCCCGCGATGGTGTCGGGCCGTACGAGGGTGACGTTGCCGCAGGCCGTGGCGAGCGCCTTGCCGAGGCCGGCCAGCAGGGTGGGCTGGCCGCCGTTGACGGGGTAGGACAGCGGGCTGGTGAACTCGGCGTTGGTGACGCCGTAGCCGCCGATGTAGGGGATGCCGGCGCCCTCGAGGGGCGGGAAGAAGGAGTCGGCGTACTGGCTGTAGGAGCCGACGACCGCGACGACGTTCTCCTTGACCGCGCGCCGGGCGCACTTCGCCGCGGACACCCCGTCGTTGTGGTCGTTGCAGGTCAGGACGGTGAGCTTACGGCCGTTGATGCCGCCCTTGGAGTTGATCCAGCGGGCGTACGCCTGGGCGAAGGCGGGCATGCCGGGCTTGTTGGTCGCCTTGGTGTCCGACGGGGCCCAGGTCATGACCTTGATCGGACCGTCCCCGGAACCCCCCGTGGTACCGGGGACGACCCCGCAACCGGCGGCGAGGGAAGCACACGCCACCAGTGCCCCCGCCGCGAGGGCGGTGGCTCTGACGGGCCGGTGGTGCTGGGGGAGGAAGGTGCTGCGGATGCGTCGCCTGCCGGTCATGGACACACACGCTTCCGTCACATCGCCAACTCGAAAGTGACCCTCGGTAGATGAAGGGTGACGTAAAGGTGAACAGCGGGGGCCTGTGAGGCACGTATGGGGGAAGAACGTACGATCGGTGACCGTGCAAGGTTCGGAGAACTCTTCCCGTCGCGGCCGTCGCTCCTCCACCATGGGCGGCATGCCACTGAACGACATGCCGTGGTGGCGCTGGCGCAGCAATGTGCGCTCCGCGCTGCACATGCTCTCCGACCCCGGGTTCCAGCAGAACGTCTGGCTGGCCGGCGTCGAGGGGTACGGGGACGTCACCGACGCCGTGTACCGCCTCGTCGAGGACACCTGGCTCGACAATTGGTCCGCCGAGAAATACGTGGGCACGATCTTCCGGGACTCCCAGGAGGCGGCCCTCGTCGACACCGCCGTCCTGCGGGTGCTGCGGATCATGCACCAGGTCGGTCCAGACGCCCCCGTCTCCGTGTACATGGAGAACCCGGGGTGGCCGGACGCGGTGCGGGCGGCGCGGGACGCGCACGTGCGCATGGCGACGGCCGACGGGGAGGACCCGGACGTGCCGCCGCGCACGCTCGAGGTGCTGCAGATCATGACCCGGTCCGCGTGACGGACGCGCTGTCTGCCGCACCGGCGGATATGCGACCCTGTCCTGCATGAACGAGCAGTCCACCCCCGCCGACCAGTACGTCCTGACGCTGTCCTGCCCCGACAAGAAGGGCATCGTGCACGCCGTGTCGAGCTATCTCTTCATGACCGGCTGCAACATCGAGGACAGCCAGCAGTTCGGCGACCACGACACGGGGCTGTTCTTCATGCGCGTCCACTTCTCGGGGGACGCGCCGCTGACGGTGGACAAGCTGCGGGCGTCGTTCGCCGCGATCGGTGACTCCTTCCACATGGACTGGCAGATCAACCGGGTCGAGGACCGGATGCGGGTCGTGCTGATGGTCAGCAGGTTCGGGCACTGCCTGAACGACCTGCTCTTCCGCACGAGCATCGGTGCGCTGCCGGTGGAGATCGCCGCGGTGGTGTCCAATCACACTGACTTCGCCGAGCTCGTGGGGTCGTACAACATTCCCTTCCACCACATTCCGGTGACGCGGGAGAACAAGGCCGAAGCGGAGGCGCGGCTGCTGGAGCTGGTGCGCGAGCAGGACGTCGAGCTCGTCGTGCTCGCCCGGTACATGCAGGTGCTGTCCGACGATCTGTGCAAGCAGCTCAGCGGCAGGATCATCAACATCCACCACTCGTTCCTGCCGAGCTTCAAGGGCGCGAAGCCGTATCACCAGGCTCATGCGCGCGGGGTCAAGCTGATCGGGGCGACGGCGCACTATGTGACCGCGGACCTCGACGAGGGGCCGATCATCGAGCAGGAGGTCGAGCGGGTGGGGCATGGCGTGACGCCGGACCAGCTCGTGGCGATCGGGCGGGATGTGGAGTGCCAGGCGCTGGCGCGGGCCGTTAAGTGGCATGCCGAGCGCAGGATTCTGCTGAACGGGCGGCGGACGGTGGTGTTCGCCTAGGAGCTCGGGGGTTGCGGGTTCGTGGGCGGCTGCGGGTGGTTCGTGGTTGCTCGCGCAGTTCCCACCGGCCCGCAGCGGCCGACGAGCCCCCCGCCCGCCCCTACATCCGGCTCAAGCTCGCCGCCGCGAACAGTACGTCTCTGATGGCCTCGCGATCACCCAGTTGCCCCGCCGCCGCCTCCGCCGGAGGCACATGGCCCGCGGCCAGCTGGCAGAACTCCACGCCGTCCAGCGCCACATGGGCCACCTCGTGCTCCGCCGAACCCACCGCCGCGGGGGAGTCCAGGGGGATCAGCCACTCACCCCCACCCAGGCCCTCGATCTCCAGACGCAGGGTGCGGCCAGGGCCTCCGGCGCTCACGAGATGCCGTCCATGGGCCGGTGACGCCAAACCCTTCTGTCGCCGTTCCGCCAGCACCGCGGGCAACACCCGGGCCGCCAGGTCGATCATGCGGTTGAGGTGGCGGGGGGACGGCGGCTCGTAGGGGTAGTCGACCGCCTCCGCGATGTCCTCCGCGTGGACCCAGCACTCGAAGGCGCGGTCCAGCATCGCGTCGTGGAGGGGCAGGACGAAGTCGCCGTAGGCCACCTCGAGTTTGCCGGCGGTGCCGCCGGTGAACGACACCGTCCGGACGAGGTCGTGGCTCTGCTCACGCCAGGGGGTGCGGACGGAGCGGGTCGGCGGGAAGTGCGACGCGCGCCAGTACGCCTCGGTGCGGCCGGCCGGCGTGGGAGCGTCCGCGGAGACCTCGCCCATCGGATCGTCCAGGCCCAGGGCGATCGCGACGAGGCCGTCGACCGACATCAGGTGGGCTATGACGCCGGCGACCGTCGTACGGCGGCTCGTCGCCTCGTCGGCGTCGAACCAGCGCAGCCGCACCGGCGCGTGCCACTCGGCGTCGCCGAAGTCCTGCAGCAGCGCGTCGAGGCGGGCGGTCTCGGCGTCGTACGGCGTGGCCCACTCGGGCATCGGGATGCGCGGCGGGCGCCGGTCGAGGCAGCCGTCGAGGACGCGGGTGCGCAGGCCGGGGTCCAGGTCGAGGCTCTCGGGGCGCTGCAGCAGGCCCACCGCCCCGCGCAGCCGCAGTGCCTCGTCGGCGCAGGCGCCGCAGACGCCGAGGTGGTCCTCCACGGCGGCCGTCTCCTCCGCCGAACACGCGGCCAGCGCCCATGCCCCGAGCAGCGCCTTCAGCACACGGTGCTCCAGGAAGAGGGGAGCGGAGGGGGCCGGCTCCTCCAGCACGGGCAGCGGACGGCCGGTGTCCTCGACGGAGGCGCGGGGGAGCGGTATGCGGGGCGGGTGGTGGGCGTCGGTGCCGTGCGAGGTGGTGCCCGCCGGGTCGTCGGGGTCGTGGGGACCGCCGTCACCCGCGCTGCCCACGCCTCCGGCGCCAGGACGGGCCGGGTCACCGCTGCCGTCGGTTCCACCGGGGCCGGGGCTGCCCGGTCCGCCTGCGCCCAGGGGGGTCGGGTCGCCGGTGCCTGCCGTGCCGGGGCTGTTCGGGTCGGCGTTGCGCTGCTCGCCTGTGCCGGAGCGCATCGGGTCGGCGTTGCCGTCGGTTCCGCGGGGGGCGGGGCTGCCGGGTCCGTCTGCGCCCAGGGTGGTCGGGTCGCCGGTGCCTGCCGGGTCAGGGTGGGTCGGGGCGCCGTTGCCGTGGTCGTCCGTGTCCCGGCCGTCCTCGTGGTCGTCGTCCGGGTTGCGGGTGCCGGCGTCACCGTTTCCGAGGTCGTCGGTCATTTTCTCCGTGCTCTCGGGGAAAACCCCGCCGTCCCCCGAACCCTCCCGCGGCCCCCTGCCCTCGTACCCGTCCTGCTCGTCCTGTGCCTCGAAACCGCCGGCTCCGCTCACGCCGCGCCTCCGTATCCCGGCGGCGCCCCAGGCGCTCCCGTGTCGTGGGCCGTGGACAGGAGTTGGAGGCCCAGGCGGAGGCGGCGGCGGGCCTCGTCCTCGGTGATGCTGAGGTCGGCGGCCGCCTGGCGGTAGTCACGGCGCTGGAAGTAGGCCAGCTCTAGCGCGGCCCGCAGCGGGGTGGGCATGGACTGCACGATGTAGTCGGCGCGCGCGGCGACCGAGGCGTGGCGCACCTTGCGCTCCAGTTCCTCGGTGGAGCCCTCGGCGCCCTGGGTGAGCGCGGCGGTCTCGGTGGCGCGCAGCCGCTGCACGGCCAGGCGGTGGGTCAGCCCGGCGACCCAGGAGCGCAGCGGGCCCTGTTGGGGGTCGTAGGCCTCGGGGTGCTCCCAGACGTGGACGAAGACCTCCCGTGTGACGCCGTCGGCGGCGCGCTCGTCTCCGAGCACGCGGTGGGCGAGACCGTGCACGAGTGAAGCGAAACGGTCGTAGAGCTCGCCGAGGGCGGCCGCCTCACCGCGTGCGAGCCGCTGCTGCATCTTGCGGTCCCAGCGGGGCGGTGCGTCCTTCTTCGCCATGCGGCCCCCTCACCCCTGGAAGTGTCCGGGTCAAGCCTGCGCCCACCGTCTTCTCGAATGTAGTCGGCACCTCCGGCAGCGCACGCCCCTTTGTTCCAATGCACGCCCCCCGAGGGGCCGCAGGTGGTAGTGGACCTTCCCCTACCCGCCCACTCACTGATCAGACCTGATCGAACAGGGTCGAAGCCGACTAAAACAAGCCTCTTTCGAACGATTTCCGTTTCTCCGTCTTTGTTTCAGGGAACGGCCGCTGGGCAGCCGCGCTGCAAGGAAGCGTAGGAAAGGCTTCCGTTTGTTTCCGGCGAGCGAAGGGCATGGTGGTGGCGTTCAATGTGACCGGCAACGAGCAGGGCGACTGGACCGTGCTCAGTGTGACGGGCGAGCTGGACCTGGTGACCTCGCCGGTGCTCCGCCAGCGCGTCCACGACGTGGTGGCCGAGGGGCGCCACAGTCTCGTCCTCGACCTCTCGGACGTGTACTTCTGTGACTCCAGCGGTGTCGGCGTCCTCATCGCCTCCCGCCGCCTGATCCGCTCCTGCCAGGGCGATCTGCGCCTGATCCTCCCGGCCCAGGGCGCCGCCGACGGCTCCCACGTCAACCGCGTCCTCGGTGCCCTCGGCGTCCGCCGCCTGTTCGAGGTCCACCCGGACGTGGACTCGGCGACCGACGAGAAGGCGGGACCGCTGTCGGCCTGAGCGCGTACGCCGGCTGTGACCCGGGGCACCCCGACTGCCACACCGTTGTCCCGAAATTCTCCCGGTCTTGGCACAGGCGCCGCCTTCCGGCCCCCGGGGCGCCGCCCACGTCGTACGCTCCGTGCGAGACGCACCCGATGTGATGTGAGGCGGCCCGAAGAGACATGGTCAGCAGCGAGTACGAGCGCAGGATCGCCGGCCGGTTCGTCACCTTCGACCAGGACGGCAACGGTTACATCGATCGCGAGGACTTCAACGTGGCGGCCAAGGCGCTGCTCACCGAGTTCGACACCGCGGCACGCTCCGACAAGGGACAGGCGCTGTACATCGGCGCGGAGGCGTTCTGGCAGGGCATGGCCGGGATCGCGGACCGGGACGGCGACCAGCGGATCACCCGGGACGAGTTCGTGAACGGCGCGGTCAAGCGGCTGCGCGACAACCCGGAACGCTTCGCCGAGATCGCCCGGCCCTTCCTGCACGCCGCGCTCGCCGTCGCGGACCAGGACGGCGACGGACGCGCCACCGTCGAGGACACCGCGCGGGTGCTGAGGATCCTCGGCGTGAGCGAGGACATCGCACTGGCCGCCGCGGCCACCCTGGACACGGACGGCGACGGCAAGGTCGGCGAGGAAGAGATCGTGCCCGCCTTCGCCCGCTACTTCACCGTGCCCGAATAGCGCTCCCTGAGCTTGTACTTCAGGACCTTGCGCAGGGTCTCGTTGCGCGGAAGGGCGTCCACCACCTCCACCTGCTCCGGCAGCTTGTGGGTCGACAGCCCTTCCGCCCGCAGATACGCGGTCACGGCGTCCAGGGTCAGCTCCCCGGCACCCTCGGGCTGTTCCACCACGGCACACACGCGTTCCCCGCGCTCGGCGTCCGGCAGCCCGATCACCGCCACGTCCCCGACGGCCGGATGCGCGGCCAGCAGGTCCTCGATCTCCTTCGCCGAGATGTTCTCGCCCTTGCGGATGATCACGTCCTTGAGCCGTCCGGTGAGCACCAGGTGGCCGGTGGCCGTAAGGTGTCCGAGATCACCGGTGCGCAGATAGCCCTCCTCGTCGAAGGCCTCCGCCGTCTGGGACGGGTCGAGATACCCCTGGCACACCGCCTCCCCCTTCAGCCGCACCTCCCCGTCCACGATCCGCACGGACATCCCCTCCGGCGGCCGTCCCTCGGTCGTCGCCAGGTTCTCCACCGTGTCGTCCGGGTCACCCATGGTGATCATCGGCACCTCGGTCATGCCGTACCCGTGCGTCAGCTGCACCCCCAGCTCCCGTACGACGGCGTGATAGACCTCCGGCGGCTTGGGCGCCCCGCCGCCCGCGAGCAGCCGCAGGGAGGGGATGATCCTCTCGCCCGGCCGCTTGCGCTGCTCGGTGAGGAACATGGAGTAGAACGCCGTCGAACCGCCCGCCACCGTCACCCCGTGGCGGCGGTATCCCTCCAGCGCCTCCGGCAGGGCGAACTGCTCGAACATCACCGCCGGGAAGCCGTACAACAGCAGCATCACGGTGTAGTCCGGGCCCGCGATGTGCGCGTACGGGAAGGCCATCGACCCCACGTCGTCCGCCGTGAGGCGCAGCGCGTGCGCGAGGCAGGAGCCGCCCGCGATCAGTGAACGGTCCGTGTGGAGAACGCCCTTGGGGTCGGAGGTGGTTCCCGAGGTCCAGTAGATCCACCGGACCGAGGTGCCGTCGGCGGGCGGGGCGGGCAGGACGGCCGGGTCGCCGTCCGGGAGGTCGTCGTACGCCTCGAAGATCCCCTTCGCGCCGAGCCGCCGGGCCATCTCCGTGTGGTCGAAGCCGCGCCAGACGCCCGGTACGGCGAAGAACTCCGCCTTGGACTCCCGCAGGGCGAAGGCGACTTCGCGGTCCCGGTAGAAGGGGATGACGGGCGACTGCACGGCGCCCAGACGGGCGAGCGCGAAGGAGAGCAGGGCCGTCTCGATACGGGTGGGCAGCTGCCAGGCGACGACCGTGCCGGGGCGTACGCCCATGTCGTACAGGCCGGCCGCCACCCGCTCGCCGCGCGCGCGTAGCTCGCCGAAGGTGAGCGTGCGGTCGTCCTGGAGGAGGACCCGGCGGTCGGGGGTCAGGTCGGCGCGGCGGGCGACCAGCTCCCAGAGGGTGCGGGACGCGCTGAGCGCGTGGGCGGTGTCGGTCACGGCGGCCCCCTCGTGGAGCTGACGGGTAGTCAGATCGTGGGCAGAGCGTAGGGCGCCACGCCTTGTCGGTCCAGGGGTGCGGGACTTAGCCTTCCGGTGCGAGCAGTATCTGACGGGCTATCAGATATGGAGTGCCGTCCATGGATCTCGCGTACACGCCGGAAGAGGAGGAGTTCCGGGCGCGGCTGCGGGAGTGGCTCGCCAAGGCGCTCCCCACGCTGCCGCCGAAGCCGTCCCCGGAGGACTGGCCCGGACGCAGGAGCTACGACCTCGGCTGGCAGCGCATGCTGTACGACGCCGGGTACGCGCACGTGCACTGGGACGCCTCGCCCACCACGCGGCTGATCTTCCTGGAGGAGACGGAGGCCGCGGGCGCGCCCTATGTGGGCGCCGGGTTCGTGGGACTGCTCCACGCGGGACCGACGATCGCCGCCGAGGGCACCGCCGGGCAGCGGGCACGCTGGCTGCCGCCGATCCTGCGGGGCGAGGAGGTCTGGTGCCAGGGGTTCAGCGAACCGGACGCCGGGAGCGACCTCGCGGCGCTGCGCACGCGCGCGCGTAGGGACGGCGACGACTATGTGGTGACCGGGTCCAAGATCTGGACCTCGCACGCCGAAGTGGCCGACTGGTGCGAGCTGCTGGTGCGCACGGACCCGGCGGCCCCGAAGCACCGGGGGATCAGCTGGCTTGCGATGCCCATGTCCGCGCCGGGGGTCGTGGTGCGTCCTCTCCGCACGCTCGCCGGGTCCACCGAGTTCGCCGAGGTGTTCCTCGACGAGGTGCGGGTGCCGGTGGCGAACCGGGTGGGCGAGGAGAACGACGGCTGGCGCGTGACCATGGTGACGCTGTCCTTCGAGCGCGGTACGGCCTTCGTGGGCGAGGTCGTCGCCTGTCGGCGGGTGCTGGGCGAACTCGCCCGTACGGCACGGGAGAACGGGCGCTGGGACGATCCCGTGCTGAGACGGCGGCTGGGGAGGCTGAACGCCGAGTTCCGTGCGCTGTGGCGGCTGACGCAGTGGAACGTGAGCGAGGCCGAGGCGAGTGGCGGGGTGCCGGGGGTGGGGGGTTCGGTTTTCAAACTCCGCTACTCGCACGCCCGCCAGGAGTTGTACGACGCCGCCGCGGACGTACTGGGGCCGGACAGCCTGGATCTCGACCGGCCCTGGGTGCTCGACCGGTTGTCCTCGCTGTCGTACACGATCGCGGCCGGGACCTCGCAGATTCAGCGGAACATCGTGGCCGAGCGGATTCTCGGGCTGCCGAAGGGGCGTTGACGTGCGCTTTCAACTGACCGAGGAGCAGCAGGCGTTGCGCGCCGGGATGCGGGAGCTGCTCGCCCGGCGCTTCGACGGGGCCGCGCTGCGGGCCGCCGCGGAGGAACCCCGTCTGGACCGGGCGCTGTGGCGGGAGTTGGGTGCGGCCGGGTTCTTCGCGCTGCGGGTGCCGGAAGCGGACGGCGGGGTCGGGCTGGGGTTGCCGGAAGCAGTGCTGGTCTTCGAGGAGGCCGGGCGGGCCCTGCTGCCGGGACCGCTGGTGGCGACCCACCTCGCGGCGGGCACGGTACCGGGGGCGGCCTCCGGCGAGGCGGTGGTGACGGACGTCGACAACGGCGGGCTGGTCGAGTGGCTGTCCGAGGCGGACGTCGTACACGGGGACGCCAGGGCGGCCGTATCCCTGCGGTCCATGGACCCGTTGACGCCGCTGCACCGGGTTCCCGGAGCGGGGGGCGGGGGACCGCGTCCGGCCGAGCCCGCGGGCGACCCTGGGGCCGGCGTGGAGCGGGGCTCCTCCGTGCGGCGCCCGGGGACGGGGGTGGGACAGGAATCCTCCGCGCGGCTCCCGGGGACGGGCCCGTCGGCGGCGCCCGGGGCGTCTACGGCTGCCGGGCCCGGGGCGTCGTCGGCTGCCGCGTCCGGTTCGGCTTTCGTCGCTGCTGCCGGTTCTTCCTCGGTGACTGCGTCTGGCTCGTCTTCCGGCGAGGCTGCCGGTTCGTCTTCCGCGGCCGCCGGCCGGTCCTCGAAGACCGCTCCCGGCCGGTATTCAGCAGCCGTCCCTGGCCGGTCCTCCACCACTGCCCCTGGCCAGTCCTCCGCAGCCGTCCCTGGCCGGTCCTCCGCGGACGCCCCCGGGGAGTCCTCGACGACCGCTCCGGGCCAGTCCTCTGCGGTGGTCCCCGGGCAGTCCTCCGCGGCGATCCCTGGGCAGTCCTCCACCACTGCCCCTGCGCGCGCCCCCTCACCGTCAGTCGGCCCAGGGTCTCGATCCCTCCCCGACCCCGTCGCCGTACTCCTGACCGCGGCCGAGCAGCTCGGTACCGCCACGCGTGTGTGTGAGCTCGCCGTGCAACACGCCGGGGCGCGGGAGCAGTTCGGGCAGCCGATCGGGGCCTTCCAGGCGGTCAAGCATCTGTGCGCCCAGATGCTGGTGCGGGCGGAGACGGCCCGGGCCGCGGTGTACGCGGCCGCCGTGACCGCCGACCCGGTGGACGTCGCCGCGGCCCGGCTGCTGGCCGACGAGGCGGCCGAGCGGGGTGCCCGGGACTGTCTCCAGGTGCACGGCGGGATGGGCTTCACCTGGGAGTGCGAGGTGCAGCTGCATCTGAAGCGGGCCTGGGTGCGGGCCCGGAGGACCGGCGGCGGTGCGGAGAGTGAGGAGTTGCTCGCCGTCGATCTGTTGGCCTGAGGCGCCCGCGACCGGAGCGGATGTCGCGGATTGTGGCATACCGGAATCACGGAGCGTTGGTATCGGGTTGTGTCCTATGTGTGACTCGTCACGTCCTGGAGTCGGCGCCCCGCTCCGGTACCTTGTGTGAGATGCGAGTGGTTCCGAGCATGAGCCATGCCGGTGTTGCCGAAGAGGCGGCCCCGGACCCGGCGATGCGCGCCGCTGCTCGCGGGGCGGAAGGCCCTGCGGTCACCGCCTGTTCGACTTCCCAGGACGGGCGTCGCACAGTATCCCGCACGGGTACTCCTTCGCGCTGGAATATGCCCGAAGCGCTTGTTGGCGTGACTGTACGTCAACCATGCTGTCCTGTAAGGGATTCACGTTCTGTGACCCCGGCTTTGGTCATTGTTCTGGTCATGCAAAAAATGGCTACGATCGTGGCCCTCGTGAGGCGCGAGGCCATGTGCCCGCCGGTTCGGATGGTGTGAGCGGTGCAGGTGCTTCAAGTGCAGCTGGAGATCCGGCCCGACCCCGCAGAGGTGGGGCGAGCCCGGCGGTGGGCCCGTTCGCGGCTCGCCGTATGCGGGATAGAGGTCGACGAACCGCTCGCCGAGATCCTGATCCTGCTCGTGTCGGAGCTCGTCACCAACGCCGTGGTGCACACCGGCCGACCGGCCGTCCTGCGGCTGTCCCTGCCGGATGCCGAGGTGGAGCCGGCCACCGTACGCCTCGAGGTCGCCGACCGCAGTGGCCGCGCCCCGGTGCCGCGCTGCGTCGACGGTGAGGCGACCGGCGGCCGCGGCCTCGCCCTCGTCGACGGCCTCGCGGACCGCTGGGGCTGGAGCCCCGAAGGCGCGGGCAAGAGCATCTGGTGCGAACTCGACCGCTGCGAGCAGCCGCGAAAGAGCGCCCAGGCCTACGACATCGAGGCCTCGGCCTACGAGGGGTTCGCGTTCGAGGCGGTGTGACCGGCGCACGGTCGCAGAGAGCGCCGTCCCCCTTTGCTCGAGGCCGGTCGGTGCGCCGGGACGTGCATCCGTGCGCGGTCGTGACAAATAGGTCGTAAGTAATAAATCCTCGTACGTGTGTTGACGCAGCGTGTTCGATTGATGACGCTGGTGGTCGGCGATTCGCCGCGAGGGGACGCCGAGGGCTTCGGTGACGGAAGCCCCCGACGAGTGCGGATCGTGACGCGGTGTCGATTTCCTCAGGGCGGAAGGAAGTCGATGACGGCGGCGCGCGAGACCGTGCTCGGGGCGGACCTGCGCGCCGCCGGCCGACCGCTCACAGAACGGCCACCGGGGCCACGGGTGTTCCGGTGCCGCCGGCGAACGGCTCGGGCATCGCCGACAGCAGGAACGCGTACCGGCCAAGTTGTCCACAGGCTGTGGACAACTCTTCCAGGTTCCAGTTCTGGCCCTGCAGCATCCCCATCTCCACCAGGTCCAGGGCGTGCACCGGCAGCCACAGGTCCTCGATCTCGGGCGGGAAGATCTCGAACGTGAGCGTGTCGTTGGCGACCGCCGCGACGTCACGCGCGTGGAACCACTCCGGAGTGCGGACCGACAGGCCCGGCGACGGATACGCGTACGCCTCCTTGTCCCCGGCGAGATACACCTGGATCTGTCCGGTCCGTACGAGCACGATGTCACCGGCACGCACGCGCGTGCCCGCGAGTTCCTCGGCGGCCTCCAGGTCCTCGGGGGTCACGGCGTGGCCGCCGTCGAGCCGGTCCACGCCCCGCGCGCGGGCCACGTCGAGCAGCACCCCGCGCGAGACGACGTGCCGGGCCTTGTCGATCCCGCTGAACTCGGCGCCGCCGTGCGGGGTGATGGTGCCGGCCGGGCGGCCGTTGTAGAGCATGCCGGAGTGCGAGACATGGGTGAGCGCGTCCCAGTGGGTGGCGGCCTGCAGGCCCATGGTCACCGCGTCGTCGCTGCACGCGACCGTCCCCGGGCCGAAGATCTCCTGGTTGATCTGCACCATCGTGTGCAGGGGGTTGACCCGGCCCGGCATCATCCCGGTCTGCACGCCGTCCTGCCTGAGGGGCAGCGCGAGAGGGATGCGACGACCCGTGCGGACGGTCGCGGCGGCCTCGCGGACGACCTCGTCGGTGATCAGGTTCAGGGTGCCGATCTCGTCGTCGGCGCCCCAACGACCCCAGTTGTTCACGCGCTTGGCGATGTCGTGGAACGCGGCCGGAAGTGACATCGGGCCCTCCCCGGGGCTTGTGTCCGCACATCTGACGGGTCATAAAATCTAACGGTCCGTCAGAAACCGCGGGAAGGGGCCGGGCATGGGGAACTTCTTGGCAGGCAGGGTCGTCGCCGTGACCGGCGCGGGGCGGGGGATCGGGCGGGCGGTCGCGCTGGCCGCGGCGGGGGAGGGGGCGCGCGTCGTCGTCAACGACTACGGCGTGTCCGTGGACGGGGCGTCTCCCCAGAGCGATGTCGCTTCCGGTGTCGTGAAGGAGATCGAGGCGGCCGGGGGTGAGGCCGTCGCCGTGGCCGACGACATCTCGACGATGGCGGGCGGGCAGCGGGTCGTCGATGCCGCGTTGTCCTCCTACGGGCGGATCGACGGTGTCGTCTGTGTCGCCGGGATCCTGCGTGAGCGGATGTTGTTCAACATGACCGAGGAGGAGTGGGATCCGGTCGTCGCCACGCATCTGAAGGGGACGTTCACGGTGTTCCGGGCGGCCTCCGCGGTGATGCGGAAGCAGCGGGCGGGGACGTTGATCGGGTTCACCAGCGGGAATCACCAGGGGTCGTATTCGCAGGCGAATTACAGCGCGGCGAAAGGCGGGATCATCTCGCTGGTGCGCAGCGCGGCATTGGGGCTGCACAAGTACGGGGTGACCGCGAACGCGGTGGCGCCCGTCGCTCGTACGCGGATGTCGGCGAACGTTCCCTTCGAGCTCGCGGAGATCGGGGAGCCGGAGGATGTGGCGCCCATGGTGGTCTATCTGCTGTCCGAGCGGGCTCAGGAGATCACCGGGCAGGTGTACACCGTGGCGGGGGCGAAGATCGCGGTGTGGGCTCAGCCTCGGGAGTTGCGTGCCGCGTATGCCTCCGGCGGGTGGACGGCGGAAATGATCGCGGAGTTCTTGCCGGGGAGCGTGGGGGTGGATCCGATGCCGTTGCTTTCGGGGCCGGATGCCTAGTGGGTCGGGGGTGTGTCTTGTTTGGCGGCTGCGGGTCGTCTGTGGTTGCTCGCGCAGTTCCCCGCGCCCCTGGGTGGGTTGTCGGGGCCGGTGTTGAGAGGAGGACCCCGTGGACTTTGCGTTTGCCGCTGAGGATGAGGCGTTTCGCTCCGAGGTGCGGGAATGGCTGTCCAGCCATGTGGACGGGGCGCAGGATCGGCGTACCTGGGAACGTACTCTCGGGAAGTCCGGGTGGATCGGGCTCGGTTGGTCGGAGGCCGGGTATGGGAACCGGACCGCCACGCTGACGCAGCAGGTTGTCTGGGCCGAGGAGTACGCGGGGTCGGGGGCGCCGGCGCGGTCCGGGCATATCGGGGAGAAGCTGCTCGCGCCCACTCTTCTCGCGCACGGCACCGACGAGCAGAAGGCGCGCTTTCTTCCTCCCGTCGCCGCCGGGGAGGAGTTGTGGTGCCAGGGATACAGCGAGCCCGGGGCGGGGTCCGACCTCGCGGGGGTGCGGACCAGGGCCACGCGGGTCGAGGACGGGACGTATCGGATCAGCGGGCAGAAGATCTGGACGTCCCTCGCTCATGAGGCGGACTGGTGTTTCGTCCTCGCACGGACCGATCCGGAGTCCCGTCGGCATCACGGGCTGTCGTTCCTCCTCGTTCCCATGGACCAGCCGGGGCGCATCGAGGTGCGGCCCATTCGGCAGCTGACCGGGACCAGTGAGTTCAACGAGGTCTTCTTCGACGGGGCACACGCGCGTGCGGAGCATGTCGTCGGGGGTGAGGGGCGCGGCTGGCAGGTGGCGATGAGTCTGCTGGGGTTCGAGCGCGGGGTGTCCACGCTGGCCCAACAGATCGGGTTCGCCGAGGAGTTGACGCGGGTGGTGCAGACCGCCGTACGCACTGGCGCGGTCTCCGATCCGGTCGTGCAGGGGCTGCTCGTGCGGCAGTGGGCCGAGCTGCGGACCATGCGGTGGAACGCCCTGCGGACGCTGGGGGGTTCCGGGGACGCCGGGGCGTCCAGTGTGGCCAAGCTGCTGTGGTCGGGGTGGCACCAACGGCTCGGGGAGCTGGCGATGCTCGTCCGGGGGGCGGAGGCGACGGTCGGGCCCGGGGACTGGTCCCCCTCCTCGCCGTACGAACTCGACGCCCTGCAGCATCTGTTCCTGTTCTCGCGGGCCGACACCATCTACGGCGGCTCGGACCAGATCCAGCGCACCATCATCGCCGAGCGGGTGCTCGGTCTGCCCAGGGAACCCAAGGGGGTCGTCTGATGCGCGGCGTGCTGTTCGACGGGAGGCAGATCCAGGTCGTCGACGATCTGGAGGTGCGGGACCCGGGGCCGGGCGAGGTGCAGGTCGCGATCTCGGCGGCCGGGCTGTGCCACAGCGACCTGTCCGTGGTGGACGGAACCATTCCGTTTCCGGTTCCGGTGGTGCTGGGGCATGAGGGCGCGGGCGTGGTGGAGGCGGTGGGGGACGGGGTCACCCATGTCGGGCCCGGCGACCATGTGGCGCTGTCCACGCTCGCCAACTGCGGTGCCTGCGCCGACTGCGACCGGGGGCGGCCGACCATGTGCCGCAAAGCCATCGGGCGGCCCCAGAAACCCTTTTCCCGGGGCGGGGAGCGGGTGTTCCAGTTCGCGTGCAACTCCGCCTTCGCGGAACGGACGGTGGTGAAGGCCGTCCAGGCGGTCCGGATACCGAAGGACATTCCGCTGTCGTCCGCCGCGCTCATCGGGTGCGGGGTGCTGACCGGGGTGGGGGCCGTGCTCAACCGGGCCCGGGTGGACCGAGGCGAGAGCGTGCTCGTCATCGGGACCGGGGGGATCGGGCTCAACGTCATCCAGGGCGCGCGGATCGCGGGGGCGTCGCGGATCGTCGCGGTGGACGCCAATCCGGCGAAGGAGGCGATGGCCCGGCAGTTCGGGGCGACCGACTTCCTGACGTCGGCGGAGGGGGCGCGGGAGCTGCTGCCGCACGGCGTGGACCACGCCTTCGAGTGCGTCGGCCGGGTCGAACTCGTGCGCACCGCCGTCGACCTGCTGGACCGGCACGGCCAGGCGGTCCTGCTGGGGGTTCCGGCGGCGGGAGCGGAGGCGTCCTTCGTCGTCGCGTCGATGTTCCTCGACAAGTCCATCCTCGGCTGCCGCTACGGATCCTCGCGGCCGCAGCGGGACATCCCGCTGTACGCGGAGCTCTACCGTCAGGGACGGCTGTTCCTCGACGAACTGGTCACGGAGACCTATCCCATCGAGGACTTCGAGAAGGCGGTGGGGGACGCGGAGGCGGGGCGGGTGGCCCGAGGGGTGCTCACCTTCTAGGCAGGTACGGGGTTTTCCACAGGCCCTGGAAAACCCTTGGGGCGATGTCAGTGCCGGGCCCTAGCTTCGACGCATGACTTACCGAGACGTCGCCTCCCCACAGGTCCTGGTCTGGGCCTGCACGTCCGTCGGCGCCCGTATGCCGGTGGCGATGGCTCCGCTCGCCCTCGTCTTCCTGGTGCGTGAGAGACCAGGAGGGTATGCGCTGGGAGCGGTGCTCGCGGCGGCCTATGTGATCGGTGAGATCGTCGGCGCCCCGGTGCTCGGGATGCGGCTGCTCCCCGAGCGTGCCCGGCCCCAACTGGCAGCGGGGCTCGCGACCGGGGCCTTCGGGTTCGCGGGGCTCGGGGTGTTTCCCGACGCCCCCTCCCTGGTCCTTGGCGCGTTCGCCTTCCTGGCCGGCGCCGCTCCCGCCGCCGCGACCGGCGGGCTGCGCGCACTGCTCACCGAGCTGGTGCCTCAGCGGGCCGTCGCGCAGGCGCTGTCCACCGAGTCGATGCTCAACTCCGTCATCTGGGCCGTCTCCCCGGCCGCCGTCGCCGGCCTCGCCCTCCAAGTCGCGCCGCGTGTCCCCCTGTTGCTCGCCGCCGCGCTGATGGCGGCGTCGGTCGCGGGACTGTGGCTGCTCCCGGCCGGTTGGACGGTGGACGACTCGGCGGGCGGCGCGTGGTCCGGCGGATCGCTGCCCCGGCTGCTGCTGGGCGCCTGGCCGGTGTACGTCACGGGCGCGGCCAGCCTCAGCCTGCTGGGCCTCGCCGAACTCGTCCTGCCCGCCCTGCTCGAACAGCGTGGCATCCGAGTCGGCTGGTCGGGACCGCTGCTGACCGGGCTTGCGGTGGGCGGCGGACTCGGGGCGTTCCTCTACGGCCTGCGCACCTGGCCCGGTCTGCTGCGCACCCGCAGTGCCGTGCTGATGTGCGGCACCTCGGTCTGCGTGACGCTCATCGCGCTGATACCGAACACCGCCGGGATCGCGACCGCACTCGCCGTGGGCGGCCTGCTCCAGTCGGGCGCGCTGCTCACCCGCAACCTCGCCTTGCGCGACGCGCTGCCGCCCGGCGCCCTGGCCGCCGGGTACTCCGTGATGTACGCGGCGGCGGGCGCGGGGTACGCGGCCACGGGTTCGCTCGCCGGAGCCCTGCTCAAGGTGACGGTGCCGTCCACCGCCGTCCTGGCCGGCGTGGCGTTGACGCTCGCGCTGACGGGAATCGGCTGGTGGGGGGAGGTGCGCCGCGCGGGGAGCTCAGCGCTCGGCGCCGACGTCGTCGTAGTGCCCGGACGTGTGGTCGAGGATCCCGGTCCCGGTCCGGAAGGTACGGCGATAGGCGGTCGGTGTGACGCCGAGGGCTGTTTGTAGGTGCTGGCGCATGGACTGTGCGGTGCCGAAGCCGGCGTCGTGGGCGACCTGGTCGACGGAGAGGTCGGTGGACTCCAGGAGGTGCCGGGCGCGTTCCACCCGCTGCTGGGTGAGCCACTGGCCGGGGCTGACGCCGACCTCCTCGCGGAAGCGGCGCGTGAAGGTGCGTACGGACATGGCCTCCTGCTCGGCCATGTCGCGGAGCTGGATCGGCTCATGGAGGCGGCCGAGGGCCCACGCGCGGGCCGCGGTCGTCGTCGCCTGCTGCGGGTCGGGCACGGGCCGGTGGATGTACTGCGCCTGACCGCCGTCGCGGTGCGGCGGTACGACGGTGCGGCGGGCCACCTCGTTGGCGACCGCCGTGCCGTGGTCGCGGCGCACCATGTGCAGGCACAGGTCGATCCCGGCGGCGACGCCCGCCGAGGTCAGGACGTCCCCGTCGTCGATGAACAGGACCTCCGGGTCGACCCTGACCTGCGGGAAGAGCCGCTGGAGACGGTCGGAGTCGGCCCAGTGCGTGGTGGCCGGGCGGCCGTCGAGGAGGCCGGCGGCGGCCAGGACGTAGACGCCGGTGCAGATGGAGGCGAGCCGGGTGCCGGGGCGGATGTGGGCGAGGGCGGCGGCCAGTTCGTCGGTCAGCACGCCCTGCTCGAAGACCGGGCCCAGTTCGTACGACGCCGGGACGATCACGGTGTCGGCGGTGGCCAGGATCTCCGGGCCGTGCTCGACCTGGATGGCGAAGTCGGCGTCGGTCCACACCGGGCCCGGCGGGCGGATCGAGCAGGTGACGACCTCGTACAGCAGGCGCCCCTCGGCGTCCCTGGGGCGGCCGAAGATCCGGTGCGGGATGCCCAGCTCGAACGGCAGGACACCGTCCATGGCGAGGACGACCACGCGGTGCGGGCGGAACTCCGGGACCGGGGCAGGACGGGCACGACGGTCAGGGCTCATGGCCCGATCCTAACGAATGCTGTCCTTCGGGCCAATGGATTCCAGGCGGCGCAGGACGGAAGCTCTATGACGTGACCGAGACAACCGAAGCCGCCCTCCAGGCGCCCCCGACGGAAAAGCGGCCCACTCGCATCCACCGCGCCTGGTTCGTCGCCGCCGTCACCTTCGTGACGATCATCGGCGCGGCCGCCTTCCGCTCCCTGCCGGGCCTGCTCATCGACCCCCTGCACGACGACTTCGGCTGGTCGCGCGGCACCATCAGCGCGGCCGTCTCCGTCAACCTCGCGCTGTACGGCCTGACCGCCCCCTTCGCGGCGGCGCTGATGGACCGCTTCGGCATCCGGCGGGTGGTCGCGGTCGCGCTGACCGTGATCGCGGTCGGTTCGGGCCTGACCGTGTGGATGACGGCGGCCTGGCAGCTGATGCTGTACTGGGGTCTGCTGGTCGGTCTCGGCAGCGGCTCGATGGCACTGGCGTTCGCCGCGACCGTCACCAACCGCTGGTTCACCGAGCGGCGCGGCCTGGTCACCGGCATCCTGACCGCGGCCTCCGCCTCCGGCCAGCTGATCTTCCTGCCGGTGCTGTCCTGGATGGTCGAGAAGCACGACTGGCGCCCGGCCGCGATCACGGTCGCCCTCGCGGCCCTCGCGGTCGTCCCCTTCGTCTGGCTGCTGCTGCGCGACCACCCGGCCGACGTGGGCCTGAAGCCGTACGGCGCGACGGAGTTCGTGCCGAAGCCGGAGCCGGTCCCGGGCGCCGCGCGCCGAGCGGTGACGGTCCTGTTCAAGGCCGCCCGGACCGGTCCCTTCTGGCTGCTGGCCGGCACCTTCGCGATCTGCGGTGCCTCCACCAACGGCCTGATCCAGACCCACTTCGTGCCCGCCGCCCACGACCACGGCATGCCCGTCACCGCGGCCGCCTCGCTGCTCGCGGTGATCGGCGTGTTCGACGTGGTCGGCACGATCGCCTCCGGCTGGTTCACCGACCGCTTCGAGCCCCGCCGCCTGCTCGCCGTCTACTACGCCCTGCGCGGCATCTCGCTGCTGTTCCTGCCCATGCTGCTGGCCCCGTCGGTCCACCCGCCGATGCTCTTCTTCATCGTCTTCTACGGCCTCGACTGGGTCGCCACCGTCCCGCCCACCGTCGCCCTGTGCCGCGAGCACTACGGCGACGACAGCGCGATCGTCTTCGGCTGGGTCCTCGCCTCCCACCAGGTCGGCGCGGCGCTGATCGCCTTCCTCGGCGGTGTCGCCCGGGACGTGTTCGGCTCGTACGACATGATCTGGTACGCGTCGGGCGCGCTGTGCGCGGCGGCGGCGCTGATGGCGCTGGTGATCAGGAGGCGACCGGCCGCGATGCCCTTGGCGGCGACCGCTTAGACCCCGGAGACCCCGGAGACCCCGGAGACCCCGGAGACCCCGGAGACCCCGGAGACCCCGGAGACCGCGGAAAAACCAGCCCTAGAGGAACCGCCCCTTGTGGAACAGCAGGGGCGGTTCGCCGTCTCCGTCGCCCGGTCCGAGCGCGTCCACCCGTCCCACGACGATCAGATGGTCCCCGCCGGTGTGCACCGCGTGGATCGTGCAGTCGATCCAGGCGAGGGTGCCCGCGAGGCGGGGTGAGCCGGAGGCCGGGGCCGGGTCGTGGGGGACGCCCGCGAACTTGTCCGCGCCGCTCACCGCGAACGCCCTGCACAACTCGCCCTGTGCCGCGCTCAGGATGTTCACGCAGAAGACGCCCGCCTGGGCGATGCGGGGCCAGGTCGTCGACGTGCGGCCCACCATGAAGGCGACGAGCGGTGGCTCGAGGGAGAGGGAGGAGAAGGACTGGCAGGCGAAACCGGCCGGCGCCTCGCCGGGCGCTCCGGGTGCCGTCACCACGGTGACGCCGGTCGCGAAGTTCCCCAGCACACGCCGGAACTCGGCCGGGTCGACCGGCGCCCGTTCGTCCTCGCGCACACACCGCAGCTCCGGCCGGGGCAGAGCCTCGACCGCGAGGCTCCTGCCGGAACGGAGGTAACGGACGGCAGCCTCGGCCATTCCTGCTTGTCCCATCACACCACCCATTGAAGCTGACGGCTCGTCAGATAGGAAGGGTTGTCCCCGCCTGACCGTCAACGGCCCCGGTACCCGGGGCTCCTGCGCTCCACGAAGCTCGCCACGCCCTCCTGCGCGTCCTGCGTCGTCATGTTGATCTCCTGGGCGGCGGCCTCCGCGGCGAAGGCGGTGGCGCGGTCGGTGTCCAGAGAGGCGTTCACGAGGTGTTTCGTCAGGGCGAGGGCGCGGGTCGGACCGGTGGCGAGACGTCCGGCCCATTCGCGGGCCGTCTTGGTCAGCTCCTCGTCCTCCAGGACCCGGTTGACCAGACCCAGACGTTCGGCTTCGCGAGCGGTGAGCGCCTCACCGAAGAACATCAGCTCCTTCGCCCGCTGCGGACCGATCAGACGGGGGAGGAGATAGGCGCCGCCGCCGTCGGGGACCAGGCCCCGGCGGACGAAGACCTCGATGAACTTCGCCGACTCGGCGGCCAGTACGAGATCGCAGGCGAAGGCGAGGTGCGCGCCGAGACCGGCCGCGGTGCCGTTCACCGCGGCGATCACCGGCTTCTCGCAGTCGAGGACGGCCGCGATCAGCCGTTGGGCCCCCAGCCGCAGAGTGCGGGCCACGTCGCCGGTGACGCGTTCTCCCGTACCGGAGGCCCCTCGCAGGTCGGCACCCGCGCAGAAGCCGCGGCCGGTTCCGGTGAGGACGACGGCCCGCACGTCCGGATCGGCGGAGGCTTGGTCCAACAGTTCGACGAGCAGGTCCCGTTGGCCGGGCGTGAGGGCGTTGAGCACCTCGGGCCTGTTGAGGGTGATGTAGGAGACCTGGCCGTCGACGGTGTGCCGCACCTCGCTCAGTTCGGTCACCGGCACACCACCAACGCGTCCAGCGCCACCGCCCCCTGCCCCCGGGGCAGCACCATCAGCGGGTTGATGTCGAGCTCCGCGACCTCGTCCCCCAGCTCCAGGGCCATGCGCTGCACGCGCAGGACGACCTCCACGAGGGCGTCGAGATCCGCGGGCGGCCGCCCCCTGACCCCGTCGAGCAGGGCCCGCCCGCGCAGGTCGTCCAGCATGTCCCGGGCCTGCTCCTCACCGAAGGGCGGCACGCGTACGGCCGTGTCCCGCAGCACCTCGACCAGCACCCCGCCGAGCCCGACCGTCACCGTCGGCCCGAACAGCTCGTCGTGCGCGGCCCCGACGACCATCTCGACGCCCCGCTCGACCATCTGGCAGACCAGGACGCCGTCCAGCGTGACGTCCTCGTAGCGGGCGATGTCGGTCAGCTCGCGGTAGGCGTCCCGGACCTGGCTGGCCGAGGTCAGGCCGATCTTCACCAGGCCCAGCTCGGTCTTGTGGGCGATCCTCGCGCCGGACGCCTTCATCACGACCGGGTAGCCCACCAGGCCCGCCGCGCGGACGGCCGCCGCCGCGCTGGTCACCAGTTGCTCGCGCGGCACCCGGATCCCGTACGCCCGCAGCAGTTGCTTCGCCGCGTGCTCGCTCAGCTGCTGGCCCGGGCGCATCAGGGCCTGCGCCTTGCGGAAGGAGGGCGAAGGGGTGCGCGGGGCCTCGTCGAAGGGGGAGCGGTAGCCGCTGACGAAGCGGTGGTGGTCGAGGTAGGCGCGGACCGCGGTGATGCAGTTGCCGACCGTGCGGAAGGTGGCCACCCGGGAGGAACCGAGCAGGACCTCGCGGTAGGCCGGCTCGGTGCCCACGGGCGAGCCCCACACGACGCAGACCAGCTTGTCGGTCTGCTCGGCCGCGTCCACCAGGTCCCGCACCAGCCGGTCGCTCAGGGGAGGAAAGGGCCCGGTGACCGGACAGATCAGCACCCCGACCGCGGGGTCGGCGAGGATCGCGTCGATGATCTTCCGGCCGCGTTCGTCACCGACCGGGTGGCCGCCGTTGTCGACCGGGTTGGCCACGCTCAGGAACTCCGGTATCCACTGGTGCAGTTCGGTCTGCTTCGCCTCCGAGAGGGCGGGCAGCCTGAGGCCCGCCTCCGTCGCCAGGTCGGCGAAGTGCGCACCCGTGCCGCCCGAGATCGAGTAGACGACGACCCCCTCGGCGCGCGGCGGCCTCGCGCGGGCCAACAGGGCCGCGGTGTCCTGGAGTTCGTCGAGACCGTCGACGCGGATCACACCGTACTGCCGCATCGCCGCGTCCACCACCGCGTCCGCGCCGGTGAGTTTGCCGGTGTGGGAGGCGGCCGTGCGGGCGCCGGTCTCGGTGCGGCCGACCTTGACCGCGACCACCGGCACCTTGCGGCGGGCGGCCCGGTCGGCGGCGAGCAGGAAGGAGCGGCCGTCCTTCAGGCCCTCGAGGTAGCAGGCGATGGCGCCGACCTCGGGACGCTCGGCGAAGTAGGAGAGGAAGTCGGCGCTCTCCAGATCGGCCTCGTTGCCGGTGGGGGCCCAGTGGGTGAGGCGGATGCCGAGCTCCTGGAGGGCGAAGACCGGGCGGCCCTGGTGGCCGGACTGGGTGATGAGGGCGATCCCGGGCCCGTCGAGGTCGTCGCGGAACGACGAGAAGGCGTTCAGGTTGGTGTTGGGCCCCAGCAGCCGCATCCCGGACTCCGCCACGGCGGCGGCGAGACGCTCCTGCGCCACCGCCCCCTCCTCGCCGGTCTCCGCGAAGCCGGAGGCGAAGACGACCGCGAACTTCACCTTGGCCTCGGCCAGTTGCCCGATCAGCGGAAGCGGCTCAGCGACCAGCAGGACGGCGAGATCGACCTGCTCGGGCAGGTCGGCGACGGATGCCACGCAGGGGATGCCGAAGACCGAAGGGCGGGTCGGATGCACCGGGTGCAGCCGGGCTCCCACCCGGTCCGCCCAGTCGATCAACTGCTGGGTGACACCGGTGTTCGGGCGGCCCTCGGCGTCCGAGGCGCCGATCACGGCGACCGACTCCGGCCGGAAGAAGCGGTCCAGATCGGGGACGTCGGCGTACAGCGGACGGCCGCCGACGTCGAGATCGTCGACCTCGGCGGGCCGGCCGTGGACGGCGGGCCCGGGTTGCTCGCCGCACGCGACGACCCGGGCCCGGCGGGAGTCGGTGGTGAGGGTGCCGTGGGTTGATCCAAGCATCGGTCCGCCCGCTCCTGTGTGACAGCTCGATTAACTGACGCTGTGTCAGATTACAGAACTGACGGGATGTCAGGAACGGGCGTGCACGCAAAGTTGATGCGCCGACTACAGCACCGCGAGAACCTCCTTGGCCACCCGCTCGCCGGAGCGGACGGCTCCGTCCATGAAGCCGTTCCAGTGGATCGACGTCTCCGTCCCGGCCCAGTGGATGCCGCCGACGGGGGCGCGCAGGGCGGGACCGTACTGGGTGAGCACTCCGGGCGCGCCGATGGAGACGGGGCCGCCGCGGGTGTAGGCCTCGTTGTTCCAGCGTTGCAGGACGAACGAGGTGGGGGAGGCCGCTTTCGAGCCGAAGTAGGTCACGTAGTCCTTGAGGACGGCCGCCTTGACCTCCGCCTCGCTCGCCGCGTCGTACTTGCGGGCCTCGTCGGCCTCGATGAAGCCCATCAGGGCACCGTAGGAGGCGTCGGGCGGGGAGTTGTCGAAGGTCGAGCTGATCACGCCGGTGTCGCTGACGACCTGGCCGTTGAGGCCGTCCGCCCGCCAGAAGGGGGTGTCGTAGATCGCGATCGCCTTGCCGACCGAGGCCATCGGGAGGCGCTGGGTGAGCTGGTCGCGGGCGGCGGGCAGCAGCGGGTCGTAGGTGATGCGGGCCGCGAGCGGCGGCGGTACGGCGACGACGACCCGCTTTGCCGTGACGGTCACCCCGTCGGCCGTGACGACGTACTTCGCGCCGGACTTGGCGATCGTGCGCACCGGGGCGTTCAGCACCACCCGGTCGCCCAGCGTGGCGGCGAGCTTGATCGGCACCAGCTGAGAGCCGCCGACGAAGCGCAGTTCCTGGGCGCCGCCCGCGGTCTCGGTGAGGCGTTCCAGGGTGCCGGGAGTGGTCTCGTTGCCGGCGGCGGCGATGTAGAAGAGGACGAACAGGAGGGAGAGTTCGCGGGGTTCGGCCGAGAAGATCGACGTGCAGGCCACGTCCAGGAGGAACTTGGCCGACGGGATCACGGCATTGGCGCGCAGCCAGGTCTCGAAGGTCTGCCGGTCCCACTCCTCGGCCTTGGCGGCGGTCCAGGGCGCGTCGAGCGGGATCGTCTTGGCCATGTCGTCGAGGGAGGCCTGGACGATCGCCGCGTTGGCGAGACCGGCCGCGTCGATCGGCGGGACCGAGCCGAGGAGGCCGTCGGTGGCGTAGGGGGTTTTCTTGCCGTCCTTGTAGAGGAGGTTCTTGCCGGTGTTGTAGGTGGGGAAGGTTCCCACCCCGAGCGAGTCGGCGAGGGCCTTGATGCGGTCCTGGGTGGGGCCGATGAACTCGCCGCCGCCCTCGGTGACACCGCCGCCCGCCAGGGGCAGGTTGAGGACCCGGCCGCCGACCCGGTCACGGGCCTCCAGGACGGCGACGGTCTTTCCGCCCGCGACCAGGTCACGGGCCGCGGTGAGCCCGGCGAGACCGCCGCCGACGATCGCCACGTCCACGTCACGGGTGGCGGCGGAGGCGGGGGAGGCGGCGGTGCCGGTCAGGGTGACGGCACCGGCCGCCGCGGCGGCACCGCCGAGCAGGGAGCGCCGGGAGAGCCGGGAGGGCTGGGGGAGCTGTCTTTCGCGTGCCACGTGCGTCCTCCGTAGTGGAGAGAGTGTGGAGCTAGAACATGAGAAGTGTTCACATTCTGGCCCCGTACGACGGCACACGACAACGCTCCCGTCACATCTCTCACAGATGTAACAGGAGCGCCGGTGAAGCGAGTTGGGGTCTTCTCCGTCAGACGGGAAGCCGCGAGAGCCTGCCCGCGCCGTTCTTCTCGCCGTCCTTCTCGATGGCCTTCGCGATCTTCTCCGCGTCGATCGCGACCTCGCGGAAGGTGCCGCTGATGGGAGTGACGTAGCCGGTGAAGAACAGTCCTGGGGTGTCGGCAGGGCAGCGGGAGCCGTTGACGACCGGTCTGCCGCGGTCGTCGAGGACGCCGAGGTGGCCGACCAGGCCCTCCAGTGAGCGGGCGTAACCGGTGGCCGCGATCACCGCGTCCGGGCTGACGCGGGTGCCGTCGGCGAGCAGTACCTCGCCGTCCTCGAAGCCCTCCACGGCGGCCACCACCTCGACCTTGCCCGTGCGGATCGCGTTGATGAGGCCGACGTCCTGGACCGGGATGGCGCCCTCCTTGACCCGGCTGTAGAGACCGGTGTCGGGGCGGGGCAGTCCGTGCTCGGACAGGTCGGGCACGCTGAGCTTCGCCATGGGCCGGGCCAGCCGGTCCACGAGGCCGACCGGCAGCCGCCGTACCAGAACGCCCGTGTACTGGGCGGCCCAGCCGGCCGTGGAGCGGCGGACGATGTGCGGGGCGGTGCGCACGGACAGCCGTACCCGCGAGGCGCCGCCCTCGACCAGGTCCACGGCGATCTCGGCGCCCGTGTTGCCCACGCCGACGACGAGCACGTCACGGCCGGCGTAGGGCTCGGGGTTGCGGTACTCGCCGGCGTGCCGGAGCTCGCCCTTGTAGGTGTCGCGGCCCGGCCAGTCCGGCAGCAGCGGGGTGTGGTTGTAGCCGGTGGCGACGACCACCGCGGCGCCGGTCAGCTCGCGGCCGCCGGTGGCGTGCAGCAGCCAGCCGGTGCCGTCGGGGGTGCGCTCGACGCGCGAGACCTCGACGCCGGTGACGGTCTCCAGTTCGTGGAACTCGGCGTACTTCTCCAGGTAGCGCACCACGTCGTCGCGGGCGACCCAGCGGCCGAAGCGGCGGGGCATCGGGAGGCCCGGCAGGGCCGACAGGCGGCGTGTCGTGTGCAGGTGGAGGCGGTCGTAGTGGCGCCGCCAGGACGCGCCGACGTGCTCGGACTTCTCCAGGACGACCGCACGGATGCCCCGGGCGCGCAGCGCGTACGCGACGGAGAGTCCGGCCGGACCGCCGCCGATGACGTAGACGGGGCGATCGGGCTGCCCGGGCTGCTCGGGGCGGTCTGCGGGTGTGGAGTCGGCCATGAGCGCGAGCGTAATCAGACAGCGCGTTGATGGGTCTCGGTCAAGACGGGAATTGGTTGCGGATCGATCACGCCTGTAGGAGGAGTGCGTGGGACCTGTGGCGTATGTCACCTGGTTGTGCGTGGACGGAAAAGTCACGTGGACGGGAAAGTCCCGGGGAAAGGACACGGGGAAAGGACACGGGGAAAGGCCACGGCGCCGGGTCCGCGGGTGCGGAGCTCGGCGCCGTGGCGTGCGGCGGCCGGAAACTGACGGGAAACCGGGGCGGCGGTACGGGGTGCCTTGCGGTACGGGGTGCCTTACGGCACGGGGTTACTTCCTGCCGGCCTTCTTGTAGCCCGTGACCTTGGCGATCCAGGTGATGAAGTCGCCGGGGTCGGTGTTGGCGCCGTGGCCCTGGTCCCAGTAGTAGAGGTGGTTCACCTCGTCGCCGAGGTTCTCGGCGCGGGCGGCGAGGTTCGCGGAGATGACGTGCGAGGTGTCGGTGTCGTTGGTGCCGAGGCGGATCCACCAGTGCTTGGAGCGCTTGCCGTTGACCTTCTCCACCAGGTGGTACATGGGGTTCATCAGGTTCAGCAGCTCGGGGATGTCGCTCTCGACGCGCTTGGTGGACAGGCCCGTGGTGTCGTTCTTGGCGCCGTACGCGGTGAAGTGGCGGTTCGCGGTGGTGGCCGAGCCGAACTCGTTGTTCTCGCCGGCCGACAGGTCGAAGGCGTCGAAGGCCGGCACGGTCTTCTTGCGGGCGCCGACGTGGGTGAGGAAGCCGGCCCAGGTGAAGCCGGCCTTCTCGCCGTCCCAGGTGATGAAGGTGTTCTTGGCGAGGTAGGTCTCGCGGTCGGAGTCCGACAGGGCCGCGAGATAGGTGGTGGCCGAGGGCTCCATGTACTGCTTGAGCAGGTACTCGTCGTAGTTGCGGGCGGTGAGGGTGCCGAAGCCCGAGCCCCTGAGGCCGCGCAGCCGCAACTTCGCCTGGTACTCGGCGAACTGCGACCGGAGATCCTTGGAGACCGTCTGGTCGACCTGCTTGCCGGTGCTGAGGGCGTTGGTCCCCCAGTTCCACTCGTAGGCGCCGTCGGCGTGCTCCAGGTCGGTGATCGGGCACCAGGCGCCCACCGCGAAGATCGCGTCGGAGGTGTCGGCCGCGCCGATCTCCTTCAGGTACGTGTCGTAGATCGGGCTGTCGCCGGAGGCGCCGAGCAGGGTGGACACGGCGCCGCCCGCGCTGGTGCCGGAGGAGACGATCCGGTCGACGTTGCCGGGGATGCGGCCCTTGTTGGACCGCACGTACCGGACGGCCGCCTTGAGGTCGACGATCACGGCCGGGGCGCTGCCGTAGTACTCGCCGGCGGAGTTCTTCAGGCCGCGGCCACGGGCGCCGGGCTCGACGACGACGTACCCGGCGGCCAGGGCCAGGAACTGGTTGGTGTTCAGGGCGCCGCCGTTGGCGTTGGTGTTCCCGTTGGTCCCCGGCGCGGAGGCGGAGGCGCTCGCGGTGGGCGAGGCGGAGGAGCTCGGCGAGGCGGAGGCGCTCGCGGTGGGAGCGCCGCTGGGAGCGCCGCCGCCCGGCCCGCCGCCCGTGCCCGCGGCCCCGACGCCGGTGGCGTCCGCCACGGAGGACGGCATGTAACCGCCGACGGAGTTCGCGAACAGGATGGGGGCGTTGCTCGCGTCGACCGCGGTGCCGTCGATCTCGACCGGCACGCTGACGTTCAGCGACTGGTAGGTCGCGTCGACCGGCTTGGAGACGTAGGTGATCGCCTTCCAGAAGTGGTAGGTGACCGCGTGCTCGGTGCCCTCCGCGTCCGTGACGGTCGTCGTCAGCTTCGTGTAGGCGTCGGGGTCGAAGACGAGGCTGCTGTCGCCGCTCCCGGTGGAGCTCGCGGTCGCCGCGCCGGCGTTCAGCGTGATGCCTCCGACAGCCGCGGCCCCGGCCGCCGCACCGATCCCCATGACGACGTTCCTGCGCTTGATTGCCCTGTGCTTCACGGTTGGCTCCCTCGGCGTTTTTGCTGGCGGGAACGAACGTAGACTCGCTTCCGACAAAATTGCCAACAATCCCGGGGTATTCATGGGGGACCCACAGCTTCTCGGTGCGCGCACAGGATTCTCGCCGCGACCGCGGTCTTCCCGGGCCCTGCGATCTGACGTACCGTCAGATTCCATGGACACGATCTGGCTGACCGGCGCGCAATGGCTGGCCGTCCTGCGCATCGGCCTCGGGCTGTGGTGGCTGGAGAGCTGGCGGCACAAGGACAAGAGCACGTGGTTCGAGGGCGGCGGCATCACCTGGGCCGCGGACATCGCCGCCAAGCACCGCTGGACCCCGGTCCGCAGCGGCTTCGACGTGCTGGTCGCGCCCCGCCCCAGGACGATGGCGTACGTCGTCGCGTACGCCGAACTCGCCCTCGGCGCGGGCCTGATCCTCGGCTTCCTGACCCCGCTCGCGCTGGTCGGCGGCCTGCTCCTGAACGTCCTCTACTTCACGCTCATGATCCATGACTGGGCCGAACAGGGGCAGAACTCGATGATGGCCCTCATCTCGCTCGTGGCCCTGTTCGCGATGTCCTGGCAGACGTGGTCGCTCGACGCCGCGCTGGGCTGGTTCTGATGGCCACGAGGTACGACCTCCCGGAGGCGGACGCCTTCACGCGGACCTACTGGGACGCGGCGGCGCGGGGCGTCCTGCTGCTCAGGACCTGCGGAACCTGCGCCCAAGTCCACTACTACCCCCGCGAATTCTGCCCCCACTGCTGGAGCGAGGACGTCTCCTGGTCCCCGGCGACCGGCCGCGCCACGCTCCACACCTGGTCCGTCGTCCACCGCAACGACCTGCCGCCCTTCAAGGACCGCACCCCGTACGTCGCCGCCGTGGTCGACCTCGCCGAGGGGCCCCGGATGATGACGGAGATCGTGGACTGCGCGCACGAGGACCTGCGGGCCGGGCTGGAGCTGGAGGCGGTGTTCCCGGAGGGAGTGCCGAAATTCAGGCCGCGCGGGGCGACTGTGGCGGTTGGGGGGTGAGTGACGGGCGTCGGCGTTGCCGGGGCCCGTTGGTGGTGACGGAGGTCGTCGATCGTGCCGGTGAGGACCTGCGGGCCGGCCTCGGCCTGGAGGTGGTCTTGCCGGACGGGTACCGAGATTCAGGCCGCGCGCGACGTCTGCGGCGGTTGGGGGGTGAGTGACGGGCGTCGGCGTTGCCGGGGCCCGTTGGTGGTGACGGAGATCGTCGACGGCGCGCACCAGGATCTGCGGGCCGGCCTCGGCCTGGAGGCGGTCCTCCCCGACGGGGTACCGAAATTCAGGCCGCGCGCGATGTCCAGGGCGGTTTGAATGGGCGGATGACCGACGTCGACGATCAGCACCTCATCCGCCCCTTCACCCCGCTGCACGGCCACGGCCTGCGCCTGTGCGCCTGGGACGCGGACTCCGACACCCAGGCCCAGGACTGGCTGCGCGGCGCGCTGGACCCCGAGTTCGGGCGCTGGAACACCCCTATCACCCTGATCCACGACCTCGACGGCGCCCGGGCCGGCATCCGACGCAGGGCCGAACAGACGGCGCAGGGCACGAGCGTGTCGTACCGGATCACGGACGAGTCGAGCGGTACGACGCTCGGACACCTCGGCATCAACATGATCGACCACGTCTTCCGCACCGCCCGCGTCGGCTACTGGGTGCTCCCTGAGGCCCGCGGACACGGGGTCGCCACCCGCGCCCTCCGCCTCGGCGCCCACTGGGCCCTCACCGACCTCGGCCTGCACCGGCTGGAACTGGGGCACGCCCTCGGCCACGGCGCCTCCTGCACCGTCGCCGAACGCTGCGGCTTCCGCTACGAGGGCACGCTGCGAGGCGCGATGTTCGAGGCGGGGCGGCGCGACGCGTTCCGGGACGTGCACTTGCACGCCCGACTGGCGACCGACCCCGAGCCGTCGTAATTCGGAGGCGTCCGGCGCGGTCGCGCAGGATCATGAGACATGCGTCCCACAACCTGGCACTCCACCCACGACCTCGACGAGTTCCTCACCCGCGCCGGTGACTTCCTGCGCTCCCGCCCGGACCTGCACACCGTCGTCCTCACCGTGACCGAGGGGCTGCGCACCCGCGGGCTCCGGGCGTACGGCGACGAGGCGCCCCTCTTCGGGCTGCTGGAGGAGGACGGAAGCGTACAGGGGGCCTACTTCCGGACACCGCCGTACCGGCTGTATCTCACGCCCCTGACCACCGCGGCTGCCGACTCCCTCGCCGCCCATCTGGCGGCCCGGGGCCACGCTTTCCCCGGCGTCAGCGCCGAGGCCGAGACCGCGGCCGGTTTCGCCGGGGCCTGGCGGCGCCGGACCGGGGTCGAGGCCGTGCCGTATCAGCGCCAGCGGCTGTACCGGCTGGACACGCTGACCGAGCCGGAGCCGGTGCCGCCGGGGCGGCCGAGGATCGCGGGGGAGGGCGACCGGGAGCTGCTGGTGCGCTGGTTCGGGGAGTTCGTCCGGGACATCGGAGAGAGCGAGAGCGACTCCATGCGCGCCGAGTCCTGGGCCGACGCCCGCCTCGCCTACGGCGGAGTCACCCTCTGGGAGGCCCCCGACGGCACCCCCGTCTCCATGGCCGGCCTCACCCCACCGGTCGCCGGTCAGATCCGGGTGGCGCCCGTCTACACACCGGCCTGTCTCCGCGGCCGCGGGTACGCCGGTGCCGCCACCGCCGAGGTCAGCCGGCTGGCGCGGGAGTGGGGCGCCGACGAGGTGCTGCTCTTCACCGACCTGGCCAACCCGACCAGCAACGGCCTCTACCAGCGCATCGGTTACCGGCCGGTGGCGGACTTCGCGGTGTACGACTTTCAGGGCCAGAGCAGTTCCTGAGACCAACCCCCGTCCGACCGACGGTAGTTGAGCCTGATGTGGCGCCTGCGCTCGTCTCCCTGGAAGAACTCCACCTCGTCCGGAAGCAGCCGGTACAGCGTCCACGACGGGACCGGTACCTCCGGCTCCCGCTGCGCCCGCTCCCAGGCCTCCTCGGACACCCGCGCCAACTCGCCGAGCGAGCCCAGTACTTCGCTCTGCCGTCCGGTGAGCGCGGCGGCCAGCGCGCCGGTCGAGCGGGCGTGCAGGTCGGCCTGGCCCTCCTCGGAGGGCGCGGCGGTCACCGGCCCCTTCACACGTACCTGGCGGCCGAGGACCGGCCAGTAGAAGCCGAGGGCGGCGTACGGCCGTACCGACAGGTGCCCTCCCTTGCGGCTGTGGGAGTGGCTCGCGAAGGCCCAGCCGTCCTCGTCCGCGCCGTGCAGCATCACGGTGCGCACGTCGGGCCGACCCTCCGCGTCCGCCGTAGCGAGGGACATGGTGTGCGGCTCGGTCTGCCCGGCGGCCAACGCCTCCGCGAACCAGGTGGTGAAGAGCTCCAGCGGGGTCGCGGGCGCGGTCGCGGGGTCGAAGGAGGGCAGCGAGGTGACCTCCGGGTCCCACACCCGCAGTGACCTGAGCAGCTCGTGAAGATCGGTTGCCATGCCTCAGACGGTACCGAGGTCGGACGTCACCCACCTCTCGGGCCGCATCCGGATGATCACCTGCTCGCCGTGGTTCTTCGAGGCGAACTCCACGTACCCATCTACCTTCTCGGCCGGCAGATAGCGGGCGGACATCTCCCGGAGGTCTTCGACGCTGCCCGGCCGGGTGTCGACGACCGGCCCCTCCACGGACACGTACCGGATGGTGGGCTCGACGCGCTCGACCAGCAGGGAGAAACGGCCGGCCGCCCGGATCAGCTCGTGCTTGCGGGAATCGCGCCCGGTCATGATCCAGATGTCATCACCGGGCCTGTACTGGTACCAGATCGGCAGAACGAGCGGCGCGCGCCCCTCTCCGGCGTCGACCGCCAGCGCGGCGACATGGGGCTCGGCCAGGAACTGTTCACGTTGCTCAAGAGTCAGGGCCATACAGTTCAGGGTACTTCGCACACGTGAGGGAGGGATGGCCGGTGAATCGCCTGTCCGGTACGGCAGTTGGTGCCGCCGGAGTACTGCTGCTCGCGTCCCTCGCCGCCTGCGACTCCGGGACGCCGCACTCCTTCCTCAGCGTCCCTGAGGTCTACTACCTGCGCCCCTACGGCGACAAGTCGGGCCTCAAGGACAAGATGCCCTTCGCCGTGACCGCCGAGGACGGGAACGAGCCCGGGGTCCGCCGGCTCACGGTGGAGGTGGCTCCCGACGGGCGGGACGTGGTCCGGCTGAAGAAGTACGGCCCCTGCGAGGGCGACTCCGCGCAGCTGACCTGCGAGGTCGACGGCGACTACAGCAACTGGGCGGACAGTGCCCGTGCGCAGCCGCACGCGGTCAAGGGCGCGAAGGCCGGTGCGTCGGCCGTCGTCCGGTTCATGTACACCACGAAGGACGGCAGAAAGCTCGTCGCGCGCACCCGGTTCGTCGTCGGGGAGCCGGTGGTCGAGGCGGTGGCGCCCGAGTACTCGAAGGATCTTTTGCGGCCCGGCTCCGAGCTGGCCTCCCCGCTCGTCGTGCGCAACACCGGCGAGGTGCCGGTCAAGGGGCTGGGGATCGCGATGACCGTCAACGGGACGAGGTTCGCGCAGCAGTACGACAACTGCCGGTACCCCGGGCTGAGAAAGGGCCACCTCGCGGTGTGCGAGCTGCCGGAGGTGACGATCGACCCGGGAGAGACGCTCGTCGTCCGCCCCGCCATACGACTGCGCGTCCCCACCGCGCAGATGTATCCCTCCTACGGCCGGGACGTGTGGGCACTGGACATGGGCCCGGGTCAGTACCACAGCTTCACCAAGGGCGGCGGCCCCGGCGACGGACCGACCCTGGAGGCGGAACCCACCGCGGACACCGAGGGCACCTTCGTCGGGGGCGGCGGGGACACCCACCTCGTCGTCGACACCCACGCCGACTACCAGGTCTCCGACGTCGAGCTGCGCGGCGCTCCCGGCACCCGGCGCACCTTCCGCATCGAGGTCCGCAACAACGGGCCCGCCGACCCCGGCACCACGGCCGACCTGGTCTTCGAGCCGCCTTTCGAGCTGATGGTGGTGAAGGAGCCCATGGAGGAGTACGACGACGGCGTCTACCGGGCGTACTGCGACAACAACGGCTTCACCTACAACTGCGAGGTGCCCGACCTGAAGCCGGGCGAGACGCGCTCCTTCGAGTTCACGGCCGAACTCGGCGCCCCCGGAGAGGGCACCCTGAGCCTCCTGGAGAAGGACCCCTCCAGCCCGTGGGACGTGGGCCGCAGGGACCCGGACTCCTCCAATGACAAGGCGACCATCAGAGTCGTGCATTAGGGGCCGGGAGCGGCCGATATCGCTGTTACACCCACCCCCGTTGGGAAGCCCGCATCCCCAGCTGGAATCTGCTCGCCGCACCCAGCCGCTCCTGCAGCTCGCTCACCCGCCGCCGTAGGGTCCGCAGACTCACTCCCAGATGGCGAGCCACCGCCTCGTCCTTCATTCCGGCCGCCAGCAGCCGGATCAACGTCCTCTCGCTCTCGGAGAGCCCACCGTCGTCGACCGCCTGACCCAGCGGCGCGGCCTGCTGCCAGGCCAGTTCGAAGAGCTTCTGCAGGGCCTCGGTCACCGCCGAGTGCCACACCACGACGGCACAGTAGCCGCCGGCCGCGGAGGCGGTCAGCGGCAGCAGCGCCCGGCATCCGTCGACCACCAGCAGCTTGAGCGGCACGGACGGCAACACCCGGGCCTGCTCGCCGAGTTCGACCATCCTGAAGGCGCGGGACAGGATCTTCGGATCCTCCAGGCCGGTCGCCGAGTAGATCGCACGAGAGAGGATCCCGCGGCTGAGCAGATCGGCCTGGCGGTCCACCTGCGGACCGGCCGGGGCGAGATACGGCGGTGTGTCGAAAAGGCACACCTCGTGCTCCGCGCGCGCGTACATCTCCTCCAGGCGTGCCGCGATGGCGCCCTCGCCGGAGGCCACCTCGACCAGCCGGGACGGTTCCTCGCGCAGCAGCCCCGCCTCGTACGCGGTCGCCATCTCCTCGGCGGTGGCGGCCAGCAGCTCGGACTCCGTCTCACGCCGCCCTGATCAGCGCGCGGATCGCCACCCGGGGGTCGACGGCTCGTAACCCGCCCATGGAGTCCGGTGGTTGCAGCAGCCCGAGCGTGAGCAGCCGGTTGCAGGCCTCACGGACCCGGCCCGGGGAGGCACCCGTCAGCAACGCCCAGCCGGCCGCGCCGGCGTCGGGTTGGTTGAGGATGGCCTGGTACAGCACCTCGTCGAACGCGGAGACCCCCACCGCGGCCCAGGGGCTCGCGGCGGGGCTCTGCCCTGCCGTGTCGTACGCCGTGTTCACCATGGCTCGGCACGGTAGGCGATCTTTGTTAAGGCCGTTTGTCCGCCTGCACGCCGTTCACTTCAGGCCGTCTCCTTCAGGCCATCGACGTCCGTCCGTCTACTTCAGACCGAACGCCCGCAGCACGGTCTGGTCGACCGCGTTGCCGTTCCGGTCGGCGGCCCGCACGCGCAGCGACACGGACGTGGCGCCCTTCGGGTGCTTGAGTTCCAGCTCGCCGCGTTTCACCTTCACCTCCTTCCAGGACGTGGCGTCGTCGTAGGAGACCCAGACCTTCAGGTCACCGGCCGTGACGCCGCCCGACTGGTTCCGGACGGAGAGTCCGAGCTTCGACGTGTGCCCCGCTGCGGTACGGCCCAGGAGGTCGAGCCCGTCCACGTCGTAGTCGATCGAGAGCAGCGGCAGCGCCGTCCGCTGGTCCGTGTGCGCCGAGGCGAAGGACCACTCGGTGTGGGTGCCGGTGGAGTACGCGGCCCAGTCGGCCGTGCGCCGGGCGTCGAGCACGAGGCGGTACGAGGCCTTCGCCGCCGGGACGTCGAAGGTGCCGATTCCGCCGAGCGCGGTGTCGCCGACCAGTTGTCCGTCCGCGTACAGCGTGCCCTTCGCGGTGTCCTGGACGTTGTCCACCGACCCGTAGTGACCCGGTGTGGCGTCGCTCAACTCCGGGACGCCGAAGGTGAGTTTGTCGCCAGTGCGCTGGGAGAGGGCGTACTGCTCACTGGTCGCCGGGCGGACGACCGGGCGCAGCCAGTCCTCGGTGGGCAGTCTGCCCGCCTTGTCGAAGGTCTGCAGGGAATCCCACTGCGGCCTGTTCGCCTTCGTGTCCGGGTAGACGGCGTGCCAGATCCGGTTGTCGGAGACGTTGTAGTACTCCGTGCGCTCCGTGCCGAGCCGCACATTGTCGGTGGTCGCGATGTCGGAGCTCTGCCCGGGACGGAACCTGTACACGGCGTCCTTGCCGACCCGACCGGCCTTGTCCGCGTGGTAGCGAACCGTCTGCTTCACCGTGTTGGAGCTGTTCAGGTGGTACGTCTGCTGGTCCGAGACGGCGCCTGTCTGCGTGAACATCACGCTGTACACGTACGGGCTGACCGCGGTGCCGTCCAGCTTCAGCCTGACCTTCTTCCCGCTCTTCAGCAGGGCCCCGAGCTTCGCGCCGTCCTCGCCGGTGGCGGTCATCAGCGGGATGGTCGCGCTCTTCACCCAGGAGATCCAGTACCCGGGCGTCTCGTGGTAGGCGAGGACGTAACCGGCCCCGGCCGCGGTCGCGTTGGCCAGTGCCTCGTCGGCCGTCGCACCGGCGGCCACCCGGACGACCGCCACCTTGCCCTTGACGTCGAGCCCGTCGAAGTCGGCCGCGCTGCCGCTGCCCGCGTCCACCGCACGGACCGTGCGGGCACCGCTGAACCTCACCGGGAACCCGCTGGACGTCTGCGCGTAGTCGAGGGGCAGCGCGTACTTCTCGGGGCTGGTGACGCTCGCCGTCAGCTCCTTGGCGTACAGACGGAACTTCGAGGAGAACTCGAGCGTGCCTTCGGTGACCTTCTCGGTGGGCGCCACGTAGACGTGGTCGGTCCACCAGCCCTGGCTGTAGGTCAGGCCCCAGTTGCTGCCCGGGCCCTCTCGGTGCCAGGTGGTGCTGAAGCCCTGGAACTCGGAGTCCTCCTTGGTCTTCGGCTTGATCTCGACCGCCGTGCGGGCGTCGAGGACGACCTCGGTGTCCTTGTCGACCTTGATCTGCGGATCGCCGACGACCGAGGTGCTCATCTCCAGCCCGGCCGCGTCCCGCTGCGAGATCCAGGACGCCGTGGAGTACGTACCGGCCGGCACCTTGAAGGTGTAGCCGCCGCCGAGGTATCCGTAGGTTTCGTAGGCGCCGTTCAGTTCCTGCAGCGTGAAGATCGACGCCGAGGTGGACGGCTTGCCGTCCCGGCCCACCAGCGACAGCTTCAGGTCGTAGGTCTTCGCCAGCTTCTCGAAACCGATGGCGGTGGTGACCTGGACGCCGTCGGCGCTCGCGGTGATGTGGCCCGCGTACCGGCCCGTCGCCTCCTCGGCCGGGTCGACCGTGACCGAGACGGTGGCGCTGCCCTTCGCCGGGACGGTCACGGTGTCCGCGTTCAGGGCGGCGTCGGGGAGCGACGAGGAGACCTTCAACTCCACCGCTTTGTCGGTGGTGTTGGTGTAGGTGACGTCCTTGGTGTCGACTTCGGCGTCGCTCTCCTCGTACGTGCCGAAGCTCAGGGTCGGTGTCGCGAAGACGCCCTGGTTGACGGCCCGTACGGCGTCGACCCGGCCGTCGCCCTGTTCGAAGACGGAGTTGACGGTGTTCGTCTTCGCGGTGGTCGCCAGCGCCTGCTTGATCTGCTGTCCCGTCCAGTCCGGATGGGCCTGCGCGATCAGCGCCGCCGCCCCCGAGACATGCGGGGTCGCCATCGACGTACCGCTCGCGGTCGTGTAAGAGGCGTCGACCGGCGTGCCCATGGTGGTGCCGGCGGCACGGGCCGCTGTGATGGCCACGCCCGGAGCGGTGATCTCCGGCTTGATGGCGTAGTCGCCGATGCGCGGACCGCGGCTGGAGGACGCGGCCAGCTTGTCGGACTTGTCGACCGAGCCCACCGTCAGCGCCGAGTCGGCGATGCCCGGAGTGCCGATGGTCTGCTCGGACGGGCCGGAGTTGCCCGCCGCGATCACGAAGAGGGTGCCGGTGGACGCGGACAGCTCGTCGACGGTCTCACTCAGTACGTCCGAGGGGCCGGACGCGTCACCGCCCAGCGACATCGACACGATCTTCGCGCCGGAGTGCGCGGCCCACTCCATGCCCGCGATGATCCAGGAGTCCTGGCCGCGACCGTCGTTGCCCAGCACCTTGCCGACCAGCAGCTCCGCGCCTGGCGCCACACCCTTGCGCCTGCCGTCGGAGGCCGCGCCCGAGCCGACGATCGTGGACGCCACATGGGTGCCGTGACCGTGGCCGTCCTGCACCGCCTGGCCCGGCACGAAGCTCGTCGACTCGGCGATCTTCCCGGCGAGATCCGGATGACCGGCGTCCACGCCCGTGTCCAGGACGGCGACCTTGACGCCCTTGCCGTCGTAGCCCGACTTCCACACCTCGGGCGCGCCGATCTGCGGCACGCTCACGTCGAGGGACGCCTCGACCTTGCCGTCGAGCCAGATCTTGTCGATCCCCTCGCCGAGCTGTCGCGCGGCCTTCGCGGTCGGTGCGGTGCCGAGCGCGGGGGCGATGTCTGCCCAGAAGGCGCTCGACTTCTTCGCGCTGAGCGCGGCGCCGTTGATCGTGGGCAGCTTGAGGATCCGGCGAGCGCCGTCGGGGGTCGCGTTGCCCTTCGCGTACGTCGCGATCACCGGGGTGTCGCCGGTCTTCGCGTCGGCGTACCCCTGCTTCACCAGCCGGGTGACGTTGAAGAGGGCCGGGTCGAGACGGCCCGCGTTCACGAGCGGGATCGCGTCCGACGGTAGGACACTGACCTCGCCGTCCTTCTCGCTGGACAGGAAGGTGGCGGCCTCACGGCCCTTGCCGCGCTGGACGTCGACGGCGTACTTGCCGTCCGGTCCGGCGCTGAGGGACACGGTGTCACCGGTGATGAGGGTGACGGTCTGCGTACTCGTGGCACCGGTCCCGGCGCCGCTCCGCACGGGCGTGGATTCCGGTGCGGTGACCTGCGATCCGGAACCGGCCGCGGCGGGCGTGATCGCGCCCGTGAGCAGTCCGGCCGCTCCTGCCACGGCCCAGAAGGCATGGTGTCTTCGCATGGGTGGCGTCCTCCCCTGAACACTGACGGCGCTTCCGGCCTGGTGAGCGGAAGCCAGTGATCAGAGTGAGCTCTGCGCGGAAAGCGGCTCAAGGGAATCCTGTGGCCGAGGAGTGCCAATGCCCCCTTTGGCCAGGGCGATTGGGGGTCTCCGTGGACCCACCGATCAGGTGTCTGAGTTACTCGTAGACGGACCCTAACGCCCCAGCACCACCGTCCCCGACGAGCAGAACCAGCCCCCCGTCCCGGACGCCACCGCCAGCCCCGGCGCCGACCCATTCGCGCGCCGCACCTGCCGTGCGCCCGCCTCGCCGCGCAGCTGCCGTACGGCCTCCACCAGAAGGAACAGCCCGCGCATGCCCGGGTGTTGGGCGGACAGTCCGCCGCCGTCGGTGTTCACCGGCAGGTCCCCGCCCTCGACCTTCAGCCGTCCCTTCTCCACGAAGGCACCGCCCTCGCCCTTCGCACAGAAGCCGAGGTCCTCCAGCGTCACCAGCGTCATGTAGGTGAACGCGTCGTAAATCTGGGCGAGTTCGATCTCCTCGGGGCGTACGCCCGCCCGCTCGAAGGCCAGCCGTCCGCTCACCGCCGCCGGGGACACCGTGAAGTCGGGCCACTCGGACATGCTGACGTGCGAGACGTACTCCCCGGTGCCCAGCACCCAGACGGGAGCGGTACGGCAGTCCCGTACGTACTCCTCGGCCGCGAGCAGCACCGCCGCGCCGCCGTCGGAGCGGATGCAGCAGTGCAGCTTGGTGAAGGGGTCCGCGATCATCGGGCCGGCGAGGACGTCGTCGACGGTGATCGGGTCGCGGAACATCGCCTCGGGGTTGAGGGCGGCGTTGGCGCGGGCCTGGACGGCGATCTGCGCCAACTGCTCGATGGCCGTGCCGTGTTGGATCATGTGGCGGCGGGCCGCCATCGCGTACTTGGCGATCAGGGTGTGGCCGTAGGGCACCTCGAACTGGAGTGGACCGCGGGCGCCGAAGGAGAGGGTGCCGGTGCGGCGGCCCGCCCTGATGTCGGCGCGGGCCGTGGAGCCGTAGACCAGCAGGACCGCGTTCGCGTGTCCGGCGGCGATCGCGTCGGCCGCGTGCGCCGCCATGACCTCCCAGGTGGAGCCGCCGACCGAGGTCGAGTCGACCCAGGTGGGGCGCAGGCCCAGGTACTCGGCGATCTCGACGGGGGCGAGGGTGCCGGTGCCCGCGGAGGCCACACCGTCGATCAGCTCGCGGTCCAGGCCCGCGTCGGCCAGGGCGCGGCGGGCGGCCTGGGCGTGCAGGGCGTAGGGGGTCGCGTCGTCCACGCGGCCGCAGTCGGCCAGGGCCACGCCGGTGATCGCGACTTTCCGGCTCCCGGGGGGCATGAGGGCCTCCTGCCTCTGGGCATCTGGTGCGGGCGCTCCTAATATGACGGACCGTCAGATCGGGAGGGAAGAGGAAGAGCCATGGACGCTCGCTTCACCGCCGAACAGGACGAGATCCGGAGTGCGTTGCGGGACCTGCTGCGGAAGCGGTGCGGGCCCGGGGAGTCGAGGAGCGCTGCCGACACACCGGCCGGGTACGACCCGGCACTGTGGACGGCCCTCGCCGAACAGCTGGGACTGCCGGGGCTGGCGCTTCCCGAGGCGTACGGCGGTGTGGGGTGCTCGGTGACGGAACTGGCACTGGCCTGCGAGGAGACGGGACGGGTGCTGGCGGCCACGCCGTTGCTGGGCACGGCGGTGCTCGTGGCCCCGCTGGTGCTGGCCCTGGGGACCGAGAAGCAGCGCGCCGATCTGCTGCCCCGCATGGCTTCCGGCACTCTGACCGCCGCCCTCGCCGTGCCACCGGGGGCGGCGTTGGGACTCACCGGCGACAACAGGGCCGAGTGGGCGGGCGGAGGACGCGCGGGCGGGGTCCAGGCCCGGCGGTCCGGCGGTGCGGGTGGGGGGGCGGGGCGATCTCGTCCCGAAGGCCAACCCCTCTCTTCCGGCTGGCGGTTGTACGGCGAAGTCGACCAGGTCCTCGGTGGGCACAGCGCCGACCTCCTGCTCGTGGCCGCCCATGCCGGAGGGTTCGTCCGGTCCCGTACTCTCCTCTTCCTCGTCCCCGGTGACGCCCCCGGGCTCGTGCGCACCCGGCAGCGTGCTCTCGACGCCACCCGCCCTCAGGCCCGTCTCCAACTGCGCGAGGTGGAAGCGGAGTTGCTCGGTGACGATGACGGGGCCGATGTGCTGGGGGCCCTCGCCCGCACGGGGGAGACCGCCGCCGCCGTCCTTGCGTGTGAGGCCGTCGGGGCCGCCGACCGTGTGCTGGAGATGACCGTCGAGTACGTCAAGCAGCGGGAGCAGTTCGGGCGGGCGGTCGGGTCCTTCCAGGCCGTGAAGCACCGGCTCGCCGATGTGTACGTCCAGCTTCAGGCGGCCCGTTCCGCGGCCTACTTCGCCGCCTGGGCCGCCGTTCACGACGAGCGGCGGGTCGGTGGGCTCGCCCTCGCCCAGGCCCTGGAAGCCCTGCGGACCGCCGCCGCCGAGGGCATTCAGCTGCACGGAGGCATCGGGTTCACCTGGGAGCACGAGGCGCAGCGGTACTTCAAGCGCGCCACCGCGGACGAACTGCTCTTCGGCCCCGCGCACCGGCTGCGGGCGCACGCCGCCGACGCGGCGCGGCTCTTCGAGCGGGCGGAGGTGTCGGTGTGATCGGGGCGCGGGTGGTCCAGCGGGTGTCGTCCACGCGCGGCTTCGCCAAGGTCGCGCCGCATGTGATTCCGGCCCTGGACCGGGCCGTGCACCGGATCACGCGGGGGAAGTTCCTGCTCAGCGCGCAGATGCTGCCGGGGGTCGTGCTCACCTCGACCGGGGCGAGGAGCGGGTTGCCGCGCCGGACCCCGCTCGCCTGCATGCCCGAGGAGGACGGCCGTACCTGGATTCTCATCGGCTCCAACTTCGGCCGCGACGGCCACCCCGCCTGGACCGCCAACCTCCTCGCCCACCCCGAGGCCTCGGTCAGCTGGAAGGGACAGGACATCGACGTGACGGCGGCCCTGCTGACCGGGGAGGAGCGAGCGGCCGTGTGGAAGACCGCGCTGGCGTTCTGGCCGCCGTACGCCACCTATCAGGCACGGGTCGAGCGGGAGATACGGCTCTTCCGGATCACCCGGAGGTGACGGCCGGACGCACGACAGGCGGCTGTCCACCCGTGTGAACAGCCGCCTGCCAGACAGGACTCGAAAAGGGACGCTACTTGGTCGGCTTCCTGCCCGTGACGCCCATGTGCACCAACAACGCCAGATTCGGCTTGAGTTCGGCCTGCTTGACGCCCCAGGTCTGGAAGCCCTTCTGGTGCGAGGCCACCGCCGCGAGCATCGCGACGAGGGAACCCGCGATCGCGGCCGGGTTGACGTCCTTGTCGACCTTGCCCTTCGACTGGAGCCCGGTGACCGCGTCCACGAGGGAGTTGTTCACCGAGTTGAGGATCTTCATGCGGATCTTGTAGAAGCGTTTGTCGCCCTCGGCGGCGCCGAGGTCGACCACGCGCAGGATCGCGTCGTTCTTGCGCCAGAACTCCAGGAAACCGTCCACGAGTTCCTGCGCGGTCTGCCATCCCGCCTTGCCGACCCACGACCGGCCCTCGAGCAGCTGCGTCAACTGACCGCCCTCGGTGGCCATTTGCTCGGCGATCTCCAGGACGGCGCCCTCGACGTCCGGGAAGTACTGGTAGAAGGTCGCGGGTGAAGTGCCCGCCTTCCGGGCGACATCGATGACCTTGACGTCCCGGTAGGGGGAGGAGCTGAGCATCTCGCTGAGGCAGTCGAGCAGCTTCTGCCGGGTCGCCTGCCCACGCCGGCCGGCCACGCGGCCGTCGACGGTACGCACTTGTCCTGTCATGCCGTCAGCTTACCGAGGGGTGATCGGAGCGCGATTCGGCCGACTGCAAATGGGGTGCACGGGGCCGGGGAGACGGGTGTGCCTGGTCCTGCGGGGTGTGTGCGACGCCGTTACTTTGACGGTATGGCCGAAAACAGGGCATCCGCAGACGGAACGGGATACGGCGAGGGCGTCCCCTGCTGGGTGGACGCGCAGCTTCCCGACGTGGCCGCCGGACAGCGGTTCTACGGTGAGCTCTTCGGCTGGACCTTCCACGACCGGCCGGACGCCCACGGGGGTGCCGTGTGGGCCCACCACAAGGGCCGGGCCGTCGCCGCCCTCGCCCACAAGACGGACGGCCGGATGCCCACCGTGTGGACGGTCTACTTCGCCACCCCGGACATCGAGAGCCTCGCCGACCGGATCTGGGCGGCCGGCGGCCAGGTCGTCACCGCGCCCACGCCGGTGGCGGAGCTGGGGACGGCCGCGCTGGTCACCGATCCGGAGGGGGCCGTCTTCGGCCTCTGGGAGCCGGGCAGCCACCCCGGTTTCGGTGTGCGGCACGAGCCCGGCACCTTCGCCTGGGCCGAGCTGTACGCGCGGGACACCGAGGCCGCCAACACCTTCTACGGCGGGCTCTTCCACGACGCCCTCTTCGGACCCGAGGCCCACCCCGACTTCGGCCGCGCCCCGGTCTCCGACGTGTTCCCCGCCGAGATGCCGCCCCACTTCCTCGTGCACTTCGGGATCGAGGACTGCGAGGCCGCGCTCGGGACGGTCGGCCGGCTCGGCGGGCGGGTCCAGGCGCCGCCATTCGAGACGTCGTACGGAAAAGTGGCCGTCGTCACCGACAATCAGGGAGCGTCGTTCGCGCTTCTGGAGCGATCGGAGCGGTAGAAGGTTCCGCTTTGAGGTGAGACACCCCAATTGACCCCGGGTTCGCCACCGGGCCTCCGGCCAGGAAGAATCAGGGTTGCGTGCCGCCATGGCGGTGCGGTGGTGAGACGCTGCACGGGGTCGCGTACATATGTGGGTGGCGCGGCTTGTACGGGGAGGTGGCAGGCAGAGTGGTGGATCAGCTGACGCAGCACGATCCGCGCAGGATCGGGCCGTTCGAGGTGCTGGGACGGCTGGGTGCCGGCGGCATGGGGCTGGTCTATCTCGCGCGCTCGGCGTCGGGCCGACGGGTGGCGATCAAGACGGTCCGTACGGAACTCGCCGAGGACCAGCTCTTCCGGGTCCGCTTCACCCGTGAGGTGGAGGCGGCCCGGGCGGTCTCCGGTTTCTACACGGCCGCCGTGGTCGACGCCGACCCGCGCGCGGCCGTGCCGTGGCTGGCCACGGCGTACGTCCCCGCGCCCTCCCTCGAGGAGATAGTGAACGACTGCGGGCCGCTCCCGGCCCAGGCGGTGCGCTGGCTCGCGGCGGGCGTAGCGGAGGCGCTGCAGTCCATCCACGGCGCCGGGCTGGTCCACCGTGACCTCAAGCCCTCCAACGTCCTGGTGGTCGAGGACGGCCCCCGGGTGATCGACTTCGGCATCGCGTCCGGCGTCTCGAACACGCGTTTGACGATGACGAACGTCGCCGTCGGCACCCCTGCCTACATGTCCCCCGAGCAGGCGAAGGACTCCCGCAGCGTCACCGGCGCCAGCGACGTCTTCTCGCTCGGCTCCATGCTGGTCTTCGCCGCCACCGGCCACCCGCCCTTCCACGGCGCCAACCCGGTCGAGACGGTCTTCATGCTGCTGCGCGAGGGCCCCGACCTCGAGGGCCTCCCGGACGAGCTGCGTCCGCTCATCGAGTCCTGTATGCAGATGGAGGCCACGGCGCGTCCCAACCCCGCCGACCTCCAGGCCCAGCTGGCACCCCACCTCTTCGGCTCCGGCTCCGACGACAGCGGTACGGCGTCGGCGTGGCTGCCCGAGAAGGCCGTCGCCATGATCGAGTCGCGGCGCGGCGGGCGCCCGGCGCCCGCCCAGCCCGCTGGTGCCCGCAGCGGAGGCGGCCGCCCCGCCGTACCGCCACCGCCCGCCTACGACCCGCCGCAGCCCGCTCCCGTCCCCGTCGGCGCCCCCGACACCGGCCCCGTGCGGCTCGCCGGCGCCCAGGTGCCCATCGGGCCCGGACCGCGCGTCGCCGACGCCCGTGCCGCCGCCGTGAAGGCGCCCCCGCCGGAGGCCGGCCTGGTCGCTACCTGGTCCCGGCCGCGCCCCGGCGTCAACGGCACGGAACCCGCCGTGGGCCCCGCCGTACCGGCACCTCCGCCCGCGCCGCCGGAGAACCCGGGCGGCTGGCGGCCCTGGCGGTTCCGCATGTCGAACGACGTGTGGGGCACCCCGGCCGTCGCCGGGGACCTCGTCTACGTCACCTCCTTCGAGGTGCACGCCCTCGACGTCGGCACCGGCCGCCGCCGCTTCAAGACGCGGGACGTGGCCTGGTCGATGGCGGTCGCGGACGGCCGTATCCACGCCTCCGACGGCCCCACGCTCTTCGCCCTCGACGCCCGGGAGGGCGCCGACCAGTGGCGGCTGAACACGGACGCGTGGGTGTACTCGCTCAAGGCCGAACGCGGGACGGTGATCACCGGGACCCGCGGCGGCGGCGTACAGGCCTGGGAGGCCGCCACCGGACACAAGCTCTGGGAGCTGGCCGGCTGCCAGACCGAGTTCGAGTCCCCCGAGGCCGGACCCGCGCTCCACGAGGGCACGGTCTACGTCTGGCAGGAGGGCCGTCTGCGGGCCCTGGACGCCCGCACCGGCGAGGAGCGCTGGGCGTTCCCCATCGGCGACGCGGCCTCCTGCGGCGGGGTGCCGATCCGGGTGGCCCAGGCCCACGACGGGTTCGTGTACCTCTCGGCCGGGACGCGCGTCATGGCCCTCGACGTGGCGAGCGGACGGGTGCGCTGGCACTTCGAGGCCCCGGCGGTCTTCCTGTGCCCGCCGACCTTCGTACCGGGGGCCGCGGTCACGGGCGGCGGGGTCTACCTCGCCGACTACCTCGGCACGGTGTACGCCCTCGACGCGACCGACGGCCGCGACCGCTGGCGCATCGCCACCGAGGCCCGGACGTCCGTCGAGCCGGTGCTGGTGGCCGGAGGCCACGTCCATGTGGGCAGCGGCAAGGGGCTGTACACGCTGGACGCCGTCACCGGTACGCCGAAGTGGCGGTTCCAGGCGGGCGGGGACATCGTGGGGGCGCCCGCGGTGGCCGAGGGACGGATCCATTTCGGGTCCACGGACCACCTGCTCTACACCCTGAAGGCCGACGACGGCCGGCTGCGCTGGAAGCTCGCGACCGGCGGGGAGATCACCGGGTCGCCGGTGGTCAGGGACGGCGTCGTGTACGCGTGCAGCAAGGACCGGTGCGTGTACGCGCTGGACGCGGAGAAGGGGACGGGGACCGCCAGGGCCACCTGAGCGCGATGTCGGAGGCCCCCGTTAGAGTGATCGCATGCATTCACGGGGGCGTGTTCTCAGGTTTACGGCAGTCATGGCAGCGGTGGTGCTCGCGCTGACCGGGTTCTCCAGCGGGCACAAGAGCGGGCGGCACAAGAGCAGCCACCGGGACAGTGACGGCGGTGGTGGCTGCAGCAGCTCCAGCCAGAAGCACGACAGCTATACACCTCGCTCCACCAGCACCCGCAGCAGCTCGACGCTCAGGGACGGCACCGCGCTGGTGGTGAGCTGCGCGACGAAGGCGACCCCGTACTCGACGGCCGAAGTCACCAACCCGAACAGTCGCAAGGGCACGTTCAAGGTGTCCTTCTCCTTCGACGACAAGGGCGGGCACCTGCTGTCGGTCGAGTACCCGGAGGTCACGGTGCCCGCGAAAGGCACGGCGACCGTCCGTGTGAATGCGAGTGCCGCCCTTCTCAAGCACCTCGACCACTGCCGGGTCGAGCCGGAAGCCGACCTGGTGCGCTAACGCACCCGGAATCCGGACTGCCGGGAACGGAACAGCTCCGCCTGCCGGTCCGGCGGGAGATTCCCGAGCGCGACGAGGTGCGGCGCCTGCGCGAAGCCCTGTTTCACGGCGGCCTCCTTGGCCGCCCAGAGGGCCCGGACCGTGCCCTGCACCCCTTCCGGCGGATACCCGGCGATGACCTCGGCGGCGGCGGCCGCGGCGGCCAACGCCCCGCCCGGTGACGTGAGTTCGGTGACCAGCCCGATGGCGTGGGCGCGTTCGGCGGAGAGCCGTTCCGCCGTCCCCATCAGCGCCATGCGCGCGGCCTCCCCGTGCGGCATGACCTGCGCCATGAGCACCGACTCGTAGGCGCTGACCATCCCGTAGGTGGTGTGCGGGTCGAAGAAGGTGGCGGCCGGGTCGGCGACGAGGAAGTCGCTCTCCCCCAGGAGGTAGAAGGCGCCACCGCAGGCCATCCCGTTCACGGCGGCGATGACCGGTTTCCAGAGGTCGTTGGACTTCGGGCCGATGTGCAGGAGCGGATCGTCCGCCATGTAGGGGGAGCCCGGCTGCGGAACCTCGGCGTCCCGGTCAAGGCCCGTGCAGAAGGCGCGCTCCCCGGCACCGGTCAGGACCACGGCCCGTACGGATTCGTCGAAGCGCAACTCCCGCCAGGTGGCGACGAGTTCGTCCCGCATACCCAGGTCGATGGCGTTCAGCCGGTGCGGCCGGTCGAGGGTGACGACGGCGACACCGGTGTCCTTGTCGGCGGTGACCCGCAGGCCGGTCACGACAGCACCCACTGCGGCAGCCCCTCGGCGAACACCACGTGCACCCGGGCGCCGATCCTGATCCGGCCCGGATCGAGGGAGTTCAGCGGCGCCCCGGCCGCGGCGACCAGGTTCCCGACCAGCCGTATCCGAGGGGCCTCCTCCAACTCGACGACGACCACGTTGTACGGCGCCTGCGCCGCGTAGTCGGGCAGGAGGGGCGGGTGGGGGACGACGTAGGACCAGACGCGGCCGCGCCCTGAGACCGGGCGCCACTCCTCGGCGAACGACTGGCAGTGCGGGCAGCAGGGCCGGGGCGGAAAGCGGAGTTCCCCGCAGTCGGCGCAGGCCTGGACGCGCAGCTCGCCCCGGGCGGCGTACTCCCAGAAGGGGGCGCCCGTGGCATCCTTCACCGGTTCGAGCATGTCAGCTCCTGTTGGTCAGCAGCAGGGCGGAGGTGGGGACGCCCTCGCCGGCGGTGACGAGGCAGGTGGTGGCGTCCGGCACCTGGGCGGTGCTGGTCCCGCGCAGCTGCCGTACGCCCTCGTCGATGAGGTTGAAGCCGTGCACGTAGGCCTCGGACAGCCCGCCGCCCGAGGTGTTGATCGGCAGCCGTCCGCCGATCTCCAGGGCGCCGCCCTCCGTGAAGGCACCCCCCTCTCCGCGACCGCAGAATCCGTAGCCCTCCAGGGAGAGCGGGACGAGGGAGGTGAACGCGTCGTAGATCTGGGCCACGTCGACGTCCTGCGGGGTGAAGTCGGCGTGCTTCCACAGGTGCCGGGCGGCCGTCCAGGCGGGCCCGGTGAGCGGGTCGTCGTTCCAGTAGTTGACCATGCCGTGGTGCTGGGCGGGCAGGCCCTGGGCGGCGGAGTGGACGTAGACGGGGGTGTTCGGGCAGTCGCGGGCGCGCTCCCTGCTGACGAGCACGCAGGCCAACGCCCCGTCGGTCTCCAGGCAGTTGTCGAAGAGGCAGAGGGGTTCGCTGATCCAGCGGGAGGTCATGTACATCTCGCGGGTCAGGGGGCGGTCGTACATGATCGCGGCGGGGTTCTGGTTGGCGCGGTTGCGGCAGGCGAGGGCGACGTTGAAGAGGTGGTCGCGGGTGGCGCCGTACTCGTGCAGGTAGCGGCGGGTGAGCATGGCGATCTCGTCGGCGGGCCGGAGCAGGCCGAAGGGCCTCGTCCACTGGGCCGGGGTGGGGAGTTGGACGGTGGTGTTGGTCCAGGGGCGGGGCCCGGAGCCGCGCTTGCGCGACCGCCAGGCGACACCGACGCTCGCCTGGCCGCTCGCTATCGCCGCCGCGAGATGGGCGACCGTGGCACAGGAACCACCGCCCCCGTAACCGACCTTGCTGAAGAAGGTGAGGTCACCGAGACCGACGGCCTTGGCCAGCTCGACCTCGTCCGTCTCCTCCATGGTGTACGAGGCCAGGGCGTCGACCTCGCCGGGGGCGATCCCGGCGTCGTCGAGGGCGGCGAGCACGGCCCGGCAGGCCAGGGTCCGCTCGTCCTCGGCGAGGTGTTTGGCGAACGGGGTCCGTCCGATACCGACGATCGCCGTGGCGTCCTTGAGGGTCACGCTGCACGCACCTCCGCACACTGTGAGGCCTGCTGACAGCCCGTCAGGCTACAGCTAATCTGACGGGTAGTCAGCTCATGCGTTTCCGCTTTCGGGGAGGCCGATGTGGAGTGGCGGAGCATCCCGGAGCTGGTCGCCCGGGCCGCAAAGCGGTACGGCGACGCCGAGGCGGTCGTGGAGGGCCGGAACCGGGTCACGTACGGCGAGTTGGGCGCCCGCGTGGAGCGGGCGGCGGCCGCCTGCATCGCGAACGGCGTGCGGCCGGGCGACCGGGTGGCCGTCTGGGCCCCCAACTCCCTGGACTGGATGGTCTCGGCGCTGGGCGCGGTGTCGGCGGGCGCGGTCCTGGTGCCCCTCAACACCCGCTTCAAGGGCGCCGAGGCGGCGGACGTGCTGCGCCGGAGCGGGACCCGGCTGCTGTTCGTTACCGGCACCTTCCTGGGGACGTCGTACGTCGCGTCCCTGCGCCGGGCGGTCGCGGAGGGTCCGGCGCTGCCGGAGCTGGAGCAGGTGGTGGTGCTGTCGGACGACGCCCCGGCGGACTTCCGTACCTGGAAGGACTTCCTGGCGAGCGGGGACGGGGTCGGGCAGGCCGAGGTACGGGCGAGGGCCTCGGCGGTCGAGGGCTCCTGGCCCTCGGACATCGTCTTCACGTCCGGCACCACCGGCCGCCCCAAGGGCGCGGTGATCACCCACGAGCAGACCCTGCGGGCGTACGACGTCTGGTGCGAACTGGCCGGGCTGCGGCAGGGCGACCGCTACCTCATCGTGAACCCGTTCTTCCACACCTTCGGTTACAAGGCCGGGGTGATCGCCTGCCTGATGCGCGGGGCGACGATGATCCCGCAGCCGGTGTTCGACGTCGACACCGTACTGGCGAACATCGCGGCGGAACGCGTCTCGGTACTGCCGGGCCCGCCGACCCTCCACCAGTCGCTCCTCGACCATCCGGCGCGGTCCTCCTACGACCTGTCCGCCCTGCGCCTGGTGGTGACGGGCGCGGCGGTCGTGCCGCTGCGTCTGGTCGAGCAACTGCACGGCGAGCTCGGCGTGGAGACGGTCCTGACCGCGTACGGCCTCTCGGAGGCGAGCGGCATCGTGACGATGTGCCGGCGCGGCGACCCGCTGCCGGTGATCGCGTCGACGTCCGGGCGGGCCATCCCCGGGACGGAGGTGCGGGTCGAGGCGCCGCCCGGCGAGCCCGGCGAGGTCCTGGTCCGCGGCTTCAACGTGATGCGCGGCTACTACGAGGACGAGGCGGCCACCGCGGAGGCCGTGACGGAGGACGGCTGGCTGCGCACGGGTGACATCGGCGTCCTGGACGCGGCCGGCAACCTGCGGATCACCGACCGGCTGAAGGACATGTTCATCGTGGGCGGCTTCAACGCCTACCCGGCGGAGATAGAGCAACTGCTCGGGCTGCACCCGGCGGTGGCCGACGTGGCGGTCGTCGGCGTACCCGACGCACGGCTCGGCGAGGTCGGCAAGGCGTACGTGGTCCGCCGCCCGGGCTCGGTCCTCACCGCCGACGACCTCATCGCCTGGGCCCGCCGGGAGATGGCGAACTACAAGGTGCCGAGGACCGTGGAGTTCGTGGCGACGCTGCCCAGGAACGCGAGCGGGAAGGTGGTCAAGGGGGAGCTGCGCCGGCCCTGAGCGACCGCCCCCCGGACACGCCTCGGCCGCGACGGCTCCCCCTCCGCGCCGCCGCGGCCGATCCCCGTGCGAGGAAAGTCCTGGTCAGGCCTTCTCGTCCGTGGCGTGGTTGTCGAGCGGCTTGACCGTGCCGTCCGTCGTGCCGGCGGCCAGGGTGACGACCTTCTCGGCGTCCGTGGCGTGGTTGTCGAGCGGCTTGACCTCGTCCTCGGTCCCCGTGGCGTGGTTGTCGAGCGGCTTGATGGTGCCGTCCTGCTTCTCGGTTGCACTCATGGGTGGTGACTCTCCCGTTCGTGTGATGGGCGATGCCCGCCCGGCGACTCCCCCGAGGGCCGCCGGGCGGGCATGTCAGGGTCGGTAACCCTAGCGATGGAGGCCACCGCTGACCCGTCTGCCCCCCGACGCGACGGATCGACAACCTGAGGGTGCCGTGCGGCGATAAACGAACGATGAACGCCGGTCCGCCGGGCGCCCTACACGGTGGCCGACGGGGTGAGCAGGAGCCGGACGTCGGCCGCTTCGGGCGAGCCCAGCTGCTCGAAGATGCCGAGCGCCTCCTGCCAGCACGCCTCCGCCCGGCCGGGCTGCCCGAGCCCGCTGAGGGCGCGGCCGAGGACCGTCAGGACGTTGCCGCGCCGCCACTCGCCGCCGATGCCCCGCAGTACGGCCAGGGCCTGCTCGGTCAGAGCGGCGGCCTGCGCGGGACGGTGGCCGGCGAGGTGCGCCTCGGCGAGCCGGAAGAGCGTCATGCCCTCCCACAGCCGCTGCCGGCTGTCACGGAAGACCTCGAGCGCCTCCGTCAGCCGGTCCACGGCGGCGTCCAGGCGCCCCTGCCCGGTGAGCGCCAGGCCCAGCGCGTACCGGCCGTTCGCGCCGCGCAGCGCATGCCCCAGCCGGTCGTAGATGACGATGCCCTGCTGGGCGAGTTCCACCGCACTGGTGCTCTGCCCCATGGCCAGGTGGATGCGGGAGAGGTTGCACAGCGCGCTGGCCTCGCCCGCGAGGTTCCGGTCGAGCCGGAAGCTCTCGATGGCCTCCTTCAGGTACGCCTCGCCCTCGGGGTGGCGCCCTTGGTAGAGCGCGATGATGCCGCGGTCGTTGGCGGCCCAGCAACGGGGTGCCAGGTCGTCCGCCGCGCGGGCGAGCTCCATGGCCAGACGGGCCTCCGTGTCGGCCTGCTCGAAGCGGCCGGCGACGAGATGGACGTTGGTCAGCGTGGTGAGCGCACGCGCGCGGCTGCGCGGGTCGTCCGCCGCGTCGGCCGCGTCCCGCAGGGCGACGGCGGCGACCTCGTACTGCTTCGAGTTGGCCCCCGACTCGGCCAGGTCCTTCGCCACCCACAACAGATCCACCGCGCGTCGCAGCAGGGCCCCCTTGGCGCACTGCTGGACGAAGGCGAGCAGGGCGTTGGCCTCCGCGTACAGCCAGTCCTGGGCGGTGTGGCGGTCCCCGAAGGACAGCCCGGGGTAGCGGATCTCCTCCAGGTGCTCCACCAGCCGGTCGCCGGGCCGCTCGAGGGCGTACACGGCCGCCGCGGTCGCGAGATAGAAGTCCAGCAGCCGCGACAGCGCGGCCTCACGCTCGCTCGGCGGCCACTCGTCCCGCTCGGCGCACGCACGCGCGTAGAGCCGTACGAGATCGTGGAACCGGTAGCGGCCGGGCGCCGCCGATTCCAGCAGGGAGGTGTCGACCAGGGCCTCCAGGAGGTCCTCGGTGTCCTCGACGGGCAGGTCCAGTACGGCGGCGGCCGCGGCCAGCGAGATGTCCGGGCCGTCGGCGAGGCCCAGCAGCCGGAAGGCGCGGGCCTGGGCGGGCTCCAGCTGGCCGTAGCCGAGTTCGAAGGTGGCCTTCACGGCGAGGTCACCGGCCTGCAACTCGTCCAGCCGCCGCCGCTCGTCCGCGAGCTTCGCCGCGAGGACGGACACCGTCCAGGTGCGGCGGGCCGCCAGACGGGAGGCGGCGATGCGGATGGCGAGCGGGAGGAATCCGCAGGCGGCGACCACGTCGAGGGCGGCCTTGCGCTCGGAGGCGACCCGTTCCTCACCGACGATCTTGGTGAACAGCTGGAGGGCCTCCTCGGGGGACATCACGTCCAGGTCGACCAGATGGGCCCCGGCGAGGTCGACCATGCGGACCCGGGAGGTCACCAGGGCCGCGCAGCCTTCCGTGCCCGGCAGCAGAGGCCGTACCTGGGCCGCGTCGCGCGCGTTGTCGAGCAGGACGAGGACCCGGCGGCCGTCGAGGACCGAGCGGTACAGGGCGGACCGCTCCTGGAGGGAGTCCGGGATCGCGGAGTCGGCGGTGCCGAGGGCTCTGAGGAAGGCGCCCAGGACCGTCTCCGGCTCGGCCGCCCGGGAGCCCGCGCCCTGGAGGTCGACGTAGAGCTGCCCGTCGGGGAAGGCCGCGCGGCACTGGTGGGCCACGTGCACCGCGAGGGTCGTCTTGCCGACGCCGCCGATGCCGGCCAGCGCGGAGACCGCCATCACGCGGCCCTCGGAGCCGGAGGCGAGCACCTGGCTCAGTTCGGTGACGAAGGACGCGCGGCCGGTGAAGTCCGGGACGGTCGCCGGGAGTTGTGCGGGCCGGACGGGCGCGGCGACCGGTTCGGGCTGCGGGGAGGAGGGGGCCGCGAGGCCGGGGTCGGCCTGGAGGATGCGCTGCTGGAGTTCGCGCAGGCCGGGGCGGGGGTCGACGCCGAGTTCGTCGGCGAGCAGGCGGCGGGTGTCGGCGTAGACCGCGAGGGCCTCGGCCTGCCGGCCGCTGCGGTAGAGGGCGAGCATGAGGAGTTCCCTGAGCCTCTCGCGCAGGGGGTGCTCGGCGGTGAGGGCGGTGAGTTCGGAGACGGCCTCCGCGTGGCAGCCCTGCTCCAGGTCCATCTCGAGGCGGGTTTCGAGGAGTTGCAGCCGCCACTCCTGAAGGCGCACGCGCTGTGCCTCGGCGTACGGCCCCGGCACGCCCGCGAGCACTTCGCCGTCCCACAGGGCCAGCGCCCGGGTCAGCGCGTTGCGCGCCTGGCACAGGTCAGCGGTGTTGCGGGCCTTCTCCGCCTCGGTGGCGAGTTCCTGGGCGGCGGCCAGGTCGAGCGCGTCCTCGCCGAGCCCGCGGATCGCGTACCCGCCGGACTCGCTGACCAGGATCCCGGGGTCGAGGATCTTGCGGAGCCGGGAGGCGTACGTGCGCACGGCGGCCAGCGCCTGCGACGGGGGCTCGTCGCCCCACAGGGCGTCGATCAGCTCGGCGGCGGTCGCGGTACGGCCCTCGCGCAGCAACAGGGCGGCGAGGAGGGCGCGTTGCTGCGGCGAACCGGTGTTCAGCAGCTCCTCGCCGCGCCGGGCCCGCACGGGGCCGAGCACGCTGAAGCGCAGGGGCGGGGGTGTTGCCGCGGGGCTGGTGTCCTGCCCGGCTCCCGCCACCGACCCCATGTCCTCCCCGGCCCCCGTCGAGGAGCCGGGACGCCTCTGCTCCGGCACCCGCGGTACACCGTCCATCGCCGTCCCCCTAGGGCCTGTTTACAACCCCGTCAGTTTGCCTTGTCCATGGCGGATGCGTCAGCTGTGGGGAGGCTGATCACAGATGGGCGCGCGGTATATCACAAGGCCCTCACTCTCTCTCCGCACACTTCCGCACAGAAACCGGCGCCATCGGCCACCGCACACCCAGCTGACGGACCGTCAGATCGGCGCTACCGTGAGCGCCATGGAGACCACGACGGCACTTCCGAAGATCATTTCCGTCGACGACCACACGGTGGAGCCCTCCGACGTCTGGCAGAACCGGCTCCCGAAGAAGTACCTCGACACCGGCCCTCGCGTCGTCCGCGCCCCGCTCAAGGAGATCAGCTTCCTGGGCGGCCGTTTCAAGCCCGTGATGGGTGCCCCCGGGGACGACGGCCCCCTCGGCGACTGGTGGCTGTACGAGGGACTCCAGCGCCCCCTCACCCGCCTCGACACGGCGGTCGGCTACAGCAGGGACGAGATCAAGCTGGAGGTCATCACCTACGAGCAGATGCGCCCGGGGTCGTACGACGTTCCCGCCCGCCTCGCCGACATGGACGTCAACCACGTCCAGTCGGCGGTCTGCTTCCCGACCTTCCCGCGCTTCTGCGGCCAGACCTTCACCGAGGCCAAGGACCACGAGCTGGGCCTGCTGTGCGTCCAGGCCTACAACGACTGGATGGTGGAGGAGTGGTGCGGGCCGGCGGCCCAGGGGCGCCTCATCCCCCTCACCCTCATCCCGCTCTGGGACGCCGAGCTGGCCGCCGCCGAGGTCCGCCGCAACGCCGCCCGCGGCGTCCGCGCCGTCGCCTTCTCCGAGATACCCCCGCACCTGGGCCTGCCCTCCGTCCACTCCGACGACTGGGACCCCTTCCTCGCCGCCTGCGACGAGACCGGCACGGTCATCTCGATGCACATCGGCTCCAGCAGCCGTATGCCCTCCACCTCCGCCGACGCCCCGCCCGCCGTCGGCTCCACGATCACCTTCGCCAACTGCTGCTTCTCGATGGTCGACTGGCTGATGAGCGGCAAGTTCGAGCGCTTCCCGAACCTCAAGGTCATGTACGCGGAAGGCCAGATCGGCTGGATCCCCTACATCCTGGAGCGCGCCGACGTCGTCTGGGAGGAGAACCGCGGCTGGGGCGGCGTCGCCGACAAGGTCCACCGCCCGCCGTCCGAACTCTTCACCGAGCATGTCTACGGCTGCTTCTTCGACGACGCCTTCGGCCTGAAGAACCTCGACGCGATCGGCGTGGGCAACGTGTTGTACGAGACCGACTACCCGCACTCCGACTCGACGTGGCCGAAGTCCCGCGAGGTCGGCGAGGCCCAGATGGGGCACCTGGACGCCGACGTCGTGGAGCGGATCGTCCGCGGCAACGCCATCGACCTGCTGGGGCTGACCGCCGACGGCCTGTGGGCGGGGCCGGCCGGCCGGTGAGGCGACCGGCACCGCCCACTTGCCTCGGCCAAGTGGCCGTTTGGCTGCATGCCGTCTGATGACGGCGGGAGCATGCGCTGGATGTGCGAGTTCCTCCCGTGCCGCGCGGCGCCCTCGTGACGTCAGGCGGCGCGCTTGACATGGCGGACCAGCCACATCAGCAAGGTGTCCAGGTCGGCGGCGGCCGAGAGGACCCGGTCGACCGCCTCGGGGGTGTGCAGCCACTTCTCACAGCCGAGGGGGCGGGCGGCGATCAGCGAACGGTGGCGCAGCAGGTTCGTACGGGGGTGGTCCGTCGGGTAGCCGCGCGGGGGGCGTTTCATCACGTCCCCGGAGATGTCGTAGCCCTTGTTCCGTACGTCCTCGACGATGGCGGACAGTTCGCGGCCGCTCCTCTCGGAGGCCACGGCTTTGCGGAACGTGTCCACCTGGCCGGGGTCGGGGTACCACCAGGCGCCCTGGATCCGCAGGCCGTCCAGGTCGAACCGGAGATTGATCTCGATCTTGCGGCCGAGTCGGATCACCGCGCCCTGGTGCTGCCACCACCAGGAGTTGGTGCGGTAGTGCCAGACGGAGAAGTCCTCGTACCGGGGGTCGGTGTCCGCGACCTCGTTGAGCAGCGCGATCATCGGCTGTCGGACCAGGCGTTCGCGGTCCGCGCGGTAGAGCTCGCGGGTCGCGTGGGTCGGTTCGCCCTGGAGCTGCCACAACACGTCCATGGCCTGCTCCGGCCAGCCGGTGAACTGTCCGCGCATGCGGGCAGGTTAGCCCACCCATGCTCCGCGCGCGGAGACTGAGACGGGTAGGGAGGCATGGCCCCGGACAAGGTGGGAGGTGCTGCGGCGGGGTTCGTCGGCCAGTCGACAAGCTTGATCGTTTGAGGAGACGTTCAACTGGACGGCGTGGCGGGGGACCGCTGGCCGAGCCACTGCTCGGCGTCCCAGGCATGGAACCGCTCTGCCTCGGTGAACCCCAGCTTTGCCG
>NZ_JBITGI010000019.1:38334-168746 GCF_044456945.1 Streptomyces sp. NPDC050759 | reverse complement strand
GGGTGTCCGTCCTCGGTCCGGCGGCTCGGCTGCTTTAACAGGGCTCGGTGACGGACGCCGGCCGCTGCGGGCGGACACCCCCCACCCCGGCCCCTGCGCGCCGTACGCGGCTTGCGGCCCGTTGCGGCGCGCGAGGTGGTCGACGGTCCGTCGTGGTGCGGGTGACTGCAGCTCCCTAGGGGCGCGGGGAACTGCGCGGCCAGCCCCCACCGGCCCGCTGCCGCCCGACTACCTGACCCGGCACCCCCGTAGGCGCCCGGTCCAAGCCCCGCGCATGCGGCCCGCGGGGAAGTGCGCGGCCAGTCCCCACCGGCCCGCAGCCGCCCGACAACCCGTCCCGGCACCCCCGTAGGCGCCCGGCCCAAGCCCCGCGCATGCGGCCCGCGGGGAAGTGCGCGGCCAGCCCTCACCGGCCGGCCGCCGCCCGGCAACCTGACCCGGCACACCCATAGGCGCCCCTCGAACATCCGCTCTGCAAGAGTTAGCCTCCGCCCATGGCAAACGGGCAGTGGTACCCAGCGGAATGGCCGGACCGCATCCGCGCGCTCGCGGACGGCTCGCTTCGGCCGGCCGCGCCCAGACGCGCCGCCACGGTGATGCTGCTGAAGGACGGGCCCTCCGGAACCGTTGTGCACATGTTGCGCAGGCGGGCCTCCATGGCCTTCGCGGGAGGCGCTTACGCCTACCCCGGCGGCGGAGTCGACCCCCGTGACGACGAGCACCACATTCACTGGGCGGGCCCCACGCGCGCGTGGTGGGCGGCTCGGTTCGGGGTGGACGAGACGACGGCCCAGGCGATCGTCTGCGCGGCCGTGCGGGAGACGTACGAGGAGGCGGGCGTCCTGCTCGCCGGGCCGACGCCCGAGTCGGTGGTCGGTGACACCACGGGCGCGGAGTGGGAGGCGGACCGGGCCGCTCTCGTGGCGCGGGATCTGTCCTTCGCGGAGTTCCTGGAGCGTCGGGGGCTCGTGCTGCGGTCGGATCTGCTCGGGGCCTGGACGCGCTGGATCACGCCCGAGTTCGAACCCCGCCGCTATGACACGTGGTTCTTCGTCGCCGCCCTCCCGCAGGGGCAGCGCACCCGCAACGCCTCCACCGAGGCCGACCGTACGGTGTGGATCCGGCCCCAGGACGCGGCGGACGGCTACGACAAGGGCGAGCTGCTCATGATGCCGCCCACCATCGCCACGCTGCGGCAGCTCACCGCGTACGGCACCGCCGCCGACGCGCTCGCCGCCGCGCCCGACCGTGACCTGACCCCTGTGCTCGCGCAGGCCCGGCTGGTGGACGGCGAGATCGTGCTGTCCTGGCCGGGGCACGACGAGTTCACCAAACACATCCCGACCGGTGGAGCCTCCGCATGACCGACGCCGCAGCCCTCCCCGGCCAGCCGCGGGGCGGGGTCCTCTCGGGCCCCGCCACCCCGCGGGCCGTCAACGTCCTCGCGCCCAACGCCTCCGCGATGACCCTGGACGGGACCAACACCTGGATCCTGTCGGAGCCGGATTCGGCGCTGGCGGTCGTCGTCGACCCCGGTCCGCTCGACGAGGGGCATCTGCGTGCTGTCGTCGACACCGCCGAGGCCGCCGGCAAGCGTGTCGCGCTCACGCTGCTCACCCACGGCCATCCCGACCACGCCGAAGGCGCCGCCCGCTTCGCCGCGCTGACCGGCAGCAAGGTGCGGGCCCTCGACCCGGCGCTGCGGCTGGGGGACGAAGGACTCGGCGCCGGGGACGTGGTGCGCGTGGGTGGGCTGGAGCTCAGGGTCGTGCCCACTCCCGGGCACACCGCCGACTCGCTGTGCTTCCATCTCCCGGCCGATCAGGCCGTCCTGACCGGTGACACCGTCCTCGGGCGTGGCACGACCGTCGTGGCCCATCCCGACGGCCGTCTGGGCGACTATCTGGACTCGCTGCGGCGGCTGAGGTCCCTGACGGTCGACGACGGCGTCCACACCGTCCTGCCGGGACACGGGCCCGTCCTGGAGGATGCCCAGGGTGTCGTCGAGTTCTATCTCGCCCACCGGGCCCATCGGCTCGCCCAGGTCGAGACGGCCGTGGAGAATGGATACCGCACGCCCGGTGCCGTCGTAGAACATGTGTACGCGGATGTGAACCGGGCGCTCTGGCCCGCCGCCGAGCTGTCGGTGCGGGCCCAGCTGGAGTATCTGGAGGAGCACGGGCTCATCTAGGGGTCTTCGTGCCGTGCACGCGCGTGTACTCGGCTGCCAGCCAGGGGCCCAGGTCGTCGACGTACGCGCGCAGTACGGCCGTGTCGGCGGTCGGAGCGTGGCCCAGGGCGGCCGCCGTTCTCAGCCGGTCGGCGCGGTCCGGGTAGTACGCGGCGAAGACCTCCGCCATCTCTCCCAGGTCGCTCGTCCAGCCGTTCCAGCGGGGCATGACCAGGGTGAACGCGGTGCGGACCAGGTGGCGGGACATGAAGCGGACGAGGCGGGTCCGGGTCTCGTCCGAGTCCGCCGCCTCGATCCGTTCGCGCCAGCGGGGGAGCAGGAGGGCGAGGTCGCCGTTCGTCTCGCGGGCCAGGAGGGCGTCGGGGCGGTAGCGGGGGAGGTACTCCGCCAGGTCGTCCCCGAGCAGCGGGGTGCACAGACAGGCCACGAACCAGCCCAGGTCGTGCCGCTCCGGCTCGCTCAGCAGGACATCCCGGCTGTACAGCAGCGTTCCGACACCGTCGATCTGCGGGAACTCCTTGTCGAGCGCCTCCCCGAGCTCCCGTACGCCCTCCCGGTCCGCGTCGGTCGGTTCGTCCCGCAGGGCGAGCAGGAGGTCGAGGTCGCTGCGGCCCACCCGCGCGGTGCCGCGCGGGATCGAGCCGTAGAGATACGCGCTGTGCAGCCTCGGCCCGAACAGGTCCAGCACGCGGTCGCGGGCGGCGGCGACGACCGGGCGGAAGGGCTGCGGGATCCGTCCGAGGGAACCCTCGCGCTCGATGTAGCCCTGGGCGTCGAGCCCCTTGCGGGCGGCGGGGGGAACGGTTTCGGCGGCCATGGGATCACTGTGCCCGGGGGCGGGCCCGGGCACAGCTCATTTACGGCCCTGGGCGGGCCGTGTGGGGCCGAACGCGGTCCCTGTCGGTGGGAACCGGTGGGAAGCCGGTGGAAGACGCGCAGGCGGGGTGATGTCCTCCGCTCGGGCGGCCTCGCGCGGCTCCGTGGTCGGTGGTGCCGGTCCGTAGTCGTGGCTGCGCCGAGTCCGCATGTTCGGCACGGGGTTGGTGGTGGGACATCCGCGCAGGCGGTGGCCGATGCGGCGGGCGGGCAGGCCGGATCCGACACCGCCCGGCTGGCGGTGCGCCATGACCGGCCGTCGGCGGGGTCGAGATCGCGCCTCCCCGCCTGAGGAGGCCGAGCCGGTCCCGGTGCTGGGGCCGGTTCCAGGCGACCGTGTCCATGGCCGGGCCGAGGGCGGTGACGCCGACGCGCCCTGGGTCGGCGGCTTGTCGCGGAGGTCGGCCTCTCCTGCGATGTCCAGCCGCCGCCGCCGAGGCCCACTCTCGCGGATGCCCACCCCTGGTGGTACGAGAAGGGCCCTGGCGTGCGGCAGGGCCCTTCGAAGTCGTACGACGATCCGCGCTCAGCGCGAGCGCTTGGCGAGCCTCTCGACGTCCAGGAGGATCACCGCGCGGGCCTCCAGGCGCAGCCAGCCGCGCTGGGCGAAGTCCGCGAGGGCCTTGTTGACCGTCTCGCGGGAGGCGCCGACCAGTTGGGCGAGCTCCTCCTGCGTGAGGTCGTGGACGACGTGGATGCCCTCCTCGGACTGCACGCCGAAGCGGCGGGAGAGGTCGAGCAGGGCGCGGGCCACGCGGCCGGGGACGTCCGAGAAGACCAGGTCGGACATCGCGTCGTTGGTGCGGCGCAGACGGCGGGCGACGGCCCGCAGGAGCGCGGTGGCCACCTCGGGGCGGGCGTTCAGCCAGGGCTGGAGGTCGCCGTGGCCCAGGCCCAGCAGCTTGACCTCGGTCAGCGCGGTGGCGGTCGCGGTGCGCGGGCCCGGGTCGAACAGGGACAGTTCGCCGATGAGTTCGCCGGGGCCGACCACGGCGAGCATGTTCTCGCGGCCGTCGGGGGAGGTGCGGTGGAGCTTGACCTTGCCCTCGGTGACGACGTAGAGCCGGTCTCCCGGGTCGCCCTCGTGGAACAGCGAGTCGCCGCGCGCGAGGGTCACCTCACTCATGGAGGCGCGGAGCTCCGCGGACTGCTCGTCGTCGAGTGCCGCGAAGAGCGGGTTGCGCCGGAGGACGTCGTCCACGAGTTCTCTCCTTGTCGACCTGCTCAGGGGATCTTGTTCCCCCTTGGTACCAGGGGAACCCGGTGCCCATTTTGCCGGACGGTCCAAACAGTGTGATCTGTCACAAGGATGCCGCACACATGTCCCGGGGTAAGCGGCAGGGGTCCAATTGGGGGCCGGTCCCCGAGGTCCGGGGCGGATGTCAGTGCCGGGCCCTAGGCTGGCCGGGTGTCCAAAACGCCGGTGAGAGCACAGGCCAAGGGGGCTGGACGGGTGGTTGCACGTCGAGATTCCGCTGTGGGCGAACAGGGCGCCGGGGGCGGAAAGAAAACGGCAAAAGCGGCAGGGAAGGCTCCGGTGGAGAAGAGGACTTCGGCGAAGAAAGCGGCTCCCGTGCGGAAGGCCGCCGCCGTGAAGAAGGCGACCGTCGCTCCCAAGAAGGCGGCGGCCCCGGTGAAGAAGGCCTCGGCCACGAAGACGGTCGCCGCGAAGTCCCCGCGGAACGAGTCGCGGACCGCCCTCGTCCGCCGCGCCCGGCGCATCAACCGCGAGCTCGCGGAGGTGTTTCCGTACGCCCACCCCGAGTTGGACTTCGAGAATCCCTTCCAGCTGATCGTGGCGACGGTCCTGTCCGCGCAGACCACCGACCTGAGGGTCAATCAGACGACCCCCGCGCTGTTCGCCAAGTACCCGACCCCCGAGGATCTGGCCGCGGCCAACCCCGAGGAGGTCGAGGAGATCCTCCGGCCGACCGGGTTCTTCCGGGCCAAGACCAAGTCGGTGATAGGGCTGTCCAAGGCCCTCGTGGAGAACTTCGGCGGTGAGGTCCCGGAGCGGCTCGAGGACCTCGTCACGCTGCCCGGTGTGGGCCGCAAGACCGCCTTCGTCGTCCTCGGCAACGCCTTCGGGCGGCCCGGCGTCACCGTCGACACGCACTTCATGCGGCTGGTCAGGCGCTGGCAGTGGACCGACGAGACCGATCCCGACAAGATCGAGGCCGCCGTCACCGCGCTCTTCCCGAAGAGCGACTGGACGGACCTGTCGCACCACGTCATCTGGCACGGCCGCCGCATCTGCCACGCCCGCAAGCCCGCCTGCGGCGCCTGCCCCATCACCCATCTCTGCCCGGCCTACGGCGAGGGCGAGACGGACCCGGAGAAGGCGAAGAAGCTCCTCAAGTACGAGAAGGGCGGCTTCCCCGGGCAGCGGCTGAATCCGCCGCAGGCGTATCTGGACGCCGGCGGCAAGGCCGCACCGCCGCTGGGGGCCGGCGAGTGAGGATGCGGACGGCGCGGCCGGGAGGGCCGGCACGGGTCGGCGGGCCCGATCGTGAGGCCGGGGCTGCCCGTGCGGTCCGGCCGGAACGATCTAGGGCCCGTCAGGCGTTGAGCGGGGCAGGACGACGGGGGTGGCGATGACACGGGCGAGCCATACGAAGGGCGTGACGCTCAGCAAGGACGGCCTGCCGAGCTGGCTGGACCCGGTGGTGCACGCCGCGGAGACGGTCGAGCCGCTGCAGCTGAGCCGCTTCCTGCCGCCGGCGAACGGCGCGGGCCGGCAGTCGGCCGTGCTGATCCTCTTCGGCGAGGGCGAGCACGGCCCCGAGCTGCTGCTCATGGAGCGGGCGAGCTCGCTGAGGTCGCACGCCGGGCAGCCGTCGTTCCCCGGCGGCGCGCTCGACCCGGAGGACGGCGACCCCCATGGCGACGGGCCGCTGCGGGCCGCCCTGCGCGAGGCCGAGGAGGAGACCGGGCTCGACCCCTCCGGCGTGCAGCTGTTCGGCGTGCTGCCCAAGCTGTACATCCCGGTCAGCGGCTTCGTGGTGACCCCGGTGCTGGGCTGGTGGCGCGAGCCGACCCCGGTCGGGGTCGTCGATCCGAATGAAACCGCCCGCGTCTTCACCGTTCCCGTGGCGGATCTCACGGACCCCGGCAACCGTGCGACGACCGTCCACCCCAGCGGACACCGAGGCCCGGCATTCCTGGTCGAATCGGCCCTTGTCTGGGGCTTCACCGCCGGGATCATCGACCGGATCCTGCACTACGCGGGCTGGGAGCGCCCCTGGGACCGCGAGAAGCAGGTCCCGCTCGACTGGCGCGCATGACAGGGTGGCGTCCGTGCTGTGTCTTCCCGGGGGACAGTCCCCGGCCGGCCGACCTGTGGTGAACGCGAAGTGATGAGGCGAGGCTCGAACCGGTGAACGTGCTGGACATCCTGTTGCTGGTCGCCGCCGTGTGGTTCGCGATCGTCGGCTATCGCCAGGGCTTCGTCGTCGGCATCCTGTCGGTGATCGGATTCCTGGGCGGCGGTCTCGTCGCCGTCTACACCCTCCCGGTCGTCTGGGACGCGCTGACCGACCACGCGGAGGTCGGCACGGTCGCCGCCGTCGTCGCCGTGGTCGTCGTCATCGTCTGCGCCTCCGTCGGCCAGGCCCTGACCACCCACCTCGGCAACAAGCTGCGCCGGTACATCACCTGGTCCCCGGCCCGCGCCCTGGACGCGACCGGCGGCGCCCTCGTCAACGTCCTCGCGATGCTCCTGGTCGCCTGGCTCATCGGCTCCGCCCTCGCCCAGACCACCATGCCGACGGTCGGCAAGGAGGTCCGTAGCTCCAAGGTGCTCCTGGGCGTGCAGGAGGCGCTGCCGGGCGCCGCCGACACGTGGTTCAAGGACTTCACCTCGGTCCTCGCGCAGAACGGCTTCCCGCAGGTCTTCAGCCCGTTCTCCAACGAGCCCATCAAGGAGGTCCAGCCGCCCGACCCCAAGCTCGCCCACAGCGCGGTCGCCACCCGGGCCCAGCGCTCCATCGTCAAGGTCATGGGCACCGCGCAGAGCTGCGGCAAGGTCCTGGAGGGCACCGGCTTCGTCTTCGGCGACCGCCGCGTCATGACCAACGCCCATGTCGTCGGCGGCGTCGACGAGCCCACGGTCCAGATAGGCGGCGAGGGCAGGAAGTACGACGCCACGGTCGTCCTCTACGACTGGCAGCGCGACATCGCCGTCCTGGACGTGCCCGATCTGGACGCGCCCGCGCTGCGGTTCACGTCCCAGGACGCCGCCAGCGGGGACAGCGCGATTGTCGCGGGCTTCCCGGAGAACGGCTCGTACGACGTCCGCTCCGCGCGGGTGCGCGGGCGCATCGACGCCCACGGACCGGACATCTACCACCGGGGCACCGTCAGCCGCGATGTCTACTCCCTCTACGCGACCGTCCGCCAGGGCAACTCCGGCGGTCCGCTGCTCACCCCGGAGGGCAGGGTGTACGGCGTGGTCTTCGCGAAGTCGCTCGACGACGCCAACACCGGGTACGCGCTCACCGCGGACGAGATCCAGGAGGACATCGTCAAGGGGCGCACCGCGAACCAGCAGGTGGACAGCGACAGCTGCGCGCTGTGAGGGGTGTCAGGACGAGGGCGCGTCAGCCTCGGGGGTGACGCAGGCGTACCGAGACCCAGCGGGCCCGGCGGCGCAGGATGCGCGGGATGCCCACCCTCAGGTCCGTGCCGCCCGGCAGTTGCGGGGCACCGCCCTGATGGTGGGAGCTCAGGCCACCGCCGGAGCGTCGATTGCGTGCTGCGTCACTGTAGTCGTGCGTCCAGCCCATACCCGGACGTGTGCCCCTGCCCCAAGGTCGATAACCGCCCCCACGCCCCCCAATTGGCCTATGCGCCGGGCAAGTGGCCGTTCGTAGGACAGGTGTTCAGGTCCCGGTACCGGACGCGACGAAACGGTCACCGATCGGGTTCGGGATCCTTCAGCCAGTTGATCAGTTCCGTCGAGAAGGCGACCGGGTCCTCTTCGTGCGGGAAGTGCCCCAGACCGTCGAACAACCGCCACCGGTACGGCGCTTCGACGTACTCCCCGGACCCGGCGGCGCTGCGCGTGCGCATTACCGGGTCGAGCGAGCCGTGCAGGTGGAGAGTCGGCACGCGGACGGGGCGCTTCATGCGCCGGTTGAACTGGATCCCGTCGGGACGGGCCATCGAACGCACCATCCAGCGATACGGCTCGATCGAACAGTGCGCCGTCGAGGGGATGCACATCGCCTGGCGGTACGTCTCCACCGCCTTGTCGTCCGGCAGCCGCGGTCCTGACCAGTCCCGGATCAGCTCGGCGACCAGCGCGCCGTCGTCGGCGGTCAGCTGCCGCTCCGGGACCCAGGGCCGCTGGAACCCCCAGATGTAGGAGCCGGCGCGGGTCTGCTTCACGTCCGCCAGCATCGCCGAGCGCCAGCGCCGGGGATGCGGCATCGAGGAGACCGCGAGCCGTCGTACGAGCTTGGGACGCATCGCGGCCGCCGTCCACGCCAGATAGCCGCCCAGGTCATGGCCGACCAGGGCGGCGTCCGGCTCGCCGAGCGAGCGGATCACGCCGGTGACGTCGAGGGCCAGGTTGGCGGGGTCGTAGCCGCGCGGCGTGCGGTCGCTGCCGCCGACCCCGCGCAGATCCATGGCCACGGCCCGGAAGCCGGCGTCGGCGAGCGCCTCCAGTTGGTGGCGCCAGGTCCACCAGAACTGGGGGAAGCCGTGCAGGAACATCACGAGCGGTCCGTCGCCCACTTCGGCGATGTGGAAGCGCGCGCCGTTGGCGGCCACGTCCCGGTGCGTCCAGGGACCGTCGGGCCGTACGAGAGTGGCGGGCTGCTGCGCCGAAGGACTGGCGGGATCGGTCATGACGACGAGCGTGCCACAGCCTCGATGGCCTTCGTGTTGCGGACCCGCTCCTCCAGGACCTTGGTGTCGTCGGGGCGCGGGTGGGGCTTGGCGTTCTGGAGCACGCCCGCCGTCTCCTTCATGGACGCGGCGACCTTCTGCGGGCCCTTGCTCTTCTGCGCCTTCTTCGCGAAGACGACGCCGATCAGCGCGAGGACGAGCGCGACGAGGACGTTGGCCGCGAAGGACAGCAGGAAGCAGACCGCGAGGTTCCAGTCGCTCCAGGTCCGGATGCCGTACGCCAGCGCGAAGTTCAGCATCGGCAGGGAGAACAGCAGGACCGCGCCGGCCGCGCTGAACGCGCCGCCGCTCGTCGCGCCCCGTTTGAGGTCCTGCTTGAGCTGCGCCTTCGCCAGCGCGATCTCGTCGTGCACCAGCGCAGACATCTCGGTCGTCGCCGAGGCGAACAGCTGGCCGATGCTGCGTTCGGCGCCGACCGGGCTGCCGTCGGGTGCGCTCATCGCGGTCTCTCCCTATTCACTGGGACTCTTGTGTGGGGCGTGTCTTTTGTACCGTCCCGTCAGATCATGCCCGACGGTCGTCCTCCTCGCCTGCCCCGCCCGCTACTTCGGCAAGCCGCTCGGCGCTCTTGAGCTCGGCGATCCGGCGGTGCTCGGCGGCCTTTCGCTCGTGGATGGCCGCCATGCGCAGGTGGTACGCCGGGTCGTCCTCCTCGTAGATGTCCGGGATGCCGGAGAGGTCCTCGTCGCGCTCCTCGGCCTCGTACAGCCTGCGGTACTCGGCGTTGCGCAGCTTCAGCAGCACGGTCGCGAGAGTGGCCGCGATGAGCGAGCCGAGGAGGACGGCGGCCTTGACCTCGTCGGTCAGCGTGGCGTCGCCGGCGAAGGCGAGCTCCCCGATGAGCAGCGACACGGTGAAGCCGATGCCGGCCAGGGTGGCCACCGCGAACACATCGGCCCACGCGAGGTCGTCGCTGAGCGAGGCCCGGGTGAAGCGAGCCGTGAGCCACGTCCCGCCGAAGATGCCGAGCGCCTTGCCGACGACCAGCCCGAGCACCACGCCGAGCGTCTCCGGCTGGGTGAAGACGTCGCCGAGCGCGCCACCGGAGACGGAGACACCCGCGCTGAAGAGGGCGAACAGGGGGACGGCCAGGCCCGCCGAGAGCGGCCGTACGAGATGCTCGATGTGCTCGCCCGGGGAGTGCTCCTCGCCCTCCCGCGTGCTGCAGCGCAGCATCAGGCCCATCGCGACGCCCGCGATGGTGGCGTGGACCCCGCTGTTGTACATCAGCGCCCAGATCACCAGTGCGAGCGGGACGTAGACGTACCACCCGCGCACGCCCTTGCGCAGCAGGAACCAGAAGACGGCGAGGCCGGCGGCCGCGCCGCCGAGCGCGGCGAAGTCGATGTCGGCGGTGAAGAAGACCGCGATGATCAGGATCGCGAAGAGGTCGTCGACGACGGCGAGGGTCAGCAGGAAGGCGCGCAGCGCGCTCGGCAGCCAGGTGCCGATGACGGCGAGCACGGCCAGCGCGAAGGCGATGTCGGTGGCGGTGGGCACGGCCCAGCCGGCCAGGGAGCCGCCGCCGGTGAGGTTGGTGAGCGTGTAGACGAGCGCCGGTACGGCCATACCGCACAGGGCGGCGACCACGGGCAGCGCGGCCGCCTTGGGGTCCTTCAGGTCACCGGCGACCAGTTCGCGCTTGAGCTCGATGCCGGCCACGAAGAAGAAGATCGCGAGGAGTCCGTCGGCGGCCCAGTGTTCGACCGACAGGTCGAGTCCCAGGGCCGCGGGGCCCAGATGGTAGTGGCTGACGCTCTCGTAACTGCTGTGCAGCGCGGGGACGTTCGCCCAGATGAGAGCGGTGACCGCGGCGATGAGCAGCAGCACACCGCCGACCGTCTCGGTGCGCAGTGCGTCCGCGACGAAGGTCCGCTCGGGGAGAGAAAGGCGTCCGAGGACCTTGCGAGGGGGCGCGGACATGGGGGAGACCTCCGGTCGGTGGGCAGGGCTGAGCTGTTCGCCGACCAGACTTCCCGGCACACCATGAGGGTCACGCTGTTTTGTTTAGTTTAGCTAAAAGGGGCGCTCGGCGCGTTCTCGCGCCGGGCGCCCCTCCTTTTTGAAGGAGTCGGTCAGTCCTCGCTGGGCGCTGCCGGCAGCTTGGCCTGGATGAGGTCCATGACCGTCGAGTCCGTCAGCGTGGTCACGTCACCGAGCTGGCGGTTCTCGGCCACGTCCCGCAGCAGACGGCGCATGATCTTGCCGGAACGGGTCTTGGGCAGCTCGGCCACCGGCAGGACCCGCTTGGGCTTGGCGATCGGGCCGAGGGTGGCGCCGACGTGGTTGCGCAGGTCGGCGATGAGGTTCTCGTCCTCGGCGTTCGCCGTGCCGCGCAGGATCACGAACGCGACGATGGCCTGACCGGTCGTCTCGTCCGCGGCACCGACGACGGCGGCCTCGGCGACCGACGGGTGGGAGACGAGCGCGGACTCGACCTCGGTGGTCGAGATGTTGTGGCCGGAGACCAGCATGACGTCGTCGACGCGGCCGAGCAGCCAGATGTCGCCGTCGTCGTCCTTCTTCGCGCCGTCACCGGCGAAGTACTTGCCCTCGAAGCGCGACCAGTACGTGTCGAGGAAGCGCTGGTCGTCGCCCCAGATGGTGCGCAGCATGGACGGCCACGGCTCGGTCAGGACGAGGTAGCCGCCCCCGCCGTTGGGGACTTCCTGAGCCTCGTCGTCCACCACGGTGGCCGAGATGCCGGGCAGTGGCGTCTGCGCGGAACCGGGCTTGGTCGCGGTCACGCCCGGCAGCGGGGAGATCATCATCGCGCCGGTCTCGGTCTGCCACCAGGTGTCCACGATCGGTGTCCGGTCGGCGCCGATGTGCTTGCGGTACCAGATCCACGCCTCGGGGTTGATCGGCTCACCCACGGACCCCAGCACCCGCAGGCTGCTGAGGTCGAACTTCGCGGGGATGTCGTCGCCCCACTTCATGAACGTACGAATGGCTGTGGGCGCCGTGTAGAGGATCGTCACCCCGTACTTCTGCACGATCTCCCAGAAGCGGCCCTGGTGCGGGGTGTCCGGGGTGCCCTCGTACATGACCTGGGTGGCGCCGTTGGCGAGCGGGCCGTAGACGATGTACGAGTGCCCGGTGACCCAGCCGACGTCGGCCGTGCACCAGTAGACGTCGGTCTCCGGCTTGAGGTCGAAGACGGCGTGGTGGGTGTACGCGGTCTGGGTGAGGTAACCGCCGGAGGTGTGCAGGATGCCCTTCGGCTTACCCGTCGTGCCGGAGGTGTAGAGGATGAAGAGCGGCTGCTCGGCGTCGAAGGGCTCGGGTGTGTGCTCGGCGGACTGCCGCTCGACGATCTCGTGCCACCACAGGTCGCGGTCGTCGTTCCAGGCGACTTCCTGGCCGGTACGGCGGACCACGAGCACGTGCTCGACGTTGCCCGCCTTGTTGGCGGCCTCGTCGACGGCCGGCTTGAGAGCTGACGGCTTGCCGCGCCGGTAGCCGCCGTCGGTGGTGATGACCACCTTGGCGTCGGCGTCCTGGATGCGGGTGGCGAGCGCGTCCGCCGAGAAGCCGCCGAAGACCACGGAGTGCGCGGCGCCGATCCGGGCGCACGCGAGCATCGCGACGGCGGTCTCGGGGATCATCGGCATGTAGACGGCGACCCGGTCGCCCTTCTGCACTCCCAGCTCCAGCAGGGCGTTCGCGGCCTTGGAGACCTCGTCCTTGAGCTCGGCGTAGGTGATCGCGCGGCTGTCGCCGGGCTCGCCCTCGAAGTGGATGGCGACCCGGTCACCGTTCCCCGCTTCGACATGCCGGTCGACGCAGTTGTACGCCACATTGAGCTCGCCGTCCTTGAACCACTTGGCGAACGGCGGGTTCGACCAGTCGAGGGTCTCGGTCGGCTCCTTGGCCCAGCTCAGTCGGCGGGCCTGCTCGGCCCAGAAACCGAGTCGGTCAGCCTTGGCCTGCTCATACGCCTCCGCCGTGACGTTGGCGTGTGCGGCCAGGTCGGCGGGGGGTGCGAACCTGCGCTCTTCCTTGAGCAGGTTGGCCAGGCTTTCGTTGCTCACGGCATCTGCCTTTCCCAGGGTGTCCGTTGTGTCCCAGGCCACAGCTCATCACCCCGGGGGCGTGATGACAAGGGTCGACCTAGAATTGGTTTAGACCTGTTGACGTCGAGTCCGGCGGCCCGGTCATCCGTACCCACGTACGCCGACCAGGCGGAGTTCAGGGTCTGTAACGCCTTTCACACTCCCGACCGACCGAGACCGGCGCATCTCGGAGCGGCGACTGCTGGAGCTCGTCGGCATGACCCATCCGGAGGACGAGCCGGGGCCGTCCTGGAGCGGCTCCCTGCCGGGGAGACAGCCGTCCTGGAACCGGTCGCGGTCGATGAACTGACGGTCGGCGAGGCCCGCGACGGCGTTGGGTCAGCCAGGTGGCGGCGCGTATACGGCAGCACAGGTCAGGCAAGTCCCTGCGGGAGCGGTCCCATCCTGAGGTGCCGACACCGGACCGGTCCCGGCGATCCTGGTGCCTCTCCGCGGGTGTGCGGCCCCTCCAGGACGGGCCGCACACCCCCGAGGCACACGCCCAAGGCTCAAGCCGGCAGGTCCGCCGCCGCCTCCACATGGTCGAACAAGCCGCCACCGTCCGCCCCGGTGAGCAGATACGCCTGCGCCTCGCCCACGTGGAAGTACATCCCGTGCAGCTCCAGCTCCCCCTCCCGCAGGGCCCGGGCGACCGATTCATGGGCGCTCAGATGCTCCAACTGCTGCACCACGTTGGTCAGACAGAGCTGCTCGACCGCGTCTGCGGGTGCCCGCCCGGCGAGTCTCGCCCAGGGTCGGGTGTCGTCGGCCATCCGCTCCAGGCTGGGCAGGCCGTGCCGCAGCCACCGCTGCAGCGGGGTCCGGGCGCCACCCGGCTCGGAGTTGAGCAGCGCCTGCATGGCCCCGCATCCGGAGTGCCCGCACACCGTGATGGAGCGCACCTTCAGCACATCCACCGCGTACTCGATCGCGGCCGCCACCGAGTCGTCCCCGCTCTCCTCGCCGGGCAGCGGAACGAGGTTGCCCACGTTGCGCACCACGAAGAGGTCTCCCGGGCCACTGGAGGTGATCATCGAGGTGACCAACCGGGAGTCGGCGCAGGTGAGGAAGAGCTGGTCCGGCTGCTGGCCCTCGCGCGCCAGCCGGGCCAGCTCGCCCCGCACGATCGGTGCGGTGTTGCGCTGGAACGCGCTGATGCCACGGGCCAGTTCGTGCCCGCTCGACTCGCGGCCCGCGCTCGGGCCCTGGGCCGCACCGGGCTCGGCGGACGCACCGGCATGTCCGGCGGCCGACGCGGTGTACGGGCGCTCACACTGGTGGTTGCGCCAGGGCGTCCAGGGACGGCAGCGGCAGTGGGCGGAATCGGACGGCTCGGCGATGCGCGTGCCCGGTCTGCGCCCGGTCAGCTCGACGGAGCCGCCCTGCGCGATGTGCGTCTTCTGCCAGTCCTGCAGCGATTCGTATGCCGCGTGGTCCATGAACGACCCGTCCAACTCCACGACGGCGTTCGCTCCATGGGGGATGAGATGCAGGGCCCGGCTCAGCCGGGGCACCGCGAGGAACGTCAACTGCCCTCGCACATGGACGTGATGGACTCCTTCCCTCTCGTGGTGCGTGATGCGGGTGCGGGTCAGGCGGTGCAGGGCGACTCCGACGGCGACGGCGACGCCCAGGGTCACACCCTCCAGGACGCCGAACAGGACCACGCCGAGGGTGGTGACGGCGTAGACGGGAACCTCTCGGTGTCGGGTCACCGTGCGGATGTGGTGCAGGGACACCATCTGGATGCCGACGGCCATCACCAGGGCGGCGAGCGAGGCGAGCGGGATGAACTCCAGGACCGGGACCATCAGCAGTGCGGCGATCACTACGAGAACGCCGTGCAGCACGGTGGAGTTCCGGCTGACGGCACCGGCTTGGACATTGGCCGAACTCCGCACCGCCACACCGGCGACGGGCAGTCCGCCGAGCGTGCCGGAGACGATGTTGGCGGCGCCCTGCCCGAGCAGTTCGCGGTTCAGGTCGGAGCGGCCGACGCGGGCACCGCGGCCGGATCCGGGGGCGCCGGAGATCAGGTCGGTGCGTCCGGCCACCAGCTTGTCGACGGCGACCGCGCCGAGGAGGGACTGCACACTGCACACCAGCGTGGTGGTGAGCACGGCGGCGGCGAGGCCGAGCAGGGGCCCCTCGGGCAGCCCGGCCAGGGCGTGGCTGCTCCAGGACGGCAGATCGACCTTGGGCAGGGTCAGCCCGGCGAACGAGGCGGCGGCGGTGGCTCCGGCGACGGCCACGAGCGCGGCCGGGATCCTGCGCAGGAGTTGTCCTGCCCGGCCGGGGACGCGTGGCCAGAGAAGGAGCAGCGCCAGGGTCAGCACGCTCACCGACACCGCGGCGGGCTGCAGGCGCGCCAACTGTGCGGGCAGGCCCCGGAGGTTGTCGAGGACGGAGCTCTGCGGGGTGCCGCCGAGGACGATGTGCAGCTGGGCGACGGCGATGGTCACGCCGATGCCGGCGAGCATGCCGTGCACGATCGCCGGGCTGACGGCGAGCGCGGTGCGGGCCACGCGCAGGCAGCCGAGGCCGAGTTGGACCACTCCGGCAAGGACGGTGATGGCGCAGGTGGTTCGCCAGCCGTAGCGATGGATCAGGTCGGCGGTGACCACGGTGAGTCCGGCGGCGGGGCCGCTGACCTGCAGCGGGGATCCGCCGAGTCGGCCGGCGACGATCCCTCCGACGGCGGCGGCCACGAGGCCGGCCTGGAGAGGCGCGCCGGTGGCGAGGGCGATGCCGAGGGACAGGGGCAGGGCGATCAGGAAGACCGCGATCGAGGCCGACACGTCGGCGCCCGCGATGCGGAAGCGGCGCGGCGGGGTCGGTGGGGGGCTGTGAGGTGGGTGGACGCGCCTCGTTGGGTTCGAGTCGCTCGGGTCGGTGGCGCGGGTGGGAACACAGGCTGACATTTTCCCGTCTCCTCCGGGGCAGCGCGGTCGCGGAACAGGTGGTCCCCCGTCGATGGCGGGGGTCGGGTCGCGGCCGTGGGTCACGGCGTGCAGCGGCGGGATGATTCAACGCTTTGTAAATGGATCGTAATACAGAGTAAAGGACAGGCAAGAACTTTCCGGGCAAATGGGTTAACAAATCACCTAGACGGGTGAAGTGGCAATTTCATCGGCTTGTCGTACTAATTCCTTCTCGAGTCCATGCGAACTTGGCGGCGCTGTCGTTGGCCCCGAGAGAAGGAAGAAGGTGGGCGGAACATGGCCGCCACCCACAGGATTGCCGCGGGAGCCGTGGTCGCCGCGGTCTGCGCCGCCTCGCTCGCCGGTTGCGCGACCGGCACCGACGTCTCCGAGGGAGGCGCCGCCGGCCCGCAGAAGGCGAAGCCCGGACATGCCCCGCCCCACCGGGTGTTCCGCCTGATCGGCGACGGCTCCACCGCCTACACCGGAGCGCAGCCGCACCTGCCCAGAGCCGAGCGCCTCAAGCCCGGCGAAAAGCCCCCGCAGTTCGTGGTGTTCTCCTGGGACGGCGCCGGCGAGGACAGCCAGAAGCTGTTCTCCCACTTCCGTGAGGTCGCCAAGGCGAACCACGCGACGATGACGTACTTCCTGAGCGGCGTGTACATGCTGCCGGAGGACAAGCGCGACGAGTACAAGCCGCCGCAGCACTCCCCGGGCCGCTCCGACATCGGCTTCAACGACGAGCAGGGCATCGCCGACACCGTCAAGCAGTTGCGCCTGGCGTGGCTGGAGGGCAACGAGATCGGGACCCACTTCAACGGCCACTTCTGCGGCAGCGGCGGCGGGGTCGGCCAGTGGTCGGTGGCGGAGTGGAAGGACGAGATCGCCCAGGCGAAGAAGTTCGTGAAGTCCTGGAAGACCAACACCGGGATGACGAAGGCCTCCCCGCTGCCCTTCGACTACGACAAGGAGCTCATCGGCGCCCGCACCCCTTGCCTGGAGGGCCAGAAGAACTTCATGAAGGCCGCCCGCGAGCTGGGCTTCCGCTATGACACCAGCGGTGTCAACGACCAGGTCTGGCCGAAGAAGAAGCAGGGTCTGTGGGACCTGTCGATGCAGCTCGTGCCCTTCCCCGGGCACTCCTACGAGCAGCTCACGATGGACTACAACTTCATGGTCAACCAGTCCGGCACCGCGACCCAGGGCGACCCGGACAAGTACGAGTTCTGGGGCGACCAGATGCGTGACGGCCTGCTCAAGGGCTTCCACCGGGCCTACGACGGCAACCGCGCGCCTCTGATCATCGGCAACCACTTCGAGTCCTGGAACGGCGGCACCTACATGCGCGCCGTCAAGGAGACCGTCGAGCAGGTGTGCAACAAGCCCGACGTGCGCTGTGTCTCCTTCCGGCAGCTGGCCGACTGGCTGGACGCCCAGGACCCGAAGACCCTGGAGAAGCTGGGCACCCTCGGCGTCGGCGAGGCACCGAAGCAGGGCTGGCCGGCCTTCCTGTCGGGCCGGCCGGCCCCGGCACCGAAGGGTGTGCCGGGGGCGCCGGCGGCTACGGACAAGAAGCAGTAGCCGTCAGGCCGTGGCGGTCGTGGCCGCCACCGCACTCTCGCCGAGCACGAACGAGGGGTCGATCTGTGCCGCCAGGTCGGCCCCCGTGCGCTCATTGCCCCAGGACTGGGCGTTCTTCAGGTGGAAGTGCACCATCTGCCGGGTGTAGCGCTCCGCGTCACGCAGCTCGTACGTCGCGTCGACGGCCGTCCGCAGCTGGTGCAGGGCGCGGCGGTTGACGTCCTCCAGGAGCGCGAACCGGGGCGGCCGGCCCTTCTCCAGGGCACGTACCCAGTCGGAGTGCCCGACCGTCACCACCAGGTCGTCCCCGACTTCGGCGCGGAGGAAGTCGAGGTCGTCCCGGCCCTGCACCTTGTTGCCGACGACCTTCAGGACGACACCGAAGTCGCGGGCGTACTCCTTGTACTGGCGATAGACGGAGACCCCCTTCCGGGTCGGCTCGGCGACGAGGAACGTCATGTCGAAGCGGGTGAACATGCCGGAGGCGAAGGAGTCGGAGCCCGCCGTCATGTCCACCACGACGTACTCGCCCGGCCCGTCCACGAGGTGGTTCAGGCACAGCTCCACCGCTCCCGTCTTGGAGTGGTAGCAGGCGACCCCCAGGTCGGCGTCCGTAAAGGGGCCGGTGACCATCAAACGGACGATGTCGCCGTCGAGTTCCACCGCCCGTGCGCAGGCCTCGTAGACCGGGTTGTCCTCGCGCACCCGCAGCAGCCGCGAGCCCTCGCCGGGCGGAGTCGTCTTGATCATCTCCGCGGCCGAGGCGATCCGCGGGTTCGTGCCCCGCAGATACTCCTTGATCAGCGGCAGCCGCTCGCCCAGGGCGGGCAGCTCGGCCGCCCGGCCCTCGTCCAGGCCGAGCGCCGGCCCCAGGTGCTGGTTGATGTCGGCGTCGACGGCGATCACCGGTGCTCCGGTGGCCGCGAGATGGCGGATGAACAGGGAGGACAGGGTGGTCTTGCCGCTGCCGCCCTTCCCGACGAAAGCAATTTTCATGTTCACAAAGAGTAGTAGGTCGATAGCTGTATGTGGCAGGCGTCGTGAAGAAGACCACTCCATCGAGGGTCAGGCGGCTGGGTTGCGTAGGGTCGTACTCATGAGTACGACAGGCGCGAACGCCGATCCGCTGGCGGCCCTGGGCTCACTGCCCGGTGTGGCCGAGTCCGTGGAGTCCGTGCGCAAGTCCGTGGACCGGGTCTACGGGCACCGTGTCATGCGGCGCCGCAGCAATGAGATCACCTCCGAGGCGGCCCTGCGCGGCGCCCGCGGCTCGGCCGCGCTGTCCGGCGCGGACTGGGCCCTCGAAGAGGTGCGCCGGCGCTCCGACTTCGGCGTCGACGGCGAGGCGCGGATCATGGGTGCGGCGCTGCGGTTGACCGCCGAGGCCGGTCAACTGCTGTCCATCTGGCGGCAGTCACCCCTGCGGGTGCTGGCCCGGCTGCACCTGGTCGCCGCGGCGACCGATGGGGACGAGATCGGGCGTCCCCGTCAGGCCGGCGAGACCGTCGACGAGCCGCTCATCGAGCTGCCCCTGCCGGGTGCGTCCGAGGTCTCGGGCCGGCTGGAGGGCCTGTCCGAGCTGATCATCGCTGGCAGCTCGGCCCCCGCTCTGGTCTCGGCCGCCGTCGTGCAGGGAGAACTCCTCGCCCTCAGGCCCTTCGTGTCCCACAACGGCCTGGTCGCCCGCGCGGCCGCGCGGATCGTCCTGGTCGGCAGCGGACTCGACCCGAAGTCGGTCTGCCCGGCGGAAGTCGGTCACGCCGAACTGGGCCGTGCGGCCTATCTGGCGGCGCTCGACGGATACGTCTCCGGTACCCCCGAGGGCATGGCCGCCTGGATCGCCCACTGCGGCCGCGCGATCGAACTGGGTGCGCGCGAGTCGACGGCGGTGTGCGAGGCGCTCCAGCGCGGGGCGGCGTAAAACCCTGGAACAGGGTTGCGGCGGTACGAGGGCTCGTACCGCCGCTGGCATGTTCACCGGGTTACCAAGCGTCCTCGATGTATTGCCCATCAGGTCGGGACTTTGCCCGTCACCTGGTGCGGCTGGCCCGTAATCGACGGGTCGACGTCGCGTGGGTGCTCGGTGTCCATGCTCGGTCCGTGGGGCCAAATGCGTTTCTAAGGTGATCCTCTCGGATGTCCTTGGTCTCGCGGGCCGTTAACCCCTTTGTACTCCTGGACCGGAGCAAGCGGAACCCCTGGCCGCCGTTCTTTACTTTTATCCTCAAATAGGGGCCAAGTAGGTGGAATCGCCTCAGGCCACTGTCGCCCGCCGCCGATTCGCGTACCAGACGAGGCCTGCCGTCGCTGCCGCCGCTCCTATCGCGGCGACCGCGACGAGCGCCGGGCGGTGCGGTACGGCGAATCCGGGCAGCCGTTGCTTGAGCCGGACCGGCCGGTGGAAATCGAGAATCGGCCACCCGCGCGCGAGAGCCTCGCGGCGCAGTGTCCGGTCCGGATTGACGGCGTGCGCATGGCCCACGGCCTCGAGCATCGGCAGGTCGGTCGCCGAGTCGCTGTAGGCGTAGCAGCGCTCCAGGTCGTACCCCTCGGACTCCGCCAGTTCCTTGATCGCCTCGGCCTTGGTCGGGCCGTACGCGTAGTACTCCACCTCCCCGGTGAAGCAGCCGTCCTCGCCCACGACCATCCGGGTCGCCACCACCCGGTCGGCGCCCAGGAGTTCGCCGATCGGCTCGACGACCTCGGCGCCGGACGTGGAGACGATGACGACGTCGCGGCCGGCGGTGTGGTGCTCCTCGATCAAGGAGGCGGCCTCGTCGTAGATGATCGGGTCGATCAGTTCGTGGAGCGTTTCGGCCACGATCTCCTTGACCTGCTGGACGTTCCAGCCCCGCACGAGCGCGGACAGGTACTCGCGGGTGCGTTCCATCTGGTCGTGGTCCATACCGCCGACGAGGAAGACGAACTGGGCATATGCGGTCCGCAAGGCGGCTCTGCGGTTGATCAGCCCGCCTTGGTAGAACGACTTGCTGAACGTGAGTGTGCTCGACTTCGCAATGACCGTCTTGTCCAGGTCGAAGAAGGCTGCTGTGCGAGGCAAGGAGTGGTTTTCCACGAGCCCGAGCATAGGTGCAGCCCATTCGGCGTAAGGTGAGGCGCGTGGGTTTGCCTGAGAGGGCTCTCGGGTACACCATGGAAGTCACGGATCGTTCGCGACCGTGCTAACCCGGTCCGGCTCCTCCCCCCCCCGAGTCGGCCGTGGAGACGACCCCCACTCTCCCCCCCGGTGGGGGTCGTCGCATGTCCGGGTGGGTTTTTCCTCTTTCGTTCGCGGTCCCGCGACTGCCTCGAGGCGGCTTCGGCCGCCTCTTCCGTCTGCCCGTGATCCGTCACTGCGTGTAGTCGTCGCGCTGCTCTGCGGAAGTTTTGCACAGGCGCTGCGGGACTCACCGGTATGGGTGACGGCGATATTCACAACCGCCGAGTTGTCCACAGTTATCGACCAAGATCCACACGATTTCCGGGATCGCTGCACCGTGATTCCCACACGCCCCGCTCCAGCCGACTTCATGGCCGGTTCTGGTTAGTCGGGTGCGTTTGGCCGGTTCGTATCGGCCGTTCATATGGAGGCCGGTTGCCGGTTCTTCACATGTTTGGGAATCGCGGGGCCGAAGGGGCCGCGTGAGAGAGGCGCCGCGCGGGCCCTGTGAAGGACCTCGCGCGGCGCGGCGAAGGGGGATGGAGACCGTGACCGCAGCCGTCACACATGAGGGGCAGCCCGCCGCCGGAGGGCGACCGGGCCGACCGTTGATCGTCACGGAGGACGAGGACCTGCTCGACGACCTGCTGCGCCTGTGCGCGGCGGCCGGGGCGAAGGCCGAGGTGCATCACGGGGTGCCGGAGCCCAGAGGAAGCTGGGAGGCCGCCCCGCTCGTCCTGATCGGCGACGACGCGGCGCGGCGCGTGCGCGGGGCCGCACGCCGGCGCGGAGTGGTGCTCGTGGGCCGGGACCAGGACGACTCCGGGGTGTGGAAGCGGGCCGTCGAGATCGGCGCCGATCACGTCCTGATGCTGCCCGACGGTGAGCAGTGGCTGGTCGACCGCATCGCCGACGTCACCGAGGGCGTCGGCCGGCCCGCCCTCACCGTCGGCGTCATCGGCGGCTGCGGCGGGGCGGGAGCCTCCACGCTCGCGTGTGCCCTCGCCGTCACTTCCGCGCGTGAGGGCCTGCGCACCCTCCTCGTGGACGCCGATCCCCTGGGCGGCGGACTCGACGTACTCCTCGGCGGTGAGAGCACCGAGGGACTGCGCTGGCCCGCGTTCGCCGCCTCGCGCGGGCGGGTCGGGGGCGGTGCCTTGGAGGAGTCGCTGCCGCGGCTGCACTCACTGCGGGTGCTGAGCTGGGACCGCGGCGACCGCATCGCCGTCCCGCCCCAGGCCGTGCGGGCGGTGCTCGCCGCGGCCCGGCGCCGGGGCGGCACCGTCGTCGTCGACCTGCCCCGCCGCCTCGACGACGGCGTCGCCGAGGTCCTCTCCCAGCTCGACCTCGGGATCCTCGTGGTCCCCGCCGAACTGCGCGCCGTCGCCGCGGCCGGCCGCATGGCCTCCGCCGTCGGCATGGTCCTGCGCGACCTGCGGGTGGCGGTACGAGGCCCGTACGCACCCGGCCTCGACGACCGTGAGGTGGCCCGTCTGCTGGGACTGCCCCTGGTGGGCGAGGTACCGGTCGAGTCGGTGCTCCAGCGGCCGCGGGGAAGCGACTCACCTCCGGGGGCGGCCGTGCGGGGGCCGCTCGCGCGCTTCTGCAAGGAGTTCTGGGAGCGGGCGTTGGCGGAGGCGGGAGCGGCATGAACGTGTTCTCGGGATTCGAGCGGGCGGACGGCGCGGGGGACGGTTCTGCCGAGGTGTGGCGGCCGGGTCATCCGGTAGCCGGATCCATTGAGCGGTGGCGGTCGGGTGATTCGGTGGCGGGTTCTGTCGAGCGGCGGTGGTCGGGTGAGGTGCCGGTCGGTGCCATCGGGCTGCGGGCCGCCCCGGTGGTGGGTGCTCGTACGGCTTCCTCGACGCCCGGCGCGGACATGGCTCCCGGGCTGCTGGACGGCGTACGGCAGTGGCTGGCCGAGAGCGGGGCCGAACCGACGCCCGCGCGTGTGGCGCAGGCACTGCGGGAGCAGGGACGGGTCCTCGGGGACGCTGAAGTGCTGGGCGCGGCCGAGCGGTTGCGGTCCGAACTGGTCGGCAGCGGGCCCCTGGAGCCGCTGCTCGCCGACCCGTCGGTGACGGATGTCCTGGTGTCGGCGCCGGACCGGGTCTGGGTGGACCGGGGCGGCGGACTCGAACTGACCACCGTCTCCTTCCCGGACGCGGCCGCCGTACGGCGACTCGCGCAGCGGCTCGCCGCAGTGGCGGGGCGGCGCCTCGACGACGCGCGGCCCTGGGTGGACGCGCGGCTGCCGGACGGGACCCGGCTGCACGCGGTGCTTCCTCCGGTGGCCGTCGGCTGTGCCTGTCTGTCGCTGCGGGTCGTACGCCCGCGTGCGTTCACGCTGGACGAACTGGTCGCGGCCGGCACGGTGCCGCCGGGCGGAGACCGGGTTCTGCGGGCGCTGCTCGACGCGCGGCTGTCCTTCCTCATCAGCGGCGGGACCGGCACCGGAAAGACGACGCTGCTGAGTGCGCTGCTGGGGCTCGTCGGGCCGGGCGAGCGGATCGTGCTCGCGGAGGACTCGGCGGAGCTCAGGCCGGACCATCCGCACGTCGTACGGCTGGAGACGAGACCCGCCAACCAGGAGGGCGCAGGCCTCGTCACGCTCGAAAACCTGGTGCGACAGGCGCTGCGGATGCGGCCCGATCGGCTGGTCGTGGGTGAGGTGCGCGGGCCCGAAGTGGTGCATCTGCTCGCCGCCTTGAACACGGGCCATGAGGGCGGCTGCGGGACCGTGCACGCCAACGCGGCGGCCGATGTCCCGGCCCGTCTCGAGGCGCTGGGCACGGCGGCCGGGCTCGACAGGGCAGCGCTGCACAGCCAGTTGGCGGCCGCGCTGTCGGTCGTCCTGCATCTCGTGCGTGACCGGGCCGGGCGGCGGCGGATCGCCGAGGTGCGGGTGTTGGAGCGGGACTCCACGGGGCTGGTGCGGACTGTGCCGGCGCTGCGCTGGGGAGCGGAGGCGTTCGCGTACGAGCGGGGGTGGGAGCGGCTGCGAGGACTGCTCGGGGACGCGATGCGGGGGCCGTCGGGGGAGGGCGGGTGACTTGGGCGGGCGCGGAGCGGGAGGACGACGACGAGATGGCTCGGACGACGGGAGGACGTGGTGATCGGGATGGGGGAGATGTCGGTGGGGTCGACGGGTGTGGTCGTGGGGTGCCTCGGGGTGGCCGTGTGGCTGTGGGGCGGCCGGCGTTCCGGGGCACGGCGGGCGCAGGTGCTGCTGGCGAGCGGCGATGTGGTGGGGGTCGGGCCTCCGCCGTGGCGGCGACTGGTGGGGGAGCTGAGGCAGGTTCGTGGGCGACTCGGGTTCGAGTGGTGCGCGGCGGTCGCAGGGCTGGTGATCGCCGTGTTGGGGGCCTCGCTGCTGCCGGCCGTCGCGGGAGCCGCCGGGGTGCCGTTGCTGCGGCGGGTGCGGCTGGCCCGGACGGAGCGCCGGGTGCGTGAGCGGCGGGCGGACGAGGTGATCGCGCTGTGCGCGATGGTCGCCGGCGAGGTGAGGGCGGGGCGGCAGCCGGGGGAGGCGCTGGTGCGGGCTGTGCGGGATTTCGAGGGCCCGGGGGACGGTGGGGCCGGATCGGGTGGGTTCGGTCCTGGAGTGCCGGAGTTCGGTGGGCTGGGGGAGACGCAGGCCGCTGTGTTGGCGGCGGCCCGGTTCGGCGGGGATGTTCCGGGGGCGCTCGCGGCGGCGGCTCGGCGACCTGGGGCCGAAGGGCTGTTGGGGCTTGCCGCGTGCTGGCGGGTGGCCGTGGACCAGGGCGCGGGGCTCGCGGCCGGGCTCGATCGGCTCGAAGGCGCGCTGCGGGCCGATCGGGACCAACGAGCCGATCTCCGCGCCCAGTTGGCCGGAGCCCGGTCCACGGCGTGGATGCTCGCCGCGTTGCCGGTGCTGGGGCTGGGTCTCGGTGCCGCTCTCGGTGCCGACCCCCTGCACGTCCTTCTGCACACCGGCTCCGGGCTGGGCTGCCTGCTGGTCGGCGGCCTGCTGGAGGGCATCGGGATGTGGTGGGCGACGCGGATCGTACGGGGAGCCGAGGCGGCATGAGCGCGGAAGTTGTCCACAGGCTGGGGGCGGTTGTGGGGGCGGCACTGGTGATCGCCTGGCTCGCCCGGTGGGCCGCGGCCGCGCGGCATGAGCGCCGAGTGCGGCGGCGGCTCGGGGAGTTGCTGGCCGCTGCGCAGACCACGGCCGAGGGCCCGCGGTTCGAGGCTCGGGATCTCGTGCGGCGGTGGCTGCCCGTGGTCGGCGTCGGGTGTGCCGGGTGGGTGCTGGTCGGCGGATTCGCCGGTGTCGTGGTCGGGCTGGTCGTCGCGGCGGGCTTGTGGCGGTGGCGGCTACGGCAGACGGCCGGCGTGGGGGCCGAGGAGGCCGACGCGCGCCAAGCGGCCCGGCAACTGCCGCTCGCCGCCGACCTGCTGGCCGCCTGCATCGCGGCCGGCGCCGGTCCCGTGATCGCGGCACAGGCCGTGGGTGAGGCGCTGGGCGGTCCCGTGGGTGAGGGACTCGTGCGCGGGGCGGCGGAGGTAAGACTCGGCGGCGAACCGGGCGAGGCCTGGCGGAGGCTCGCCTCGACACCGGGCGCCGGGGCGCTGGCGCGGCTGCTGGAACGCGCCGATGTGACGGGGCTGCCTGCGGCCGGACCGGCTGCCGCGCTCGCGGCGGACGCTCGCGCCGACTGGGGACGCACCGCGACGGCACGGGCGCGGCGGGCGGCCGTGCTGGTCACCGCGCCGGTGGGGCTGTGTTTCCTGCCCGCGTTCATCGCCGTGGGCGTGCTGCCCATCGTGATCGGGCTCGCGGGTGGAGTGCTGGGAGGGGGTGGGCGATGACGGTCGGCGGCCGGTGACCCGGCGGACAAGTAAGTCAGGCGATTGTTCAACAGGACTGATCCTTACGGGGGTTGAGATGTACAAGGCGGTATGGGCGCGGGTGCGTGCCCTGGTGTCCAGGACGATGAGCGGGGCGCGGTCGATGCGCGAGGACAGGGGGATGGTGACGTCCGAGTACGCGATGGGGATCGTCGCGGCGGTGGCGTTCGCGGTGGTGCTCTACAAGGTGGTGACGAGCGGGACCGTCAGCGCGGAACTCCAGGCCATCGTGAAACGGGCGCTCGATGCGAAGGCGTGAACGAGCGGGAGACCAGGGGTTCGTGACGGCCGAGTCGGCCATGGTGCTGCCCGTGCTGGTGATGTTCGCGATGGCGCTGGTGTGGGGGCTGCTCGTGGTGGCCGCGCAGATCCAGTGCGTGGACGCCGCCAGGACCGGCGCCCGCGCGGCGGCCCGCCAGGACCCCGCCGAGGCGGTCGTCCGGGTGGCCCGGGACACGGCACCGCGCGACGCGCAGGTGACGGTCGCCCGGGAGGGTGACCGGGTCCGCGTGGTCGTCGTGGCCAAGCCGCTCGCGTTGCACGGCCTGCCCTTCGAGGTGCGGGAGGAGGCCGTGGCATGGGCGGAGGAGACGGTGGGTGAAGGAGGATGAGCGGCGGTTCGACGAGGAGCGGATCGGCGGAGCGCGGGGTTGCGGTTGCGCGGCCCCCCGCCGTGCGGTCGGCGAAAGGCCGGTTCGCGGAAGCCGGCCTCACCGGTGCCCGCCGTGCCGTCGCCCGGTTCGCGGAAGCCGGCCTCACCGGTGCCCGCCGCGCTGTCGCCCGGTTCGCGGAAGCCGGCCTCACCGGTGCCCGCCGCGCTGTCGCCCGGTTCGCCGGCGTCCACCTCACCGGCGCCCGCTCGGACCGTGGTTCCGCCACCGTCTGGAGTGTCGGTGCGATCGCGGTGCTGTGCGTGGTGTTCGGGGTCGTGCTGGCCCTCGGACAGGCCGTCGTCGTACGGCACCGGGCGGCCGGGGGCGCGGATCTCGCGGCGCTCGCGGCGGCGGACCACTGGGCCGACGGGCCCGTGGTGGCCTGCGCCCGGGCCGAGGGGGTGGCGCGGGACCAGGGCGCGCGGCTCGTGCGGTGCGCGATGGTCGGCGAGATCTCGGATGTGACGGCGGCTTCGGGGCGGGGGCCGTTCACGGCGGAGGTCAGGGCACGGGCGGGGCCCGCGGGCCCGGTTACGTCGCAGGCTCCGCTTCCGCCGGAGTCCCAGGGGGCGCCGCGGTCCGGCGGTCCGGCGGCTCCTGGAGCCCCCATCTCGGGATCCATAGGGGGCCAGACGCCGCTGGCTCCGGCGGCGCCCAGGTGAGGCGAAGGCTTGGGTTCTGTGTCGGGGTCCCGGTGAGGTCAGGGCTTGGTCCTCCCTCGGCCCCGCGGTGGCCCGGGCTCGGGACCTCCGTCGCCATCCCTGTGCGGCCCGGGCCCGGCTCCTCCGTCGGCGCCCCAGGTCTCCCCGCCGCCGTTCGCTCCATCGGCGCCCCGGTGAGGCCAGGCTAGGGCCTCTCCTTCGGCAGCCCGGGAGGCTCCTCTTCGGCCTGCTCCTTCGGCAGCCCGGGAGGCTCCTCTTCGGCCTGCTCCTTCGGCAGTCCGGGAAGCTCTGTTTCGGCCTCCTCCTCCGGCAGTCCGGGAAGCTCTGTTTCGGCCTGCTCCTTCGGCAGTCCGGGAAGCTCCGCTTCCGCCCCCTCCTCCGGCGCTCCCCGCAACAGCACCGTGAGCAGCCGGACCGCCCCCCTCTTGTGCAGCGGGTCGTTCCCGTTGCCGCACTTGGGGGACTGGATGCAGGACGGACAGCCGGCGTCGCACTCGCAGGAGGCGATGGCCTGGCGGGTGGCGGTGAGCCAGGCGCGGGCGGTGTGGAAGGCGCGCTCCGCGAAGCCCGCGCCGCCCGGGTGACCGTCGTAGACGAAGACCGTGGGGAGCAGCGTGTCGGGGTGGAGGGGGATCGACACGCCGCCGATGTCCCAGCGGTCGCAGGTCGCGAAGAGGGGCAGCAGGCCGATCGAGGCGTGTTCGGCGGCGTGCAGGGCGCCGCCGAGAATCTCCGGGTTGATCCGGGCCTCGTCGAGCTGGTCCTCGGTGACCGTCCACCACACCGCGCGCGTACGGAGCGTGCGGGGAGGGAGGTCGAGTTTCGTCTCGCCGAGCACTTCACCTGTGATCAGACGTCTGCGGAGGAAGGAGACCACCTGGTTGGTGACCTCGACGGAGCCGTAGCACAACCTGCCCTCGCCCCAGGGGACTTCGACGTCCGTCTCCAGGACGGCGATGGACGTCGTGTCGCGGGCCACCGTCGAATACGACGGGTTCGCCTCCTCGACCAGTGCCACCGAGTCCTCCAGGTCCAACGACCGGACCAGGTACGTACGGCCCTGATGGAGGTGGACCGCGCCCTCGTGGACGGTGGTGTGGGCGGAGCCCGCGTCGACCGTGCCGAGGAGGCGGCCGGTGCCCGACTCGACGATCTGGACGGGGCTGCCGCCCTCCCCGCGGATGTCGGTGAGGTCGGCGGCCCGCTCCCGGCGGGTCCAGTGCCAGGCCTTGGTGCGGCGGCGCAGCAGCTTCGCGGACTCCAGCTGCCCCAACAAGCTCTCGGTCTCCGGCCCGAACAACTCCATGTCCTCATCGGTCAACGGCAGTTCCGCCGCGGCCGCGCACAGGTGCGGGGCGAGGACGTACGGGTTGTCGGGGTCGAGGACGGTGGACTCCACAGGCTGGTCGAAGAGGGCTTCGGGGTGGTGGACGAGGAAGGTGTCCAGGGGGTCGTCGCGGGCCACCAGGATCGCCAGCGCCCCCTGGCCGGCTCGTCCGGCCCGGCCTGCCTGCTGCCACAGGGACGCGCGGGTGCCGGGGTAGCCGGAGATCAGTACGGCGTCCAGCCCCGAGACGTCGATGCCGAGTTCCAGGGCGGTCGTGGCGGCCAGGCCCAGCAGCTCTCCTGAGTGCAGGGCCTGTTCCAGGGCGCGGCGCTCCTCCGGGAGATAGCCGCCGCGGTACGCCGCCACACGGCGGGCCAAGGAGCGGTCGATCTCTGCCAGTCGCTCCTGGGCGATCACGGAGATCAGCTCGGCGCCGCGCCGGGAGCGGACGAAGGCGACCGAGCGCACGCCCTGTACGGCGAGATCCGTCAGGAGATCGGCCGTCTCGGCGGTGGCCGTACGGCGGACCGGGGCGCCCTTCTCGCCCTGCATCTCGGTGAGCGGGGGCTCCCAGAGGGCAAACACCAGTTCGCCGCGCGGTGAGGCGTCGTCGGCGACCTCGACCACGGGGAGGCCGGTGAGGCGGCGGGCGGCCACCGACGGCTCGGCGGCGGTCGCGGAGGCCAGCAGGAAGACGGGGGAGGCGCCGTAGCGGGCGCAGAGGCGGCGCAGACGGCGCAGCACCTGGGCGACGTGGGAGCCGAACACGCCTCGGTAGGTGTGGCACTCGTCGATGACGACGTACTTGAGTGCCTTCAGGAAGGAGGACCAGCGGGAGTGGGACGGGAGTATCCCGCGGTGCAGCATGTCGGGGTTGGTCAGCACGTAGTTGGCGTACTGGCGGATCCATTCACGTTCCTCGAACGGCGTGTCGCCGTCGTAGACCGCGGGGCGTACGGAATTGGCCAGCGGTTGTGAAAGTTCCTTCACCGAGCGGCACTGGTCCGCCGCCAGGGCCTTCGTCGGGGACACGTAGAGCGTGGTGGCGCCGCGGCCGTTCGGGGCCTCCGAGCCCTCCAGGAGGGTGGAGAGGACCGGCACGAGGTACGCCAGGGACTTGCCGGAGGCGGTGCCGGTGGCGACGACGACGGACTCGCCGTCCAGGGCGTGTTCGGCCGCGCGTGCCTGGTGGGCCCAGGGGTGCTCGATGCCGCAGGCCTGGACGGCTGCGATGACCTCCGAGCGGATCCGGTCGGGCCAGACGGCATGGCGACCCTCACGTGGGGGCAAGTGCTCCGTATGAGTGATGCGCGCAGCCCGGCTCGGCCCGGCGGCGAGCCGGTCCAGGACCGTGCTCGGCGTGGGGCGGGGACCGGCGTCCGTCGAGGGTCGATCGGATCGGAGATTCTTGGCCATCGGCACCGAGTGTGTCACTGGCGTGACGGACAATGGGACCAAGGCGTCGTGCACGCCTGCCGGTAAGTGATTGAATGCCATCGCGGCTGGCGAACCGTCCCGGGGGCTCTGCCGAGGTGTCCCGAGGGGCGACCGCTCGATAGCAAGGTGCTGGAGGATCCGTGGACCTGTCCCTGTCGACCGAGACCATCGGCGATCGCACGATCGTCAGGGTCGGTGGCGAAATCGACGTATATACCGCGCCCAAGCTGCGCGAGCAGCTGGTCGAGCTGGTGAACGACGGCAGTTTCCACCTTGTCGTCGACATGGAGGGCGTGGACTTCCTCGACTCCACCGGGCTCGGCGTACTGGTCGGCGGACTGAAGCGGGTGCGTGCCCATGAGGGCTCGCTGCGCCTGGTCTGCAACCAGGAGCGCATTCTCAAGATCTTTCGTATCACCGGCCTCACCAAGGTGTTCCCGATCCACACCTCGGTCGAGGAAGCGGTGGCGGCGACCGACTGACCCGTTCCCGGGCCCGTGCCCGGGGCGACAGCAGGACGCCGGCAGAAGCAAAAAGAAGGGGTCCGGGCTTTCGGCGGCCCGGTCCCCCGACAGCACGCCCGTAGTTCCGAGGGGGACGCATGGCCACCGTTGAACTCCGTTTCAGCGCGCTGCCCGAGCACGTCAGGACCGCCCGACTGGTGGCGGCAGCGGTGGCGCGCAGGTCCGGAGTGGACGAGGCCGTCCTCGACGAGGTCAGACTCGCTGTCGGCGAGGCCTGCACTCGTGCCGTCGGACTGCACCAGAGCGGCGGCATCACCGCGCCGGTCCAGGTGCTGCTGATCGACGAGGAGAAGCAGTTCTCCATCGAGGTCGGCGACGAGGCGCCGCGTTCGGCCCCGGGCGACCGGGCTCCGGGCGCCCTGGGTGAGGACCCCGACATGGAGACCGAGGAGGACGAGATGGGCCTCGCGGTCATCAGCGGCCTCGTCGACGATGTCGAGGTCACCGCGGGGGAGCACGGCGGACAGATCCGTATGACCTGGCCGACCACGCCGCCGGCCGCAGTGCTTCCCTGATTTTCACCCGTTCGCATCAGATTTCTGTTCGACATGCGGAAGGCCCCACCACACCGGTGGGGCCTTCCGCATGTCGGCGTGAGCTTCCTGTGCCTACAGTGGTCTGGTGCGATGCATATCGTGAATTGGTTCACGATCTAGATATCGGCCATGAATGCCCCCAGAGCATTACTGCTTTCAGGTTCTGTAAAAGGAGAATTCCGTTTACCGCGCCCTGTTTTGATCAGGACGGGGTACCTACAATCCGTCCACATCTTGAGCTCAGCCCAAGCGTCAAGGAGGACGAATGGCGGGGCCTTCTACCCCTGATCAGTTGGACCAGCCCACGACAACCCTCGCGGCCGCGGTGCTCACCGACGACAACCGGGTGCTGATCGCGGTCATCGCGGTCGTCGCCCTGGCGGCGCTCGTGGTGGCGGGGGTCCTGGTACGCCAGGTGCTCGCGGCCGGCGAGGGCACCGACAGCATGAAGAAGATCGCGAAGGCCATCCAGGAAGGCGCGAACGCCTATCTGGCACGCCAGTTGCGCACGCTCGGCGTATTCGCCGTCGTCGTGTTCTTCCTGCTCATGCTGCTGCCCGCGGACGACTGGAATCAGCGCGCAGGCCGATCCGTGTTCTTCTTGATCGGTGCCGCGTTCTCGGCGGCCACCGGCTATATCGGCATGTGGCTCGCGGTGCGCAGCAATGTGCGTGTGGCCGCGGCGGCGCGAGAAGCCACTCCGGCGGAAGGCGAGCCGGAAAAGGATCTCACCGCCGTCTCCCACAAAGCCATGAAGATCGCTTTCCGTACGGGCGGCGTGGTCGGCATGTTCACGGTGGGGCTCGGTCTGCTGGGCGCCTCCTGTGTGGTGCTGGTGTACGCGGCCGACGCGCCGAAGGTCCTGGAGGGCTTCGGTCTCGGCGCGGCGCTCATCGCGATGTTCATGAGGGTCGGCGGCGGCATCTTCACCAAGGCCGCCGACGTCGGCGCCGACCTGGTCGGCAAGGTCGAGCAGGGCATCCCGGAGGACGACCCGCGCAACGCCGCGACCATCGCCGACAACGTGGGCGACAACGTCGGCGACTGCGCGGGCATGGCGGCCGACCTCTTCGAGTCGTACGCCGTGACCCTGGTCGCCGCGCTGATCCTCGGCAAGGCGGCCTTCGGCGACGCCGGACTCGCCTTCCCGCTGCTCGTTCCGGCGATCGGCGTGATCACCGCGATGATCGGCATCTTCGCGGTCGCGCCGCGCCGCTCCGACCGCAGCGGCATGTCCGCGATCAACCGCGGGTTCTTCATCTCCGCGGTGATCTCGCTCGTGCTGGTCGCGATCGCCGTCTTCGTCTACCTCCCGGGGAAGTACGCCGACCTCGACGGCGTCACCGACCCGGCGATCAGCGGCAGGGACGGCGACCCGCGGATCCTCGCGCTCGTCGCGGTGGCGATCGGCATCCTGCTCGCCGCCGTCATCCAGCAGCTGACCGGCTACTTCACCGAGACCAACCGCCGCCCGGTCCAGGACATCGGCAAGACCTCGCTCACGGGGCCCGCCACCGTCGTCCTCGCCGGTATCTCGATCGGTCTCGAGTCGGCCGTCTACACCGCCCTGCTGATCGGCCTCGGCGTCTACGGGGCGTTCCTGCTCGGCGGCACCTCGATCATGCTGGCGCTGTTCGCGGTGGCGCTGGCCGGCACCGGCCTGCTCACCACGGTCGGTGTGATCGTCGCCATGGACACCTTCGGGCCGGTCTCCGACAACGCCCAGGGCATCGCCGAGATGTCCGGCGACGTCGAGGGCGCGGGCGCCCAGGTGCTCACCAACCTGGACGCGGTCGGCAACACCACCAAGGCCATCACCAAGGGCATCGCCATCGCCACCGCGGTCCTCGCGGCATCGGCGCTCTTCGGGTCGTACCGTGACGCGATCACGACCGGCGCGCAGGACGTCGGCGAGAAGCTCAGCGGCGAGGGCGCGCCGATGAGCCTGATGATGGACATCTCGCAGCCCAACAATCTCGTCGGCCTGATCGCCGGCGCGGCGGTCGTCTTCCTCTTCTCGGGGCTGGCGATCAACGCGGTGTCGAGGTCGGCGGGTTCCGTGGTGTACGAGGTGCGGCGGCAGTTCCGCGACCATCCCGGGATCATGGACTACAGCGAGGAGCCGGAGTACGGCAAGGTCGTTGACATCTGCACCAGGGACGCCCTGCGTGAACTCACCACACCCGGTCTGCTCGCCGTGCTGGCGCCGATCTTCATCGGGTTCACCCTCGGCGTCGGCGCGCTCGGCGCGTTCCTCGCGGGCGCGATCGGCGCGGGCACTCTGATGGCGGTCTTCCTGGCCAACTCCGGCGGTGCCTGGGACAACGCCAAGAAGCTCGTCGAGGACGGTCACCACGGCGGCAAGGGCAGTGAGGCCCATGCCGCGACGGTGATCGGCGACACCGTCGGCGACCCCTTCAAGGACACCGCGGGGCCCGCGATCAACCCGCTGCTGAAGGTGATGAACCTGGTGGCGCTGCTGATCGCCCCGGCGGTGATCAAGTTCAGTTACGGCGACGACAAGAACATCGGCGTACGGATCTTCATCGCGGTCGTCGCGTTCCTCGTGATCGCCGGCGCGGTCTACGTCTCCAAGCGGCGCGGCATCGCCGTGGGTGACGAAGACAACGAAAAGAAGGTGGCCAAGTCGGCGGATCCCGCGGTGGTTTCGTAGGTTCTGGCACGAGGCCCAGCTCAAGGGGCGGGGGGGGGGGGGGGGGGGGGCGGGCCCCCCCCCCCCCCCCCCCCCGCCCTGTGTCTGCGCGCCCCTCGGCCGTGAGGCTTCTCTCGCCTGGGGCGAACGGGGTCGAAAGGGGTCTATGTGTGATATTCGGTGCACGGGTGTGGTGCGTGTGCTGTGTAAGGTCCGGGGGCTGAGAGGCCACGGAAGGGACCGATCCGGTGAACAAGAAGCTCGCGGCCGCACTGTCCGGCAGTGCGGTACTGGTACTGGCGCTGACGGGATGCAGTGGCAGCGAGGACAACAAGGAACTCGACGCCTGGGCCAAGAAGGTCTGTGACCTGGTGCCGGCCCAGAACAAGAAGATCACGGCGGCCTACGACGCGATCACCAAGGCGGCCGAGGACACCGAGAGCACCCCGACGGAGCTCCAGAAGGCCGACTCCCAGGCCTTCCAGGACCTGTCCGACGGCTACAAGGCGCGCGCCACGGTCATCAGCAACGCCGGGGCGCCCCCCGGTGCCGAGGACGGCGAGAAGAAGCTCCAGACCGCCGTCAAGCAGCTCACGGCTCTCTCGGGCGCCTATGCCGATATGAAGACGCAGGTGGACGGGCTCAACACCAAGGACCAGGCGAAGTTCGCGACCGGCCTCAAGGACGTCTCGGCCGAGATGAAGAAGGTGGAGACGCAGCGCCAGACCGCGCTCGCCGCGCTGAAGGACCTGGAGTCGGGCGACACCAAGCAGGCATTGTCCGAGCAGTCGGGCTGCAAGCAGGCCTCGACGTCGCCGGGGGCGTCCGCGTCGGCGACGGACAGCTGAGCGCACTTCGGTTTGCCGACGACTGAGCGGGTCCCCGGGGCTACCGGTAGCTGAGCGGCCGCTGTGGCTGAGCGGCGCCGCGAGTGGCTCGGTGAGGCGTGCGGTGCGGCGGGCGCGGGCCACAATGGAGGGCGTGAGTACCTCCAGCCTGCCCACGCTGCCCGCCGTCCCCGCCTCCGGCCGTCCCGATGTCACCGCCCGGTTGCGGGAGGCCCTGATCGGGGCCTCCTTCACCGCCGACGGCCTGCTAGAGCTGCTCGGCGCGCCCGCGTATGCGGCGCTCGCGCGCAGCGAGACCGTGCCCGCGCTCCGGGCGACCCGTGGGGACACCCCGCTGGCGGTGCTCGTACGCCTGTTCCTCCTCCAGCAGCCGGTGCCCTACGCGCGCGTGGCGGACGTCGTGCCCGTGGACGCGTGTCTGGAGAGCGGCTGGCTGGTCCGTGTCGGCGGCGCTGAGGTGGCCGCGACGGTGGATGTACGGCCGTACGGCGGACCCGACGGCGAGGACTGGTTCATCGTGTCGGACCTCGGTTGTGCCGTCGGCGGCGCGGGCGGCATCGGCAGCCGTGACGAGGGTGTCGTCCTCGGGGTCGGCGGTGCCTCCACGACCCTGGCCGGTCTCACCGTCCGTACCCCTGTCGCCTCCGCCCTGGACCTCGGTACCGGCTCCGGGATCCAGGCCCTGCACGCCGTACAGCACGCCACGCGCGTGACGGCGACCGATCTCAACCCGCGCGCGCTGCACATCACCGCTCTCACGCTGGCGCTGTCCGGAGCCCCGGCGGCCGATCTGCGGGAGGGCTCGCTGTTCGAGCCGCTCAAGCAGGGCGAGACGTACGACCTGATCGTGTCGAACCCGCCCTTCGTGATCTCGCCGGGCGCGCGGCTGACGTATCGCGACGGCGGGATGGGCGGGGACGATCTGTGCCGCTCGGTCGTTCAGGGGGCGGGGGAGTTGCTGAACGAGGGCGGGTTCGCGCAGTTCCTCGCCAACTGGCAGCACGTCGAGGGGGAGGACTGGCAGGACAGGCTCAGGTCGTGGGTGCCGCGCGGGTGCGACGCGTGGGTCGTGCAGCGCGAGGTGCAGGACGTCACGCAGTACGCCGAGCTGTGGCTCAGGGACGCAGGTGACCACCGGGGCGACCCGGCCGAGTACCAGGCGCTCTACGACGCGTGGCTGGACGAGTTCGAGGCGCGCAAGGTGAGGGCCGTCGGCTTCGGCTGGATCACCCTGCGCAGGACCGGCTCCGCCATGCCCTCGGTCACCGTGGAGGAGTGGCCGCACCCGGTGGAGCAGCCCCTCGGCGACACCGTCAGGGCGCACTTCGAACGCCTCGACTACCTGCGCGCCAACGACGACGCGGCCCTGCTGGAGGCCCACTTCAGGCTGGCGCCCGAGATCATCCAGGAGCAGGTCGGGCTGCCCGGCGCGGAGGACCCCGAGCACGTGGTGCTGCGTCAGCACCGCGGGATGCGCCGGGCCACCAAGGTGGACACCGTCGGCGCGGGCTTCGCCGGTGTGTGCGACGGCTCGCTGAGCGCGGGCCGCATTCTCGACGCGATCGCCCAGCTCATGGGTGAGGACCCGGTCATGCTGCGCGACCGTACGCCCGCGCAGATCCGACTGTTGGTGGAGCAGGGATTCCTCGAGCCCGCGTGACCTGACGCCGACCGGCCGGCCACTGCTGAGGCAGGCTCGACCTCCTGAGGCCCCTGTGTCCGCTCTGGCGGGATTGCCCCGGAAAAGGGCTCCTGTCAGTGGCAGGTGCGAAGCTACCTTCGAGAGACAGAGCTGACGCGTTCTCGGGGGAGGCGCGCTGTCTCGGACCCGGTGCCCGGGTCCTGGGGGGAGGCGTGATGGCGGGGGAGACGCCGGATCAGGGCGAAGGCAGGACCATCAACGGCCGGTACCGGCTGCTGCGGACGCTCGGCGCGGGCGGCATGGGCCGTGTCTGGCTGGCCTACGACGAGGAGCTGGCCTGCGAGGTCGCGATGAAGGAGATCGCGCTTCCGGAGACGCCGATGGACGCGGGTGAAACGGCCCAGCGCATGGCCCGGGCCCGCAGCGAGGCCCGGCACGCCGCCCGGCTGCGCGGCCATCCCCATGTGGCGACGGTGCACGATGTGGTGGTCCACGAGGGGCTTCCGTGGATCGTCATGGAGCACGTGCCGGACGCGGTCGACCTCCAGGCGGTGGTACGGCGTTCGGGGCCGCTGTCGCCCGAGCAGGCGGCCCGCACCGGCCTCGCCGTCCTCGACGCCCTCACCGCGGGGCACCGCGTCGGCATCCTCCACAGGGATGTGAAACCGGCCAACATCCTTCTGGCGCCGGACGCTTCGGGCGACCCCTACGCGCGCGTGCTGCTCACCGACTACGGCATCGCCCTCCAGCCCGAGTCCCGCGAGCCCCGTCTCACCGCGACCGCCGGCATCCTCGGCACCCCGGGTTATCTCGCGCCGGAGCGCGCCCGCGGCGAACCGCCCACCCCGGCTGCCGACCTGTTCTCCCTGGGCGCCACGCTGTACGCCACCGTCGAGGGCCGCGGCCCCTTCGATCGCCACGGCGAGTTCGCCACGCTGACGGCCCTGCTGGGCGAGGACCCCACCCCGCCCGCCCGGGCCGGTGAACTCACGCCGGTGCTGATGGGGTTGCTGGTCAAGGATCCGGTGCGCAGGTTCTCGCCGGAGACGGTGAAGCGGGGGCTGGAGCGGGTCGTGCAGGGGGCTTGGGGCGCCGGGGGCGTGTCGGGGCCGGGATACGGCTCCTCGGCGGGAGGGTTCGGGCCGCCTGCCGGTGGCTGGGGGCCGGCGCCGGGGACTACGCAGACGCCGCACACTCCGGTGGACGCGGCGGGTGTCGGTTCCGCGGGAGGTGGCGGTCCTGCCGACGCGAGCCCTGCCGGAGCAGGTGCGGCCGACACGCGCCCGGGCTCCGGGGATCCGGCCACGCCGGGGGCGACACCCGGCTCGGCGCCGCCGTACAGCGCATGGCCGCCCGCGGGAGGGCAGGCGCCGGAACCGGGCAACCCCTATGCGCAGGGGGCGGGTTCGCCGTACGCAGGCGAGGAGGGCTCGGTCGGCCAACAGGTGCGGGAGGAGGCTTCGGCGGATTCGTATGCGCGTGGCGAAGCCAATGCGGGGCCGTATGCGAACGGGGGCTCCTCGTCACCGTACGGCGGCGGGGGTCCGGGCTCCCCGTACGGCGGCGCCGGCCCGGGCTCCCCCTACGGCGGTGGCGCTTCGGCGCCCTACCCGAGCGGTGGTTCCGCGCAGCCGTACGGGAGCGGGACGCCCGCCGGGTACGGCGGCCCGGGTGCGCCCGGCAGCCCCACCGTCGCCGGCGCACCCACGGCCTTCGGCGCACCCACGGCCTTCGGCGGACCCGTCGGTCCTGGCGGGCCCGGGGGCCAGGCGCCGTTCTCGTTCGCTCTGCCCCCGCCCCCGCCGCGGCGCCCCGCCGCCAAGAAGCGCCTCGCGCTCGTCGCTCTCGTCGTCGGTGTGCTCCTCGTCGTCGCGGGCGGTGTGTGGGGAGTCATGGCGCTGACCGGGGACGACGGCAGGAAGGACACGGCGACCAAGTCCTCGCCGAGCACGAGCGCGCGTTCGTCACAGGGGGCGTCGCCCACCGGGCCCGTGCTGCCGTACGGCGAGGTGGTCGGGCTCGACGAGCCCCTGGAGACCGGGGACTGCGTCCAGGCGGTCTGGTCGGGGACGCCGTTCAAGTCGGCGCCGAACCTGGGGGTCGTGGACTGCGCGGACGACTGGCCGGACGGCCAGGTGGTGGCCGTCGACACGGCCGCCGACTTCGCCGACGCCAAGGCCCAGGGCGCGAAACGCTGCGCGAACCTGAGCCGGGCCGTCGTGGACGCGCTGCCGGACGCGGCCGGGTACGCCGTCGTGCCGACCGAGGAGGGCTTCGGTGCGGCGGGCAGCGGTACGGCATGTCTCGTACTCGGCCGCCATGCCGCGATAGGCGGTGAGGTGGGCCGCTTCAGGGACCTGGGCACCGACTTGTGGGTGGGTCAGATGAGCGTCGGCGACTGCTGGGTCTACCAGCAGCTCGAGGACGGCTACAAGGCTCCGCTCACCGACTGCTCGAAAGCCCACACCGACCAGGTGATCGGCACCGTTCAGGCCCCGGCCGAAATGAGCTACAAGAAGGGCACCGACAACGCGACCAAGTTGTGCGGCAACAAATTCGAGTCGACCTGGGCGCCTGCCCAGGAGCGTCTCGTGTACGGCTGGGTGGCCGACGAGGACGACTGGAAGAAGGGATTCAACAAGATCGTGTGCACGGTCAGCCTGACCGACAACAAGAAGTCGAGCGGGAAGATACCCCCGCCCGGAGCGGTCTGAATCCGGTCGGTTTCCGCGCCGAATCCGGTCGCGCCCCCTCGGAGAAGCGCGGGATCCGGGTGAGAACCGAGCGAGAACCGGACGGGATCCGTGGGCGACCGCGGTGGCCCGTGGGACGGCCGGGGTGGCGATCCGGCGGTCGTCCGGTGACCGGTCCGGGGGATTCCGCGGTCGTGTCGGTGCGGCGTTCACCCGGGGTTCGTCTGTCCGCCGCCCGCGCGTGCCAGTCTCCATCGAAGGTGCACGCGCGGGCAGGAGAAAAGGGGCACGGGGAGCCATGGAGAGCGGACCGGCGATCTTCGCGGGAATGGTGTTCGCCCTGTTCGGAGGAGGGCTGCTGGTGTGGACCGCGGCCCGGGTGCGCCATCGCGAACCCGTCGCCCACGGTGTGAGTCCCGTCGCATCCGCGACCGTCGCGACCCTCGCCGCGCTCCTCACGCTGGGCCTCGCCGCATGGTGCTTCACCCGCCTCTAGGACGGCTCCCGGGACGTCTGCGCGAGCGGGTCGACCAGTAAGGGGGAGATCACCCTCCGGATGAGCCCGAAAAGGCCGGTGGGCACTCGAGGCGGCAGGAATGGCGGTAGTCGGGTTACCGTTCGAGTGGCCGTTGCGGGCTTTTCCCGTTTGACACGGGGGCGGGATGTACCGTCACACTCCGCAGCGTCAGCATGACCCGACCCCGGGAAACCAAGGCCTGGGGAGACCCCAGCGTCGACCGGAGAGAAGAGCGAAGTTGTCCCCGACCAGCGAGACCGCAAAGGGCGGCCGCCGACTCGTCATCGTCGAGTCGCCTGCCAAGGCGAAGACGATCAAGGGCTATCTCGGCCCCGGATACGTCGTCGAGGCGAGCGTCGGGCACATCCGCGACCTCCCCAACGGCGCCGCGGAGGTGCCCGAGAAGTACACCGGCGAGGTCCGCCGCCTCGGCGTGGACGTCGAGCACGACTTCGAGCCGATCTATGTCGTCAACGCCGACAAGCGGGCCCAGGTCAAGAAGCTCAAGGATCTGCTGAAGGACTCCGACGAGCTCTTCCTCGCCACCGATGAGGACCGCGAGGGCGAGGCGATCGCCTGGCACCTCCAGGAGGTGCTCAAGCCCAAGGTCCCGGTCAAGCGGATGGTCTTCCACGAGATCACCAAGGCCGCGATCCAGGCCGCCGTCGCCAACCCGCGCGAGCTGAACCAGAAGCTGGTCGACGCCCAGGAGACCCGCCGCATCCTGGACCGCCTCTACGGCTACGAGGTTTCGCCGGTCCTGTGGAAGAAGGTCATGCCGCGCCTGTCGGCCGGCCGTGTCCAGTCGGTCGCGACCCGGCTCGTGGTGGAGCGGGAACGCGAGCGCATCGCGTTTCGTTCTGCCGAGTACTGGGACCTGACGGGCACCTTCGCGACCGGCCGCGCGGGGGACTCCTCGGATCCGTCGTCGCTGGTCGCCCGCCTTCAGACCGTCGACGGCAGGCGGGTCGCGCAGGGCCGCGACTTCGACTCCGTGGGACAACTGAAGAGCGCGAACACCCTTCACCTCGACGAGGCGAACGCCCGCGCCCTGGCCGCGGCCCTGGAGCAGACGCGGTTCGCGGTCCGCTCGGTCGAGTCCAAGCCGTACCGCCGCTCGCCGTACGCCCCGTTCCGTACGACGACCCTCCAGCAGGAGGCCTCGCGCAAGCTCGGCTTCGGCGCGAAGGCGACCATGCAGGTGGCCCAGAAGCTGTACGAGAACGGCTTCATCACCTATATGCGTACGGACTCCACCACCCTGAGCGACACCGCCATCACGGCGGCCCGCGCCCAGGTCACGCAGTTGTACGGCGCCGACTACCTGCCGTCGTCCCCGCGCACCTACGCCGGGAAGGTCAAGAACGCGCAGGAGGCGCACGAGGCGATCCGCCCCTCGGGTGATCGTTTCCGTACGCCCGCCGAGACCGGCCTGACCGGCGACCAGTTCAGGCTCTACGAGCTGATCTGGAAGCGCACGGTCGCCTCGCAGATGAAGGACGCGACCGGCAACAGCGTGACCGTGAAGATCGGTGGCACCGCCGCCGACGGGCGGGACGTCGAGTTCAGCGCTTCCGGCAAGACGATCACCTTCCACGGCTTCCTGAAGGCCTACGTCGAAGGTGCCGACGACCCGAACGCCGAGCTGGACGACCGCGAGCGCCGGCTGCCCCAGGTCGCCGAGGGCGACGCCCTGAGTGCCGAGGAGATCACGGTCGACGGGCACGCCACCAAGCCCCCGGCCCGCTACACCGAGGCCAGCCTGGTCAAGGAGCTCGAGGAGCGCGAGATCGGCCGCCCGTCGACGTACGCGTCGATCATCGGCACGATCCTCGACCGCGGCTATGTGTTCAAGAAGGGCACGGCCCTGGTGCCGTCCTTCCTGTCCTTCGCCGTGGTCAACCTCCTGGAGAAGCACTTCGGCCGCCTCGTCGACTACGACTTCACCGCCCGCATGGAGGACGACCTCGACCGCATCGCCCGCGGTGAGGCACAGGCCGTGCCGTGGCTCAAGCGCTTCTACTTCGGCGAGGGCTCGGGCAACGGCGGCGCGGCGGAGGCCGGCAACGGCGACGGGGACCACCTCGGCGGTCTCAAGGAGCTGGTGACCGACCTCGGCGCCATCGACGCGCGCGAGGTGTCGTCCTTCCCGGTGGGCAACGACATCGTGCTCAGGGTCGGCCGCTACGGCCCGTACATCGAGCGCGGCGAGAAGGACTCCGAGAACCACCAGCGGGCGGACGTCCCCGAGGACCTGGCGCCCGACGAGCTGTCCGTGGAGCTCGCGGAGGAACTGCTGGCCAAGCCGAGCGGTGACTTCGAGCTCGGCGCCGACCCGGTGACGGGTCACCAGATCATCGCCCGCGACGGCCGCTACGGCCCGTACGTCACCGAGGTGCTCCCCGAGGGCACCCCGAAGACCGGCAAGAACGCCGTGAAGCCGCGTACGGCCTCGCTGTTCAAGTCGATGTCGCTGGACACGGTGACCCTCGAGGACGCCCTGAAGCTGATGTCGCTGCCGCGTGTCGTCGGCAAGGACGCCGAGGGCCAGGAGATCACCGCGCAGAACGGCCGCTACGGGCCGTATCTGAAGAAGGGCACGGACTCGCGCTCGCTGCAGACCGAGGACCAGCTCTTCACGATCACCCTCGAAGAGGCGCTGGCGATCTACGCCCAGCCGAAGCAGCGTGGCCGGGCCGCCGCCAAGCCGCCGCTGAAGGAGCTGGGCACCGACCCGGTCAGCGAGAAGCCGGTCGTGGTCAAGGACGGCCGCTTCGGACCGTACGTGACCGACGGGGAGACCAACGCGACCCTGCGCTCCGGCGACAGCGTCGAGGAGATCACCCCGGAGCGCGGTTACGAACTGCTCGCCGAGAAGCGGGCGAAGGCGCCCGCCAAGAAGACGGCGAAGAAGGCGCCCGCCAAGAAGGCCCCGGCCAAGAAGACCGCGGCGAAGAAGACGACCACGGCCGCGAAGAAGACGACGGCGAAGAAGACCACCGCGAAGAAGGCGACGGCTTCCAAGACGGCGTCCGAGGACTGAGTTCGGTCCTCTCCGGCCGTGTCCGGCTCTCTTTCGGGTCGGGATTCGTCCCCTGAGGCTTCGCCATGCGAACGCCCCGGCATCACTTTGGTGTCGGGGCGTGCGCACCTGCGGACGCGCTCGCCGGGCTGTCGGTGGCTCCCGATAGGCTGAATGCATGACGCGTGCCGAGCAGCCAACGGCCCTTGACCCGGCCCCCGACGACGCCCTGGTCGCGGACTCCCGCGAGCGCGCCGTCCGCGCCCTGCTGCGCAGGCCCCAGCTCAAACGCCTGTGGAGCGCCCAGCTCGTCGGCGGGATCGGCGACACCCTCGCGCTTCTGGTGCTGGTACTGCTGGCCCTTCAGGCCGCCATCGCCCAGGGCTCGTTCGGCGGCGGCTACCGGGGCGTGGCGTTCGCAGTGGCGACCGTCTTCGGTACGCGCATCCTGGCGACGCTGCTCTTCGGCGCCGTCCTGCTCGGCCCGCTGACCTCGCTCACTTCGCACGAGGGGCCGCTCGACCGCCGGTGGACCATGGTCGGCGCGGACGGAGTCAGGCTCGCCCTGCTCATCGTCGCGCCGCTGTGGATCGACTGGACGCCGGACAACGCCCTCGCGATGCTCCTGGTGACCGCCTTCGTGACCGGGGTCGCCGAGCGCTTCTGGACCGTGTGCCGCGAGAGCGCGGCGCCCGCCCTGCTGCCCGAACCTCCCCCGGAGGGGGCGACGGTACGGCCGCTGCCGGACCACCTGGACGCACTGCGCCGGCTGTCGCTGCGGACGACCTTCGTGGCGATCCCGCTGGCCGGTGCCGCGCTCGTCGTCGCCGGCCTGCTCAACAACCTGCTGGGTTCCGGCCTCGACTGGTTCGGCCAGCACCAGGCGGCCCTCGCGTCGTACGTCGCGGCCGGTCTGTTCGCCGCGTCCCTGTCCGTGCTGACCTTCCTGGAACTGCCCGGCACGCGCACCCCGCGCGCGCGTTCGCCGCTGGAGGGGCTGCGCCGGCCCAAGACGGGCACAGGCGTCGAGAAGGGCCGTACCGGCGCGATTCCGCTGCTGGTGGCGGCCTGCGCGGCCGTCGCCGGAGCGATCGCGGCCGCCGTGGCCGTCGCCGTGCTGCACGCCAAGGACCTGGGCGGCGGCCCGGTGATGTACGGCCTGATGGTGGCCGCGCTGACCGGCGGTGTCGTGGCCGGTGTCCGTACGGCACCCAAGGTGCTGGTCTCGCTGTCGCGGCGCCGGCTGCTCGCGCTGGCGATCGCCTTCACCGGCATCGCCCTGCTGGCCGCCGGGCTCGTCCCGGACGTCACCACCGTGCTGCTGATCGACGTGCTGGCCGGTGTCGGCGCGGGTGTGGCCGCCAACACCGGGCACACCCTGCTCGACCAGGAGACCGAGGAGTACCGGCGGACGCGGACCACCGAACATCTGCACGCGGTCGTGCGGGTCGGCGTGGCGCTCGGCGCGCTGGTCGCCCCCGTGGTGGCCGCGGCGATCGGTCCTCACCGGCTGGTGAACGGCAAGTTCGTGTTCGCGCACGGCGGCGCCGCGTTCACCCTGATGCTGGTCGGCGCGCTGCTGCTGCCGGTCGCCGCGCTGGTGCTGGCCAAGGTCGACGACCGGTCCGGCGTCCCCCTGCGACACGACCTGCGGGACGCGCTGCTCGGCGGCGACGACCCGGTGACCGTGCCCGCCGACAATGGCTTCTTCATCGCGCTGGAGGGCGGCGACGGGGCCGGGAAGTCCACCCAGGCCGAGGCGCTCGCCGAATGGATCCGGGCCAAGGGCCACGAGGTCGTGGTGACGCGCGAGCCGGGGGCGACCCCGGTCGGCAAGCGACTGCGGTCGATCCTGTTGGACGTGTCGAGCGCCGGGCTCTCGCACCGGGCGGAGGCACTGCTGTACGCGGCGGACCGCGCGGAACACGTGGACACCGTGGTCAGGCCCGCGCTGGAACGCGGTGCGGTCGTCATCTCCGACCGCTACATCGACTCCTCCGTGGCCTACCAGGGCGCCGGACGCGACCTGTCCCCGACGGAGATCGCCCGCATCAACCGCTGGGCGACGGACGGTCTGGTGCCTCATCTGACCGTTCTGCTGGACGTGTCCCCGGAGATCGCCCGCGAGCGGTTCACCGAGGCGCCGGACCGGCTGGAGTCGGAGCCGGCGGAGTTCCACGCGCGCGTGCGGTCCGGCTTCCTCACGCTGGCCGCCGCCGACCCCGGGCGGTACCTGGTCGTGGACGCGGGACAGGAACCGGAGGCCGTCACCACCGTCGTACGGCATCGGCTCGACCAGATGCTGCCGCTGTCCGAGCAGGAGATCCGGGAGCAGGAGGAGGCCCGGCGCAAGGCCGAGGAGGAAGCGCGCCGCAAGGCCGAGGAAGAGGCCGCGCGCAAGGCCGAGGAGGAGCGCCTGGAGCGTGAGCGCCAGGAGCAGCTGGCCCGGCTGAAGGCCGAGGAGGAGGAGCGCAAGCGGCGCGAGCTGGAGGAGGCCCAGCGCCGCGAGGCCGAGCGGCAGGCGGAGGAGGCCCGGCTGCGGGCCGAGGAAGCGCGCAGGCGGGCCGAGGAGGAGCGGGTACGCCTCCTCGCCGAGGAGAAGGCGCGCGCCGAGGAAGAAGCACGGCGCAAGGCCCAGGAAGAGGCCGCCCGCAAGCGGACCGAGGAGGAGGCGCGACTGCGTGCCGAGGCCGAGGAGCGGCGGCTGGAGAAGCAGCGCAAGGCCGAGGAGGCGTTGCTGCGGGCGGAGGAGGCCCGACGGCTCGCCGAGTCCGCGGCCGCGGCGGCGGAGGCGGGGCCCAAGCAGGCCGCCGCTCCCGCGGCGGGGATGGACGCGGCGACCGTGCCCACGCCTGTGGTGACGCCGACGAACGCGTCGGGCGGGCCGGTGGACGAGACGGCTGTGCTGCCCCGGGTGCCCATGGAGAAGGACGACGAGGATGCGTCCGCAGACGGGACCTCCGGTGGGTCCACCTCCGACGCCGAGGTGACGGCCGAGCTGCCGCAGCCGCCGGTGCCTCCGGGTGCGGCGGACGAGACCGCGGTGCTGCCGCCGGTGCCTCCGGGTTCCGCCGACGAGACGGCCGTGCTGCCCCCTGTCCCGCCGGGGGCTGCCGATGAGACCGCGGTGCTGCCGCCGGTGCCTCCGGGTTCCGCCGACGAGACGGCCGTGCTGCCCCCTGTGCCGGGGGACGGGCCCTCGGATCGGGTGCCGCCGGGGTACTTCCGCGACGAGGAGCGGACCCGGGAGCTGCCGCAGGTCGACGAGACGGGGACGCCTCGGCGGAGGGCGCGGTCGGACTGGGCCGAGGAGACGCCGCTGGACGATCTGCCCACGCTCGCCGATGAGCTGCTCGGACCGCATGACGACGAGTACGGGGATGATCGCGGCCGGCGTCGGGGGCGGTAGCGGTCGTTCTGTGGGTGCGGGTGCGGGTGCGGGTGCGGGTGCGGGTGCGGGTGTGGGTGCGGGTGCGTCGTGGCTGGTCGCGCAGTTCCCCGCGCCCCCAGGTGGGTTCAGCCGGCCATGCTTCGGCTGCATCCACTCAGGGGCGCGGGGCTGGATCCATATGCGGCTCCGCCGCGTGGGCGCGACCAGCCCCCACCGGCCCGCAGCCGACAACCGACCGTCGGTCCGTTGTCAGTGGTCGCCCCCACAATGGATCCCGTAGCGCGGAACATGACGAAAGGGTGGCGTGACCCATGACCGTATGGGACGACCTGGTCGGCCAGGAAAGGGTGAGCGAGCAGCTCGCGGCCGCCGCTCGGGACGCCGACGCCCAGGTCACCGCCGCCACCACCGGCACCCGGCCCCCCGAGGCGTCGAAGATGACGCATGCCTGGCTGTTCACGGGACCGCCCGGAGCGGGCCGGAACCAGACGGCGAGGGCCTTCGCGGCCGCGCTGCAGTGCGTCAGTCCGGACCGCGCTCTCGGAGGAATCCCCGGCTGCGGATTCTGCGACGGATGTCATACGGCACTCATCGGCACCCACGCCGACGTCACCTCTGTGGCCGCCGTCGGCACCCAGATCCTCGCCGACGACATGCGGGACACCGTCCGGAAGTCGTTCACCTCGCCGGCGACCGGCCGCTGGCAGATCATCCTGGTCGAGGACGCCGAGCGGCTGAACGAGAAGTCGGCCAACGCGGTCCTCAAGGCCGTGGAGGAGCCCGCCCCCCGTACCGTCTGGCTGCTGTGCGCGCCGTCCATCGAGGACGTCCTGCCGACGATCCGCTCCCGCTGCCGCCACCTGAACCTCAGCACCCCCTCCGTGGAAGCCGTCGCCGACATGCTCGTGCGCCGGGAGGGCGTCGAGCCCGCCGTTGCGATGGCCGCCGCCCGTGCCACCCAGGGCCACGTCGACCGGGCCCGCCGCCTCGCCACCGACCCGGCCGCTCGCGAGCGCCGCGCCGCCGTGCTGAAGCTGCCCCTGCGCGTCGAGGACGTCGGCGGCTGCCTCAGGGCGGCGCAGGAACTCGTCGACGCGGCGGCCGACGACGCCAAGCAGCTCGCCGAGGAGATGGACGGCAAGGAGACCGAGGAGCTGAAGGCGGCGATGGGCGCCTCCCAGGGCGGCCGGATGCCCCGCGGCACGGCGGGCGTGATGAAGGACCTGGAGGACCGACAGAAGCGCCGCCGCACCCGCACCCAGCGCGACAGCCTCGACCTGGCCCTGACCGACCTCACCGCCTTCTACCGCGATGTCCTCGCCCTCCAGCTCGGCTCACGGGTGGCGATCGCCAACGCGGACGCCGAGGACGCCCTGGAGCGGCTCGCCCGCGGCAGCTCCCCGGAGACCACGCTCCGCCGTATAGAGGCGATCGGCGCCTGCCGTGAGGCTCTCGACCGCAATGTGGCCCCGCTGCTCGCGGTGGAGGCGATGACAATGGCGCTCAGAGCGGGTTGACCACGTCACTCGTACGAGGCTTTGTTTACACGGATTGTCATCAGTAAACTGCACAGAGTTACTCTCGCCTGATGTACACCAGGCGCAGCTCCCGCTTCCTCCGCACCGGCGGCACTCTTCTGGCTGCCGCGCTGCTCACCTCCGCCTGCTCCGCGGGTGCTTCGACGAATGCGGCCACCTCGGCCGCCGACGTGGCGCTGGCCGCACTGCCACGCTCGACACCGGCCGCCCTCACGCCGTACTACGGACAGAAGGCGCGCTGGCACAGCTGCGAGGTCCCCGGTTTCGAGTGCGCCACGCTGAAGGTGCCGCTCGACTACGACAGGACGGCCGGCGGGGACGTCCGGCTCGCCGTCGCCCGCAAGAAGGCCACCGGGCCGGGCAAGCGCCTCGGGTCACTGTTCGTGAACCCGGGCGGACCGGGCGCCTCGGCGATCGGCTACCTCCAGGCGTACGCCGGGATCGGCTACCCCGCCGCGGTGCGGGCCCGCTACGACATGGTCGCGGTGGATCCGCGCGGGGTCGCCCGCAGTGAACCCGTCAAGTGCCTCGACGGGCGGGACATGGACACGTACGCCCAGACGGACATCACCCCCGACGACGCGCGCGAGACCACCGAACTCGTCGATGCCTACAAGAAGTTCGCGGAAGGGTGCGGCGGGCACTCGGCGAAGCTGCTGCGGCACGTGTCGACGGTCGAGTCGGCCCGGGACATGGACATCGTGCGGGCGGCACTCGGCGACCCGAAGCTGAACTACGTGGGGGCGTCGTACGGGACGTTCCTCGGGGCGACCTACGCGGGACTGTTCCCCGGCCGCTCGGGGCGGCTGGTGCTGGACGGCGCGATGGACCCCTCGCTGTCCGCGCGCCGGCTGAACCTCGACCAGACGGCGGGCTTCGAGACGGCGTTCCAGTCGTTCGCGAAGGACTGTGTGCAGCAGCCGGACTGCCCGCTCGGCACGAAGACCACGACGACCGCGCAGGCCGGCCAGAACCTCAGGACCTTCTTCGCCGAGCTGGACGCGCACCCGGTCCCCACCGGTGATGCGGACCGCCGCAACCTCGGCGAGGCCCTCGCCACGACCGGCGTGATCGCGGCGATGTACGACGAGAGCTCCTGGGCCCAGCTGCGGGAGGCGCTCGGCTCGGCCATGAAGGAGAACGACGGAGCCGGGCTGCTGGTCCTCGCCGACAGCTACTACGCGCGGGGCGCCGATGGCCGCTACGGCAACCTGATGTCCGCCAACGCGGCCGTGAACTGCCTCGACCTCCCTCCCGCCTACGACAGTCCGGAGGCGGTCGAGAAGGCCGTCCCGACCTTCGAGAAGGCGTCCCCCGTCTTCGGCGAGGGCCTCGCCTGGGCCTCCCTCAACTGCGCGTACTGGCCGGTCGGGCCCACGGGTGAGCCGCACCGCATCAAGGCGGAGGGCGCCGCCCCGATCGTCGTGGTCGGCACCACCCGCGACCCGGCCACCCCCTACCGCTGGGCCCGCGCCCTGGCCGCCCAGCTCTCCTCGGCCCGCCTGCTCACCTACGACGGCGACGGCCACACCGCCTACGGCCGCGGCAGCACCTGCATCGACTCCGCGATCGACGCGTATCTGCTCCGCGGCACCCCTCCGGTGGACGGGAAACGCTGCTCCTAGCCCTGGTCGCAGGACCGTCCGGGGGGCCCCGGGGGCTGGTGCGGAGCACCCCCGGAAACTGTGTAGACTTACCGACGTTGCTGACCGCACCATGGTGCGGACGGCGTGCCGCCTTAGCTCAGATGGCCAGAGCAACGCACTCGTAATGCGTAGGTCTCGGGTTCGAATCCCGAAGGCGGCTCTATGGTGAACCCCAGGTCGGGCCTTTGACCTGGGGTTTTTATTTCAGATGACCTTGGAACCTCGACAAATCAGGCACTGTCCGCCCGTGCATCGTAATGCGTAGGTCTCGGGTTCCAATCCCGAAGCGGCTCCGAGAAACTCCAGGACTCACTCGCCGGGACCTGTGGTTTTCCTTTTCTGCCGATATTCAGGGGCCTCCGGTGGCCGAGCGGTGGCCATTCGTGCAGCGGGCGTGCTGCGGTGGTGGCCGGGCTGCGTGTGGAGCGGTCCGAGATGCTGTCGGGTTCCTGTAAAGCGCCCGACGAGAGTAGTGCTCACCCAGTTGTGTGCCGTCACTGGTTGTCATGGTGATCTGGGCGTAGATGACAGGGACCTTCAGGTCGTCGAGCCGGGTCGGGCGGGAGCCGTCCGGCAGGACGGCGAGCGCGCCCGAGCGGCGGTGAAGGGGCTATCCCGAACCCGCCGGATCGGTGGAGATGGCGGCCGATCCGGTCGGGCCGCCCTTTCGCTGAGCCTCCACGGATTTTGCCAAACTATGTTCAGTATCACATCCAGCAAGAGTATTTTGCCTGATATGCCGCATTGATTTCAATGGATCTTCACCTAGTTCTTACTTAGCCTCCTTCTTGACCATCTTTCTCAGTGTTTTCTCACTGAATCCTTGTTGGAAGTGTGAATGCGGGGGCGCGTGCTGACGCGAAGACATGGCCGGACACTGACCTTGGCGCTGACGCTGGTAACGGCAGTGGGGGTGATGCCGGCGACAGCAGCTGTCGTCGGCACCCCAACGGCTCCGTTACGGGCGGCCTCGGCGGCCGGGCAAGGAAACGACCCAGGGGCGGCGACGACCACGGAAGATGCTCTGGCCGAGGCGAAACGGTCCGGCAAGAGCGTCGAGGTTGTATCGCTCCGGGCGGAGAGCAGCGACGTCTATGCGACGTCCGACGGGAACCTGGAGGCGCGTGAGTATCTGCGCCCCGTGCGGGCCCGAGTCGGGGGCGAGTGGAAGCCGGTCGACACCGACCTGGCGAAGACCTCGGAGGGGACGGTGGCCCCGGGCGCGACCACCATCGGGCTGGAGTTCTCCGCGGGTGGGGACGCGCCCCTGGTGCGGATGGAGAAGGCAGGGCGTGAACTGGCCTTGTCCTGGCCGGGCAAGCTGCCCGCTCCAGTCCTCGTCGGCGCCACGGCGACCTACCGGGATGTGCTTCCGGACGTTGACCTGCGGATGGAAGCCCAGGAGGACGGCTTCACCCAACTGCTCGTCGTCAAGTCCGCCGAGGCTGCGGCGAGCGAGGAGCTGACTCGGTTGCGGCTGAAGCTCTCCGCCGACGGCCTGGACGTCCGTGAGACGTCCGAGGGCGGCCTGGAAGCGGTCGACGAGGGCGCCGGGAGCGCGGTGTTCGAAGCGCCCACGCCCGTGATGTGGGACTCCAGTACGACTGTGGGGTCCAAGGAGACCGCAGCACCGAAGCAGCCGGCGTCGGCGAAGTCGCTGTCGGCCGCGGCGACCGAGGACGGCCAGGTGGAGACCTCGAGCGCCGGTCCGCGGGCCGCCGTCTCCGGCGACGAGCCCGCGGCCGGGGAGTCCGCGAAACTGGCCCCGGTCGGGGTGGACATTCCCTCAGACGGCAAGGAGGTGGTCCTGACCCCGGACACGAACGTGCTGAAGGGCAAGGACACCGTCTACCCGGTGTTCATCGACCCGCAGTGGTACTCCCCGCGTGCCTCCGCGTGGACGATGGCGTCGAAGTACTGGGCGTCGTCGCCGCAGTGGAAGTTCAACGGCGAGAGCAACGCCGGCCTGGGCTACTGCAACTGGTCCTACTGCCAGCCGAACGACACGAAGCGGCTCTTCTACCGCATCCCGGTGTCCAAGTTCGCGGGCAAGACCATCCTCCAAGCCGAATTCGTCGTACGGAACGAGTGGTCGGCGTCGTGCGGTGCACGCAGCGTGGAGCTGTGGCGGACGAAGGACATCTCCTCGTCGACGACCTGGGACTCGCAGAACGAGAGGGGCTTCTGGATCGATCATCTGAAGACAGAGTCCTTCGCCTACGGATACACCGGCTGCGCCGCGAAGGACGCGGAGTTCGACGTGAAGTCGGCGGTGCAGTCGGCGGCCACGGCCAAGTCGGCGACGATGACGTTCGGCATGCAGGCCGCCAGCGAAACCGATGCCTATGGGTGGAAGCGGTTCTCCGACAAGGCGTATCTGCGGGTGAAGTACAACCGGCCGCCGTCGCAGATCAGGATGTCGCAGCTCACCATGGAGTACGGCGGCACCTGCAAGAGGCCGGCCGACGCACCGCGCGTGCGCACCCTCGGCAAGATCTACGCCAACGGCGTCACCGACCCGGACGGCGACACCGTCGCCGTGCAGGTCGAGGCGGCCTGGGACACTGGTGACGGCAAGGGCGTGGTCGCCCGCTGGAAGCCCGCCCGGACCGGCTACAAGAAGTCCGGCTCCGGCTTCTCGCTTACCCTGCCCTCCTCCCTGCCGGAGAACAAGCAGATCAGCTGGTACGCGCGCAGCTACGACGGGGCGCAGTACTCGCCGTGGTCCAGCACGGGCGATCCGACGGGCTGTTACTTCAGCTACGACACGAAGGTGCCGAAGGCCCCTGCGGTCACGTCCGTCGAGTATCCGGCCTCGGACCCGGAAAACCCGGACGACCCGTGGTTCGACGGGGTCGGCAGATACGGCTCGTTCGAGCTCAAGGCCGCCGACACCGACGTGACGAAGTACTGGTTCGGCATCAACGGCGACCCCACCTCGAAGAACACGATCACCACCTCCGCGGGCGCGGCGAAGGTCGCGAAGATGCTGCCGGCCAAGCCCGGCCTCAACTTCGTCACCGCCCGGGCGTTTGACGCCGCGGGCAACGGTTCCGAGATCCGCACCTACCAGTTCCGGGTCAAGTCGGGGCAGCTGGAGCGTGCCCGGTGGTCGATGGACGAGGCGGCGGGGGCCACTCAGGCGGCGGGTGGCGCGCCCGAGGAGCCCGCGACCCTGCACGGCGGAGCGACGCCGGGCGTGGAGGGCAGGTTCGGCAAGGCGGTGCGGTTCGACGGCGTCGACGACTACGCCAGCACCGACCTGGCCACCGTCAACACCGACGTCAGTTTCTCGGTGTCGGCATGGGTGAAGCTGTCGGCGATGCCGTCGGAGGCGGCGATCGTGGCCTCCCAGCGCGGCAACAATCAGCCGGGCTTCGAGCTGTACTACTCCAAGGGGTACGACCGCTGGGTGTTCAACCAGTACAGCTCCGACACCGCGTCCGGCACCCCCGTGCGGGCCATGCAGGCCGCCGCGGGCGGGGTCAGGGTCGACGAGTGGACCCATCTGGCCGGCGTCTACTCCGCAGGCGAGAAGGCGCTGAAACTGTATGTCAACGGGACGCTGGCCGGGACCACGGCTTACACCACACCGTGGAACGGCCGACGCGGCATGCTCATCGGTGCCAGCACCCCGGGCGGCACGCCCGCGGCGTTCTTCCCCGGGGCCATCGACGAGGTGAAGACCTTCGAGAAGTCCCTGTCGGCGGCTGAGGTGTCGAGCCTCCACACATCGAACACGAGCGGCGGCCGTCCGGCCCGGATGGTTTTCCACCTGGACGACCCCGCCGACGCGACCGAGCTGAGCGCGCGAGCCGACGTGAGCCCCGCGATCCTCAAGGGCGGCGCCACGACGGGCGCGGCCGGTGTGGACGGCAACGCGCTGACCCTGGACGGGACCGACGACTACGCCACCACGGGTGGCCCGCACATCAACACCTCGTACAGCTACGCCGTCTCGGCCTGGGTGAAGCTGCCGAAGACCAAACCGACGCACGCCGCGAGCGTCGCGTCGCAGATCGGCGCCACGGTGACGGGGCCGGAGTTGTACTACTCCAGTTCCTACGACCGCTGGGTGTTCAACCAGCACAGCGCCGACACCGGCGACTCCACGGTGGTGCGGGCCATGCAGCCCGAGGGCACCACCGCGTACGGCGGTGAGTGGACGCATCTGGTCGGCGTGCAGGACACCGTGGCCGACACGCTCTCGCTGTACGTCAACGGGACCCTGGCCGGCACCACTGCCACGACCTCGACCTGGTACGCCGGGGGCGCGGTACAGATCGGCGCCAGCGCGTTCGAAGGCGTGCCCACCTCGTTCTTCCCCGGCCAGATCGACGACGTACGCCTCTTCGACCGGCCGGTGTCCGCCGACGAGGTGCAGCAGCTGTTCAAGCAGCGCGCGCTGCTCAACGCCCGCTGGAAGCTGGACGGCGTCAGCGGCATCGCCTCGCCGGACGACGCGGGCCGGGCGGCCGCCCTGTCCCTGCAGGGCGGCGCGAAGATCGGGGCCGGGTTCATGGAGGGCGGCCTGGAGCTGGACGGCAAGGCCGGCTATGCCACCGTCCCGGCGGTGCCCGTCGACACGAGCGCCAGCTTCACCGTCACCGCCTGGGCCCAGGCCGCCTCGATCCCCACGCAGAACGCGTCGGTGGTCAGCGCGGAGGGAACCAGCCAGAGTCCTTTCGCGGTGCGCTACGTCCCGGACCCGACGGATCCGGAGGGCCTGGGCAGCTGGGAGATCGCGCTGCCGAACAAGGATGCCGCGGACGGCACGACGGCACGCCTGGCCAACACCGAGTTCAGCGGCGTGACCGCCTGGAACCACCTGGCCCTGGTCTACGACGGCTTCGCCAAGCAGGCCCGCCTGTACGTCAACGGCATCCTCCAAGAGGCCCCGTGCGAGGACGCTGACGGTACGGCGGACGACGCCTCCTGCGAGGACCTGATCGCCTGGGGCGAGAACGTGCTCACCACCAAGGCAGGCAAGTCGCTCCAGGTCGGGCGGACGAAGGTCGGTACGACAGGTGCCGAGTACTTCCCCGGCGTGATCGACGACGTCTGGTTCTTCCAGGGAGCGCTCGACGACAGCCAGGTGGGCGAACTAGCCGGTTCCTGGTTCGACGTGCCCACCCAGGTTCCGGCCGGCAGCTGACGCCCGCCACGGGCGGTGCGCCGGGACGACCCGCCCGCACCGCCCGTTCTCCCCAGCTCACTCTGCCCTTTCAACAGCGGCGCCGCCGTCCCGCCGTACGCGGGACCGGCGCCACGCAGCGATGGACGGCATACGCATGAGACGCAAACCCCCACGTTTCTCTCCCACAGCCCTGCACCGGCCGGTGTCCCTGGTCGTGTCGACCCTGATGCTCGGCGGACTGATCCAGGCCGCCGCCTCTCCCGCCGTGGCCGCCGGCGGCCACCCCCTGCCCGGTGTACCCAAGGCCGACAAGACGGTCTCCGGTACGAACGGTCTCAAGGCCAAGCCTCGTACCCTCACCAAGACCCCCAAGACGCCGGGCAAGTCGCCGAAGGGCGCCTGGCCCAAGGTCGGCACCGCCACGGTGGAGCTGCCCGAACGCGCCACGAAGGTTCCCACCGCGGAGCGGGCCGGTGCGCTGCCTCTGGCGATCGCCCCGGTGAAGAAGGCGCAGGAAGCCGCTCAGGGGACGGTCGAGGCCGGCGTGCGAGGCCGTGACCAGGCCCAACGCGCCGGGATCGACGGCCTGTTGTTCACCCTGGAGGCCAAGGACCGCCCCAACGGCGTCACCGGGGCCGACACTGTGTCGACCGCCGCCGGCAAGGTCGCCGTCACCGTCGACTACGCGGACTTCGCGGAGGCTTACGGCGGCGGTTACGCTTCCCGCCTGCACCTCGTGCAGCTGCCCGCCTGTGCCCTCACGACCCCCGCCAAGGAGGCGTGCCGCAAGGCCGCCCCGGTCGCCGCCCGCAACGACACCGCCGGGCAGACCCTCACCGCGAACGCGGTGAGCCTGCGCTCGGGCGGGCTGACCGTCCTGGCGGCCGCCGCCGAGACCGGTGGCGAGAAGGGCGATTTCAAGGCCACCTCCCTCTCCCCGTCGGCGACCTGGACCACCAACCTCAACACTGGTGACTTCACCTGGTCGTACGACATGCCGGTGCCCGACGTGCCCGGCGACCTCACCCCCGAGGTGGGCCTGGACTACTCCTCGGGCTCGATCGACGGCCGCACCGGGGGCACCAACAACCAGGGCTCCTGGGTGGGCGACGGCTTCGACCTGTCGCCCGGCTTCATCGAGCGCCGCTACAAGCCCTGCGCCGAGGACGGCGAGAAGCACGCCGACGGCAACAAGCCGGGCGACCTGTGCTGGTCCTACGACAACGCGTACATCTCCTTCAACGGCAAGGGCGGCGAGCTCGTCCCGGCCGGCAAGGACGAGTTCAGGCTCAAGCAGGACGACGGCACCCGCATCGTCCGGCTGGCCGACACCGCCCGCGGCAACGGGGACGACGACGGCGAGTACTGGCGGCTGACCACCCCCGACGGCACCGCCTACTACTTCGGCTACCACCGTCTGCCCGGCTGGACGAGCGGCAAGGAGACCACCGACTCCACCTGGACCGTGCCGGTCTACGGGAACAACACAGGCGAGCCGTGCCATGCCTCCGACTTCGCCGCGTCCTGGTGCCAGCAGGCCTGGCGGTGGAACCTCGACTACGTCGTGGACACCCACGGCAACGCAATGGGCTACCACTATGTCAAGGAGACCAACTCCTACGGCCGCAACCTCAAGGCCGACGACGACACCCCGTACACCCGCGGCGGCTACCTCGAGCGCATCGACTACGGTCTGCGCTCCTCCCGGATGTTCGCGGACAAGCCGTCGGCCCAGGTCGTCTTCGACAATGCCGAGCGGTGCCTGCCGCAGGACGGCGTCACCTGCGCCGCGGACACCATCGACACCAAGTCGTCCTACTGGTACGACACGCCGTGGGACCTCAACTGCAAGGCCGACGCCAAGTGCGACAACGGCCGCCTTTCGCCCTCCTTCTGGACGCGCAAGCGGCTGACCGGGGTCACCACCCAGCTCCTGAAGTCCGACGGCACCTACGGCAAGGTCGACTCCTGGGCGCTCGGACACCGCTGGGGGATGGCCGACACCGACTATCAGCTGCTCCTCGACAGCGTGCAGCACACCGGCCACACCGGTTCCACGCCGATCACCCTGCCGAAGACCACCTTCGCCTACACCCAGCTCGCCAACCGGCTCGACAGGATTGGCGACGGCTACGCCCCCTTCATCAAGGCGCGGCTGTCCACCGTGGCCGACGAGTCCGGCGGCCAGATCGACGCCAACTACTCGGCGCCCGCCTGTGACGGGGACGCCCTGCCGACCCCGCAGAACAACACCACTCGCTGCTTCCCGCAGTACATCGGCGGCGACAGCACCGACGCCCCCGACCTCGAGTGGTTCAACAAGTACGTCGTCAGCTCCGTCGTCGCGACCGACCGCACCGGCGGCGCCCCGGACCAGGTGACCGCTTACGAGTACCTCGACGGCGCCGCCTGGCACTTCGACGACGACGATGGCCTCACCAAGGAGAAGTACAAGACCTGGTCCCAGTGGCGCGGCTACGGCCACGTCCGGGTCAAGAACGGCGGCCAGGGTGGCGCCGCCGCCATGAAGTCGCAGGAGGATCACTACTTCCTTCGTGGCATGGACGGCGACCGCAAGGACACAACGGGCGGTGCCAAGTCCGTGGCCGTCTCCCTCGACTCCGGTGAGGGCGACCCGATCGTCGACCACGCGTCGGCTGCGGGCCTCGAGTACAAGACCGTCACCTTCGACCGGCCTGACGGCAAGGTGATCGGCAAGACCGTCAACCGCCCCTGGCACCACGAGACGGCCAGGAAGACCCGCGACTGGGGCACCGTCACCGCCGACTTCACCGGCGTCTCCGACAGCCAGGCGTGGACCTCCCTGGACGACGGCGCCGACGCCAAGTGGCGCACCACCTCCAGCTCCGTCACCCACGACACCGTCGCCGGCCGGGTCACCCAGGTCGACGACCGCGGCGACACCGCCACGGCGACCGACAACCAGTGCACCCGCACCACGTACGCCACCAACACCGACCGGAACATCCTGATCCTGCCGTCCCGGGTGGAGACCGTCGCCAACGCCTGTGACGCTGCGGTCGACCGGAGCAAGGACGTCATCGACGACATCCGCACCGCCTACGACGGCGGCGCCTATGGCGCGGTGCCGACCAAGGGGGACGCGACGGCCACCGCACCCCTGAAAAGCCACAACGGCACCAAGGCGGCCTATGTGGAGGCCGGCGCCACCTACGACGACTACGGACGCGAGCTGGCGGTCACCGACCTGACGGCCGACGTCACCGTCACCGGCGACGCCGCCCCCGTGCGCACCGTGCGCACCGACGGCCGTACCACCACGACGGCCTTCGTCCCGACCACCGGACTGCCTACCCAGACCAAGACCACCACGCCGCCGGCGAACCCGGCCGATCCCACCACGGCCCAAACCGTTGTCAAGGACCTCGACCCGCTGCGCGGACTGCTCCTGAAGCAGACCGACACCAACGGCAACGTCACCAACTACGCCTACGACGCGCTCGGCCGCTCCACCAAGGTCTGGCTCGCCGACCGTGCCACCAGCGGCGTGCCGACGTACGAGTACGCCTACACGGTCACCGAGGGCAAGCCGGTCACAGTCGCCACCAAGCTGCTCAACAACGAGGGCGGCCAGATCACGTCGTACAAGCTCTACGACGGCTTCCTGCGGGAGCGCCAGTCGCAGGCCCCGGGCCCGGACGGCGGGCGGATCATCTCCGACCTCTTCTACGACGAACGAGGCCTGATCGCCAAGACGTTCGCCCCGTACTACACCACCGGCAGCCCCGTCACCGAGCTGTTCAAGCCCGCCGACGCGCTGTCCGTGGAGACCCAGACCCGCACCGCCTACGACGGTCTGGGGCGCGCGATCGAGGAGAAGCAGATCGCCGGGAACGGCGACGGCGGCACCGTTCTGAACGCCACCAAGACGATCTACGCCGGTGACCGCACCACGGTGATCCCGCCGGTCGGCGACACCACCGTCACCACCCTCACCAACGCCCGCGGCAACGTCACCGAACTGCGCCAGCACCACGACCGGGCACCCGAGTCGGCCTACGACACGACCACCTACGACCACACTCCGTCGGGCGAACTGCTGAAAGTCACCGACCCGGCCGGCAACAGCTGGAGCCACACCTACGACCAGCGCGGCAACCAGCTCTCCATCACCGACCCCGACAAGGGGCGCACCGACACCAAGTACGACGACCGCAACCAGGTGATCTCGAGCACCGACGCCGGCGGCACCAGCCTCTTCAACAGCTACGACGGCCTGGGCCGCAAGACCGAGCTGCGCGAGGGCTCCGCCACGGGCAGGCTGCGGGTCAAGTGGACCTACGACACCGTTGCCGGAGCCAAGGGCCAGCTCGCCGGCTCCACGCGTTATGTCGGGGACGCCGCGTACACGACCTCGGTCACCGCGTACGACAAGCTGTACCGGGCCACCAAGACGGCGACCGTGATCCCGGCGGACGAGGGCGCGCTGGCCGGCACCTACCAGTCCGGCACCGCCTACAAGCCCTCCGGCCTGGTCGCCTCGCTCAGCTACTCCGCAGCCGGCTCCCTGCCGGGCGGCTCGGTCAGCTACACCTACGAGGACCAGACCCTGCGGCCGATCTCGGTGTTCGGCCAGGGCATGACCTCCTCGGCCACCTACAGCCAGACCGGCAAACCGCTGGTGTACGGCTTCGGCTTGACCAGCGGCGGCAAGAAGACGCAGGTCACCAACACCTACGAGTACGGCACCCAGCGCCTGGCGACCTCCCGCGTCGACCGTGAGGAACAGCCCGGAGTCGACCAGTACGTCACCTTCCGCTACGACCAGGCTGGCAACGTCCTCTCCCTGAACGACGTTTCTCGCACCGGCAGCGACAACCAGTGCTTCACCTACGACTACCTGCGCCGACTGACCGAGGCGTGGACGCAGGGCGACCAGACCTGTGCTGCTGCCCCATCCGGCGCCAAGCTCGGCGGCCCGGCCCCGTACTGGCAGTCGTACACCTATGACAAGGCCGGCAACCGGCTGACCGACACCCAGCACCACACCGCAGGCGACACCGCCAAGGACGTCAAGCGCACGTACGAGTACCCGGCCCCCGGTACGCCCAAGGCCCACACGCTGACCTCGGTGACCACCCAGGGGCCGGCCGGGACGAGCAGGACGGACTACAAGTACGACCTGACCGGCAACACCACCGACCGTGGCAAGCAGCACCTGGACTGGGACGCCGAGGGACTCCTCGCCAAGGTCACCGAGCCCGTCGAGGGCAAGCCGGACAACGTCACCGAGTACCTGTACGACGCCAATGGCAATCGGCTGATCTCCCGCACCGGTGCCCGCACCACCCTGCACCTCGGCCACACGGACGTCACCCTGGACAAGGGCGCGGCCAAGGCCAAGGCGACGCGCTACATCGACCTCGGCAGCGGCCACCAGGCTGTCCGTGCCGACGACGGCACCTTCACCTTCACCCTCGCCGACCACCACGGCACCGGCCTGCTGGCCGTCGCCGCGGCGGACCTGGCCCTCACCCAGCGCAGGGTCCTCCCGTTCGGCGGTGCCCGAGGCACGGCTCCGGCCGCCTGGCCGAGCACGAGAGGCTTCGTCGGCGGCATCGACGACGCCAAGGACACCGGGCTCACCCACCTGGGCGCCCGTGAGTACGACCCGCAGACCGGCCGGTTCCTCTCCGTCGACCCGGTGATGAACCTGTCCGACCCGCAGCAGATGAACGGGTACACCTACGGCAACAACAACCCGCTGGTGTACGCCGACCCGGACGGCAAGTTCTTCGGCTTCCTCAGCCTCGTCAAGGCGCTGCAGAAGGCCGTCGCCAAGCTTTTCAACAGAGTTCCCAACAAAAACCCGGGATTCATGCAGCGGCGGGTGGGAGCTCCGTCGGTGAGCAACGGAAAGCTGCGCGGGGCGCTTCAACAGATCTACCCCAAGGCACGTGCGAAAGAAGTCTTCGGCAACGGAAAGATGTCGACGGCGATCATCCACGAGTTCAACACCGGTAAGAGCCTTGAGGGCAAGACACAACTGCACGTTCAAAAGGGTTGGGAGACGATGCAGTCCCTCTCGGACGTCCTGGACAACGACCGTAAGGCAAGGGAGACGGGGAAGAACACCAAGAAGTGGCTCCTGTCGGACAAGGATCTGGCGGTCGCCAAGGCCGAGGCCCGGGAGCTGTGGGACGCGCTGAACTCGCGCGACGTCACGGGCAACATCAAGAAGAGGATGGACGCCGACGCGAGCATGAAATCCGCCATCAAGACGAACTTCGACGCTGTAATGAAGACGCCCGCCGTCAAGGACCTCACGGGTCAGGACTTCACGCCGCCCACGAAATTCAAGGGGCCCGCCCCCGTCGGCCAGCCCACCCGCCTGCGCGGCTTCTCCCGCACCCTGGGCGTCGCCGGTGGCGTCCTGTACGCGGCCCAGGCTCCCTCCTACGCCCATGAGTACGGCGTGGGCGGAGGCGCCTGGGAGATGTTCAAGGACATCATCGACCCGGTCGGAGCCCATGACGCCATAGTCGACCCATTCGTCGACCAGGGCGGAGGATCATCGGTCTGCGACCCGTCGAGCGGCAACTGTGCCTGACCGTTCGCCGAGCTGACCATGGGGGCCTGTTGCGCACTGCGTGTGGCAGGCCCCCCATGCCTGTACGGCACGCCATAACCACCAGACACCGAACCGGGAAAGACATGAGTGAAATCCCCGTCCGTGACGTCCCCGCCCTCCTGCTGCACACGGTGCCTGAATCGGCGCGGTTCATTGCCGAGAAGTACGGTCTGCCGGCGGAGCAGGCAGTACTGACTGAGGACGCAATCGTGGGCCTGTACAGACTACTGGCCGAGTGCTTCACGGAACCGGTGCTGATGTCCCAGTTGCAGAGCTCAGCCCCCGACACGGAACTCCTCCAGCGATGCTGGGGCTTCGTGGAGTCGATTGTGGACCATTCCTCGGAACACGTGGGAGGCGCTGTCTACTTCGAGGTACTCGAACAGCTCCTGAACCCTGGGACACTGATCGAGGACTCCTGGCCGTACATGAAGGAGCGGACGCGCGCACGGACCGTCAGGATGCTGGATTCCTACGGCGTCTACCTGCCCGGCATCAACCGACGGTAGGACTCGCAGCCGCACGATGACCAGGGCCGTGTCGTCGGTATGCCGCGGGCGGCTCCCTCCGTCAGAACGGACCCGAGGGACGCTCTGGGGAACAGCCAACCGGCGAGGTCTGCACCGGCCACGCTGGAAGGAGCCATCTCTGGAGCGACCCGAGGGAGACCTGGCACGCGTACGAAGGGATTGTGAGAGGCCGACAATCTCAGTGACCCTGCTTCCTGTCACCAGTGGTGGCCTTGCCGGTGGCCAGCCGGTGGCCGGACGCTTTTGGACGGTGCGGCATCGGGTGGCACGGGTCAACCTGCTGCACATGCTGTGATCAGGCGGAACGTCACTCAGCAGCACGACCAGGCACTACACAACCCGATCACTCATGGTCTCGTAATGCGTAGGTCTCGGGTTCGAATCCCGAAGGCGGCTCCATGGTGAACCCAGGTCGGGCCTTTGACCTGGGGTTTCTTGTTTGGTGCGTTTCTGAGTGGCCCCGGACGCCGCCCGACAGCGCGCCACCTTCCCCTTGGTCGCGGTGGTGCACGCCGGTGGGCGCGTACCACCGCGACGACACCTCAGCCGGCTTGTGCTCCAACCGGACGGTTGGCCCTCACGCTCCAGCGTCCGTCGACGCGGGTGAGGCGGATGGGGTGGTCGAAGCACTTGCTGATCTGGTCGCTGGTCAGGACCTCGTCGGCGGGGCCCGAGGCCAGACAGCGCCCGTCACGCAGCAGCATCACGTGGGTCGTCCCTGGAGGGAGCTCCTCCAGGTGGTGGGTGACCAGGACTGACGCGAGATCTGTGTAGGTGTGCTGCAGTGTGTCGATCCGTTCGATGAGCTGTTCGCGGCCTGCGACGTCCAGACCGGTCGCGGGTTCGTCGAGCAGCAGGAGTTTCGGACTGGGCATGAGGGCCCGGGCGATGAGTGCACGGCCCCGTTCCCCCTGGGACAGGGTCGGCCACCGCGCCCCGTGGCGATCGCTGAGGCCGAGCAGTTCGATGAGACGGTCCGCCCTCGCGAACTGTTCGGGTGTCGGGTTCCAGCGCGGAACACGCTCGATGGTGTTGGTCAGCCCGGTCAGGACGACGTCCTGGACCTTGAGGGGGGAGCGCAGATCGTGCCGTGGGTTGACGTGGCCGACGTAGGAGCGCAGTTGGCGCATGTCGACCCGTCCCAGCTGGTGGCCCAGCACCTCGACAGTGCCGCGGGTGGGGTGCGCGAGCGCGCCGAGAAGACTGAGCAGGGTGCTCTTGCCCGCCCCGTTGGCGCCGAGCAACGCCCAGTGCTCGCCGGCTCGTACGGTCAGTGACACGTCGCGCAGAATCCGATCGCCGTCGCGGACGACGTCCACGTCTTCCACGCGGAGTACCGGGTTTGCGTTCACGAGGAGGCCCGTCCGGAACGGTTGACGGCAGCCATGACGGAGTGGACCGATGCGGTCAGGACCGAGGTGTCCCAGCCCGCACCCCAGCAAGTGACGTCGTCCACGCGGCACTCGGCGTAAGCGATTGCGGGACTGCCTGGTCCTGTGGCGGTGGCGTGCTCGGTGTAGCTGAGGATGTCGACGGTGATGCCGACGGTACGGAGGGCATCGGCGAGGGCGGACAGCGGTCCGTTGCCGGTGCCCCGGCAGGAGTGTTCCTGCCCGTCGGCGTGCAGCGTGCAGGTGAACCGGTGCTCGCCGGGTACGGGCTCAGTGGTGTTCCAGGCGGCCAGGGTGACCGGGCCGTCCAGGGCAGGGGTGACGTAGGTGGTTCGGAAGAGTTCCCACAGTTCCTTGGGCGAGAGCTCCGAGCCGGTGGCGTCGGTGAGGTGCTGCACCGCTTGGGAGAAGTCCGGGCGCATCGCCCGGGGCAGATCCAGGCCGTGGTGGGTGTGGAGGAGGTGCGCGATGCCTCCCTTGCCGGACTGGGAGTTGATGCGGATGACTTCCTCGTACGTGCGGCCGATGTCGCCCGGGTCGATGGGCAGATACGGCACCGCCCACGGGGCCTCTTCGGCGGGGACGCCCTGCTCGGCGGCGTGCTGGGCGTGGTGGGCCATGCCCTTGGCGATGGCGTCCTGGTGGGTGCCGGAGAAGGCCGTGTGCACGAGGTCGCCGCCGTAGGGGTGGCGCGGGTGGACGGGCAGCCGGTTGCAGTGCTCCACCACCTCGCGCACCGCGTCGATGTCGGAGAAGTCGATCATCGGGTTTACGCCCTGCGCGTACAGGTTCAGGGCCAGGGTCACCAGGTCGACGTTCCCGGTGCGCTCGCCGTTGCCGAACAGACAGCCCTCCACGCGCTGCGCCCCTGCCAGGACGGCGAGTTCGGCACAGGCGACGCCGGTGCCGCGGTCGTTGTGCGGATGGACCGACAGGATCACGGACTCACGGCGCGCCAAGTGGCGGTCCATGTACTCGATCTGATCCGCGTACACATTGGGGGTGGCGATCTCCACCGTCGCCGGCAGGTTGTGGACCACCGGCCGGTCCGGGCTCGCCTCCCACAGCTCGGTCAGGCTGTTGCACACCTCCAGGACGAAGTCCGGCTCCGTGAGGTTGAAGACCTCCGGCGAGAACTCGAACCGGATGTCGGCACGTGGCCGTTCTTCGGCACAACGCAGCAGGTAGGTCGCGGCGTCCCGGATGAGTTCGTGAACTTCGGCGCGGGAGCGGCCCAGGACGACGTCCCGCCATGTGGGCGCGGTCGCGGTGTAGAGGTGCACGAGGGTGCGGGGGAGCCCTTCGACGGAGGCAATGGTCCGGTCGATCAGGTCCCGTCGGGCCGCGGTGAAAACGGAGACGGTCACGTCGTCGGGAACGGCGCCGCTGCTGGCCAGGTGCCGTACGAAGTCGAAATCGGTCTGGCTGGCGGAGGGGTAACCTACCTCGATCTCCTTGAAACCCATGGTGACCAGGAGGTCGAACATCCGGCGCTTGCGCTCGGTGTCCATCGGCTCGGCCAGCGCCTGGTTGCCGTCGCGCAGGTCGACCGGCACCCACAGCGGGGCCTGCTCGATCCGGCGCGAGGGCCAGGTCCGGTCGGTCAGTGGCAGGGCGACTCGCTGGTGTGCGGGCTGGTAGCGGTGATGCGGCATCGCGCTCGGACGCTGGGGGTTCCAACGCGGGGCATCCACCGGGACATCACCGGAGGGGGTGCGCAGGGTGGGGAACATCGTGTTCTGGAAGGAGGAAGCCATCGTGCGGAACTTCTTTCAGTCGGCCATCCGAATGACCGGCGCAGCCCGGCACCCCGCTGCGGGGTGCCGGTCATGTCAGGCCCCGCAGCGGCAGCCGAGGAGAAGGAGCTCGTGCAGCAGCATGGGGGTACGGTAACGACAACTCAGCTCCTCAGACAACCTGAGAGGTGTGGTGTAGGAAGGTGAACCGCACATGCCACTAGGTGCCTTGCGGCCGTCCCCCTTGGTCGAGCAGGCCACTGAACACCTGCGCGAGCAGATCACCGGCGGTGAGTGGGCCGTGGGAGCGAAGCTCCCCGGCGAGACCGCCCTCGCCAAGACCCTCGGCGTGGGGCGCTCTACCGTCCGTGAGGCCCTCCGCGCACTGGCCGGCGCCGGGCTGGTGCAGGCGCGCCAGGGATCCGGAGTCTTCGTCATCGCGACCAAGCCCAAGGAGGACTGGTCCACCCGGCTCCGCCAGGCGGTCATCACCGATGTCTACGAAGTCCGGATGCTCGTCGAGGTGGAAGCAGCGCGGTTGGCCGCGCAGCGCCGAACCGAAGAGGACATCGTCGCCCTCCATGAGGCCCTGGCCGGGCGCCGTGCCGCCGCGAACGCCGGCAACGCCGAGTTCGTCGAGGCCGACATCGCCCTGCACGAGGCCGTGGTCGCCTCGGCACACAACCCGGTGCTCACCGGCTTGTTCACCGAGTTCGTACCCGTGCTGCAACGACGGCTGCTGGATCTGGTCGAACTGCTCGGCCTCCGCTCCGACAATCCGAACCATGGCGACGAGGGACACGCCGTACTGGTGAACGCCGTTGTGCAGGGAGACGCCGAGGCCGCCGGACGCGCGCTGAGGGACGAGCTCGAGCAGACACTCGCACAGCTCCACTCCCTCTGACCCGCGTCGTTCTTTCGGAGAAAGTCGGAGAAAGTCGGAGAAGGGCGGTAGCCATGCTCGATGCCGAACCGGGTCACAGCCTGGGGACGGCGGTGGCCACCTCATGGCGCACAGCCGCTGCCGCCCCGGAGCCAACCCTCGCCGTTTGTGAGAAGACGACAACCCCGGTGCCCCGGGCTCTTTGCCGGCCGAGGCGCCCTTCCCAACCTGTTGGAGGTCCTCGCGGTGTGCCGGGAGGCGGCAGGGCTTGAACGGAGGACGCAGCATGAGCGACGCGAAACTGATCACCGGCGGAGGAGTGAGCTTAGGCGCCGCAGCGCTCGCGCCGTGGAAAGCACTCGGTAAGCGCACGGGCGGAGCAGTCATTCCCAGCCAAGATGGCGCCGCCGTCGGCGTGGGTGTGATCGTCTTTCTCTCCGTCCTGGAGATCGTCCTGGTCGACCTGCTGTTGTCCGCGCCGTGGGCCCGCTTGGTGGCCCTCCTCGCCGGGCTGACGGTGGGATACCTGATGACGGGGTTCGCCGTGGCACTCAGCGCGTATCCGCACCGAGTGGCGGGCGAGACGCTGACGGTGTCCTACGGCGCCTCCTTCCACGCCCGGGTGCCGTTGAGCCTCATCCGTGACGTGACGGTGCGGCGTGCCCTGTCCGACCAGCAGCGGACAGCGGTCGTCAACGAAGGCGTCCTCTCGGTCCCGGTCATGTCCACCACCAACCTGGTGCTGGAACTCCGTGAGCCCGCCCGGGTCGAAGCGGGCCGGACCGTCGGCGAGGTGCGGGAGATCCGCATCCACGCGGCGGATCCGAGCAGCGCCGTGGCCTCGGTTCGCGAGGCCCTGGAGGGAAGGACAGCTAGGGAGGACGCCGTAGAACCCCCGGCCAAGGCGCCGAGCCAGGTGCCGACGTGGCTGCGCCGACTGCGGTGGGCCGGACTCCTCGTACTGCTGATCGAGATCCTGCTGGTGACCACGGGGCTGCTGGACTGGCGCGTCGCCGCAGGCATCCTGGTCGTGACCGAAGGCACCCTGTCGGTGCTGGGGCTGCTGTTCGGCGCGGCGTTCGTCAGCCAGTACCGCAGGCTCCGCCGTGCCGGACGAGGACGGCGGGCGGCCCTCAGCGAGGCGTTCTCCTCCCTCCTGCCCCCTCCCATCGCGGAGATGGTGCGCCACGAGCTGTCCGTGTGGGGGATCATCGCGCTGGTCGTCACCTTCCGCAGCCAGGCCCGGCCCGGCGACAAGGCCCTGGGGCGGACCGGCGTCGACCGGCGGTCGGGTGTCCTGGCCCTCCTGCTCGTGGCGGGCGCGGTCACGCTGCCCGCCCTGGCGGGGGTGAGTCCGCTCACCGTCGTCGGGACCCTCGTGCTGCTGTATGCGGCCGCCGTGGCCGCCGCCTTCGCCACGGCGGGCAGGGTGCGGCCGCACACCTTGGGCCCCGAGGACGTCGTCCTGCGGTGGGGCCTGCACCACAGCGCGCGGATCCCCCTCACGGTCATCGATCAGGTACATGCCGCGGGTCGCCCTGACGGCCTCTCGGCCGAGGACGGTTTCCGGGTGCCGGGCCGGGCATCGAGCGCCCTCGCGCTCCACCTCGACGAACCCGTCGAAGTCCCTTTCCGCATGGGCGTTCTGCGGCAGGTCACCACCATCCTGGTGCCCCTCGCCGACGCCACGGCCGCTCGCGCCCTCATCGAGGGCCGTCACAGTGAGAAGGCCCAGTGAGAAGGCCCAGTGAGAAGGCACAGTGAATGCCATAGTCCCTGCCGGCGAATCCGGCAGGGACGCTTACGCCCGCTCCTTCACACGTCCACCGGACGAGCGGCGCCCGTCGGGGTCGCACCCCGCACACCTGTCAGCACCCGCAGCGGCGAAGTGTGCACCGGCGGGTCGTACGAGGGCAGTGGGAGTGGGTCGAGCAGCGCCGGCGCCGTGGGCTCGGGTATCCCCATGACGTCGTAGAAGATGCGGCGCAGACGGGCGGCTGCCTCACCCGGGGCAGAGGTCGTGAACTCGGCAGAGCCGCTCATGGGTCGGTGCGTGGCCGGCAGAGCATCCAACTGCGGTCGCAACGGCGCGTACGGGTCCAGTCGTGGTGCCTTCCGTACGAAGTCGGCTACCGGCGAATCGGCGGCCAGCCCTGCGAGGGCACCAGGGCCATGGTCATGCCAAATATGGGGATGCAGTACTGCTGCGATCCGGTGCTCGTCCGCAGCGAGTTCGGCCGTCAACTTCGGCAGCAGAAGCGGCAGTACGTCGTCGTCGCCGCTGTCCCGTAACCGGCACCGCACCCCCGCCCAGGACATCGCGTTGGCGGGGCGGTCAAGGTCTCGGCGGGCAAGGGCCGGCGGGCGGGGAGTCCGGCCGGCGCCTACGTTCGAGCGGTACGCCGGGCTCGGGCGACCCGCTCAACTCGGTCGGCGGCCCCGCTCCGCCCCGCCGTCGAACACATGCCGCACCAGTACCCCGTCCTTCTTCGGCACCGCGAGGTCGTACGTCCCCGTGCCCGTGACGGGTTGCTTCCGTCCCAGAGTCGTGTCGTCGCCCCGGCGCTCAAGGATGACGTTCGTCCGCCGTCTCGCCCGGGGCCGGGGCGGGAGCGTCCCGCAGTTCCTCCTCGATCTGCTGGATGAGCGGGTGGTCCGTGGGATGCACCCGCAGGTAGATGTCCCGTGCCGTGGTCAGGTCCTCGCGCCAGCGGAGCGGCTGGTCCCCGCTGCCCTTGCGGATCAGGGCCCGGCGGTGGCGGGCCTCGGCCACGTAGGGGTGCTGGGAGCCGTACTTCTCGGTGTAGATCCGGATGGCGTTCTTGACCTCCGTCAACGCCGCCTCGCTGTTGCCCTGGTCGTGGAGGAGATGCGAGTAGCGGACCAGGGCGCAGGCCCGGTCGGGATGGTCCCGGTCCCCGTCCATGTGGGGAGCGGACAGCACCTGGTCGAAGATCCGTTTCGCCTCGGCGAGGAGACGCTCGGCTTCCCGTTCCCCCGGCGAGGAACGCTCACGCGCGGGGGAGCGCCGGTCGTCCCGTCCCCGGTAGCGCGCCGCCCGCCGCCTGAGCGTCTCGCCCAGGTGCACGGACGAGGAGAGCACGATCGGATGGCTCACCGCGTACCCGGCGCACTCCAGGACCTCCAGCGCGCTCCTGAGGTGCTGCTCGGCACCCTCCAGGTCCTCGGAGTCCAACAGGGCGAGCCCGAGCGCCTGGTGGACGAACGCCGTGCGGTTGCGTCGCGCGGGCTCGCCGTCTCCCGGTGCCCGCTCCAGCAGCTGCAGTGCCTCCCGGTGCAGGTTCAGTGCCTCACCGAGCCGCCCCTGCCGCCAGCGGACGAGGCCGAGGTCGCACAGGCCGTCGGCGATCTTCACCGGGTCGGTCTCGGACAGTCTCCGCAGGCGCAGCAGCGTCTGGTCCGCGGCCTCGGACGCCCCGTCGAAGTCACCGAGTTCGCGCAGGACCCGCCCCAGTTGCATACGGCTCTCCAGCGTGCGCGGGTCGCGGTCGCCGTCGAGGCGCAGCCGTATCTTGAGCGCGTCCTCGGCGAAACTGCGCGCCTCGGGCAGCTCGGCACTCAGCACCTTGAGCCGGCTGAGGGACACCAGGGTGTTGGCGACGAGCGAGTTCTGGCGGCCCCAGAGATTCTCCCGCTGGCGGAGGGCGTCCATCAGGAGCCGCTCCGCCTCGGTGCGGTCGCCCTGCACCCGGAAGTACTCGCCCATGCTCTGCAGCAGGGTCGAGGTGTTCTCGTCGACGACCCCCAGCCTTCCGCAGTGGTCGAGCACCACCCGGGCGTGCGGCAGCAGTTCGACGCACTGGGGCCAGGTGCTCTCCTGCTCCGGGTCCTCCGGGAACCAGCCGTTGACCAGGCACGCCGCGGCGGCCGCGTGGAAGGTCTGTTCCGCGTCCGGCATCTCCTCGCGGATCACGGCCTGCACCTGGGTGTGCATCACCAGCTTCGCCTCACCCGTGAGCAGCGAGGAGTTCCTGGCCGTGTCCTTGATACGGCGGTCGCGCGACGGCTGTTTCACCCCCTCGGCGAGCGGTCTCGGCAGGAGGTCGGTGCGCTGTCTGTCGGCTTCGAAGAAGTAGCTGGGTATGCCCTGCGGCGCGAGGAAGGCGCACAGACGCAGCAGCAGCCCCGCCAGCGCGTCCTTCGTCTCGGCCTGGTTGAAGGAGTGGATCCAGGCCGGGGCACCGCTCGGGCTCGTCTCCGCACGGGCGGACTGATCGACCTGCGAGGGCAGGTCCAGGGCCTGGAGGTAGGCGTCTATGTCGGGCTCGTCGCGCAGGGAGGCAGCCGCGGGTTCCAGGGCCAGGGGCAGCCGTCCCAGCCGGTCGACGATCTTCGCCAGTCCGGCTTCGTCGTCGATCCCGCTCTCGTTGCGGAGGAAGGACACGGCCTCCTGCGCGGTGAACGCTTCCAGGGCGATGCGGTGGTGCGGAGCACTGCGCTGCCACACCGGGTTGACGGAGGTGATCAGGACCTGGCCGCCGTTTCCGGTGTCGGGCAGCAACGGCCGGATGGTGGAGTCGTCCTCCGCCCCGTCGTAGATCAACAGCGCCCTGATCCTGGGTAACTCGTTGGACAGCAGGTGCTGGAGCGTCTGTTCGGGATCGCGGTCCTCGTGCTGCGCCCGCGTACCCGTCTGCTGGTCGCGCAGGTCCTGGAGCCGGTGCGCCAGGGCGAGGAGACTCGCGCGGGCGGTGGGGGCATGGGCGGCCTCGACCCGCCAGATGACGTCGAACAGGTCCTCGTACCGGCGGGCGTACTCCAGGGCCAGCCGTGTCTTGCCGATTCCGCTGAGGCCGTGGATCGCGCAGGTGCGCCCGCCGCCCGAGACGTTCACCGTGCCGAGGACGGCGCGCAGCAGGGCGAGTTCCTCGCGCCGGGCCGCGAAGTGCGACACCGCCCGTCTGTCGAAGTTGGTGACCAGGGGGCCGAGGGCCGGATAGCGCGGTTCGACCTCGCCGACCACGTGGGAGGCCGTGTACTCCGGCAGGGGGACCGCGCCGGCCTGGTGCAGCCGCGCGTCGATGGTGGCCGCCGCGTCATCGGCCGTACGGCCGGCCAGCGTCAACACCTCACAACCGGCCCAGCGCGTCAACGGGGGATCGTGGTGCGTGGTCACCAGGGCGAGTACGGACTTGCCGCGAGCGCGGGCCACACGCGTGTGCTCGGTCGGGTGAGGCGTGTCGTCCAACGCCCGCGACACCATGATGAGTTCGTGATCGGGAGCGACCTCCGGGGGAGGCGGCACCAGCTGCTCCGCCGGCGCCCACGGCCGGGTGGAGGTGAGATACCCGATCCGCCTCAGCCGCCAGGCCAGCCAGTGCGCCCAGGGTTCGTCGCCGTGCGGATGGCTGATCAGCACCTGTGGCGGAGTACCCGCGGCACGCGCCCGTAAGGAGTTCCCCGAGTAGGCGCCGAGACCGGTGCCCGCGGCCAGCAGGCAGATCACCAGGAACTGCGCCCATCCGCCGACGAACTTGACCCCGGCGAGGGCGCCCGCGGCCACGGCCGCGCCTATGACGGCCAGCACCTGGTCCAGACGTCGCCTGCCCCGACTGTTACGGCGCATGGGATCCCCCCGCCCGACACCGTTCCCCCATGTGAGGCACCAATTATGGGGCGAAGAAGCGCTTTTGGCGCCCCCGTTGCACAACTCACCCACCGGTGGCTCGCCCGACCTCGCATGATGGCTGCGGCGGCGGCCAGCCGTTATCGTGACTCCCCATCAAGCGGCTGCCTCGGGTGTGTTCTCCGACGACCGCCCTCGCCGCTTGCGAGGATGCGACGACTGCCCGACGGGCCGGACCGGCATGGTCGCAGTGGGCCTCGCGGCGCTTTGGAAAGGTACTTCAGTGAACGACTCCGCCTCCCCTCAGACGGGCCGTCAGCCGTTTCTGGACGATACGGTCATCTGCCTGTCCGCGCCGTCGTTCGCGATGTCGTCCGAGGACGGACAGCTGCGGGGAACCGGGGTCGACGGCTTCTACGACCAGGACCGAAGGCTGCTGCACACGCTCAGGCTGCTCGTCGACGGCCAGGAGCCGGAACACGTCGCCCACCGTCCGGAGGGCTCCCGGGAAGCGCTGTTCAGGGCGGTGTGCCGGTCCTCGGAGGACCCGACGTCGGCTCCCTGGCTGCTGGTCGCGCGGGAGCGCGCCGTACGGCGTCCGCACCAGGGCGAGCCGGGCGATGTCGTCGTGGTGCAGAACGTCAGCGGCCGGACGGCCCGGTGCACCGTCTCGGTGGTGGCCGCCACCGATCTCGCCGACGTCGCCACGATCAAGGCGGGCCTGCCGGTCGACGACGTTCCCTGCGAGCAGGTGGAGGGTGTCGTCCCGGCGGTGCGGTGGCACAGCCCGCACGACAACAGCGAGGTCGTGCTGCGGATCGAGCCCGTACGGCCGGCCGAGGGCGGGCCGCTGCCGCGGATCACGCAGGTGGAAGGCCGGCCCGGGCAGGTGGAGTTCCGCTGGGAGCTGCTGCTGCGGCCGGACGAGGAATGGTCCGTACACCTGCTGGTGCAGGGCAAGACCACGACCGTGGCGGGCTATCCGGTGCCGCCACGGCAGGACACCCCCTGGCAGCGGGCGGAGGTGCACGGGCACGAGCGCATGGCCGCGCTGCTGGAGCGGGCTCTGGCCGATCTGGAGGCGTTGCGGCTCGCCGATCGGAACAGCTCCGCCGAAGAACGCGAGGATCAGTTCGTGGCCGCCGGATGCCCCTGGTTCCTGGGCCTGTTCGGCCGGGACAGCATCTGGGCGGCCCGCATGATGCTCCCGTTCGGGACCGGGCTGGCCCGCGGCACGCTCTGGGCCCTGGCCAGGCGCCAGGGCACACGCCACGATTCGTTCACGGACGAGGCTCCGGGCAGGATCCTGCACGAGTTGCGGCCCGCGGAGACGCGCCACGGGGACGGCATGGTGCTGCCCGCCCGCTACTACGCCTCGGTGGACGCGACTCCGCTGTTCGTCGTGCTCCTGCACGAGGCATGGAAATGGGGCCTCGCCGAGGAGGACGTCAGGTCGTTGCTGCCGTATGCCCGGGCCGCGATGGGCTGGGTCGAGCAGGCGATGGGCGCCGATGACCTGATCAGCTACGGCAAAGGCCGGGCGGACGGGCTGCTCCACCAGGGCTGGAAGGACTCGCCCGACGCGATCCGTGACGCGGAGGGACGGCGTGTCGACCCGCCCATCGCCCTGTGCGAGGTGCAGGGATACGCGTATCAGGCCGCCATGGGATACGCCGAACTCCTCACCGCGCTCGCGGGAGAGGAGAAGGAGGCCGAACGGTGGCGGGAACGGGCGGGGCGGCTGCGCGCCGCCTTCCACCGGTTCTTCTGGGTCGACGGTCCGGACGGCCGACGTTATCCGGCCATCGCCGTCGACGGGAGCGGGCAGCCCGTCACCGGCCCGGCCTCCAACATGGGGCACCTGCTGAACTCCGGCATTCTCCAGGACGACAAGGAACACCGGTGGGTGGCCGAGGCGCTCATGTCGGACGAACTGCGGACGCCCTGGGGAATCCGCACCCGTTCCGCGCAGCTGGCCGGATTCAATCCGTTCAGCTACCACGGCGGATCGGTCTGGGCGCACGACTCCGCCATCGCCGTGCACGGGCTCGCCACTACGGGTTTCGTCGAGGAGGCCGCGACGCTGCTGGGCGGCATGCTCGACGCGGCCGAACACTTCGACTACCGGCTGCCCGAGCTCTACGCGGCCTACCCGTCGTCCCGGTTCGGGCAGCCGGCGCCGTATCCCCCCTCCTGCCGGCCGCAGGCCTGGGCGGCGGCGTCCGCGGCACTGCTCTGTTCCGCGATGCTTCGGGTGGACGCCGACGTTCCCGGCCGACGACTGACGCTACGGCCGATCGCGCCCTCACTCATGGCACTGAATTCCCCCTACGCTGTTCGGGGATTGAGGCTCGGCGAACGCTCGGTCGACGTGAGTGTGGACCTCCACGGCGGCACGGAAGTGCTGGGTGTCGACGACGGGGAGTGGCGTATCGACGTATCCGGGTTCCGCACGACCTGACGCAGAACGGTCCCCGACGAGAGGGAGATACGTGACAGGCGGTGGGCCAACAGAAGCGCGGTGCTCCATAGCCCTCGTGCACTGGGCCTTTCCGCCTACGGTCGGAGGCGTCGAGTCACATCTGGCCGACTACGCCGCCCTGTTGGCGCGCAGGGGCTACCGGGTGACCCTGCTCACCGGCGAGCCCCGGCCCCAGGCGGTCGACCAGGTCGACATCCTCACCCACCCCCTGCTGCGGCTGGCCGAGTACCACCGCACCGCCCGGGACCGGGGACGGAAGCGGTTGACGCCGCTCGAACAGCGTCAGGCCGCGGAACTGCTGGACTGGCTCACGCGGACCGTGGACAGCCGTGGCATACAGCTCGTGCACGGACACAACCTGCACCACTTCTCGCCCGTACCGGCTCTGGCGCTGAGCCGGCTGCGGGAGCGTACCGGCACGCCGTTGCTGCACACGTACCACAGCATCTGGCCCGAGGATCCCTGGACCGCTCAGTTCTGCCGGTCGTGGGACGGCCACTACGTGGTGTCGGACTACCTCGCGTTCGCCTGCCGTACGCATCTGGGCATCCGCGCCCGGCGCACCTATCTGGGGATCGCCACCAGCCGCTTCCGCGATCTGCCGCCGGCCCGCGACAGCGGCTCCAGCACCGTGCTGCTGCCCGCTCGTCTCATTCCGGACAAGGGCGCGGAGCTGGCCGTCCGCATGGTGGGCCGCCTCCGGCAGACGGGCCTGTCCGTCCGCCTCGTGCTGACCAGCCCGCACGAGGTCGTGGACTGGCACGAGGAACAGCAGGGCTTCCTGCTGCGGCTCAACCGGCTGATCGACGATCTGAACCTGCGTTCCCATGTGGATCTGGTGCCTACCCCCAAGGAGCTCATGCCACGGCTCTACGCACAGTCCCACGTGGTCGTGTACCCGTCCGACTACCCCGAGCCGCTCGGGCTGGCCCCGCTGGAGGCGATGTCCGCCGGACGGCCCGTCGTCGTCACCGCGACGGGTGGTCTGCCGGAGGCCGTCATCCACGGCGGGACGGGGTACGTCGTGACGCCCGGGGATCTCGATCAGCTGGGTGAGCGGGTGCGGAGCCTGATCCTCGACCCGGAGCTCTCCAGCCGGCTGGGGCAGCAGGGGCGCAGGCATGTGGAGCGTCAGTTCAACCTCCACACCTACGTCGACAAGATGTCCACGCAGTACTCGGCCTTGGTGGAGGACCGCGTCGAGGGCCTGCCCCGGAGCGGGTAGGTCATCCGATGTCGTGGCCAGGAGGGGCGGGCCAGACGCCTGCCGCTGTTTACGCGTTACCGCCAATAACCGCCCGCCCGCTTTGGCGGTCCGCTGCCCTGCGCCGCCGATCGGGACCCGGCTAACGTCCCGGCATGAGGCGACGCAAGCGCATCGGAACAAGCCGTGCCGTGTCCTTACGACGCGTGCGGGACAGGACGATCCAGCGCCGGGAGGACCGCCGGTCCGGCGGCTGGCGCAGACGGTTCGGGCGCCGGGCCGAGCAGGCCCGGCCCTGGCTCCAGTTCCTCGCGGATCTCGCCACGCTGCTCGCGCGGGTGGTGCGGTAACCGGTTCGGGGACGCCTGGTCCGTGACGCCGTGTCCGCACGGACATCCTCCGCCCCGGCCGTCACCATGGGGTGGACGGGGCTGGACCAGTGCGCGGAGGAGCCGTATGTCAGGAACCGGACCGGCGGGCGGCTACTCCGCCACGCCCCTCGCCAAGAAGCTCGGCATCAAGGCGGGGCACCGGGTACGGCTCGACGGCGCGCCCGACGGGTGGGACATCCCCGGGCTGCCCGACGACTGCGAGGTCGCCGCCGGCGGTTCGCACGGCGCGGATGTCGTCCTCACCTTCCATCGCGAGTACGCGCGGCTCGCGGCCGAGGCGGACGGACTGGTCGCCGGCCTCGCGGACGACGCCGCGCTGTGGGTCGCCTGGCCGCGCAGGGCCGCCGGGCACGTCAGTGACATCACCGAGAACGCCCTGCGGGAGGTCTTCCTTCCGCTCGGTGTCGTCGATGTGAAGGTCGCGGCGCTGGGGGAGGACTGGTCGGGGCTGAAGTTCGTGCGGCGGAGGGAGAACCGGCGGGGGTGAGACACGGGCTGTTCGAGGGTCTCCCATACCTGAGAAGTCCTTACCGTGAACGGCTAGCATCGCGCCGGTTGATGCCCGTCGGACGAGGGGACGAGGTGGGGACATGGGCGCGCCGAGGATCGCCGTCGCCGTGGTGACCATGGGGAACCGGCCCGACGAGGTCGACGCCCTGCTGCGGTCCGTGGCCAAGCAGGACATCGCCCCGGCCCGGATCGTGATCGTGGGCAACGGCTGCCGGCTGCCCGAGTTCGCCGAGCGGCTCTCCCTGCCCGGCGAGGTCACCACCCTCGACATCGAGGAGAACCTCGGCTGCCCCGGCGGCCGGAACGTGGCGCTCGCCCGGCTGCGCGACTTCGGCGACGTGGACGTCGTAGTGGAACTCGACGACGACGGCCTGCTCGTGGACGCCGATGTGCTGCGCCGCGTACAGGAGTTGTTCGCGGGCGACGACCGTCTCGGCATCGTCGGCTTCCGTATCGCCGACGAGAGCGGCGAGACCCAGCAGCGGCACGTGCCCCGTGTCGGCGCCTCCGATCCGATGCGGGGCGGCTATGTGACCGGGTTCCTGGGCGGCGGGCACGCCTTCCGCATGGCCATGCTCGCCGAGACCGGGGACTGGCCCGCCGAGTTCTTTTTCGCCCACGAGGAGATCGACCTGGCCTGGCGGGCCGCCGACCGCGGCTGGCACATCCTGTACGCGCCCGAACTGCTGCTGCAGCACCCGAAAACCTCACCGGCCCGGCACGCCATCTACTACCGGGTCAACGCCCGCAACCGCGTCTGGCTGGTGCGCCGCCGGCTGCCCCTGCCGCTCATCCCGCTGCACCTCGGTGTGTGGACGGCGCTCACCCTGCTGCGGACCCGGTCGGCGAGTGGACTGCGCGCCTGGTTCGGTGGGTTCGTCGAGGGCCTGCGGGAACCGGCAGGCGAACGGCGGCCGATGCGGTGGCGAACGGTGTGGCACCTCACCCGGCTGGGACGCCCGCCCGTGATCTGAGGGCTCACGGTCCCGCGCATAGGACGAGGGTCCCGGTCGTTCACCTCCGCCGACCGGGACCCTCTCGCGTCCCACGGATCCGGCCGCGACGGCGACACTCCCCCGAGTTGCGCGTCGTACGCGCGCGCCCTCGGGCCAGATCCGATGTAGTGATCACATCAGGTTGCGCCAACAAATCGCTAACATTGGCCAATGCATCAACGTTTTGTGGTTCGCCGGTTGGCGTGAAGTAGACGGCAGCGATGGGGAACTGACTGTGTGCAGGGCCGGGAGCGGTAGCGGATTCCGGCAGCGGCCTGCGTCGGACGGCTGGCGGGAAACCGCCGTGGAGAGGGCGGAAATCCGCCAGAAGTGGGCGGCGTGATGGGGCGCGGATCGCAGTCGGGGCTGCGGTTCGGACTGCTCGGACCACCGATCCTGTACGACGGCCACGGCGGGGTGCGTGTCGTCGGCAGTCGCAAGCAGCGGATCCTCCTTGCCGCGCTGCTCCTCGAAGCCGGCCGGGTCGTCTCCGCCGAGGCCCTCAAGGACGCCCTGTGGGGCGGCACCCCGCCGGCCTCGGCGAAGGCCTCCCTGCACAATCACGTCTCCCGGCTGCGCCGGCTGCTCGACGACCCCGAGCGGCTGCAGGCGATGGCCCCCGGCTATCTGCTGCGCGTCGCGCCGGGCGAGCTCGACGTCCAGGTCTTCGAGAGCCACGCCGCCCGGGCCCGCGGCGCGCACGCCGACGGGAACTGGACCGACACCGTCCAGGCGTGCGCGGCGGCGCTCGCGCTGTGGCGGGGCGCGCCGCTCAGCGGGGTCCCGTCCGAACTCGCCGGATACGCCCTGGTGCAGCGCCTGGAGGAGGCCCGACTGCTCCTCCTGGAGTGGCACTACGACGCCGAACTCGCCCTCGCCGACACCCGCCCTGCCGCCCTCGTCCCCGAACTCTCCGCGCTCGCCGCCGAACACCCCCTGCGCGAGTCCTACCACCGCCAGCTGATGCTCGCCCTCCACCGCACCGGCCGCCAGGCCGAGGCCCTCGCCGTCCACCGCGACCTGCGCACCCACCTGGTCGAGGAACTCGGCGTGGAGCCGGGCCCGGCGGTCCGCGCGGCACATGTGGAGGTGCTGCGCGGGGGAGACGGCGGCGGGAGGGCCGAGGCCGGTACGCGGGGTGTGGGTGCTGTTCGGGACGACGGGGCTGACCGGACGGGAGGCGAGGGCGCGGCAGGCGCTACGCGCGAAGATGCTCCGCCCGGCCTCCATCCGTCGCACCTCGCCGCCCATCCGTCGCACCCTGCCGCCGAACCGCCGTCTTCCACCCGCGAGGCCGAGGCCCCCCTCCCTCTGCCCCGCCCCGCCCAACTCCCCCCACCCCCCGGACACTTCACCGGCCGCACCGCCGCCCGCGACGACCTCCGCGATGTCCTCACCCTCGGCGGCGGCCCAGCAGTCGGTGTCATCAGCGGCATGGCGGGCGTCGGCAAGAGCGCGCTCGCACTGCACGTCGCCCATGAACTGCGGGAACGTTTCCCCGACGGCCAGCTCTACGTCAATCTCCAGGGCGCCACCCCGGGAATGACCCCCCTCACTCCGGCCCAGGCCCTCACCGCACTGCTCCGCGACCTCGGCGCAGACCCGCGCAGCATCCCCGAACACCCGGACGCGGCAGCCGCGTTGCTGCGGTCACTGCTCGCGCCCACCCGCACGCTCATGGTGCTCGACGACGCCGCGAGCGCCGCGCAGGTACGGCCGCTGCTGCCGGCCGGCGCCGGCTGCGCGGTGATCGTCACCAGCCGTTCCCCCCTGACCGCCCTCGACGACGCCCACCGCTTCCCGCTCACCCCGCTCTCGGCCGAGGAGAGCGCGGAGCTGCTGCGCGCGGTGTCGGGCCGGGACGGCCGGGGAAGCCCCGGCGCCGACGGCGACCCCGCTGACCGCTTCACCCCCGTCACCTCCGATGCCGTCACTCCCTCTACGCCCATAGACGCCACCCACCCCCTCATCGAGCTCACCGGCCGCCTCCCCCTGGCCCTCCGCGTCGTAGCCGCGCGTCTGGCCGCCCGTCAGGCCCTCACCCCGGACGTCCTCGCCGACCAACTGGCCGCCACCGAGGACCGGTTGCGGCACCTGGAGTACGACGACCTCTCCGTCCGCCGCTCCCTGGCCGTCGCCCACGAAGCCCTCGCCGCCTCCGGTCGCCGCTCCGACCGCGACGCCGCCCTCGCCCTGTGCCGCATCGGCGCCCTGGACCTGCCCACCTACGGCGTCCCCCTCGTCGCCCGCCTCCTCGGCACCGACGGCACCGACCAGACCCGTGCCGAGGACGCGCTCGACCGCCTCGTCGACGTGGCCCTCCTGGAGGAGACGGCGTACGGCCGCTACGCCCCGCACGGCCTGGTCCGCGACTTCGCGCGGGAGCTCGCGGGCACCGAACACGCCCCCGACATCGCCCGCACCGCCCTGCGCTGGTACGCGGCCGTCGCCGAACGCGCCCTCACCGCGATCGTCGAACCCGGCCTCGACCTGGAGGACCGCCGCCGCCCAACCGCCGCGCAGCCGCCGGAGCACGCGGCCCATGTGCTGGCCATCCCGCCGTTCCCGTCCTCCGAGAAGGCCTTCGCCTGGGGCGAGTCGGAGCTGGAGAACATCGTCGTCCTGGTCGAACGGCACACGGACACCCCCGACGAGCGCACCGCCGCCCATGTCTCCACCCTGCTGCGCCTGCTCTCGCCCTTCCTCCAGCGCAGCGGCCGGGTGGCCGAGACGGAGGTCCTCGGCCGGGCCGCCCTCACGGTGGCGCGGCGGCTCGGCGACGAGGCCGCCGAGGCATGCGCCCTGGGCGACCTCGCCGGACTGCACTTCCTGACCGGCCGGCACAGCGAGGCCCTGGCCCTCAACGACCACGCCCTCGCGATCTGGCGGCGGCTCGGCGCGGACTCCTGGACCCGCCGCTGCCTCAACAACCGGGGTCTCCTGCTGGAAGGCCTGGGCCGATACGCCGAGTCGGGCGAGGCACTGCGGCAGAGCCTCGCCTACTCACGGCAGTTGAACGACCCCTTCGGCGAGGCGGTGACCCACAGCAACCTGGGCAACCTGTACGAGCACACGGACCCGCGCGCCGCCATCGAGCAGCACCGGCGTTCGCTCGCCATCGGCGAGGAGACCGGCAGCGTGGTCGTCCGGCACTCGGCACACTGCAACATCGGCTACGCCCACCTCACTCTCGGCGAACCGGCCGCCGCGATGGCGCACTTCGAGGAGAGCCTGCGCATCCTCGGCAGCCCCGGCGACTGGCACGGCGAGTCGCAGAGCCGCCTCGGCCTGGTCCGGGCCCTGCGCCTGATCGGCCACGGCGAACGCGCCGCCGCCGAGTGCGCGGAACTGCTGCGCCGCGCGGACGCCCGCGCCGACCGCTACACCGGCGCCCTCGCCCGCCACCAGCACGGACTCCTGCTGCGTGAACGGGGGAGAGCGGAGGAGGCCCACGAGCAGTGGCGGGCCGCTCTCGACGCGCTGGACGGGACGGACGAGAAGACGGTGCTCCAGGAGCTCATCGCGCTGCTCGACGACTCCGGCCTACGGTGATCACTTGGCGTCCGCATAGCACTCCACCACCGCCGTCGTGAACGGAAACCGCACCGGCGTCTCGCCGAAGGTCAGCCGCCCGGCCAGCTCGGACGCCTCCCGGATCGCCGCCACGACCGCCTCGGTCTCCTCCTCGGGACAGTGCACGATGACCTCGTCGTGCTGGAAGAAGACCAGTTCGGCCGCCATCCCCGCACACGCCTGCCGCAGCGCGGCGAGCAGCAGCAGGGCCCAGTCGGCGGCGCTGCCCTGCACCACGAAGTTCCGGGCGAACCGGCCGCGGGCGCGGGTGTTGGTGGAGGCGTACCCGGGCCCCCAGCCGTCTTCCACAGGGCGCTGGACCGGGTCGTCCTGGGGGATGCCCGCCTCCTCCGCGTCGCCCGCACCGGCCGCAGGCGGGCACGTCCGCCCCAGCCAGGTCCGCACCAGCCGGCCCTCCTCGCCCGCCCGGGCCGCGTCGTCGACGTACGCCACCGCCTTCGGGAAGCGGCGTCTGAGCGCGGCGAGGTTCTTGAGGCCGTCGCCGGAGGTCTGGCCGTAGACCGCGCCGAGTACGGCGAGCTTGGCCTGGCCGCGGTCGCCGGAGAAGGCCCGGTCCGAGACGGCCTGGTAGAGGTCGCTCTCGCGTCCCGCCACCTCCATGAGCCCGGGGTCGCGGGAGATGGCCGCCAGCACCCGCGGCTCCATCTGGTCGGCGTCGGCGACGACGAGCCGCCAGCCGGGGTCGGCGACCACCGCACGCCGGATGACCTTGGGAATCTGAAGGGCACCGCCGCCGTTGGTGACCCATCTGCCCGTGACGGTGCCGCCCGCATGGAACTCGGGCCGGAACCGCCCGTCCCGTACCCAGTCCTGGAGCCAGGACCAGCCGTGGGCGACCCAGATGCGGTACAGCTTCTTGTACTCGACCAGCGGCTTCACGGCCGGATGGTCGAGGGACTCGATCTCCCACCGGCGGGTCGACTTCACCTTGATGCCGGCCTGCGCGAACGCCTTGACGACATCGGCGGGCAGATCGGGCCGCACCCGGCGCCCGAAGGCCTCTGACACCTCGTCGGCGAGCTCGGCGAGACGCCGGGGCTCGCCGCCGCCGGCGTACCGCTCGCCGAGCAGTTCGTGCAGCACCCGGCGGTGGGTCTCGGCGCTCCACGGCAGCCCGGCGCGGTTCATCTCGGCGGCCACCAGCATCCCCGCCGACTCGGCGGCGGTCAGCAGGCGCATCCGGTCGGGGTGCGCGGTGGTGTCGTGCCGCCGCTGCTGGTCGGCGTAGACCTCGACGAGGTCGGTCAGCGGCAGATGGACGCTCTGCGGCTCGAACAGGGGCGACTGCGAGCCCGGTTCGGCCGCGCGCTGGGGTGGGTCGGGCGGTACGGGGCCGCCGCGCAGCCGGGCCAGGGCGGCGGCGGCCGAGCGGGGCTCGCCGTATCGCCCCGCGTGGCCGAGCAGGAGGGTCTCGGCGTCCTCGATGTCGTAGCACCGCTCCACCCGCACCCCCGCGGCGAGCAGACGCGGATAGACCTCGGCGGTGGACCGCCACACCCACCGCGCCACCTCCGGCCGCCCCCGCACGGCCCCAGCCAGATCCGCCTCCCACCGCACCGGCCCGGCGGGCAGCCCGTCGGGACCGAGGGCGGCGACCTCCACACCACCGTCCTCGGCCGGAGCGAGAGCCCAGCGGTCGGTCATGGTGGCGAGTGTGGCAGGAGGGTCTGACAACGGACCTTCCAACGAACCGGGTCCCTCAGCCCTGCTCCCCCTGCGGCTTCAGGTACCCCTCCAGCTCCTGGGCGAGGGCAGCCTCCACCGGGCCTTTCCCGATGCCGAGAGCGGACAGGACCCCCGTGCCGTTTTCGAACTCCAGCAGGGCCAGCAGGATGTGCTCGGTGCCGATGTAGTTGTGGCCCAGCCGGAGTGCCTCGCGGAAGGTGAGTTCCAGGACCTTCTTGGCGTCGGAGCCGTAGGGGACGAGCTCGGGGACCTCGTCGGCGGCCGGCGGGAGCGCCTCGGTCGCGGCCTGGCGGACGGCGTCGAGGGTGACCCCCTGCGCGACGAGCGCCTTGGCGGCGAGGCCCTCCGGTTCGGCCAGCAGGCCGAGGACGAGGTGCTCGGGACGGCCCTCGGGGTTGCGGGCGGTGATGGCCGCGTTGTGGGCCGACATCACGACGTTGCGGGCCCGCAGGGTGTACCGACTGAAGCCCTGGTCGGCCGCCAGGTCCGCCGACTCCTTGGGCACGAACCGCTTCTGCGCCGCCTGCCGGGTGACTCCCATGCTCCGTCCGATGTCCGTCCAGGACGAGAGGCATCCACGCGCGCGTGCTGCCGCCGCCGCTACTTCGGGGTGGACACCACCAACCGCACCGCCAGCCCCGTGAACACCGACCCGCTGAAGATGTTGAGCCCGCGCGCCACCCGCCGACTGCGCCGCAGCAGCGCCGAGAGCTTCCCGGAGAGCAGCCCGGTCAGGCCGTCCACGACGACGCCCATCACGGTGATCGTGAGCCCGAGCACCAGGAACTGCCCCCACACGTGGCCCATCTCCGGTGCCACGAACTGGGGCAGGAACGCCACGTTGAACAGGATCACCTTGGGGTTCAGCAGATTGGTGACGGCACCCTGCCAGAAGGCCCGCCGCATTCCGGGACCGGCCGGCTCCCCGTCCTCACCCGGCACCGAACGGTCCCGGAACGCCTTCACCGCGAGGTACAGCAGATAGGCCGCGCCCGCCCAGCGCAGCACGTGGTACAGCGTCGGCAGGGCCTGGAACAGTGCCGAAAGACCGAGCGCCGCCGCAAGCGTGTGCACGAACATCGCCGAGGCCACCCCGAACGCCGCCATCACCCCCGCGGCGGGCCCGCCCCGGCCGCCCATCGCCACGATGAACATCATGTCGGGACCCGGAGTGACACAGAGCGCGAAGGCGGCGACGAGAAAGGCCGCGTAGAGAGACATGTCCACCATGCCGCCATGCTCGGAGCGGCACGCGCGCGTGGGCGACCGATTTTCGGGGAGTGAGACGATCGCCCCGTGAGCAGCAGTGAGAGCAGCAGTAAGGGCGACAGCGCGAGCGACAGCCCGAGTGGCACCGTCGACCGCGCCTTCCGGGCCGCCCTCTATGCCGACGACGACACCGCTCTGGACACCGGCGCCTCCGTCCTCGCCGCCGATCCCGAGGCGGACGCCGAACTGGCCCGGCGTGGCACCGAGTTCGTGGCGCAGGCCTGGCGGCGTGGCTGGCAGCCCGCCGATGTCGTACGGATCGTGCGACGCGAACTGGACGACCCGCATGTACGCCTCGCCACGGCCCTGATCAGGGCGCAGGCCCCGGACGACCGCCCGCGCGGCCACCGCTGGGCCGCTCAGCTGGCCCAGCTGGAAGAGGCCGACGAGAACACCCCCCGCCCCGACCGCTTCACGCACGCCACCGCCGTACTCGAGCTGTACCGCCTGCTGCTGCGGCTGCCCGCGCTGGAACCGCTGGAGGAGCCCCGGCGGGCGCACGACGGCGACGACCGCATGCTGGGCCGTATCCGTGCCCTGCTCGCCAAGGCGGAAGCGACCGGCTACCCCGAGGAGGCGGAGGCCCTCACCGCCAAGGCGCAGGAGCTGATGGCCCGGCACAGCGTCGACGAGGCGCTGCTCGACGCCCGGGCGCCCGCGAAGGACGCCCCCGGTGCCTGCCGGATCGGGGTCGAGGCGCCGTACGAGCAGGCGAAGGCGGTGCTGCTCGACGCGGTCGCCACTGCCAACCACTGCCGGGCCGTGTGGAACGAACCGTTCGCCTTCTCCACGGTCGTCGGCTTCGAGGGCGACCTGGCGGCCGTCGAACTCCTGTACACCTCGCTACTCGTGCAGGCGCAGTCCGCGATGGCGAAGGCGGAAGCGGCCCAGCGTGCGGGCGGCCGGGCGCGTACAAAGACCTTCCGGCAGTCCTTCCTCGCGGCCTACGCCCACCGCGTCGGCGACCGCCTGCGCACCGCCGCCGAGGCCCCGGTGACCGACGACCTGCTGCCGGTCCTCGCCTCCCGCGAAGTCGCCGTCACCGACCGCTTGGACCGGATGTTCCCGCAGACCACCACGACCCGTCTGCGCGGTGTCAGCGACGAGGCGGGCTGGACGGAGGGCGCCCGGGCGGCCGACCGGGCGCAGGTCGGAAACCGGCCCCGGCTCAGTCCCCGACCGGGGAGAAGGCGCTGACCGAGGCGTTCGGGTCACCCGGGTTGTCGCTCCGGCCCTGGACGGGGCCGTAGGACCACTTGTAGCTCTTCGCGGTCCCGGATCCCGGCAGGGCGATGTTCAGCGTCTTCACGTCGAGGCTCGCCTTGGCGCCGGCCTCGCCGCGGGTGTACGTGAGGGTGAAGGTGGCGGCCGTGCCCTTGGCCAGGGTGAGCTTCGTGGACTTCGCGCCTTCCGCGGGCGAGAGGCTCGCCGACGAGTCCGTGGCGTTCAGGTCGATGCCGGGGAAGCCGTCCAGCGTGCACTCGGCGCTCTGGTTGGTGAGCGTGACGGGGATGTTGCCGGTGTCCCCGGCGGCGGGGGCCACGTTGGCGGGTCCGACCTCCACGTCCATGGCGCCGATCTTGCACGTGGTGCGGTTGCTCGGGCTCGCGGAGGCGCTGCCACCGCCGGAGACGGAGCTGTCGCTGGAGCAGCCGGTCAGGAGCAGGGCCGCGGCGAGGGCGGTGACGGCGAGGGGGGCGGCGCGCATGTGAAGTCCTCTGATGTGAGCGATCCGGTGCATGGATCATCACGCATGCCGGGACGCCACGGTTGCCCGCCCCCACCGACGCTTTCCGCTACGACCCCGAGGTCGTCGTCGGGAACCCGCTCGGCAGCTTGCCGCCGTCGGCCCGGGTGTAGGTCTCGGCGCCGATGCCGCCCTCCCAGTTCACCTTGAGGGTGTCCTTGCCGACCGACTGGACCGTCCCGTCCGCCCGGTCCTTGCTGCCGTCCGTGCACTTGAGGCGGATCTTGTCGGCACTCGCGGAGCCGCTGCACACCGTGCCGCCGGTGACGAAGAGCCCGGACTGGTCGCCGTTGACCAGCAGCACCACGGCCTTGCCGCCCGTGGTCGCCAGCCAGCTGCCCGTCACCTCGCCGGACGCGGACGAGGAGGACGTACCGCCGGTCCCGCCGGAAGCGGAGGCCGAGGCGGACGCCGACGGCGAGTCGGCCGTACTGGAGCTCGGCGACGGTTCGTCGTCCGAGCCTCCGCCGCTGCACGCGGTCAGGACGAGCGCGCCCACCAGTCCCGCGGCCGCGAGCCCGGCGCGCCGACGCGACGCAGTGCGCGAGATGATCGCCGTAGTCACCGGAGGCTCCAAGCTGTAGCGGTCGGCCGGACGGACCGCAGCAAGCTACCAGCACCACCCGTGAGTGTTACCAGGAGGATGTGCGGACACCTGGCAGATATCCCGCGTGGGCCTGTTCCCGCAGCCCCACCCGGGACAGCCCGAAGGCCCGGAAGTAGCCGCGCGGCCGCCCGTCCACCTGGTCGCGGTTGCGCACGCGCGTGGCACTCGCGTCCCGTGGCTGCCGTCGCAACTCCTCCTGTGCGGCCAGCCGTTCGGCGTCCGTGGAGGAGGGCCGGCGGAGGATCTCCTTCAGCTCGGCCCGCCGCTCGGCGTACCGCGCGACGGTCTCCTGGCGCTTCTCGTTCTTCGCGATCTTGCTCTTCTTCGCCATACCGGTCTCCCCTCAGATCCGCACACCGCGCGCACGGATCCGCGCCACGGCCGCCTCGACGCCGATCGTGTCGACGGTCTTGATGCCCTTCGTGCTCAGCCGCAGCCGCACATGCCGCCCCTCACCGGGCAGCCAGTAGCGCTTGGACTGGATGTTGGGGTCGAAGCGGCGCGAAGTGCGCCGGTGGGAGCGGGAGATGCGGTTGCCGAAGCCCGGCTGGGCTCCGGTCAGCATGCAGTGGGCGGACACGGGTGATGCACCTCTCTCGACGTGGATGTGTAAATGGAATTCATTTTCAGTAAGATAGCAGCATGGCACGCAACGAACTCCGCCCGGTCACCAAGCTCCGGTCCACCGCCGGGACCGGCTTCACCTATGTGACCCGCAAGAACCGCCGCAACGACCCGGACCGTATGACCCTGCGGAAGTACGACCCGGTCGTCGGCCGTCACGTCGACTTCCGAGAGGAGCGCTGATCCTCGTGCGCCAGGGAATCCACCCCGCCTACGGCCCCGTCGTCTTCCGCGACCGGGCCGCGAACTATGCCTTCCTGACCCGCTCGACTCTCTCGGCGACTGCGGGCGGGAAGACGGTCGACTGGGAGGACGGCCACACCTACCCGGTCGTCGACGTCGAGATCTCGAACGTCAGCCACCCCTTCTACACCGGCACGGCCCGGGTCCTGGACACCGCCGGCCGTGTGGAGCGCTTCGAGCGCCGGTACGGAAAGAAGGGCTGATGCTGTCCGTCGTGATCGTCGGCGGGCTGCACGCCGACGCCCGCAAGGCGGCCGTCGGGCAGCTGCTCGCCGACGTGCCGGGCAGTGTCGTCCTCCACCACGACCTGGCGACGGCCCCGGCCGGCACCGTCGTGCGGACGATCCGTGACACCACCGGCATCCTGTCCGCCGGCGAGACCCCCCTGGTCAACGACTGCGCGTGCTGCGCGCTCCGGGAGGACCTGGTCCCGGAGCTGCGCCGCCTGGACGCGGCCGGGACGCTCCGCCTCGCGGTCGTCGAGCTGTGGGACTCCGTCGAGCCCCAGGCGATGGCCGAGGTGGTCGCGGCCGGCGGTCTCACGGTCACCGGCGTGATCACCGCGGTCGACCCGGCACTCGTCCTGCCCTACCTGGGCAACGGCGACGACCTCGCCGAGCGCGGACTCGCCGCCGCGGCCACCGACCAGCGCACGGTCGCCGACACCTTCGCCCGCCAGCTGGAGTACGCCCCCGTCCTCGCCGTTCTCGACTCCCCGGAGGCCGACGAGGAGGACCGCGAGCTGCTCGCCCAGCTCCATCCGACGGCCCGCCGGGTCCCGATCGGGAGCGCCAGGACGACGGACCAGGCGGGCACCCGTTATCCCGTACGACAGTCCGCGCACTCTCCGCTGGCCCGGGCCGCCCTCGCCGGATTCGACGTGGAGTCCGCCGCGGCGGCCCAGCACCCCGCCTGCGCCCTGCTGCCCGCCGAGGCCGACGCGCACGGTGTGTCCACGCTCGTCTGGCACCGTCGTCGGCCCTTCCACCCGGAGCGGCTGTACGAGGCCCTGGAGGGCATCACCTGCGCGGCCGCACGCAGCCGGGGCCGGTTCTGGCTCGCCGACAAGCCGGACGTGCTGCTGCACTGGGACGCGGCCGGCGGTGCCCTGTGTGTGGAGAGCGTGGGCCCCTGGCTCGCCTCGCTGCCGGACGCGGCCTGGGAGATGGTCCCGCCGGTGCGCCGGGCGGCCGCCGCGATGGACTGGCACCCCGAGCACGGCGACTGCTGCCAGCACCTCGTCTTCACCTCGCCCGGTCTCGACCGCGACGGACTCGAACGGCTCCTGGAGTCCTGCCTGCTGACCGACGCCGAGTACTCCGCGGGGCGCGACGCCTGGAAACGGCTCCCGCCCGCCTTCGACACCCTCCTGGAGGTCTGATGCCTCGCAAGCCCGAGCGGGGGCCCGTCAAGAACCGGCCCAACCCGCTGGACGCGGCCAAGGTCACGTACATCGACTACAAGGACACCGACCTGCTGAGGAAGTTCATCTCCGACCGGGGCAAGATCCGCAGCCGCCGCGTCACCCGTGTGTCGGCCCAGCAACAGCGACTGCTCGCCCGCGCGATCAAGAACGCCCGCGAGATGGCACTGCTGCCCTACTCCACCAGGTGACGCCCTATAGGTAGGACTTTGCCTACGGTTGACTCGTAGGGAAAGCCCTACCTATTCTCTCTGCATGACCATCACCCACGCCTCCTTCGTCACGCTTCCCGTCTCCGACCAGGACCGCGCGCTGCGCTTCTACACCGACGTCCTCGGTCTGACCGTCACCGCCGACCGGGACCTGCCCCAGGGGCGCTGGCTCCAGGTCGCCCCCGAGGGCGCGCAGACCGTCTTCACGCTCTCCGGTCCGGGCATGGGCGGCTTCGAGCCCGGCTCGGCCCGGGGGATCATGTTGGTCACGACCGATGTCGACGCGGACTGTGCGCGGCTCACGGAGGCCGGGACCCCCGTTCAGGGACCCGACGAGCTCCCGTGGGGCCGCATGGCCTCCTTCACGGACCCCGACGGCAACGGTCTGATGCTGCTGACGGAGGCACACCAGTAGGAAGGCCGGCATGACCGCATCAGGGGCCGTCGAGGCCGGGACCACCGAGGCCGATGCCGACCGCGTCTTCGCCGCGCTGGCGAGCGCCGTGCGCCGCGAGGTGCTGCGGCTGCTGCGCGACGGCGGGCCGCAGCCGGTCCAGGCCCTGGCCGACCATTTCGACATGCGGCGACCGAGTCTGTCCGAACATCTGAGAGTGCTGCGGGAGGCGGGCCTCGTCACCGAGCAGCGCTCCGGCCGGCAGCGCATCTACCGGCTTGAGGCGGCCCCGCTCGCCGAGGTGCAGGACTGGCTCCATCCGTACGAGCGGTTCTGGCGCGGCCGGCTGAAGGACCTGGGCGCGCTGCTGGACCGTATGCCCGACGATGACGTGACATGAGCAACGCACCCGACGAGGACCTCACGGTCATCCGCGTCGACCAGTTCTTCCCGCACCCGCCGGCCAAGGTCTGGCGCGCCCTCACCGAGCCCGAACTGCTCGTGCAGTGGCAGATGCAGGGGGCGGAGGCGTTCCGGCTCGAGGTCGGACACCGGTACACCATGACCTCCGTCCCGCGGTCGAACTCGAACTTCTCCGGCACCGTCGAGGTGGAGGTTCTCGCGTTCGAGCCGCAGCGGATGCTGAGCCTCCGGTGGACCGACGCCGATCCGGCCAACTCCGCGGACTGGACCGTCACATGGAAGGTGGAACAGGAAGGGCGCGGAACGCGTCTCTTTCTAGTGCACGAGGGTTTCGATCCCGACGATCCCGCTCAGCCGATGGCCCGGACGATCATGGACGGGGGCTGGCGGACGCATGTGATGCGGGCTCTGGGGCACACGATGGAACGTATCTAGCGTCCCACACGTCACATCTGTAACCGCAGGAACACCCCTCGTGCACGTGCATCTGCTCATGCATCTGCACGTGAACAGAGCTATGATCCGGACCAGTTGACCGCTGCATCACTGGCCACAAGGCCACCGCACCACCGGGGAGCGACCTGTGGACCTCGACGTGTACAACGGCATGACGGCCACGGCTCTGCGCGGGGTGGCCTGGCAGAAGAGCCGGCACAGCAACTCGCAGGGTTCCTGCGTGGAGTTCGCGCGCCTGCCCGACGGAGGAGTTGCGGTTCGCAACTCCCGTTTCCCGGACGGCCCCGCGCTCGTCTACACGCGCGCGGAGATCGAGGCGATGCTCCTCGGCATCAAGGACGGCGAGTTCGACCACCTGATAGCGGGCTGATCCCCGGTCACCTGTGGGTGACCGGGGGTAACTGCGCCAGCGCACCGTGTAACGCGCGTAGAACCGTGGCCTCGTAAAAGGCCGCCAGGTATCACTCGGTGGAAGCCGCGGCCGGACCGGCGTGCGGCTGGAGCCGGAACAGCGCCCAGACCATCTTGCCGCTCAGAGTCCCCGCCATCGGATGCCAGCCCCAGCTGTCGCTGAAGGAGTCGACGAGGAACAGACCGCGCCCGGACTCCGCCGAGAAGTCGTCGGAGTCACGTGCGACCGGACTGTCCTGGCTGGGGTCGCGCACCGCGCACACCAGTCGCTCGGTCCACCGCATCAAGTGCAGCCGCACGGGCGGACTCTGCTCCCCGGTGTGCACGCCGTTCACCGGGACCGCGTGCCGCAGTGCGTTGGTGACCAGCTCGGAGACCACGAGACAGATGTCGTCGAAGTGGTCGCCCAGCTCCCACTGGTCGAGCGTTCTGCGGGTGAACCTGCGTGCGTCGCCCACCGCTTCGTAGCGGGCGGGCAGAGAACAGGCGGCGGCGTCGGACGCGGCCGCAGGATCCAGCGGCGGAAGGCCCTGCCGTAACGGCTCGAGCATGGTCGATCCATTCATCCCCATGCGAGGCACTCCCGGGAACTCGCGGTCGTTGCGATGCAGCGGTTGCGCGAGACCATGGTTTCGGATGAGCGATGCAGATGCAAGGTGCAGATGCACGTGCAGGTGACCGAATTGGGCCCACCCGTACCGCTTGTTGGCCATTTTTTCCGCCATCTTCTCCACTACTTCTTTCCTCTTCCTCCTCTCTACGCGTCTCGGCCCTGTGCAGAATCTTTGGCTTCTTTCCATATCTGTAATCGGACGAGTACTGCTCGGAGTGTTTTAGTGGCAGACTTCGGCCCCTGAAGACGTTGGGGAGGCTGGCGAACGTGAGCGCGGGAGAGCCCGGATCGGTGGTGCGGCGGATGCTGCTCGGCTCGCAACTCAGGCGACTGCGGGAAGCGCGGGGCATCTCGCGCGAGGCGGCGGGCTACTCGATCCGCGCGTCCGAGTCGAAGATCAGCCGGATGGAGTTGGGCCGGGTGAGCTTCAAGACGCGTGATGTGGAGGACCTGCTGACGCTCTACGGCATCACGGACGAGCAGGAGCGGAAATCGCTCCTGTCCCTCGCCCGCGAGGCCAACGTCGCGGGCTGGTGGCACAGTTACTCCGACGTCCTGCCGAGCTGGTTCCCCACCTATGTGGGCCTGGAGGGCGCCGCCTCCCTCATCCGCGCCTACGAAGTCCAGTTCATCCACGGCCTGTTGCAGACCGAAGCGTATGCACGTGCAGTCGTGCGGCGCGGAATGAAGGGCGCGAGCGAGGCGGACGTCGAGAAGCGCGTGGCGCTGCGCCTGGAGCGGCAGAAGTACCTCGCCGATGACAGCGGTCCCGAGTTCCATGTGGTGCTCGACGAGGCGTCCCTGCGCCGGCCGTACGGCGACCGCCAGGTGATGCGCGGACAGCTCCAGCACCTCATCGAGGTCTCCGAACGCCCCAACATCCGGCTGCAGATCATGCCGTTCGGCTTCGGCGGCCACTCCGGTGAGAGCGGCGCCTTCACGATCCTCAGCTTCACGGAGTCCGACCTGACGGACGTCGTCTACCTGGAGCAGCTCACCAGCGCGCTCTACCTTGACAAGCGCGAGGACGTCGCGCAGTACGAGAAGGCCCTGAAGGAACTCCAGCAGGACAGTCCGGGCCCGGACGAGAGCCGGGATCTGCTGCGCGGCCTCCTCCAACTGTCCTGACGAGCGGGATCTCCGCCCACACTCCCAGGGTTATCCCCAGAAGATTGCTCAGCGTGCCCAACTGGCGTGTCCCGCCAGTACGATGACGTGTGATCAGACCGTGACGTTGATCGTGTGTCTGCTAGTGATTTGGGGATCACATGTCGTCGTACTTCACCGACCTGGCCCAGCAGTACATCGACGGTGAGTGGCGCCCGGGTACGGGTTCCTGGGACATCATCGACTTCAACCCGTACGACGACGAGAAGCTGGCGTCGATCACGATAGCCACGGTCGACGAGGTCGACGAGGCGTACCGGGCCGCCGCCCGCGCGCAGAAGAAGTGGGCCGAGACCAACCCCTACGCCCGCCGTGCGGTGTTCGAGAAGGCGCTCCGGCTGATCGAGGAGCGCGAGGGGGAGATCGCCGAGGCGATCATCGCGGAGCTCGGCGGCACCCGTCTGAAGGCCGGCTTCGAACTCCACCTCGCCAAGGAGTTCCTGCGCGAGGCGATCAACCTGTCGCTGCGTCCCGAAGGCAAGATCATCCCCTCGCCGGTGGACGGCAAGGAGAACCGCGTCTACCGGGTGCCGGTCGGTGTCGTGGGCGTGATCAGCCCCTTCAACTTCCCCTTCCTGCTGTCGCTCAAGTCGGTCGCCCCCGCGCTCGCACTCGGCAACGCCGTCGTCCTCAAGCCGCACCAGAACACGCCGATCGTCGGCGGCTCCCTGGTCGCGAAGATCTTCGAGGACGCGGGGCTGCCCGGTGGTCTGCTCAACGTCGTCATCACCGACATCGCCGAGATCGGCGACGCCTTCCTCGAGCACCCGGTCCCGAAGGTCATCTCCTTCACCGGCTCCGACAAGGTCGGCCGCCACGTGGCCACCGTCTGCGCCTCGCACTTCAAGCGCTCGGTCCTCGAACTGGGCGGCAACAGCGCCCTGGTGGTCCTCGACGACGCCGACCTCGACTACGCGGTCGACGCCGCCGTCTTCAGCCGCTACGTCCACCAGGGCCAGGTCTGCATGGCCGCCAACCGCGTCCTCGTGGACCGGTCGGTCGCCGAGGAGTTCACGGAGAAGTTCGTCGCCAAGGTGCGGACGCTGAAGGCCGGCGACCCGCGCGACCCCGAGACGGTCATCGGCCCGGTCATCAACTCCTCGCAGGCGGACGCCATTTCGGGCGCCGTCGAGCAGGCGCTCGCCGAGGGCGCGACGGCCCTGGTGCACGGCAGCAGGACGGACAACCTGGTCGAGCCCTCCGTCCTGACGGACCTGCCCGCGAACTCGCCCCTCCTCAAGCAGGAGCTCTTCGGCCCGGTCGCCCTCCTCGTCACCTTCGACGGAGAGGAGGAGGCCGTCCGTCTGGTCAACGACACCCCGTACGGCCTCAGCGGCGCCGTCCACACCGAGAACATCGAGCGCGGTGTCGCCTTCGCCAAGCGGATCGACACCGGCATGTTCCACGTCAACGACGGCACCGTCCACGACGAGCCGATCGTCCCCTTCGGCGGCGAGAAGCACTCCGGCATCGGCCGCCTGAACGGCGACACCATGCTGGACTCCTTCACCACCACCAAGTGGATCTCGGTCCAGCACGGCCGGAGCGGCTTCCCGTTCTGAACCGGTTCGCTTTTCACGGGCCCTGGCGCGTCCTCTACCGCCTCGATCCGGAGACGCGCACGCTGGTGGCGTTCGCCGTGAAGTGAGGCCATAACCTGGACCGCATGTCAGCGATCCGTCTTCTCGTGCTCGGCGCGGTGCGCCAGCACGGGCGGGCCCACGGCTACCAGGTGCGCAACGACCTGGAGTACTGGGGCGCGCACGAGTGGTCCAACGCCAAGCCCGGTTCGATCTACCACGCCCTGAAGCAGATGGCGAAGCAAGGGCTGCTGATCGAGCACGAGACGGCGCCGTCCACCGCGGGCGGTCCGCCGCGCACGGAGTACGAGATCACCGAGGCCGGCACCGAGGAGTGCTTCAGGCTGGTGCGCGAGGCGCTGACCTCGTACGACCAGAAGATGGACGTCAAGTCGGCGGCGATCGGGTTCATCGTCGAACTGCCGCGCGCCGAGGCCGTGGCGCTGCTGAAGGAGCGGATCCGCGGGATCGAGGCGTGGCGTTCCTCCGTCACCGAGCACTACGTGCCCGAGGACGGTCCGGAGCAGCTCGGCCACATCGGCGAGATCATGAACCTCTGGATCCACACGGCCGACGCCGAGGCGGAGTGGACCCAGGGGCTCATCGCCCGTATCGAGGGCGGGGCGTACACGTTCGCGGGGGAGGGCGCCCCGTTCGTCGGTGTCCTCGCCGAGGGTGAGGAGAACCCGTACGCGACGGGGGAGCGGCACCCCGGGGACGCTCGCTAATCAAGTTTGACGAGTGTGGCCATCGGCGCTACTTTGAATGGGTAGTCAAGTTTGACTACAGCTGATCCTGGAGGGTGCCTCGATGACCGACGTGATCGTCGCGGAAGGCCTGCGGAAGCGGTACGGCGACCAGGCCGCCCTGGACGGGCTCGACCTGAGGGTCGCGCGCGGCAGCGTCCACGGCGTGCTCGGCCCCAACGGCGCGGGAAAGACCACCCTGGTCCGCGTCCTGTCCACCCTGTTGCGCCCGGACGAGGGCCGCGCCGAGGTGGCGGGCCACGACGTGGAGTGCGACGCCTATGACGTACGGCTGCGGATCGGCCTGCTCGGCCAGCACGCGGCCCTCGACGAGGAGCTCGGAGGCCGCCAGAACCTGGAGATGTTCGGCCGCCTCTACCACCTGAGCGCCCGCCACGCGCGCGTGCGCGCCGACGAACTCCTGGAGCGCTTCGGCCTGACCGACACCGGACGCAAGCCGGTCCGCGCCTACAGCGGCGGCATGCGGCGCCGCCTCGACCTGGCCGCTTCCCTCATCCGCGACCCGGAGGTGCTGTTCCTGGACGAACCCACGACCGGCCTCGATCCCCGCGGCCGCGCCGAGGTGTGGGCCGCGGTCCGCTCCCTGGTCGGCGGCGGTACGACGGTCCTGCTGACCACGCAGTACCTGGAGGAGGCCGACCAGCTCGCCGACCGCATCTCCCTCGTCGACCGGGGCCGGGTCGTCGCCGACGGCACGGCGGACGAGCTGAAGGCGCGAACCGGCGGCGACCGCATCGACGTGGTCCTGCGGGACGGCGGCCAACTGGGCGCGGCCGTCGCCCTGTTGCCTCTCGACGCGTCCGGGGTCTCGGTCGACCCCGACCGCCGGCTGCTCAGCGCCCCGGTCACCGACCGGATGGCGGCGCTCTCCGGTGTCGTACGGGCCCTGGAGGCGGCCGGAATCGAGGCGGAGGACGTGGTCCTGCGCCGGCCCACGCTGGACGAGGTGTTCCTGCACCTCACCGGTGACGACCACCGAGTGAAGGAGGCCGTGTGAGCACCTACGCGCTGACCGATTCCTGGACCATGACCCGGCGCGAACTCGCCCACTGGGCACGGCAGCCGGTGCGGGTCCTCGTCGGGCTGGTCTTCCCCGTGATGCTGCTGCTGATGTTCGGCTATCTCGTCGGCGGCGGCCGGGGCGTCGAGGGGGAGTACGTCGACTATCTGGTCCCGGGGATGCTCGCGCTGACCATGGCGTTCGGGCTGGAGGCGACCATGATCGCCGTCACCCAGGACCTCAACAAGGGCGTGATCGACCGCTTCCGGTCCATGCCGATGGCCAACGGGGCCGTTCTGGTGGGCCGTTCGGCCGCCGACATGCTCCAGTCCGTACTGAGCCTGGCCGCGATGATCGGCGTCGGGTACGCGATCGGCTGGCGGGTCCACGGAGGTGCCGGCGGACTTCTGGCGGCGGTGGGCCTGTTGCTGCTCTTCCGGTTCGCGATGCTCTGGATCGGCATCCAACTGGCGATGGTCGCCGGGAAGCCGGAGATGGTGCAGGCCGTGCAGATCCTGGTCTGGCCGGTCGGCTTCCTGTCCAACGCCTTCGCGACCCCGGACTCCATGCCCGGCTGGCTGGGCACGGTCGTCGACTGGAACCCGATGTCCCAGACGGCGACGGCGGTACGGGACCTGGTGGGCGGCTCCGGCGGCGAACCAGGACACGTAGGGGCCGCCGTCCTGTGGCCGCTGGCCCTGCTGACGGTGTTCTTCCCGCTGGCCCTACGGCGGTTCGCGCGCCTGAGCCGCTAGAGCCTCACCGGAGGATCGGCCCGGCCGCGCGGAGAGTGCTGCGGATGCTGGTCATGCTCACCGCGACCGGGGTGACAGTGGGTCTGGTGGTGTGGAAGGTGCCCGGGCACGCAGGTCCCGATCCGGCCACCACCGGTCTGGATACTCCCGTGCGCTGCTGTGAGCTGCACGTGCTGTGGCGCAACCTGCCGGACGCACTGGGATGGGCCGGTACTCGGTAGCGCGGGCCCGGGTCGCCGGGGCGGCGGATGCCTGCTGCGCGGTGTCCTGGGCCAGGGCTCACGATAAGCGGACAGAACAGACTGGACCCGGAGATGTTCCTGCCGGGCTTGCACCTCACGTGGCGTGAGGAGTCACCGTGGAGCGCGTACCGAGAAGGGAGCGGACGAAGTGAGCTACTCCGTGGGACAGGTCGCGGGCTTCGCCGGCGTCACCGTGCGCACGCTGCACCACTACGACGACATCGGCCTGCTCGTGCCCAGCGAGCGCAGCCACGCGGGCCACCGGCGCTACAGCGACGCCGACCTCGACCGGCTGCAGCAGATCCTGTTCTACCGCGAGCTCGGCTTCCCGCTCGACGAGGTCGCCGCCCTGCTCGACGACCCGGCCGCGGACCCGCGCGCGCATCTGCGCCGCCAGCACGAGCTGCTGACCGCCCGGATCGAGAAGCTGCAGAAGATGGCGGCGGCCGTGGAGCACGCCATGGAGGCACGCACGATGGGGATCAATCTCACGCCGGAGGAGAGGTTCGAGGTGTTCGGGGACAAGGACCCCGAGCAGTACGCCGAGGAGGCGGAACAGCGGTGGAGCGGCACGGAGATCTACGCCGAGTCGCAGCGCCGCGCGGCCCGCTACACCAAGGAGGACTGGAAGCGCATCACCGCCGCGGTGAACGACTGGGAGGAGCGCTACACGGCACTGATGGCCGCCGGTGAGCCCCCGACGGGCGAGCGCGCCATGGACATGGCCGAGGAACACCGTCGGCACATCAGCACGTGGTACTTCGAGTGCCCGTACGAGATGCACACGTGTCTCGCCGAGATGTACGTCTCCGACGAGCGTTTCAAGGCGTACTACGACTCGATGCACGAGGGACTGGCCGAGCACCTCAAGGACGCGATCCTCACCAACGCAGCCCGGCACAGCTAGTGACCGTCCTGGCCCGGGACCCCGTACGGGTCACTCCCGGGTCAGGACCACCGCCGTGCCGTAGGCGCACACCTCCGTGCCGACGTCCGCCGCCTCCGTCACATCGAAGCGGAACATCAGCACGGCGTTCGCCCCACGCGCGCGTGCCTGCTCGACGAGCCGCTCCATGGCCTGGTTGCGGGTCTGCACCAGCGTCTTCGTGAGCCCTTTGAGCTCGCCGCCGATCATCGACTTCAGCCCCGCACCGATCTGGCTGCCGAGGTGCCGGGAGCGCACGGTCAACCCGAACACCTCGCCCAGGACTTCCTGGACCCGGTGGCCGGGTACGTCGTTCGTCGTCACCACGAGCACGTCGGGCTGGGGCCCCTGGCCACCGCCGTATTCGTCAATACCCATGGCTCACAGCTTTGCCCCGGAGAGAGCACAGTGCATCCTGGGGAGCCGGATGGAACCTGGGCCACCACGGCTGCGTTGATACGTTTGGGCAGCCAGTCCCAGCCCGCACCCACACGCAGGAGCCACAATCCCGTGACCACGCTCGCGCTCGGCCCCGAGTGGCTCAGCCCCGACTATCTGATCGAGACGTTCAGCCTGCCAGGCATCCTCCTGATCGTCTTCGCCGAGTCGGGCCTCTTCGCGTTCCTGCCGGGTGACTCCCTGCTGTTCACGGCGGGCCTGTTCGTGGCCGAGGGGAACTTCATCAGCCAGCCCCTGTGGCTGGTCTGCGCGCTCATCGTGCTGGCCGCCGTCCTCGGCGACCAGGTCGGCTACATGATCGGCAAGTTCTTCGGGCCGAGGCTCTTCAGCCGCCCCAACTCCAAGCTCTTCAAGCAGGAGAACCTGGAGAAGGCCCACGAGTTCATGGAGAAGTTCGGCCCCAAGGCCATCGTCCTGGCCCGCTTCGTCCCGATCGTGCGCACCTTCGCCCCCATCGTGGCCGGCGCCGGCCGGATGAAGTACCGCACCTTCCTGACGTACAACCTGATCGGCGGCGTGGCCTGGGGCACGGGCGTCACCCTCGCCGGCTACTGGCTCGGCCAGATCGACGCCATCAAGAAGAACGTCGAGGCCATCCTCGTCCTGATCGTCCTGGTCTCGGTGGTCCCGATCGCCATCGAGTACCTCCGGGAGCGCGGAAAGAAGAAGCGGGCGGCGGCCCAGGCCCCGCCCCAGCAGCCGTACCAGCCCATGGACGACGCGACGACCCAGCTCCGCCGCATCCCGTCGGACGACCAGCAGCAGCCCCCTCAGCCCCCTCAGCAGCAGAACGGCTACGACCAGTACTACGGCCAGCAGCAGCCGCAGCAGCAGCCGTATGCCCAGCAGTACCCGCAGAACTACGGCAACCAGCAGTACGGCGGGCAGAACCAGCAGAACCCCTACAACGACCAGGGGTACTGAGCTCTGCCGGGGGCGCGGGTCAGAACCCCCGCGTCCTCTTGGCGGCCCGCCGCTTCCCCGCGGAACCGACCCTCAGGAACAACCGGGAGATCTCGGAGCCCAGGTTGACCCCGATGGCGATGGCCATGGCGAGCGCCGCCGCCTTGGACAGCGACACCAATCCTTCGTCGACCTTGTTCCCGGCGATCGACAACAACCCGAAGTACGTGGCGGAACCCGGCAGCAGGGGCCCGATCGCCGCTGTCGTGTACGGCAGCGCGGACGCGAACCGGTACCGGGACAGCAACTGCCCGAACAGACCGACGAGCCCCGCCGCGACGGCCGTGGAGGCGACCGGGGAGAACTCGCCGGTGTAGCGCATCGCGCCGTAGACACACCAGGCCACACCGCCGTTCAACGTGACGGCCAGCACGGTGGATCGTTCCTGCTGCAGCAGCACGGCGAAGGTCAGGGACAGCAGCATCGACGCCGCGATCTGCCACAGCGGCCGCGAGTCCGTCGACAGCGCCTCGTCGGGATTGAGATGCGCCCCGAGCTGCACGCCGACGTAGAGCATCACCAGCACGCCGACCACGATGCCCACGAAGAAGTACATGACCTCGAGGAGCCGGGCCGACGCGGTGATGTAGAAGCCGGTCAGCCCGTCCTGGACGCCCGCCACCAGCGCCCGCCCGGGCAGCAGCGCGAACAGCCCACCGGTGATGACCGCGGACGCCTTCACGTCCACGTGGGCCAGCGTCAGCGCGATCCCGATCGCGGCGGGCGGCATCGCGGCGACCGTGAACTGATAGAACTCCGGCAGCCCGCGCCCCGCGCACAGCCACGCCAGCCGGTCGCCGAGCATCGCGCCCAGCATGGCCGCGACGAACACGAGCAGGTCACCGCCGACCAGCACGGAGGCCGCCCCCGCGAGCAGCCCGCTCGCCGAGGTGAGCACCCAGGTCGGATAGGGGTGCCGGTTGCGGCGGATCTCCGCGAGCCGCCGGTAGGCCTCCTCCAGGGAGATGGCCGTCTCGGGGTCGCTGAGGTCGTCCACGAGCTGGAACACGGCCGCCAGGCGCGTGTAGTCGGTGCCGCGCCGTCGTACGGTCCTGGAGGCCGTCACGGGATCGTCCACGAGCGACGGCTGGTAGGTGATCGACAGCAGGGTGAAGGTGACGTTCGGCTCGCAGCGGTCCAGGCCGTAGGACCGGCAGACGGCGAACATCGCCGCCTCCACGTCCTCCGCGCCCTCACCGCCCGCGAGCAGCAACTCGCCGATACGCAGGGTCAGGTCGAGCACGCGCGGGACGGCCGGACCGGCGTCGTCCTCGGACTTGTGCACCGGCTCCGGCGCGGGCCGCTCGGCCACCGGCATCCGCAACATCGTGCGCATCCGGTCCTGCCAGGGCACGTCCTTGGTGAGGCTGACCACCGGAATGCCGGTCGGCGGGGTGAACGCGGGTGGCGCGTCCTTCGCGCTGTAGGTGCGGGGCGCGGTGAACGCCGACCCCTCGGGTTCCGCGGCCGGCTGCTGCGGGACGTCCAGCCCCTTCGGCAGCGCGAACTCGGACGTGGTCTCCGGCTCGCCGCCGACGGTTCTGGGCATGGCGAGCCCGTCGGGAACGGCGAACTCGGACGTGATCTCGGAGTCGTAGAAACTCCTCGCCTCGTCCGACTGCGGCTTGCGGTGCTCCGCCTCCGTCACTCCGTAACGCTCCCTGAACGACACATTCCGTAGGCCTCAGTATGCGCGGGCACACTGACGGGCCGCACGCGTGCGCGTGCGGCCCGTCAGAAGTACAGGGCTCAGTGGCCGCCCGAGTCCTTGAAGCGCTTGTAGGACCGCTCGATCTCGGCCTCGGCGTCGACGCGGCCGACCCAGTCGGCGCCCTCGACGGACTTGCCGGGCTCCAGGTCCTTGTAGACCTCAAAGAAGTGCTGGATCTCCAGGCGGTCGAACTCGGAGACGTGGTGGATGTCGCGCAGGTGCTCCACCCGCGGGTCCGTCGCCGGGACGCACAGCAGCTTGTCGTCACCGCCGGCCTCGTCCGTCATGCGGAACATGCCGATCGCACGGCACTTGATGAGGCAGCCCGGGAACGTCGGCTCGTCAAGAATGACCAGCGCGTCCAGCGGGTCGCCGTCCTCGCCGAGGGTGTTCTCGACGAAGCCGTAGTCGGTCGGGTAGGCGGTCGAGGTGAAGAGTCGACGGTCCAGGCGGATCCGACCGGTCTCGTGGTCCACCTCGTACTTGTTCCGCGAACCCTTCGGGATCTCGATCGTGACGTCGAACTCCACCGGTGGCTCCTCCATGATCAACACATAGTTCTGGTGGTTAAGTGTCCCTCACGCTGGTGTGTGATCGCGAAAGGGGCTGTTGGTCGTGCCTGAACTGAGGCCTTGGCGGACTGCGAGACCGCATGTGACGCGGTTCGCGAACGCCGTACGACCGCGTCTGGCACGCGCCGCGGGCGCCGTACGTCCAGGACTGACCCGGGCCAAGGACGCCGTACAGCCGTATCTCCTACGGACCGTCGCCGCCGTGAAACCGCAGGTCACACGGCTTGCACGGATTCCTCGCCCGGAAGCCGTCAGGACCTGGCAGTACACCGCGGGCGCCGCCACCGCCGGTCTGGCGCTGGCCGCCACCGTGGCGACCGCCGCCGGTCCGTGGGACTCCTCGGGTCAGCGTACGGCCGAGCGGGACCGGGCGGTCGCCCTCGAGCGGACGGGTGGCACAGATCACGGAGGTGCTTCCGGTACGACGGCCGCCGGGCCGCGCCCCGCTCCGAGCGCCCCGTCCGTGCTCACCGCACTGGGCGGCGGGGCCAACACGGTGAAGTCCGCCCCGACCGGCCAAGCGCTTGCCACGGTCCTCGGCCCGCTCCTCGGCAACACCGCACTCGGCACCCGCCACACGGCGGCCGTCGTGGACGTCGCCACCGGCAAGCGGCTCTACGGCGCCGGTGCCGGCACGGCGCTGACCCCGGCCTCCACCACGAAGATCGCCACCGCCGTCGCCGCTCTGTCCGCCCTCGGCGACGACCACCGCATCGTCACGCGCGCGGCCCTGGAGGCCGACACCAAGGAGCTCGTCCTCGTCGGCGGCGGCGACCCCACGCTCACCGCCCGCGCGGACGCCGGGGGCTGGGCGAGCCTGCGCGAACTGGCCGACGAGACCGCCACGGCCCTGAAGAAGCGGGGCATCACGACGGTCACGCTGTCCTACGACAAGACCCTCTACGCGGGCTCCGAGATCCACCCGATCGGGGTCAACGACAACCTCGCCCCCGTCAGCGCCCTGATGGTGGACGAGGCCCGCACCGACGACACGGCCAGTGGACCGGCGCCGCGCACGACGGACCCGGCGGCGGACGCGACCCGCACGTTCGCCCGGTTCCTGTCGGACCACGGCATCAGGACCACGTCACCCGGCCCCTCCAAGGCGACCGGCCGCGCCGAGAACCTCGCCGAGGTCCTCTCGCCGCCCCTGTCCGCCCTGGTCGAACGCATGCTGACCAACAGCGACAACGACATCGCCGAGGCCCTCGCCCGCCAGACCGCCGTGGCGGACGGGCAGCGCGCCGACTTCGCGGGCGGCGGCAGGGCGATCCGTGCCCAGCTGAAGAAACTCGGACTCCCGCTCGCCGGCGCCGCCTTCCACGACGGCAGCGGACTCGACCGCGCCGACCGGCTCACCGCGGACCTGCTGACGTCCCTGCTGGTGAAGGCGGGCGACCCGGCCCACCCGAACCTGCGACCCGTCCTCACCGGCCTCCCGGTGGCCGGCTTCACCGGCACCCTGACCAGCCGTTACACGGACGGCGCGGCAGGTGTCGTACGAGCGAAGACGGGCACCCTGACCGGGGTGAACACCCTGGCCGGGACGGTCGTGGACCGGGACGGCCAACTGCTGGCCTTCGCGTTCCTGACCTCGGACACGACGGACCCGGGAGCGGCGCAGAGCGCGCTGGACCGCACCGCCTCGGCGCTGGCGGCCTGCGGCTGCGGCTGACCCGGCGACCGCCTCGCCCTGCCGCGCGGCCTGCCCCAAGTGGGACCGCTCACGTACGGTTGACGCATGACGAGCATCGGTGGTGCCGAGATGGTCGACTGGAATCTCGCGGTGGCGACCGCGACCCGGCTCGTGCGGCCGGGCCCCGACGTGAGCCGCGACGAGGCCCGGGCCGTCGTCGCGGAACTGCGCCGGCACGCCAAGGCCTCGGAGGAACACGTCCGCGGCTTCACCCGGATGGGGACGGAAGGCGTCCACGACACTCCCGTACTCGTCGTCGACCGGCCCGGCTGGGTCCGGGCGAACGTCGCCGGGTTCAGGGAGATCCTCAAACCGCTCCTGGAGAAGATGCAGGAACGGCGCGGCAACACCCCCGGCGGCGCGGTCCTCGGGGCCGTCGGCGGCAAGGTGACGGGCGTCGAGCTCGGGATGCTCCTGTCGTTCCTGTCCTCCCGCGTCCTCGGCCAGTACGAGACCTTCGCCCCGGCCACCCGCGAACTCCCGGCCGGGGAGAACGGCGGCGGCCGGCTCCTGCTGGTCGCCCCGAACATCGTGCACGTGGAGCGCGAACTCGACGTCCAGCCCCACGACTTCCGCCTCTGGGTGTGCCTTCACGAGGAGACGCACCGCACGCAGTTCACGGCCGTGCCCTGGTTGCGTGACCATCTGGAGGGCGAAATCCAGTCGTTCCTCGGGGAGACCGAGGTCGACCCCATGACCGTCCTGGAGCGCATCCGGGAGGCCGCCCAGTCGCTGGCCGGCGGGCGTCCCGAGGGCGAGGAGGACGACGACGGCGGACGCTCCCTCGTGGAGATCGTGCAGACGCCGGCCCAGCGGGAGATCCTCGGCCGCCTCACCGCCGTGATGTCCCTCCTGGAGGGCCACGCCGACTTCGTCATGGACGGAGTGGGGCCGGCCGTCGTGCCGAGCGTCGCCGAGATCCGCGAGAAGTTCCAGCAGCGGCGGGCCAAGGGCGCCTCCCGCCTGGACATGGCCCTGCGCAAGCTGCTCGGTCTGGACGCCAAACTGCGGCAGTACCGCGACGGCGAACGCTTCGTGCGGGCCGTCGTCGACCAGGTCGGCATGGACGGCTTCAACCGCGTGTGGACCTCCCCCAACACGCTCCCGACCAAAACGGAGATCGCCAAACCGGCGGACTGGGTCGCGCGGGTGCACCGCAAGGCCGAGTCGTGAACCGTGTACGGACGTCGTGAGAGGAATCCGGCCGACGGCAGGCGAACGCCCCTTCAATCACCCGTCCGAGGGACCGTGAGCGGGGGGTAGGCGTGCAATGCTCGGGGAACGCCCCGGTTCTGTCACCATCTACACACTCTGAGTGACCGAATCTCGGGCTCACCCCCCGAAAACTTCATGAAGGGAACCGGACATGGGTCCCCATCCTGCGGTCGCGGCGATACGCCTGGCGGTCCGCCGCGTCCTCCACGACATCCTCAACGACCATCACGCCTCTGACGCCCATCATGCTTCTGCCGGGCAGAGCCCGCACGAGCGCCCGCCGTCGCCGCTCGTACTCGTCGCCTGCTCCGGCGGCGCCGACTCCATGGCCCTCGCCTCCGCCCTCGCCTTCGAGGCTCCCAGGCTCGGCATCCGCGCCGGCGGCGTCACCGTCGACCACGGCCTCCAGCCCGGCTCCGACCTGCGCGCCGAGGAAGTCGCCCTCAGGCTGCGCGAACTCGGCCTGGACCCCGTCGAGTCCACCGCCGTGACCGTCGGCCGCGAAGGCGGTCCCGAGGCCGCCGCGCGCGACGCCCGCTACGCCGCCCTCGACGCCGCGGCCGAACGCCACGGCGCCGCCGCCGTCCTGCTCGGCCACACCCGCGACGATCAGGCCGAAACCGTCCTGCTCGGCCTCGCCCGCGGCTCCGGCACCCGCTCCCTGTCCGGCATGGCAGCTGTTTCCGGGGGCCCGGGGGCCGCCCGCCGTTATCGCCGGCCCTTCCTCGAACTCGACCGGCAGATCGCCCGCAAGGCCTGCATGGTCCAGTCCCTGCCCGTCTGGGACGACCCGCACAACACCGACCCCGCCTACACGCGCTCCCGGCTGCGCCACGAAGGCCTGCCCGCCCTGGAGAAGGCGCTCGGCAAAGGAGTCGTCGAGGCCCTTGCCCGTACGGCCCAGCTCTCCCGCGACGACGCCGACGCCCTCGACGCCTGGGCCCGCCAGGCCGAGGCCTCCGTACGCGACGCCGCCGGACTCCTGGAGTGCGCCAAGCTCTACGCCCTGCCGCCCGCCGTGCGCCGCCGCGTCCTGCGCCGGGCGGCGATCGAGGCAGGCGCCCCGGCCGGTTCGCTCTTCGCCCGTCACATCGAGGAAGTCGACCGTCTGATCACCGGCTGGCGCGGCCAGGGAGCCATCAATCTCCCGGGCAAGGTCGTCGCCCGGCGGCAGGGTGGCAGACTGGTGATTCGGCAAGGCTGAACCCTTTGCTCCCTCGGGGAGTGACGGACGGCTCGTGGGACGACCGAAAGTGATGCGGTGGACGCGAAAGACATGGGTGCCGACCTCAAAGAGGTACTCATCACCAAGGAAGAGATCGACGCGAAGCTCGTGGAGCTCGCCGCGAAGATCGACGCGGAGTACGCGGGCAAGGACCTGCTGATCGTCGGCGTCCTCAAGGGCGCGGTGATGGTCATGGCGGACCTCGCGCGGGCGCTGTCCACCCCTGTCACCATGGACTGGATGGCCGTGTCGTCCTACGGCGCGGGCACCCAGTCCTCCGGCGTGGTGCGGATCCTCAAGGACCTCGACACCGACATCAAGGGCAAGCACGTCCTGATCGTCGAGGACATCATCGACTCCGGTCTGACGCTGTCCTGGCTGCTGTCCAACCTGGGCTCCCGCGAGCCGGAGTCGCTCAAGGTGTGCACCCTGCTGCGCAAGCCGGACGCCGCCAAGGTCGCCATCGACGTCGAGTGGGTCGGCTTCGACATCCCCAACGAGTTCGTCGTCGGATACGGTCTCGACTACGCCGAGAAGTACCGCAACCTCCCGTTCGTCGGTACGCTCGCGCCCCACGTCTACGGCGGCTGAGCCAGACGGTTCAAGCCCTGTAGGACGATCGGGAACCCCAGCGGGTTTCGCGCCGTTGGAGCATGCAGACGGTTCGACAGCTCTCCCGTGCGGCTTCGGCCCACAATGCTGGGGTACCGTCAGAAGAACTGTCTTATCAAACTCACTATGGCAGGAGGGACGGGGCGGCACCGCTCCGTATGGATGGACGTGAAGCGATACTTCCGTGGGCCGGTCATGTGGATCGTGCTGGCCGTCCTTGCCGTGGTCGTGTTGATGCAGGTCGTCGGCTCGTCGGGCGGCTACAAGACGGTGGACACCGGCCAGGTCGTCCAGGCGATCAATGACAACAAGGTCGAATCAGCCAAGCTGACCACCGGCGACGAGAACACCATCAAGGTGCAGCTCAAGGACGGCGAAAAGGTCGAGGGCAGCTCGAAGATCCAGGCGAGCTACATCGGCGACCAGGGCGTGACCATCGCCAACACGCTGCAGACCAAGTACCAGGACAAGCAGATCCCCGACGGGTACACCGTCTCGCCGACGAAGCAGAACGCCTTCGTCGGGATCCTGCTCTCCCTGCTCCCCTTCGTCCTCATCGTGGTCGTCTTCCTGTTCCTGATGAATCAGATGCAGGGCGGCGGCTCCCGGGTCATGAACTTCGGGAAGTCCAAGGCGAAGCTCATCACCAAGGACACCCCGAAGACGACGTTCTCGGACGTCGCAGGCTCGGACGAGGCGGTCGAGGAGCTCCACGAGATCAAGGAGTTCCTCCAGGAACCGGCGAAGTTCCAGGCGGTCGGGGCCAAGATCCCCAAGGGCGTACTGCTGTACGGCCCTCCCGGCACCGGCAAGACCCTGCTCGCGCGCGCCGTCGCGGGCGAGGCCGGTGTCCCCTTCTACTCGATCTCGGGTTCCGACTTCGTCGAGATGTTCGTCGGTGTCGGTGCCTCCCGGGTCCGTGACCTCTTCGAGCAGGCCAAGGCGAACGCCCCGGCGATCGTCTTCGTCGACGAGATCGACGCGGTCGGCCGCCATCGCGGCGCCGGCCTCGGCGGTGGTCACGACGAGCGCGAGCAGACGCTGAACCAGCTGCTCGTCGAGATGGACGGCTTCGACGTCAAGGGCGGTGTGATTCTCATCGCCGCGACGAACCGGCCCGACATCCTCGACCCGGCCCTCCTGCGCCCCGGCCGCTTCGACCGCCAGATCGCGGTCGACCGCCCGGACATGCAGGGCCGTCTGGAGATCCTCAAGGTCCACCAGAAGGGCAAGCCGGTCGCTCCGGACGTCGACCTCTCGGCCGTCGCCCGCCGCACCCCGGGCTTCACCGGCGCGGACCTGTCGAACGTGCTGAACGAAGCGGCGCTCCTCACGGCGCGCAGCAACAAGAAGCTCATCGACAACCACATGCTGGACGAGGCGATCGACCGCGTCGTGGCGGGCCCGCAGAAGCGGACCCGGATCATGTCGGACAAGGAAAAGAAGATCACCGCGTACCACGAGGGCGGACACGCCCTGGTCGCGGCGGCCTCTCCGAACTCCGACCCGGTCCACAAGATCACGATCCTCTCGAGAGGCCGTGCTCTGGGCTACACGATGGTCCTGCCGGACGAGGACAAGTACTCGACCACGCGCAACGAGATGCTCGACCAGCTCGCCTACATGCTGGGCGGCCGCGCTGCCGAGGAACTGGTCTTCCACGACCCGACCACCGGCGCCGCGAACGACATCGAGAAGGCCACGGCGACAGCCCGCGCGATGGTCACGCAGTACGGCATGACCGAGCGTCTCGGAGCCATCAAGTTCGGTGGCGACAACACCGAGCCGTTCCTGGGCCGGGAGATGTCGCACCCGCGTGACTACTCGGAAGAGGTCGCCGCGCTGGTCGACGAAGAGGTCAAGAAGCTCATCGAGACCGCGCACAACGAGGCCTGGGAGATCCTGGTCGAGAACCGCGACGTCCTCGACCAGCTGGTCCTTCAGTTGCTGGAGAAGGAGACGCTGAGCAAGGAGCAGATCGCCGAGATCTTCGCTCCCATCGTCAAGCGTCCCCCGCGGCCGGCCTGGACCGGCTCCTCCCGCCGCACACCGTCCACCCGTCCGCCGGTGCTCTCCCCCAGGGAGCTGGCACTGACGAACGGCGCCAACGGTGCGACGCCGGCGATCTCCACCGCCAAGGCCACCGCGTCGGAGCCGGTCACGGAAGCGGTACCCGAGGAGCGCCCCGAGAGCTGACGCTCACCCGTCCCGACCCGGTGACCTCACCGGACCCGGAATGGATGCCGTGCCCCCCAGGTTTTAGCCTGGGGGGCACGGCGTTTTTCGGCCGTGAGGGACTCTAGGAACGAGGCACCAGATGACCGACCCCGTGACGCTGGACGGCGAGGGCTCGATCGGCGAGTTCGACGAGAAGCGCGCCGAGAACGCCGTCCGCGAGCTGCTGATCGCGGTCGGCGAGGACCCGGACCGAGAGGGCCTGCGGGAGACTCCGGCGCGGGTGGCCCGGTCGTACAAGGAGATCTTCGCGGGGCTGTGGCAGAGGCCCGAGGACGTGCTGACCACGACGTTCGACCTGGGGCACGACGAGATGGTGCTCGTGAAGGACATCGAGGTGTACTCGACCTGTGAGCATCACCTGGTGCCGTTCCGGGGCGTCGCCCATGTCGGGTACATCCCGGCCACCACGGGCAAGATCACGGGGCTGTCGAAACTGGCGCGGCTCGTGGACGTCTATGCCCGCCGGCCGCAGGTGCAGGAACGACTCACCACGCAGATAGCGGACTCCCTGATGGAGATCCTGGAGCCGCGTGGCGTGATCGTCGTCGTGGAGTGCGAGCACATGTGCATGTCGATGCGGGGCATCCGCAAGCCCGGTGCGAAGACGCTCACGTCGGCCGTGCGCGGTCAGCTGCGGGACGCGGCGACGCGCAACGAGGCGATGAGCCTCATCATGGCGCGCTGACCGGCCGGGCTGTTCTCGGACCGTCCGTCGACTTCGGGCCTCACGCGGTCGACGCGGCGCCCGTGTTCCGGTCGTCGTCCTCCGGAAGCTTGCACACACGCTCCAGGAAGATGGCCGCCGCTATCACCGCGATCCCTGCCAGGACCGAGAAGCCGGCGTAGATGGCCTGGTCGCGGCGGGCGGGGATGTCGAGGGATTCCAGGAGGAAGACGCCGGTGCCGCCGTACATGCCGGAGACGAGGGCGGCGACCAGGGCGCTGGCCTGGCCGAAGACGACCGCGCGGGCGGCCATCAGCGGGTCGACGCCCTTCGCCTCGGGGACCCGCTCGCGCTGGGCCTTCAGGCGGGAGCGGATGGAGAGCGCCGTGGCCATGAGCACCACGGCGATCAGGGCGAGGACGATGGGGGCGGCCAGCGGGACGCTGGGCAGGGTTCCGATCGAATTCCACAGGCGGGCGCCCGCCCAGGACAGGATCCCGGCCACGGCGAAGACGCCGGCCAGCAGCCTGATGCGCAGCTCTCTCACGGTGCCCCTTCAGCTCCCCCGAGGTCCTTGGGTGTCCCACGGACAGTGGTCGTCTTGACCTTAACGGCTATTGGGGCAGCTGGAGTTCCAGGTCCTTGCGGGCTTCCACGCCGTTTCGCGGGACGGTGTCGAGGAGTTCGGCGACCGGGCCGCGGCCCGGCAGCTGGGCCTCGGGTTCCACGTCGTGCCAGGGGACGAGCACGAACGCGCGCTCATGGGCGCGGGGGTGGGGCAGGGTGAGGACAGGATCGTCGGAGACCACCTCGGCGTACGCGACGATGTCGACGTCGAGGGTGCGCGGGCCCCAGCGCTCGTCCCGCACCCGGTTGAAGGCCTCCTCGACCGCGTGCGCCCGCTCCAGCAGGGAGGACGGGGGGAGCGTGGTCTTCAGTACGACAACCGCGTTGAAGTACGACGGCTGGCTGTCGGCCGGCACGCCCCACGGCTGCGTCTCGTAGACGGGGGAGACGGCCTTGATGCGCACGCCGGGCGTGTCCTCCAGGGCGTCGATGGCCCCCTGGAGGGTCTCCAGGCGGTTGCCGAGGTTGGAACCGAGGGAGAGCACGGCCCGCTTCGGGTTGTGGAGGGTGGTGTCGGCGGCGTCCACCTGCTGCACGACGGAGGCGGGCACCGGCTGTACGGTCGGGTCGCTGTGACCCGCGGCGAAGGACGCGGTCATACTCGGCTCCGGGTGATGGTGACGGTCACGTCGTCGAAGGGCACGGTGATCGGCGCGTCGGGTTTGTGGACCCTGACCTCGACCTCCTCTACCCCCTCGTGCTTCAGACAGGCCTGGGCGATGCGCTCGGCGAGCGTCTCGATGAGGTTGACGGGTTCGCCCTCGACGACGGCCACGACCTCCTCCGCCACGATGCCGTAGTGCACGGTCTTCGTCAGGTCGTCGTCGGCGGCGGCCGGGCGGGTGTCCAGTCCCAGGACGATGTCCACGATGAAGGTCTGGCCCTCGTCGCGTTCCTTGGGGAACACACCGTGGTGTCCGCGAGCCTTCAGGCCGCGCAGCGCGACACGATCCACGCGAATCACTCCTGCAATCGTCGGTGACGGCCGGTCCGTACCGTGTGCGGGCGATACCACCGGCCTCGAACGAATCTACCTGCGAACACTGACAGCGCCGGGCCACGGGGGCGCGCGCCGATGCCGGGGTCCGGAGGTTTCACCGGACGTTTCCCCTGGGGAACCCGGCGGCTCACGGGTTGGTAGCCGCCCCTACCCAGGGGTTCGTGATTCCAACCACTTCCTGGTCCCGACGGGTCAAGGGGTTTCCCCGTCCTCGTCCTCGTCGTTCTCGGCCAGCACCGGAGAGGCGTGGTGGGACCACATCTTCCAGCCCTCGGGGGTGCGGCGGAACACGTTCGTGGCGACCACCAGCTGGCCGACGAGCGGGCCGAGCTCCTCGCCGCCCTCGGGTGCCGGGCCGCCGCTGAGGATGTTCTCGGTGCACGTCACCAGAGCGGTGTCGCCGGTCACGGAGACGTGCACGTCCGTGAGGAAGAACTGGATGTAGTCCGTGTTCGCCATGATCAGCGCGTACGACCTGAGGACCTCGCCGCGGCCGGTCAGCACGGGCCAGCCGGGGTGCACGCAGGAGACCACGCCGACGTCGGCCGGGTCGTGGTACTCCTCGTCGACGCCCAGGTCGGCAGGGGTGAGCCAGAACGAGGACAGCTCCTCGAAGTCACCGCGCTCCAGCGCCTCGTAGAAGGCGGTGTTGGCGGCTTCCACCTGTTCCACGTCGGTGTGAGGGGCGCTCACCGGGCTCCTTCCGCGCCGTTGTCCGTCGTACGCGCTCCTTCCACGGCGCGGGCGACCCGTACCGCGTCCGCCGTCGCGCGCACCTCGTGCACGCGCACCGCCCACGCGCCGGCGTGAGCAGCGAGGGCGGAGACGGCGGCCGTGGCGGCGTCGCGCTCGCGCGCGGGCGGCGGGGCGCCTTCCGGACCGGCGAGGACACGGCCGAGGAACCGCTTGCGGGAGGCGGCGACGAGGAGGGGGTGGCCGAGGCCGAGGAGGCGGTCGAGGTGGGAGAGGAGGACCAGGTCGTGCTCGGCGTCCTTGGAGAAACCGAGGCCCGGGTCGACGACGACCCGGTCGGCAGAGATGCCGCCCGCGAGGACGGCGTCCACGCGCGCGTGGAGCTCGTCGACGACCTCGGCGACGACGTCGGCGTAGACGCCCTTGACGTTGCCGCCCTCCAGGAAGCCGCGCCAGTGCATGACGACGAAGGGGGCGCCCGCGTCGGCGACGACCGGGATCATCGCGGGGTCGGCGAGGCCGCCGCTGACGTCGTTGACGAGGGCCGCGCCGGCGGCGAGGGCCTGTTCGGCGACGGAGGCGCGCATGGTGTCGACCGAGACGGTGACCCCTTCGGAGGCGAGGCCGCGGACGACGGGGATGACGCGCCGGAGCTCCTCGTCCTCGTCCACCCGGGTGGCTCCGGGACGGGTGGACTCGCCGCCGACGTCGACGAGGTCGGCGCCCTCCTCGACGAGGGCGAGGCCGTGCTTGACGGCGGCCGCCGTGTCGAACCAGCGGCCGCCGTCGGAGAAGGAGTCGGGGGTGACGTTCACGACTCCCATGACCGCGCAGCGGTCCCATTCCGGAAGCCCGGCGACGCGCCCGCGTCCGCTCTGCTTGCTCATGCGTTCAGCCTAGGCCCAGCGTGGCGCGGCGGGGCCGCGCGGCCGGTGGCTCAGGCCGCTCTGACGTCCCGCTCCGCGACCGCGTGGGCACACGCGCGTGCGGTGTGCGAGCGGCGGCGCAGGAAGCGCGGCAACGGCAGGGCGAGGTTGACGAAGCCCTCCGCCTGCATGGCGGCGAAACCGATGCGCGGGAGGTCGCCCGAGGCCCGGTAGACGACGAAACGGGGTTCCCAGCGGGGTTGGAACTTGGCGTTGAACTTGTACAGGGACTCGATCTGGAACCAGCGGGACAGGAAGACCAGCAGGCCCCGCCAGGCGCGCAGCACCGGCCCCGCGCCGATCTTCTCGCCGCGCGCGAGTGCCGCGCGGAACATCGCGAAGTTGAGCGACACGCGCGTGATGTCGAGTTTCGGGGCGGCCTGGAGGGCTGCCACGATCAGCAGTTCGTTCATGCCGGGGTCCGCCGAGCGGTCCCGCCGCATCAGGTCCAGGGAAACGCCGTCCGTTCCCCACGGAACGAAGTGCAGGATCGCCTTGAGATCGCCGTAGGGACCGGGCCGGCCGTCGGCCTTGTGGGCGGTCGCGATGAGGCAGTCGCCGTCGGCCAGGTCGCCGATGCGGCCCAGGGCCATGGAGAAGCCGCGCTCGGTGTCGGTGCCGCGCCAGTCCTCGGCGGCCTGCCGGATCCGCTCCAGCTCGGTCTCCCCGAGGTCACGGACGCGCCGCACCCGGGTCTCGTAACCGGCCCGCTCGATGCGCTTGACCATCTGGCGCACATTGCGCATCGCGCGGCCGGCGAGCGAGAAATCCGCGACGTCCACCACCGCCTCGTCGCCCAGTTCGAGGGCGTCCAGGCCGGTCTCGCGGGTCCACACCTCGCCGCCGGTCTCCGAGCAGCCCATGACGGCGGGTGTCCAGGAGTGCGCCTGGGCCTCGTCCATGAAGCGCTCGATGGCGCCCGGCCAGGCCTCGACGTCGCCGATCGGGTCGCCGCTGGCGAGCATCACGCCGGAGACGACGCGGTAGGTCACGGCCGCCTTGCCGCTGGGGGAGAAGACGACGGCCTTGTCGCGGCGCAGCGCGAAGTGACCGAGCGAGTCGCGGCCGCCGTGCTTGGCCAGCAGGGCCCGCAGGCGGCTCTCGTCCTCCTCCGTGAGGTGGGCGGCCGGGTGCTCGGGGCGGAAGGCGAGGTAGATCGTGGTGATCGCGGTGAGCAGGCCCAGGGCGCCCAGGGAGGCGCCGACGGTCCACGAGGTGTCGCCCTGGTAGTCGACGGGGCCCTCGAAGCCGAAGAGGCCGTACAGGACGTGCGTGATGCGATCGGCCAGGCTCGGGTTTCCGACCATGCGGTTCGGGTGGGCGCTGACGATGATCAGCCCGAGGGTGAGGGAACCGGCGCCCATGAGTACGAAGTTGGCGAGCGCGCGCCAGCGGCTGCGCGGGTCGGGCAGCGCCCTGAACTGGTCGCGGTGGCGCAGCAGCGGCGCGAGCAGGGCGAGCGAGATGGCCGCCCCGACGAGTGAGTGACGGTACGTGAACTGCGCCAGCGCGCCCGCCGGCAGCAGTGCCACGGCCGCCCGCCAGGCCCGGCGCTTGCGGCGCCTGAGGCCGTGCGCGAGCAGCAGCAACAGCACGCCGGTGCTGAGCGAGAGCGCGGCCGCGAACGGGCCGAGCGCGCCGGGCAGTACCTCGGCCATGGTGTGCATACGGCTGTGCCGGAAGCGCGGAAAGACGCCGGCGGCGATGTCCAGAAGGCCTACGAGGGCGCAGGCTCTGGCGACGAGGACGGGGACGGCCTCGGGGCGCGGTCCGTGCAGTGCACGCCGCAGCCGTGTTGATCGGATCGGAACCCCGCCCGACATTTCCTCATCTGTCCTGACAGACATCGCATCCCATGGTTCTGCGAGTGACTCTGGATCCGGAGCCCCGATTCGGGCATCCGGCGACATTGCGCCCTCTAGGACGGTGTCTCGTGAGGAGAGGTTCACTCATCTCCTCAAAGCCGTTTCAAAGGCCGAGGAAAGCGAAAGCAAGCAATGGGTCTCACGAGCAACAACACGCTGGTGCTGACGGTCCTGGCCGCCGTGGCGCTGTTCGCCGGCACGGTGTGGCTCTGGCCGCGTCTGGCACTGCGTGGCTGGCGGCCCGTCAGCGGCCGCATCGGGCTGCTGTTCGCGACGCAGCTCTCGCTCTTCGTGTCGCTGGGGCTCGCCGCCAACCACGCCTACGGCTTCTACGCCTCCTGGGCCGACCTGTTCGGCCGGGAGACCGACCAGGGTGTGGTGGTCGACCACACCCCGGGCGACCGTTCGCGCGGGCCCCTGAAGGTGACCGAGATCGGGGCCGTGCCCGGCAGGGTCGGCTTTCGGTCGTCGTCGGTCGGGCAGGTTCAGAAGGTCGACATCGTCGGCCCCACGTCACACATCGCCAGCCCCGCGTACGTCTATCTGCCGCCGGAGTATTTCCAGGAGCGCTATCGCGCGCGTACCTTCCCCGCGGCCGTCGTGCTCACCGGTTATCCGGGCACCGCGCGAGCGCTGGTGGACAAACTCCACTATCCGCGCACCGCTCTGGAACTGACCAAGGACGGCCGTATGCGTCCGATGATCCTGGTGATGCTGCGGCCGACGGTGGCACCGCCGCGGGACACCGAGTGCGCGGACGTTCCGGATGGCCCGCAGACCGAGACGTTCTTCGCGAAGGACCTGCCGGAAGCGGTGACCGCGCACTACCGGGTGGGAAGGGAACCGGGGAGTTGGGGGATCATCGGCGACTCCACGGGCGGCTACTGCGCGCTGAAACTCGCCATGCACCATCCCAAGGTGTACGCCGCGGGGGCGGGCCTCTCCCCGTACTACAACGCGCCCGTCGACCCCACCACGGGCGATCTCTTCCAGGGCGACAAGGCGCTGCGCGACCGCGCGAACCTGTGGTGGTGCCTCACACACCTGCCCGCGCCCGACACCTCACTGCTCGTCAGCAGCAGCAAGGTGGGCGAGACGAACTACAAGGACACGTTGAAGTTCATAGAGCGGGTGAAGGCCACGGAAACGACGCGGATCTCGTCGATCATCCTGGAAAGCGGCGGGCACAACTTCAACACCTGGCGACGGGAGATCCCGGCGACCTTGCAGTGGGTCAGCGAGCGGCTGAACGATCGATAGGTGATCGATGAGTGATCAATACGCCGAATTCGGCGGCCGTTCCGATTCCTGATGTCGGGTGAAGGCAACGGGGTGGCTGTGTTTTTACGGGGCGGGGCACCACGATTCGCCTACGCGCGGTAAGTTTCTGGCCATGCCACGTGGACGTCACCGCCATTCCCCGCCCTTGCACAGGCTGCTGCCTCCGTCGGCGATCGCTGGCGTCTCCCTCGTCTGTGCCTTCGGCCCCTGGGTGTTCTCGCAAGAGGCCGTGCTGCGCGTGATAGCCGCGTTCGCCGCGGCGGTCGCGGTCGTGGGGGCGGCCGTCATGCGCCGTTGGGACGCGCAGGCCGGCAAGCAGGTCGCGGACCTCACGCGCGCGCGTGCCGGCGACGAGTGGCGGCACGAGGAGCGGGTCGCCGAACTCGAGACCGATCTCGAGGAGTCGCGCGAGCTGCGCGTCAAGCTGGAGCAGCGGCTGCGGGCCAAGCGCGCGGAGCTGGCGGGGCTGCGCAATGAACACGCGGCACTGCTGCGGCGGTACGCCACGGCGGAGACCGAGCGGGCGAGCGCCCTGGAGGGCCGCCGGCTGCTGGAGATAGAGGCCGCCCCGGCGCGTGCGCTGCCGGCGGCGCAGTCCGACGCGGAGGCCGTGGCGGTGGCTGCCGAGGACGGGCCCGAGGGCGCGGTCGAGGGGGAGACCGAGCTGGAGACCGAGGTCTCCGAGGCTTCGGAGACCTCGCAGGAGACCCCGGAGCGGCCCGCGATCTTCTCCCCGGAGGGGTCCCGGCTGTTCTTGCGGGCGAACGCGGCGCTGAAGAGGCTGGACCAGGACGGCGCCGGGGCCACGAGGACCAAGGTCGGGTCAGGGGCCGGGCCGGAGGACGAGCCAGAGGCGAAGGCCGCGACCGCCAAGCCCAAGGCCGAGCCGAAGGGCGCCGCGAAGAGCGATCCCAAGGCCGGTCCCAAGGCCGGGGCCGACCCCGAGGGGCAGCCGGTGAACGCGGCTTCCGGCGCGGCGGACGGCGTCGGCACCGAGGCGGAGGCCGCGCCGGAGGACGAGGCGCGGGGGAAGCCCGAGGCGGTCGACGGGCATGAGCGCGCGGCCGCCGCCACCACGGGCAGAGCCGCCCAGCCGCAGCAGCAGCCCGCCGGGCACTTCATCGCGCCGACCGCGGTCGCGGTCGTGCCCGCGGGCCCCGCGCGGCGCCCGCGGATCGAGGGCGGGTTCGACTTCTTCGGCACGAAGGCGGGTACCTCGCGGGACGCCCTGGAGGCCGTGCAGAACGAGGACCTGGCCGACGTCGTCGGCCAGGAGGCGCTCGCCCTGCACAAGGCCGAGTCGGAGGCGGAGTTCAAGCCGGCCGACGAGGAGTCGCGGGGCGTCGGCCAGGTCATCGACCTGACGGCCCACGACGAGACGGAACAGATCGACCTGAAGGGCCTGCGCAGCGCGGTCTCCTGACGGACGCACAGGTGCTCACCAGGGGCACGGTCAGACCATCCAGCGGTCGGGCCGTGCCCCTCTCCGTCCCGTCCGCGACCTCTCCGCCTGCGACGTGAGCAGCTCCGCGGCCTCCTGGGCGTCCCTCAGGCGGGCCGTGACGGTCTTGTTCGCTCCCGTGTCCACATGGACGTCGGCGACCCGCCACAGCCGCTCCCAGGGCCCTTGTGCGAGCCGTACGCTCTGGACCTTCGCGTGCGGGACGAGTGCCAGGCTCCGCCGCAGCAGCCCCTGCCGCGCCGCGAACACCGAGTCGGTGACGGCGAGTCCGTAGCCGCGCCACCACACGGGCACGCACCGGCCGGCCCGCCGCGGGGGCCGCGACAGCGCCGACAGCGGCGGCACGGTCACGCCGGGCAGCACGCGCGCGACGACCGCCTCGGCGACCTCGCGGGGAGCGACCGGCACCAGCACGGAGTTGGACGAACCGGCCACGTCCAGCTCGACCCGGACCCAGCCGCGCCGCCGCCACAGCAACGGCTCCACGATCCGTACGGTCTGCACCCGCCCCGGCGGCACCGTCTCGTGGGTGCGGTCCAGGAGCCCGTGGTCGATGCGCAGCCCGTCGGGGGACTCGCCGACCGTCCAGTCGTACTCGGTGACGAACCGCCCCACGCTGCTCGCCCCCGCCGCGCCGAGCAGCGGCAGGGCGGTCGCGAGGACCGTCCAGACGCTGTGGGTGGCCATCCACAGCAGCGGCGGTACGACGAGGGCGGCGACCAGGCTGCCCCAGGTGGCGCCCGTCAGCACGAGGGAGAGCGCGAGATCGCGCGGAGGCGTGTGCAGCAGCACGCGCGCCGGTGCCTCGCCCACCTCGTGCGCGGTCTCGGGAGCGAACCCGGCGGCGCGCGCGAGCAGTTCCGCGCGCAGGGCCCGCGCTTCGCGCTCCCCGAGGAAGGCCAGTTCGTCCTTCTTGTCGGTGCCCACGACATCGAGCCTGAGCTTCGCGACGCCCGCCACGCGCGCGAGGAGAGGCTGGGTGACGTCGACCGCCTGGATCCGCTCGAGCCGGATGTGCGCGGTACGCCGGAACAACAGGCCGGTCCGGATGCGCAGTTCCGTGTCGGTCACCGCGAAGTGGGTGAACCACCAGGTGAGAAAGCCGTACAGGGCGGCGGCCGGGACGATGACGGCGAGCGCGATCAGCAGCGTGGTGGTGGTCAGCCGGGTCAGCTGGCGCTGCGTCTGGTCGGGGTCGTGCACGGCCCACCCGATGACGACGGCGACCGGCGCCCACGCCCGCCTGAGGGGCGTTATGGGATGCAGCCGCCGCTCGGTGACGGGTTCCTTCTCCGGCTTCTCCTCTATGGCGTCGTCGACGCCCTGCGCGGTCACAGGCCCGCCGATCGGGCCTCGCCGAGTTCGGTGAGCCGGTCGCGCAGCCGCTCCGCCTCGGCCGGGTCGAGACCCGGGATGGTCGCGTCGGTCGCCGCGGCCGCCGTGTGCAGCTGGACGCTGGCCAGCCCGAAGTGCCGTTCCACGGGCCCGGAGGTGACCTCCACCAGCTGCATGCGGCCGTACGGCACGACGGTCTCCTCGCGCCACAGGACGCCCCGGCTGATCAGCAGGTCGTCGGCGCGCTCGGCGTAGCGCCAGGACCGCCAGTTGCGGCCGATCATCACCCAGCCCCAGCCGATGAGGGCGAGCGGCAGCAGCGCGAAGGCCGCCCACGCCGGCCCGCACAGCAGCCCCAGCAGCAGCCCCAGGGCCACGGCGAGCAGTCCCAGCCACACCACCAGCAACAGCCGTCGCATCCGCAGCAGCCCCGGCGGCAGCCCGGTCCACACCGGTTCGTCGCCGGCGACCTCAGTGTTCTGCCCGCTCCCCGTCTCCATGGGGCCAGCGTACGTAGGAGAGACTGTGTCCATGACTCCTACGACGGAGACCACGGTCGGCATCGGCGGCGCCGCGGAGAGCACCGACATGGTGCTCAACATCGGACCGCAGCACCCGTCCACCCATGGTGTGCTGCGCCTGAGGCTCGTCCTGGACGGCGAGCGCATCATGAGCGCGGAGCCGGTGATCGGCTATATGCACCGCGGCGCGGAGAAGCTCTTCGAGGCGCGCGACTACCGCCAGATCATCATGCTCGCCAACCGCCACGACTGGCTGTCGGCCTTCTCCAACGAGCTGGGCGTGGTTCTCGCCGTGGAGCGGATGCTCGGCATGGAGGTCCCCACGCGCGCGGTGTGGACGCGCACGCTGCTCGCCGAGCTCAACCGGGTGCTGAACCACCTGATGTTCCTGGGCTCGTATCCGCTGGAGCTCGGCGGCATCACCCCGGTCTTCTACGCGTTCCGGGAGCGGGAGGTCCTCCAGAACGTCATGGAGGAGGTCTCCGGCGGCCGGATGCACTACATGTTCAACCGCGTCGGCGGCCTCAAGGAGGACCTGCCGGCCGGCTGGTCCACACGCGCGCGCGGCGCCGTCTCCGCCGTGCGCTCGCGCATGGACCGCTTCGACGACCTGGTCGTCGGCAACGAGATCTTCCGGGGCCGCACCCGGGGCGTGGGCGTCCTCGCGCCCCGGGCCGTCCACGCGTACGGCGTCAGCGGGCCCATCGCGCGGGCCTCGGGCGTCGACTTCGACCTGCGCCGCGACGAGCCGTACCTCGGCTACGGAGAGCTCCAGGACACGCTGAAGGTGGTCACGCGCGAGGAGGGCGACTGCCTCGCCCGCTTCGAGGTCCTCCTGGAGCAGACCCACAACGCCCTCGACCTCGCCGACGCCTGCCTGGACCGGCTCGCCGAGCTGCCGCCCGGACCGATCAACCAGCGGCTGCCCAAGGTCCTGAAGGCACCCGAGGGGCACACGTACGCGTGGACCGAGAACCCGCTCGGCATCAACGGCTACTACCTCGTCAGCAAGGGCGAGAAGACCCCGTACCGGCTGAAGCTGCGCTCGGCCTCGTACAACAACATCCAGGCCCTGGTCGAGCTGTTGCCGGGCACGCTGGTCGCGGACATGGTGGCGATCCTGGGCTCACTGTTCTTCGTGGTCGGGGACATCGACAAGTAGGTCGGCGAGCGGCCCGCCGAGGGGCGCGTCCGGAATTCCGGCAGACAGGCCCACGGGCTGGAGCAGCCAGCCGAAGTCGCCGAGGCCGCCCGCCGCGGTGAGCTCGGCGGCCTCTCCGGCACGCGCGAGGGCGCGTACGTACTCCGCGGGCCGCGTGGACGCGAGCGTGAGCGGGGGGCGTGCGCCGACGAGGCCCAGGGTGCGCAGCGCGTCGCGTTGGGTCAGCACACGCCCTCCGGGGAGCGCGCACGCGTCCAACGCCACATGGGCCGTGAGGTCGCACGACCCGTCCGGTACGGGGGCCGTCTCGCGCCCTTCACGGAAACCGGTGAGCGTCCCGAACAGGGGGCGTGAGGATGCCGTGTGCGCGTAGTCGACGGCGACCGCGAGCCCCCGCTCCAGCGCGGCGACCGCCGATGCCCACGCCTTGTCCCGGGGCAGGCCGATCTCGGCCCGCAGCCCCTCCTCGGGCGGCAGCGGCCACCACCGGCCCAGCCACTCGGCCTCCGCACCGGCGACCTGTTCCCCGAGACGCTCGCGACCGTCCCGCCGTACGAGCACCCGTCGTGGGACGCCCGAGGGGTCCGTCTCGGCGATCTCCACGGGTATGTTGTCCAGCCATTCGTTGGCGAACAGCAGCCCGGTGATGTTCTCGGGGGGCCCGGTCAGCCACTCGATCCGGTGATCGAGGGCCTCGGGGCGGCCGGCGATCTCGACGGCGTACGCGCGCGTGCGGGCGGCCACGTCGGCGGGCAGGGCGGCGAGGACGCCGGTGGCCAACTCGCCGCGCCCCGCGGCCATGTCGACGAAGTCGAGCCGTGCGGGCCGCCCCAGCGCCTCGTCGATGCGGCACAGCAGCCGGGCCACGGCCTCGGCGAACACCGGCGAGGCGTGCACGGACGTACGGAAGTGCCCGGCAGGGCCCTCCGGCCTGCGGTAGAAGCCGTCAGGACCGTAGAGGGCGGCCTCGGTGGCGGCCCGCCAGCCGCTCCAGTCGTCCGTCGGCCCGGCCGTCGTGTCATCGCTCACGTCGTCAGGCTAGGCGCCCAGGCGAAGGGGGCCTCCACCTTGGGGAGTACGCGCGGACGGTACGGATCGGTCCTCCGGTTGACCCCTGCACACATCACGCTTCCCTACGCTGGGTTACGTGCAGCGCCTCTATGACTTCCTCCGCAGGCACCCGACAGGGGTCGACGTCTTCTGGGCCGTCGTCCTGCTCGGGATCTCGCTCGCGAGCGAAACCGCCCGGGGGGAGTCCCAAGGGGCCGAGCCCCCGTTGGCGATCATTCCGATTGTCCTGCTGTTGTGCCTGGTGACAGCGTTGCGCAGGCGCATGCCGGAGCGCATGCTGCTGCTGGCCATCGGGCTCGGCGTGGTGCAACTCGCGCTGGACGTGGAGACCACGAGCGCCGACTTCGCCTTCCTGGTGATCGTCTACACGGTGGCCGCCACGGGCGCCCGCTGGGCCTCCCGGCTGGCGCTGACGGTCGGCCTGTGCGCGGCTCCCGTGGCGCAGATGCGCTGGTGGAACGAGAACACCAGCGGCCTCGGCAATGTCGCCCTCATGATCTTCCAGACCGTGCCGTTCGCCCTGGCCTGGGTGCTCGGCGACTCGATCCGCACCCGGCGCGCCTATTTCGCGCAGCTGGAGGAGCGCAATGCGCGCCTGGAGAAGGAGCGCGAGGCGCAGGCGAAGGTGGCCGTCGCCGCCGAGCGCGCCCGGATCGCCCGCGAGCTGCACGATGTCGTCGCCCACAACGTGTCCGTCATGGTCGTCCAGGCCGACGGCGCCGCCTATGTCCTCGACGCCGCGCCCGACCAGGCCAAGAAGGCCCTGGAGACCATCTCCTCCACCGGCCGCCAGGCCCTCGCCGAGATGCGCCGCCTGCTGGGCGTGCTGCGTACCGGCGAGCACCAGGAGGGCGGCGAGTACGTCCCGCAGCCCGACGTCGAGCAGATCGAGGACCTCGTCGAGCAGTGCCGCGGCTCCGGCCTCCCCGTCGACTTCAAGATCGAGGGCACTCCGCGCCCGCTGCCCAGCGGCGTCGAACTCACGGCGTACCGCATCGTGCAGGAGGCGCTCACCAACACGCGCAAGCACGGCGGCCCGAACGCGGGCGCGAGCGTGCGCCTGGTCTACTTCGACGACGGCCTCGGCCTGCTCGTCGAGGACGACGGCAAGGGCGCTCCGCACGAGCTGTACGAGGAGGGCGGCGCCGACGGCGCGGGCCACGGACTGATCGGCATGCGCGAGCGCGTCGGCATGGTCGGCGGCACCCTGGACGCGGGTCCCCGCCCCGGCGGAGGATTCCGCATCAGTGCGCTGCTGCCGCTCAAACCAGCGCACTGACACCGACGCACGCCCCCTGTTGACACCTGTCACGCCCCCTGGCGACCTGCCGTACGACCCCGAGGAAACGGAAGAGGCCCGATGACGATCCGCGTGATGCTCGTCGATGACCAGGTGCTGCTGCGCACCGGGTTCCGGATGGTGCTCGCAGCCCAGCCGGACATGGAGGTCGTCGCGGAGGCGGGGGACGGCGTGGAGGCACTCCAGGTGCTGCGCGCGACCGCCGTGGACGTCGTCCTGATGGACGTCCGCATGCCGAAGCTCGACGGTGTGGAGGCCACCCGCCGCATCTGTTCGGAGCCCGAACCGCCGAAGGTGCTGATCCTGACCACCTTCGACCTGGACGAGTACGCCTTCTCCGGGCTGAAGGCGGGCGCCTCCGGCTTCATGCTCAAGGACGTGCCGCCCGGCGAACTGCTCACCGCGATCCGTTCCGTGCACAGCGGCGACGCCGTGGTCGCCCCCTCGACGACCCGGCGCCTGCTCGACCGGTTCGCGCCCATGCTGCCCGCCACCGGCAAGGAGCCCCAGCACAAGGAGCTGGAGCGGCTCACCGGTCGCGAGCGTGAGGTCATGGTGCTGGTCGCCCAGGGGCTCTCCAACGGCGAGATCGCGGCCCGGCTGGTGCTGTCCGAGGCGACGGTGAAGACCCATGTCGGCCGCATCCTGACCAAGCTGGGTCTCAGGGACCGGGTGCAGGTGGTGGTCCTCGCCTACGAGACGGGGCTGGTGCGCGCGGGCGGGCACGGCTGAGCCACGGCCCGGCCGGGGGCTACCTCAATATCCCTTCCAGGAAGTCGCTGCCGAGCCGCGCCACCACGGTGACGTCCAGCTGGTGCAGGACGTACCGGCCGCGGCGGCGGGTGGTGATCAGGCCCGCCTTCTTCAGGACGCTCAGGTGCCGGGATATCTCCGGGGCGGTCATGCCGTGCACCTGGGCGAGCTCGCTCGTGGTGTAGGCGCTGCGGGCCAGATGGCGGCACAGTCGCATCCGGACGGGGTGGGAGAGCGCGGTGAGCCGCAGCGTCAGCTGCTCGACCGAGGGCGGGGAGGCGAGCTCGGGGGAGCCGACGGGGTAGTGCAGGGCGGGCTGCCAGCCGTACCGGTGCAGGACGCTCAGGTGCGGCCAGCCCAGGCTCGTGGGGATCAGCAGCAGACCGCCCTCCGCTGTGGCGCTGTGTCCGATGCCGAGCTTGTCGACCGTGATGCGGCCCTCCGCCTCGTCGAGCGTGACCGCCGACGACACCGCGGTGAGCGCCTCCGCGAGGCCCTTGCGGCGCAGCAGGTCCGTCTTGTGGCGGGCGTCCGCCGCGAGCTGGTGGCGCAGTCGCGACCAGGTGTCCGCGAAGAACGCCTCGTCGCAGTCCTGGACGAACTGCCGGAACCAGGCCCGGATCCGCGGCGGGTCGGCCAGCAGCCGCTCGGCGAACCGCACCTGTCGCGGTCCGCGCGACGCGGCCAGTTCCAGGGCACGCCGGTGCAACGCGCCGTCGGAGAGCGCACTCGGGCCGTGCGAGCAATACGGCAACGCGCAGGTGAACTCCAGGGCCGCGTCCACGAACTGCTCGTCCGTCAGCTTGTCGAGCAGGTCCAGATCCTCGGCGATGGAGGCCCCGGGGAGCGTGGTCCGGCCCGCGATGCCGGCGAAGGGCATGAACAGGTCCGAGAACGTCGTCCGCCACAGGAAGTCCGCCTCGCACATCCGGTCGGCCAGATGCGGGTCGAGCCGGGCGGTCACGCCGGTCACCCAGGCCTGCAGTCCCGGATGGTGCCCCGGTTCGGCCAGCGCGTGCAGCGCCATGCCGAGCTCGGCCAACGGCGAGGGCACGACGGCGACCCTCTCCGGCCGCAGCCCCGCGATGTCGATGCGCACGCTCATGTCCACATGGTGCACGCCGCCACTGACAACGCCGTCCTCGATTGACGGCGACCGTCAACCGACGCGACGCGGCTGTCGCTTGCGGCGCGGCCCGGGGTATCGGCAGCCCCGTCCCGCCGGGCGCCCGGCGCCCGGCGCCCGGCGCGAGGGCCGTGCGGGCCGTGCGGGTCGCGCGCGAACTGTGCGAACACCGCCGGTTCCCGGCGGTCCTGGCGGGGCGGCCGACCCGGGGGCGGATACGGCACGCACTGCGCCGGTGGCTGCACCGCCGGCCCTGACCCAGCCGTCGAGCCGCTGGCCCTGACCCAGCCACCGAGGCGTCGAGCCGCTGGCTGCTGGCCTGACCCAGCCACCGAGGCGTCGAGCCGCTGGCTGCTGGCCTGACCCAGCCGCCCAGCCGCCCAGCCGCCCGGCCGCCCGGCCACCGAGCCGTCGAGCCGCTGGCCGCCGGCCATGACCCGGACGCCCGGCCGTCGACCCACTAGCCGCTGACCTCCCGCAGCCGGGCGACGAAGTCTGCGGCCGCCGTCTTCACGTCCGTCGCCGTCCACTCCAGGGCCGCGCCACGGACGTAGACCTCGGTCATGGACAGGCCGGGGCCCTTCTCGTCCCAGGGGTGGATGAACAGGGCCGTCCCCGTCTCCTCCGACTGTCGGATCGCCGCCTCGGAGAGCTCGTCGACGCCGTACGGCAGCCAGACCTGGAAGTCGAAGGTGTGCGGCACCTCGGGGTGGATCCGCGCCCACGGCACCCCGGCCTCCGCGAGCCCCTCGCGCAGCGCGGCGGCCACCACGCGCGCGTGGGTGACGTACTCGGGCAGCCTGGGCAGCTCCCGCTCCAGTCCGGCGAGGGCCGACAGGACGGTCGGGAACTGCTGGAAGACCGCGCCGCCGTACCGGTGCCGCCAGGTCTTCGCCTCGTCGATCAGGGTCTTCGGGCCGGCGAGTGCGGCCCCGCCGAAGGCTTCGAGGGACTTGTAGAACGACACGTACACGCTGTCCGCGAGGTCCGCGATCTCGGCCAGGGGGCGGCCGAAGTGGACGGTGGTCTCCCACAGGCGCGCCCCGTCGAAGTGCACCACGGCGTCGCGCTCACGAGCCGCCTCCACGACCTCGGTGAGCTCATCCCAGGTGGGCAGCACGAAACCGGCGTCCCTCAGGGGCAGTTCCAGCATCAGCGCCCCGAAGGGTTCCTCGAATCCGCGTATCTCCTCGGCCGTGGGCTGCCGCGGCTCGCTCGTCACATGGACCGGGCGCAGACCGGAGACCTCCCGGAAGGCGTCGCGCTCGTGCACCTCGGGATGGGCCAGGGCGTGCAGGGCGACGGTGGGGTTGCCGGTGCGGCCCGCCCAGCAGCGCAGCGCCACCTGCTGGGCCATCGTGCCGGTCGGGAAGAACGCGGCGGCCTCCTTGCCGAGGAGTCCCGCGACCTTCTCCTCCAGGGCCTCGACGATGCCGTTCCCGTAGAGGTCGGACGGCTCGTCCAGGTCGTAGACCGCGTCCGCCCCGTCGAGCAGCGACATGCGCTCGCGGAGGGGTGCGAGCAACCCCTGGCGCGCCAGCGTGCGCTTCGCGCTCCGGTACGCGCTGATGCGCCGTGCGCGGCGGCGCAGAAGCCGTTCCGCCTCCGTGGGCTGCTCCGGTTGCGCCCCGTCGGTGCCCTGCTCCGGTCGTGCCTCGTCCGCCGCCTGCCCCGCGCTCTGCTCCGCTGCGTCGCTCATGCCCGGATCATCTCGTGCGCCCCGGGTACGGGCACACGGATTTCCGCACTCCCCGGCCCACACGGAACCCCACAGCCTGTGGACAACCGGACGCCCCTCGAACCGATCGCGTTAACATGACGAGAAATCGTCCGGTACCCAGATGCGGACTGGAACGGGAAGGCCGCCGTCGCGTGACTACAGCCCAACAGCCAGACCACAAGGACCGCCCCGCGCGGCTCACCGTCGGTGTCGTCGGCGCCGGCCGGGTGGGGCCGACGCTCGCCGCGTCCCTCCAACTCGCCGGGCACCGGCCGGTGGCCGTCTCCGGGGTCTCCGACGCCTCCCGGCGGCGGGCCGCGCTGATGCTCCCGGACGTCCCGGTCGTCACCCCCGAGGACGTCCTGCAGCGCGCCGACCTGGTGCTGCTGACCGTCCCCGACGACACCCTGCCCGGTCTCGTCGAGGGACTCGCCGAGACCGGTGCCGTGCGGCCGGGGCAGCTGCTCGTGCACACCTCCGGACGGTACGGCGCGAAGGTCCTGAACCCCGCCCTGCGTGCGGGCGCGCTGCCGCTGGCCCTGCACCCGGCGATGACCTTCACGGGCACCCCCGTGGACGTCCAGCGCCTGGCCGGCTGCTCCTTCGGCGTCACCGCCCCCGAGGAGCTGCGGCTGGCCGCCGAGGCCCTCGTCATCGAGATGGGCGGCGAGCCCGAGTGGATCGACGAGGAGAAACGGCCGCTGTACCACGCGGCCCTCGCCCTCGGCGCCAACCACCTGGTCACGCTGGTCGCCCAGGCCATGGAGCTGCTGCGCTCGGCCGGCGTCGCGGCCCCGGACCGGATGCTCGGCCCGCTGCTCGGCGCCGCCCTCGACAACGCCCTGCGCTCCGGCGACGCGGCCCTCACCGGACCCGTCGCGCGCGGGGACGCCGGCACGGTCGCCGCGCACGTCACGGAGCTGCGCAGGCACGCCCCGCAGACCGTCGCGGGCTATCTCGCGATGGCCCGCGCGACCGCCGACCGGGCGCTCGCCCACGGACTGCTGAAGCCGGAGCTCGCCGAGGACCTCCTCGGGGTACTCGCCACGGGGACCAACGGCTCCGAGGGAGACGCCCGATGACCACGACCCTGCTGCGCACCGCCGGTGAGCTGCACGCACGCGCACGCGTGGGCCGCCGCGCCGTCGTGATGACCATGGGCGCCCTGCACGAGGGGCACGCCACCCTCGTCCGCACCGCGCGCGAGATCGCCGGACCCGACGGCGAGGTCGTCGTCACCGTCTTCGTGAACCCCCTCCAGTTCGGCGCGGGCGAGGACCTCGACCGCTACCCGCGCACCCTGGACGCCGACCTCAAGATCGCCGAGGACTCCGGCGCGGACGCCGTCTTCGCACCCTCCGTCGACGAGGTCTACCCCGGCGGCGAGCCCCAGGTGCGCATCAGCGCGGGCCCGATGGGAGAGCGCCTGGAGGGCGCCTCGCGTCCCGGCCACTTCGACGGCATGCTCACCGTCGTCGCCAAGCTGCTGCACCTCACCCGCCCCGACATCGCCCTCTACGGCCAGAAGGACGCCCAGCAGCTCGCTCTGATCCGCCGGATGGTGCGCGACCTGAACTTCGGCGTCGAGATCGTCGGCGTGCCCACCGTGCGCGAGGACGACGGCCTGGCCCTGTCCAGCCGCAACCGCTACCTCGGCCCGCAGGAACGGCGCACGGCACTCGCGCTCTCCCGCGCCCTGTTCGCCGGCCGCGACCGGCACGCGGCACAGGAGGCGCTGCGCGCCCGGGCCCGCGAAGTGCCCGCCACACACGCGCGTGCCGAGGCTCTGAGCGCCCTCGGCGAGTCCCGCGCGGCCGCCGACGCGCACGCCGTCGCCAAAGCACTCCCCGGTGCGCCCTCGGCCGTCCGCGCGGCCGCCCGCCTGATCCTCGACGACGCCGCGCGCCAGGACCCGCCGCTGGCCCTGGACTACCTCGCGCTCGTCGACCCGTCCGACTTCACCGAGATCGAGGACGACTTCACCGGCGAGGCCGTCCTCGCCGTCGCCGCCCGGGTGGGGACGACCCGGCTGATCGACAACATCCCCCTGACCTTCGGAGCCGCCTCGTGACCAGCACAGGCATACGACTGCACGCGCCCGCGCCCGGGTGGTCCATCGACGCGGACGTCGTGGTCGTCGGCTCCGGCGTCGCCGGCCTCACCGCGGCCCTGCGCTGCGAGGCCGAGGGCCTCAGGACCGTCGTCGTCACCAAGGCCCGCCTCGACGACGGCTCCACCCGCTGGGCGCAGGGCGGCATCGCCGCGGCCCTCGGCGAGGGCGACACCCCCGAACAGCACCTGGACGACACGCTGGTGGCGGGCGCGGGCCTGTGCGACGAGGAAGCCGTACGGATCCTCGTCACCGAGGGACCCGACGCCGTACGCCGCCTGATCGCGACCGGCGCGCACTTCGACGAGTCCGAAGAGGGCGACCTGGCGCTCACCCGGGAGGGCGGCCACCACCGCCGCCGGATCGCGCATGCGGGCGGTGACGCCACCGGCGCGGAGATCTCCCGGGCGCTCGTCGAGGCCGTACGCGCGCGGGGACTGCGCACCATCGAGAACGCGCTCGTGCTCGACCTGCTGACGGACGCGCACGGCCGGACGGCGGGCGTCACCCTGCACGTCATGGGCGAGGGCCAGCACGACGGCGTGGGCGCCGTGCACGCCCCCGCGGTCGTCCTCGCCACCGGCGGCATGGGCCAGGTGTTCTCCGCGACCACCAACCCGTCCGTGTCGACCGGCGACGGCGTGGCGCTCGCCCTGCGGGCCGGTGCAGAGGTCTCGGACCTCGAATTCGTCCAGTTCCACCCGACCGTGCTGTTCCTGGGTGCGGACGCGGAAGGTCAGCAGCCCCTGGTCTCCGAGGCGGTACGCGGCGAGGGCGCCCACCTGGTCGACGCGGACGGCGTGCGCTTCATGGTCGGCCAGCACGAACTGGCCGAACTCGCGCCCCGCGACATCGTCGCCAAGGGCATCACGCGGCGCATGCAGGAGCAGGACGCCGAGCACATGTTCCTCGACGCCCGGCACTTCGGCGCCGACATGTGGGAGCACCGCTTCCCGACGATCCTCGCCGCCTGCCGCGCCCACGGCATCGACCCGATCGCCGAGCCCATCCCGATCGCGCCGGCCGCCCACTACGCCTCCGGCGGCGTGCGCACCGACTCCCAGGGGCGTACGACCGTCCCGGGCCTGTACGCGTGCGGCGAGGTCGCCTGCACCGGCGTGCACGGCGCGAACCGGCTCGCCTCCAACTCCCTCCTGGAGGGACTGGTCTACGCCGAGCGCATCGCCGTCGACATCGTGGCGAGCCGCGCCGGGCTCCACGCGCGCGTGCCCGCCCCCGTCGAGCGCCCCGAGAGGCCCGCGCATCCCCTGCTCGCGCCCGAGGCGCGGTTCGCGATCCAGCGGATCATGACCCAGGGCGCGGGAGTGCTGCGCTCGGCCGAGTCCCTGTCCAAGGCCGCCGACCTCCTGCAGCAGCTGCACTCCGACGCCCGTGACGCCCTCGCCGAGAACGGCAAGACGGCCGAGCCCGGGGTCGACACCTGGGAGGCCACCAACCTCCTGTGCGTGGCCCGTGTCCTGGTCGCCGCCGCCCTGCTGCGCGAGGAGACGCGCGGCTGCCACTGGCGCGAGGACGAGCCCGACCGGGACGACACGGCATGGCGCCGCCACATCGTCGTACGGCTCAATCCCGACCGGACCCTCGCCGTACACACCACCGATACCGCAGACTTCCCCCCGACCCGGCAGCCCCTTCAGGAGCAGTGACAGCAGTGAGCACCGACGACCTTCCCCTCGCCTCGTCCGGCGGCTGCGGCGACGGCTGCGCCTGTGGCGCCGCCTCCGACGTACCCGACGAGGAATACCTGGAGTGCGGGCTCGACCCCGCGCTCGCGCAGCTCCTGGCCGACGCCGGACTCGACCCCGTGGAGGTCGAGGACATCGCCAACGTCGCCATCCAGGAGGACCTCGACCACGGCGTGGACGTGACGACCGTCGCGACCATCCCCGAGGACGCCGTCGCCACCGCCGACTTCGTCGCGCGGGAGGCGGGCGTCGTGGCCGGCCTCAGGGTCGCCGAGGCGGTCGTCTCGGTGGTCTGCGAGGACGAGTTCGAGGTCGAGCGGCACGTGGAGGACGGCGACCGGGTGGAGGCCGGACAGAAGCTCCTGTCGGTCACCACACGCACGCGTGACCTCCTCACCGCCGAGCGCAGCGCGCTCAACCTGCTGTGCCGGCTCTCGGGCATCGCGACCGCCACGCGCGCGTGGGCGGACGCACTGGAGGGCACCAAGGCACGCGTGCGTGACACCAGGAAGACGACTCCGGGGCTCAGGTCGCTGGAGAAGTTCGCCGTGCGGTGCGGGGGCGGGGTCAACCATCGGATGTCGCTGTCCGACGCGGCGCTGGTGAAGGACAACCACGTGGTCGCCGCCGGTGGCGTCGCATCGGCCTTCAAGGCGGTACGGGAGGCCTTCCCGGACGTTCCGATCGAGGTCGAGGTCGACACGCTGCACCAGCTGCGGGAGGTCGTGGACGCGGGCGCCGATCTGATCCTGCTGGACAACTTCACGCCCGGGGAGTGCGAGGAGGCGGTCGCGGTCGTGCACGGGCGGGCCGCGCTGGAGGCCTCCGGGCGGCTGACGCTGGACAACGCGCGCGCGTACGCCGACACCGGCGTCGACTACCTCGCGGTCGGGGCGCTCACCCACTCCTCGCCGATCCTCGACATCGGCCTCGATCTGCGCGAGGCGGAGTAGTCGCGATGCTCCTCACGATCGACGTAGGCAACACGCACACCGTCCTCGGGCTGTTCGACGGCGAGGACATCGTCGAGCACTGGCGGATCTCCACGGACGCGCGCCGGACGGCGGACGAGCTGGCGGTACTGCTGCAGGGGCTGATGGGCATGCATCCGCTCCTCGGCGACGAACTGGGTGACGGGATCGACGGGATCGCGATCTGCGCGACCGTGCCGTCCGTGCTGCACGAGCTGCGTGAGGTGACGCGGCGGTACTACGGCGACGTGCCGGCCGTGCTGGTCGAGCCCGGGGTGAAGACGGGGGTGCCGATCCTCACCGACAACCCCAAGGAGGTCGGGGCGGACCGGATCATCAACGCGGTGGCCGCCGTCGAGCTGTTCGGCGGGCCGGCGATCGTCGTGGACTTCGGCACGGCAACGACGTTCGACGCGGTGTCCGCGCGCGGGGAGTACGTCGGCGGGGTCATCGCGCCCGGTATCGAGATCTCCGTGGAGGCGCTCGGCGTGAAGGGGGCACAGCTGCGGAAGATTGAGGTGGCCCGGCCCCGGAGCGTGATCGGCAAGAACACGGTCGAGGCGATGCAGTCCGGGATCGTGTACGGCTTCGCCGGGCAGGTCGACGGGGTCGTGAGCCGGATGGCCCGGGAGCTCGCGGACGATCCGGACGAGGTGACGGTGATCGCCACGGGTGGACTGGCGCCGATGGTGCTGGGGGAGTCGTCGGTGATCGACGAGCATGAGCCGTGGTTGACGCTGGTGGGGTTGCGGCTGGTGTATGAGCGAAACGTGTCACGGATGTGACTTCCCCTCCGGGCTCCGGGGCTCCCGGCCCCGGCCTCCGGGCCCCGACCTCCCGGCCCCGGCCTCCGGGCTCCCGCCTCCGGGCTCCCGCCTCCGGGCTCCGGGCTCCCGCCTCCGGGCTCCGGGCTCCCGCCTCCGGGCTCCCGCCTCCGGGCTCCCGCCTCCGGGCTCCGGGCTCCCGCCTCCGGGCCCCGGCCTCCGGCCTCCCGGCCCCGACCTCCCGGCCTCCGGGCTCCGGGCTCCCGCCTCCGGGCTCCGGGCTCCCGCCTCCGGGCCCCGGCCTCCGGCCCTCCGGGCCCCGGCCTCCGGCCCTCCGGGCCCCGGCCTCCGGCCCTCCGGGCCCCGGCCTCCGGCCCTCCGGGCCCCGGCCTCCGGCCCTCCGGG
>NZ_JBITGI010000019.1:0-38235 GCF_044456945.1 Streptomyces sp. NPDC050759 | reverse complement strand
GCCCCGGCCTCCGGCCTCCCGGCCCCGCCTCCCCTCCCCGCGTCCGGGAGGGTGGCCCGCTCGCGCCACACCCGTCCCTTATGGCGAATTTGTCTGATTAGCGCGTACTGTCGCCGCATGCCCACGCCATACGGATCCCGCGGCGGCATGGCGTTCGGCGCGGAGGAGCTGCGTGTGCTCCGCCGCGCTCTCGCCCTCGCCCTTCACCCCGCCCCCGCCTCGGCCGAGGACATCAAGGACTGCCACCGCCTCGCCGAGTCCCTCGACGAGGCGGTGCGTGAGGGCGCCCGGCTGCGCGCCTTCCTGGTGGCCGACCTCGCCCGGTACCGCGCCGCGCTGCCCGGCACCGCCGCCGGTTACCTCACCTTGCTGGAGGAGGCGCTGGGCGCCGGGTACCGGCCGGAGCCCGACGATCTCGCCGCGCTGAGGGCGCTGCGCGGCAACCCCGTCGCGGCAGCGCTGCTGAGCCGCTGCCAGGTGCTGGCCGAACGGGACGTAAGGGCTCGCCTGGCGGGCTCCACGGCCGCCCGGCGGGCCCGGGTCGCCCCAGTGGTCCCGGCCTCCCGTACCCGCCTCCTGGCGCTGCCCGGGGGCCTTTCCGGAGGTGTTTCCGGGGGGTCTTCCGAGGTCGCCCGGGGCGGTACCGCGGACCAGGACGCCAAGGAGCCGGCGAAGCGTCCGGCCCAGCCGCCGGCGAAACCCGCGGAGAAACCCGCCCCCGCCCCCCAGCCCTCCCGGCGGCCAATCCCCACCCCGGGCGAGGTCTTCCCCCGCCGCAAACCGACCCCACCCCCGGCGAACCCGCCACAGCACCTGGCCGCGGGCTGACCGACAGACCGCACCCCGCCCGAGTTGTCCCCGTGCGCCTGGCTAGTCTGGACGCATGGACTACGTCTCCGCGCTCGTGCCCCCGGTCGTCATGGCCGCGTTCTTCATCGGACTGATCCGGGTCATCGTGAAGACCCAGGGCGGGGCCAACAAGGCCAAGGAGGACGCGGCCGTCGACGCGGCGCTCGCGCGCGCGGAGGCGACCAAGCAGGCCGACTGACCGGCCGCGCCCTCGTCGGCGTACGACTCCCCGAGCCACCGCGCTTTCCGAGTCGTACGCCCTTTTTGTTGCTGTTTGGTGTTGAAAGGGCCGTCCGTCACGCCGATAGCCGGATCTCCCACTATTGTGCTGAGGTGTGCCTCGCCCATTGGGAGAACTCGAAGACGCGGTCATGACGCGGGTGTGGAAGTGGAACCGCCCGGTCACCGTTCGGGAAGTCCTGGAAGACCTTCAGCAGGAACGGTCCATCGCCTACACCACGGTGATGACCGTTTTGGACAATCTCCATCAGAAGGGCTGGGTGCGCCGTGAGGCGGAAGGCCGGGCCTATCGATATGAGGCGGTCTCCACACGGGCCGCCTACGCCGCCGCACTGATGAACGATGCCTGGTCCCAGAGTGACAACCCCGCCGCCGCTCTCGTCGCCTTCTTCGGCATGATGAGCGAGGAACAGCGACTGGCACTCCAGGACGCCGTGCGGATGGTCCAGGGACCGAGCGCGGAGAACCCCGGCTCGGCATCGCGGGGCGGCGGGCGATAGCGTCCGCTCATGTCCGCGAAGAGCCCCTCCGCCGAGAACCTCGAAGTCACCGCAAAAGCCATCACCGTCCGGCGGGCCCGTACCAGCGATGTCGCCGGCATCCGCGGTCTCCTCGACACCTACGTCCGCGACCGCATCCTGCTCGACAAAGCGACCGTGACGCTTTACGAGGACATCCAGGAGTTCTGGGTCGCCGAGCGTGACGACAACGCCGAGCTGGTCGGCTTCGGCGCCCTGCATGTGATGTGGGAAGACCTCGCGGAAGTGCGCACTCTCGCCGTGAAGCCCGGACTGAAGGGTGCCGGGGTCGGCCATCAGTTGCTGGAGAAGTTGTTGCAGACGGCCCGCTGGCTCGGTGTTCGTCGCGTTTTCTGTCTCACCTTCGAAGTGGACTTCTTCGGCAAGCACGGCTTCGTCGAGATCGGTGAGACACCCGTTGACACCGATGTCTACACAGAGCTACTGCGTTCCTACGACGAAGGCGTGGCGGAGTTCCTCGGTCTCGAACGGGTGAAACCGAACACCTTGGGCAACAGCCGGATGCTTCTGCATCTGTGATCGCCAGGATTCTGGCGCTCGGCCCTGCCCAGGTTCCCTATGTCCGAAACGCGCATGTTTCCGGACGAGGAGAGCCCTGTCGGTCTCTCCCGAGGGTTTGTGTTTTCCCAGCAAAAGCGGTTTGCTTTCCGACGTACTGCAGTACTGCATATAACAGGGGACGGCGAAACGGCGGACGCCGCAGACCCCCGGCCCTCAAGTATTGGATGAAAGGAAATCCGGTGGCACAGAAGGTTCAGGTCCTTCTTGTCGATGACATCGACGGCGGCGAGGCGGACGAGACCGTCACGTTCGCGTTGGACGGCAAGACGTACGAGATCGATCTCACGACCGCCAATGCGGACAAGCTCCGTGGCCTTCTCGACCCTTACGTGAAGGGCGGTCGCCGTACCGGAGGCCGTGCCGCGGGCGGGCGCGGAAAGGCGCGAGCCGCTTCCGGTGGCAGTCAGGACACCGCTCAGATCCGTGCCTGGGCGAAGGAGAACGGTTACGAGGTCAATGACCGCGGCCGAGTTCCGGCGAGCATTCGCGAGGCTTACGAGAAGGCCAACGGCTGATCGAAAGGTCCACGGCGGCCGGGGCCTGCGAAAGCTTATGGCCGAGTGCGCCGCAGCCTCAGCCGGTGGCAGTGCGTTGCCACCGTGTTCACGACGCGTACGAGATCGGGGGCGCCCCCACCGCCCCCCAGTGCCGACAACGTCGGCAGCGAGGCCTCGACCTCGCACCCAGGCTCGGGGGGCCGCAGCCACACGGCGGCCCCCTGCAGGGCGCCCGGACGGCCTTGGATGAACGGGCGCCGGCTCCCGACGGCCCGCGTCGCCTCCGTGGGCGAACTTCGAGGCGTGTGGCCGCCCGGTTCCGGACGCTCCGCCAGAGCAATGGATTCGTCTTCGCCGGGCCCCGCAGGCCGCCCCGACGGCACCTCCCCGAGCCCGCTCACCGCGGGCTCCGGCGGACGCGGTGCCCGCATCACGCCGCCCGTGCCGATCGCCCGCAGGTCGAGCGCCAGGCTGCCCCACTCCAGCCAGTCCAGCAGGCCCGGCAGCTCCTCTGTGCTGCCCGCGGCCACCAGGAGCTCCATGCGGTCGCCCCGCATCGCCACCGGAGAGGTTCCGGCGAGATGGCGCAGAGCGGCGCGGCCGGCCTCGGCCGGAACGTCCAGGACGTCGAAGCGCAGCCCCAGGCGCAGTCGTAGGGGAGATTCCACGGTGCTCGCGGGCACCGTGGGCCAGCCCAGTTCGTTCTCGTACCAGCGGCGGACCGGATCGTCGCCGAAGGCGGCCAGGTCGAGCGGCCGACGGGGGAGCGGGACCGCGGTGAGATCCGTGGTGAGAGAGGGGAGGCTGCCGGACATGCCAAGTGCAACCGCTGAAAGACCGCGAGAGTTACGGTGGGTGTACCGGCGTGTGCGAAGAGTGGCCGAAGAGGGGGCGTGCGGGGGTGCGTGGTGGTGCAAGGTTGTTCGCCCATAGCGGAGGGACGGGGGGCGCGCGGCATGGAGTGTCGGTCCGCGCGGGTAAGACATCCCTAGTGGGAGGGGGCGACACGCAGGAAAGGCCGTCTCACGTTCGCCATCGGCGTACTGGCGACTGGGGTAAGTGCCTGGCCTGCGGGAACATCGTCTCGCACCATCGGGTTGGAGCAGATGTCGGCGTTCGGGGTCAGGAGGCAGTGTTGGTTCTCGGTCCGGTGTCGGCAGTTGGAATGAGCGGTCCCCGCTTGCGGGACTAAGCTGCGGAAGGACAGGGAGGGGAAGTTCCCCCCACTGCCTGACCGCTCTGAGGAGCGATTAACGATGTTCGAGAGGTTCACCGACCGCGCGCGGCGGGTTGTCGTCCTGGCTCAGGAAGAAGCCCGGATGCTCAACCACAACTACATCGGCACCGAGCACATCCTCCTGGGCCTGATCCACGAGGGTGAGGGTGTCGCCGCCAAGGCCCTTGAGAGCCTCGGGATTTCGCTCGAGGCGGTCCGCCAGCAGGTGGAGGAGATCATCGGGCAGGGGCAGCAGGCCCCGTCCGGGCACATCCCCTTCACCCCCCGTGCCAAGAAGGTCCTGGAGCTGTCGCTCCGCGAGGCCCTTCAGCTCGGCCACAACTACATCGGCACGGAGCACATCCTGCTCGGCCTGATCCGTGAGGGCGAGGGCGTCGCCGCCCAGGTCCTGGTCAAGCTGGGCGCTGATCTCAACCGGGTGCGGCAGCAGGTCATCCAGCTGCTCTCCGGCTACCAGGGCAAGGAGACCGCCACCGCCGGCGGGCCTGCCGAGGGCACCCCCTCGACGTCCCTGGTCCTCGACCAGTTCGGCCGGAACCTCACCCAGGCCGCTCGTGAGTCCAAGCTCGACCCGGTCATCGGGCGCGAGAAGGAGATCGAGCGGGTCATGCAGGTGCTGTCCCGCCGTACCAAGAACAACCCGGTCCTGATCGGTGAGCCCGGCGTCGGCAAGACCGCCGTCGTCGAGGGCCTCGCCCAGGCCATCGTCAAGGGCGAGGTGCCCGAGACGCTGAAGGACAAGCACCTCTACACGCTCGACCTCGGCGCGCTGGTCGCCGGCTCCCGCTACCGCGGTGACTTCGAGGAGCGCCTGAAGAAGGTCCTCAAGGAGATCCGCACCCGCGGCGACATCATCCTGTTCATCGACGAGCTGCACACGCTGGTCGGTGCGGGTGCCGCCGAGGGCGCCATCGACGCCGCTTCGATCCTGAAGCCGATGCTGGCCCGCGGTGAGCTGCAGACCATCGGTGCGACCACGCTGGACGAGTACCGCAAGCACCTGGAGAAGGACGCGGCCCTCGAGCGCCGCTTCCAGCCCATCCAGGTCGCGGAGCCGTCCCTGCCGCACACGATCGAGATCCTCAAGGGTCTGCGTGACCGGTACGAGGCGCACCACCGGGTCTCCATCACGGACGAGGCGCTGGTGCAGGCCGCCACGCTGGCCGACCGGTACATCTCGGACCGCTTCCTGCCGGACAAGGCGATCGACCTGATCGACGAGGCCGGTTCCCGGATGCGGATCCGCCGGATGACCGCGCCGCCGGACCTGCGCGAGTTCGACGAGAAGATCGCCGGTGTCCGCCGCGACAAGGAGTCCGCGATCGACTCGCAGGACTTCGAGAAGGCCGCCTCCCTGCGCGACAAGGAGAAGCAGCTCCTGGCCGCCAAGGCCAAGCGGGAGAAGGAGTGGAAGGCCGGCGACATGGACGTCGTCGCCGAGGTCGACGGCGAGCTGATCGCCGAGGTCCTCGCGACCGCCACCGGCATCCCGGTCTTCAAGCTGACCGAGGAGGAGTCCTCGCGTCTGCTGCGCATGGAGGACGAGCTCCACAAGCGGGTCATCGGCCAGGTCGACGCCGTCAAGGCGCTGTCGAAGGCGATCCGTCGTACGCGTGCGGGCCTCAAGGACCCGAAGCGTCCCGGTGGTTCGTTCATCTTCGCGGGCCCGTCCGGTGTGGGTAAGACCGAGCTGTCCAAGGCCCTCGCGGAGTTCCTCTTCGGTGACGAGGACGCGCTGATCTCCCTCGACATGTCGGAGTTCAGCGAGAAGCACACGGTCTCGCGGCTCTTCGGTTCGCCCCCCGGATACGTGGGCTACGAAGAGGGCGGCCAGCTGACGGAGAAGGTGCGGCGCAAGCCGTTCTCGGTGGTTCTCTTCGACGAGGTCGAGAAGGCCCACCCGGACATCTTCAACTCGCTGCTGCAGATCCTGGAGGACGGTCGCCTGACCGACTCCCAGGGCCGGGTCGTGGACTTCAAGAACACGGTCATCATCATGACGACCAACCTCGGCACCCGGGACATCTCCAAGGGCTTCAACCTGGGCTTCGCGGCCTCGGGTGACAAGAAGACCAACTACGAGCGCATGAAGAACAAGGTCTCGGACGAGCTCAAGCAGCACTTCCGGCCCGAGTTCCTCAACCGCGTCGACGACGTGGTCGTCTTCCCGCAGCTGACCCAGGCCGACATCCTCAAGATCGTCGACCTGATGATCGGCAAGGTGGACGAGCGCCTCAAGGACCGGGACATGGGCATCGAGCTCTCCCAGTCCGCCAAGGAGCTGCTGTCCACGAAGGGCTACGACCAGGTGCTGGGCGCGCGGCCGCTGCGTCGCACGATCCAGCGCGAGATCGAGGACACGCTGTCGGAGAAGATCCTCTTCGGCGAGCTGCGTCCCGGTCACATCGTGGTCGTCGACACGGAGGGCGAGGGCGAGACCAAGACCTTCACCTTCCGGGGTGAGGAGAAGGCGGCGCTGCCCGACGTCCCGCCGATCGAGCAGGCGGCCGGCGGTGCCGGTCCGAACCTGAGCAAGGAGGCGTAAGCCTCAGGGCGACGCCAGAAGGGGCCGGTGCTTTTCGAAGCACCGGCCCCTTCTCCGTGCTCGGCCAGGGCGACCCAGCCGGCTCACTGCGCCGAGTACCGCCTGCTCCCTCCGCCACCCCGTGTGCGCTGCGACGGAGGGAGCCCAGGGCCTGTCCGCCGGACAGGCCCTCGTCGGAGGTCAGGACAACTGGCCGTCGTAGTCCGGGAGTTTGAAGGTCTTCTCGGCGTGGCCGCCCGTCAGGTCGGTGGTGCTGTTGCCGATGTTCGCGATGATCGTGTAGCCCTTGTTCTCGATGTCGGCGCGCTGGGCGGTCTTGTAGGCGGCGACGTCCTTGAAGAGGTCGATGAAGTTGCGGACGTAGAGGCCGCTGACCTGGTAGCCGACGTGCTTGAGGTTGTAGTTCGTCACCGAGGCGATGATGTCGGGGCGGGCGGTCACGAAGAACAGGGATACGCCGTGCTCCTGGGCGTACTTCGCGACGTCCAGGACCGGCTTGTTGGCCGGCGCGGGGTAACTGAAGCCGAAGTCCGTCTCCAGGGTGGTGTTGTCGATGTCGAAGACGATCGCCTGCTTTTCGCCGGGCCTGGTGGCGGCGATACGTGTCTTCAGGTAGGGGAGCGCCTGGCCCATCACGGCCTGGCAGTCGGTCTGCCAGGTGGCGTAGTCGACGTCTTCGGCGGCGGCCGTCGCGGTCGGGGAAGCGCCGGCTGTCGTCGTCGCGGCCTCGGCGGGGGCGGCCAGGGCGACGAGTGCGGCTGCGGAGACGGTGCTTACGGCTATGCGGTGCGCCCAGGGGCGTCGGCTTGTCACGGTGGGGGGTCCTCTCACGTCCGGAAACGCTGCAGTTGTCGCGTGCATGTTTGTTGGTGAGGGTGGCGCGAGGGGAACCGTAGGGTTACCGGTTGGTAGGAAGCCAGAGGCGTGCGTCACATGACGTGGCTTTTGCCTGCGGGCCACCGGTGACTTGCCGCACAGGCGATTTGTCCGTTACTAGGCGGAATAGTGGAGAGATCCGGGGAGGAATCGGACTTCTCACACCGCCTGGCGCGACCTATTACTACATTCCGTCGTAGATGCGCTGTTTGGGGGTTTTTGGCCTCCGGGGGTACCAAGGGTTGTCCCATCCGGCCGCCGTTGTGCGCCGGATGGTTTCCTGTCCCCCAGCTTCATGAGGTTCTGAATGTTCCAGCGCGTCTTCAACCGCTCTTCCCGTACGTCCCTGCTCCGCACCCGTGTGGCCGTCGTGGCCGCGTCCGTCGGGACGACGGTCGCGCTCGGGGCCGGAGTCGCCTCGGCCGCGTCCTCCTCGGCCTCCTGGGTCGACCCGGTGAAGAAGTACACGCTCAGCGCGAGCTACGCGCAGGCCGGGAGCATGTGGCACTCCACCCACAGCGGGCAGGACTTCGCCGTGCCGAGCGGTACGGCCGTCGTCGCCGCGCACGGCGGGACCGTTGTCAAGGCGGGTCCGGGGGGCGCCGGTGACGGCCCCGCCTACGGCAACGCCATCGTGATCAAGCACGGCAAGGGCAGGTACTCGCAGTACGCCCACCTCTCCCGGATCAAGGTCAAGGTCGGCCAGGTCGTCAAGACCGGCCAGCGCATAGCCCTGTCCGGCAACACCGGCAACTCCAGCGGCCCGCATCTGCACTTCGAGATCCGCACGACCGCCAACTACGGCTCCGCGATAGACCCGGTCGCCTTCCTGCGGGCCAAGGGCGTCAAGGTCTGAGCGGCCGACCGCTCACGCCTTCGCGCTGCCCCGGTGGGCGCTGCCCCGGTGGGCCTGGGTGACCAGGTCCGTCGCCACCTCCAGGACCGCCTTGCGCTTGGCCTCCGGGTCGGCGGTGATGTCCTGGAGGAAGAACATCCCGGCGTGCATGGTGAAGATCGCGCTGACGCAGCGGACCTGGTCGGTCAGGTCCGCTTCCGGGTCGATGATGATCTCGCGCAGCCCCTGCATGCGCTCCTTGAAGGTCTCGCCGACGCGCAGTTCGCGGACCGCCGCCTGGTTCTCCTGCATGAAGCGGAACAGCGGTGCCGCGCCGGCCAGGACCTCGCTGTAGCGCCGTACGATCTCCTGCTTGGTCTCCAGCGTGTGCGGCTGCTTCCTGCCCCACTCGATCAGGTCGAGGATCGGCTGCGTCAGATCATCGAAGATGCTGACGAGGATCTCTTCCTTGGTCTTGAAGTGGTAGTACAGCGCCGCCTTGGTGACATCCAGGTGCTCGGCGATCTCCCGCAGCGACGTCTTCTCGTACCCCTGCTCCGCGAAGAGTCCGAGAGCCACGTCCTGGATGCGCTGGCGCGTGTTGCCGCGGCGCTGCTGCTTCGTGACGTCCATGGTGCCGCCCATTCTCGTGCTCCTCGGCTTTCCATAAAACTTACTTGACGCCCGGCTAGTTACGCGTCTACCTTCCCAGTGTAGACAACTAGCCGGGCGGCAAGTAAGGGCCCGGCGGGGGCAGTACCGCAGGACCTCAGGGGAGTGGGAACGATGGCGGACACGCAGACGGTCGAGACGGAACCGGACAAGAAACAGCGCAGCGTGCGGGTAGTCCTGCTCGCGCTGATGATCACCATGATGCTCGCGATGCTCGACAACATGATCGTGGGCACCGCGATGCCGACGATCGTGGGCGAGCTCGGCGGGCTCGAACACCTCTCGTGGGTCGTGACGGCCTACACGCTGGCCACCGCGGCCGCCACCCCGCTCTGGGGCAAGCTCGGCGACATGTACGGCCGCAAGGGCGTCTTCATGACGTCGATCGTTCTCTTCCTGATCGGCTCCGCGCTCAGCGGTATGGCCCAGGACATGGGGCAGCTCATCGGTTTCCGGGCCGTGCAGGGCCTCGGCGCCGGCGGTCTGATGGTCGGCGTCATGGCGATCATCGGTGACCTGATCCCGCCCCGGGAGCGCGGTAAGTACCAGGGCATGATGGCCGGCGTCATGGCGCTCGCGATGATCGGCGGTCCGCTGGTCGGCGGCACCATCACCGACAACTGGGGCTGGCGCTGGTCCTTCTACATCAACCTGCCGCTCGGCGTGGTGGCGCTCGGCCTCATCAGCGTCGTCCTGCACCTGCCGGCGAAGCGCGCGCAGGCGCGGATCGACTATCTCGGCGCCGCGCTGCTGACCGTCGGCATCACCTCCATCGTGCTCGTCACCACCTGGGGCGGCACGGAGTACGCCTGGACGTCCGCGCGGATCATGGAGCTGATCGGCATCGGTGTCGCCGCGCTCGTCGGGTTCGTGTTCTGGCAGACCAAGGCGGCCGAGCCGGTCGTGCCGCTGCACATCTTCCGCAGCCGCAACTTCACGCTGATGTCGATCATCGGCTTCGTCACCGGCTTCGTGATGTTCGGCGCCACCCTCTTCCTGCCGCTGTACCAGCAGTCCGTGCAGGGTGCCTCCGCCACCAACTCCGGGCTGCTGCTCCTGCCGATGCTCGGCGCGATGCTGGTGACCTCGATGGTCGCGGGGCGGGTGACCACCAACAGCGGGCGGTACTACGTCTTCCCGGTCGTCGGCAGCGTCCTGATGGTCGTCGGGCTGTACCTGCTGTCGACGATGGACACAGGGACCTCGCGGCTCACGTCCGGTGTCTTCATGGCCGTCGTCGGTCTCGGCATGGGCTGCCTGATGCAGGTCACCATGCTGGTCGCGCAGAACAGCGTGGAGATGAAGGACATGGGCGTCGCGTCCTCGTCCACCACCCTGTTCCGTACGCTCGGCTCCTCCTTCGGTGTCGCCATCATGGGCGCGCTGTTCAACCACCGGGTCCAGGACACCATGGCCGAGCGGGGCGGGGAGCTGGGCTCCAAGGTGACCGAGCAGTCCGCGCAGCTGGACGCGAAGAGCCTGGAGAAGTTGCCGGACGCGGTGCGCGAGGCGTACCAGTACGCGGTCTCCGCCGGCACCCACTCGGCGTTCCTGCTCGGCTCGATCGTCGCCGTGGTCGCGCTGGTGGCGGCGGTGTTCGTCAAGGAGGTGCCGCTGAAGGGCGCGGGACCGCAGAAGTCGGCGGACGACGCGGCGCCGGCTCCGCTGGTCGAGGTCTGAGTCGACCCCGTCGACCCCGTCGACCCCGTTGAACCGAAGGCCCCCGGATGGTGTCCGCCCCGGGGGCCTTCTTCATGCGCGCTCGCGGGGTCGATGTCAGTGCCGCGTGCCACCATCGGCCTCATGGACAAGGTTCGGCAGATCCGGCTCGCCAAAGACGCCATGGACCGCGACTGGGCCGATCCGGACCTGGACCTGGACGCCGTCGCGGCGCATGCCGGGTACTCGCGGTACCACTTCCTGCGGGCCTTCAAGGAGGCCTACGGCGAGACGCCCGGGCAGTACCTCACGCACCGGCGGATCGAGCGGGCCGAGGAGATGCTGAGGGGGGCCGATCTGAGCGTGACCGAGATCTGCCACCTGGTCGGCTTCAGCAGCCTCGGCACCTTCTCCGCCCGCTTCAAGGCGCGCACGGGGCTCACTCCGAGCGAGTACCGCATCAAACACGTGGGCCGCGGCGCCTCCCTGATCCCCGGGTGCTACGCCATGCTCTGGGCCGGCGGATTCCCCACCGCGAGAACCGCGAAGAGCACCGTGCAGAGCACCGCAACTTTGAAGAAGCGGCCCGGCCCCGGCCCTGCCTACGGTGACGGAGAGGAACCCCCGGACGACAGGAGAGCAGAGCCATGATCCAGGGACTGGGTATCGCCACCGTATGGACCTTCGACCAGCAGCGCACGAAGGCCTTCTTCACCGAGAAGCTCGACTTCGAGGTGCGCAGCGAGGTCTCGATGGGCGAGATGACATGGGTCACCGTCAGCGCCAAGGAGCAGCAGGGCGTCGAGCTGGCGCTGATGAGCCTGGACGGCCCGGGGCTGGACCCCGAGTCCGCCGAGGCGCTGAAGAAGCTCGTCGGCAAGGGCGTGATGGGCGCCGGAGCGTTCCGGACCGACGACTGCCGCGGTGACTACGAGACGTTCCGGGCGCGCGGGGTGGAGTTCATCCAGGAGCCGCAGGAGCGGCCGTACGGCATTGAGGCGATCTTCCGCGACGACAACGGCAACTGGTACTCGCTGACCCAGCGCCGCGAGGAGCTCGACTTCTCGAAGGACTGGGCGTGACGGACACCGGGCTCGCCGCGGCGGACCACACGGCCGTACGGGTCGCCCTCTGGCGGGCCCTGCACGTCCGCGCGGATCCGCCGCCGCATGTCCTGGAGGACGAGATCGGGCTGCGGCTCGCGGACCCGGACGACGGCTGGCGCGACCGCCCCGACATGGAGGTGGACGCCACGCGCCGCACCCGCGCGTCGATCGTGGCGCGGGCCCGGTTCGTCGAGGACCTGGTCGTCGAGGCGGTCGGCCGCGGGGTGGACCAGTACGTCGTCCTCGGCGCCGGCCTCGACACGTTCGCCCAGCGCAGGCCCGAGGTCGCCGCGTCGAGCGGGCTGCGGGTCTTCGAGGTGGACCGGCCCGGCCCGCAGGCCTGGAAGCGGCGGCGGCTCATGGACCTCGGGTTCGGCGTCCCCGAGTGGCTGCGGCTCGTGCCGGTCGACTTCGAGGGGGACTGGTGGGGGCGGCTCGTCGAGGCGGGGCTCGACCCCGCGCGGCCCGCGGTGGTGGCCTCCACGGGCGTCACCATGTACCTCACCCGGGAGGCGGTCGCGGCCACGTTCCGCCTGGTCGCCGAGCTCGCCCCGGGTTCCACGCTGGTCACGACCTTCCTGCGGCCGCTGGAGGACGTCGAGCCGGAGCAGCGGCCACAGCTCGAGGCCGCCGTCGCGGGCGCACGGGCCGCGGGGACGCCGTTCCTGAGCTTCTTCCGGCCGTCCGAGATCCTGGCCCTGGCCCGCGAGTCCGGCTTCAGCGAGGCCCGGCACGTGCCGGCGGAGGAGCTGGACCGGCGCTACTTCGCGGAGCGGACGGACGGGGTACGACCGTCCAGGGGAGAGGAGCTGATGGTGGCGTGGGTCACGGGAGCATCGGGTGGCTTCCGGTGGCGGTAGGCGCGTGTTCCGGGAGCCACAGCACGGCTACCGCGACTTCCGCCGGGGCACCGGCCGGACGGGTACGACTGTGCAGGGGGAGGAGCTGATGGTGGCGTGGGTCACGGGAGCATCGGATGGCTCCCGGTGGCCGTAGGCACGTGTGCCGGGAGCCACGGCACGGCTACCGCGACCCGGGTATGACCGTCCAGGGGAGAGGAGCTGATGGTGGCGTGGGTCACGGGAGCATCGGGTGGCTTCCGGTGGCGGTAGGCGCGTGTTCCGGGAGCCACAGCACGGCTACCGCGCCCTCCGCCGGGGCGCCGTCCGGGGGGCCGGCCGGACGGATGTTGCGGAACGTCAGCCGTGCCCCCAGCACCCGTGCCTGCCCCGCCGCGATGGTCAGTCCGAGGCCGTGGCCGTGGCCCGCGCGGTCCGCGCTGCCCGTGCGGAAGCGGCTCGGGCCGTCCGCGAGGAGGTCCTCGGGGAAGCCGGGGCCGTGGTCGCGGACCCGGATGACCCGGCCCTCGACGGTGACCTGGACGGGCGGCTTGCCGTGCCGGGCGGCGTTGGCGAGGAGGTTGAACAGGACGCGCTCCAGGCGGCGCGGGTCGGTCATGACCTCCGACTCGTGCACCACGCGCACCTCGATCCCCGGGTCCTTGGCCGCCACCCGCCGGGCGACGAACTCGCCGAGCAGGATGTCCTGGAGCTCCGCCCGCTCGGAGGCGCCGTCGAGTCGGGCCACCTCCAGGACGTCCTCGACGAGGGTGCGCATGGCTTTCGCCCGGTCCAGGACCAGTTCCGTGGGCCGGCCCGGAGGCAGCAGTTCCGCCGCCGTCAGCAGGCCCGTCACCGGTGTCCGCAGCTCGTGCGCGATGTCCGCGGTGACCCGGCGCTCGGCCTCCAGCCGCTGCTGGAGCGCGTCCGCCATGGCGTCCACGGCGCTCGCGAGGTCGTCGGTCTCGTCCCGTACGACCCCGCCGATCGCATCCCGCACCCGTACGTCCGTCTCGCCCTTGGCCATCTGGTTGGCCGCGGCCGCCGCCTTCCGCAGCCGCCGTGACAGCTGCCCGCCGATGAGCACGCCGAGCGCGCTGCCGCCGAGAACGACCGCGATGGAGCCGATCACCAGGGCCTGGTCGAGGTCGTTGAGGATGTCGGTGCTGCGGTCGGTGAACCCGGTGTGCAGGGACAGCACATGGCCGCCCTTGACCGGGACGGCCGCCCAGATGTCCGGGCCCCGGTCGGGCCGGTCGGAGACGTACGTCGCCCGGCGGCCCTCCTCGACCTTCTCGCGCAGCGCGGGCGGCAGATGACGGTCGTCGACCGCGATGCTGGGGAAGTTCGGCTTGCCGGTCAGCTCGTAGTTGCGCTGGGCGATCTGGATCCGCTCGTCCGCGAGGTCACGCGCGTTGTCCAGCATCGAGACGCGCGCCGCGTTGTGCACGACCAGACTGAGCGCGACCGCCACGAGCGCGCCGACCAGCGCGATGGCCGCGCTCAGCTTCCACCTCAGCCCGGTCCGCACGGCCAGCCGCTCCGCCACCGGGCCCCGCAGGATCCCCCGCATACCCCAGGTCCCCCGCTCAGGCCTTCAACTTGTAGCCGAAGCCACGGACCGTCTCGATCCGGTCCTGGCCGATCTTCGTCCGCAGCCGCTGCACATGGACGTCGACGACCCGGGTGTCACCGCCCCAGCCGTAGTCCCACACCCGCTCCAGGAGCTTGTCGCGGGACAGGACCGTACCCGGCGCGGAGGAGAACTCGAGGAGCAGCCGCATCTCGGTCGGGGTGAGCGCGACCGGCTGCCCGGCCCTGCGCACCTCCATGCCCTCGGTGTCGATCTCCAGCTCGCCGAAGGACAGCATCCCCCCGGCGGCCGCGCCCGCGCTCTCCTCGCCCCGGTCGCCCCCGCCCGCGTGCCCGAAGCGGCGCAGCACCGCACGGATCCGGGCGACCAGGACGGCACCGTCGAACGGCTTGGTCACGTAGTCGTCGGCGCCGGCCTCCAGACCGAGCACCACGTCGATCGAGTCGGCGCGCGCCGACAGCATGATCACCGGCACGGTGGACTCGTCGCGGATACGGCGGCACAGGCTGACCCCGTCCAGGCCCGGGACCATGACGTCCAGCAGGGCGATGTCGGGACGGTCCGCCCGGAACGCCTCCAGGCCCGACAGTCCGTCGGGCATGGCGGTGACCGCGAAGCCGTCCCGCTCCAGGGCGAGTTGGGTGGCCTCGCGGATGACGTCGTCGTCCTCGACGAACAACACGTGGGTCTGGTCTGCCATCCGGGTGCTCTCACTCTTGGGTGTCGATGCGGTCACTGGGGGATCGTTCCGGGCGGCCCGATCGGTTCAGCTGTCGGGCACCGGCGACGGATCCGTGCCGACGACATCGCTGTAGTCGCTGTGCGTCTTGTACACGGCGGCGAACTTCCCCGAGGCCCAGCGGTACGTGATCACATTCTCGCCGGACGGGTCCGACACCGCGTCACCCTTCTCATACACCTGTTTGGTCACCACCAGGTCGCCGCGGTCGATCTCGGCGTAGACCGGAGGTTCCTCGGTCTGGAAGACATTCTGGTACGAACCGCCCTGCTCGCGATACACGTACGAGCCGACGCCCACCAGATCCGCACAGGTCACGACGTTGACGACGACGTCGTCGGCCGAGCCGCCGGTCAGGTCGCCGTAGAACAGGTCGACCGGGTACTGGTCGGTGCCACAGGGCTCCAGATCGCGCTTGACCGCCTCGGAGACCTTCGGGTCCGACCTGAGGAGAGCGATCGCGCGCTTCCGGTCCAGGCGCGGTGAAGCCAGGGCGGACGGCAGGGCGGAGGGTGAGGCGCCGGCCTGCGCGACCGCGTGTGCGGGACCCTCGTCACGGGTGCCGGTGCCGCCGGTGGCGCAGGCGGAGACGAAAAGGGCGAGGGCGGCCAGCACGACCACCGCCGTGCTCGCCGCCTGGAAGATCCCCCGGACCGGAGTGAGGTCCGGCCGGGTGGGCCCGGGCTCGGTCAGGCCGCCGCGCAACGCTCCCGCTCCTCACGCTCCAGCGCGCGTGCGTCCAGATCGCGGGCCTCCAGCTCCTCGCGGAGCCGGGCGAGCGCCCGGTGCAGCGTGCTCTTGACCGTTCCGGCCGACATGCCGAGGGCGGCGGCCGTCTCCTCCGTGGACATCTGCTCCCAGTGTCGCAGCACCACGACACTGCGCTGCTTGGGGGCGAGCACCTTCATGACGTCCATCAGCAGGGCGCGGTCCGCGTGCTGCTCCGTGGAGTCGTCGACCGAGGCGTCCGGGAGCTGCTCGGTCGGCACCTCCTCCAGCTTCCGCGCCCGCCACCACTCCGTGCGGGTGTTGATCATCACCCGGCGCAGATAGGCGTCCGCGAGCCGCTTGTCCTCGATGGTCTCCCAGCGGCCGTACGTCCGCACGAGCGCCGTCTGGAGCAGGTCCTGCGCGTCGACCGGGTCCGGGACCAGACGACGTGCGCTGCGCAGCAGCGCGTCCTGCCGGGTGCGGACGTACTCCTCGAACTCGAGCACCTCGCCCTGCGCCATGTAGACCGCCTCCTGATCCCCGTTCCGGCAGTCCCTGCCGGTTCTCATCGCTGTGTGCGCCGCCTGGTGTGCGGCATGGCAATCAAGCTACGGAGCAGTTGTCACGGGGCTGTGCGGAGCAGCGCGCGGCTGGCAATAGGCTGTCCGTCGGTTGTGTAACGGAAGCCGAAAAGGGGTAAACCGGCGCGGTGATTCGCGCCGGTTCAGGGGGATTTGACGGTTGGCTCCCTGTCGGGCTACGTCAACGGCAGCCGATACAAACCACCCGGCAGGGGCTCCACGAGCCCGTCCGCGACCAGACCGTCCAACGCCCGCGCCCGCTGTACCGGTTCGTGCCACACCCGGTCGAGAACCGCCTGCGGCACCGGCGCATGAGCCTCCCGCAGCACGGCGAGCAGCTTGCCGCGGACCTGGCGGTCGGTACCGGCGTACGTCTGCCCGCGCCGCGGCGGCCCGTCGTGCTCGGGCTTGCCCGCGAGCCGCCAGGCGCACTGGCCGGCGATGGGGCAGCGCACACAGGTCTCGTTCTTGGCCGTGCACACCAGCGCGCCCAGCTCCATCGAGGCGGCGGCCCAGCGCGCGGCGGTGCTCTCGTCCTCCGGCAGCAGCGCGCGGGCGAGCTTGCGCTCGGCGGCCGTCGTGGCGTTCGGCGGGTACCGCACGCCGGTCACCGCCCGCGCGAACACCCGCCGCACGTTGGTGTCCAGCACGGCGTGCCGCTGCCCGTACGCGAAGGAGGCGACGGCGGCGGCCGTGTACTCGCCGATCCCGGGCAGCGCGAGCAGCTGCGCGTGGTCCGTCGGTACGTCACCGCCGTGCCGTCCCGTTATGGCGACCGCGGCGCCGTGCAGCCGCAGCGCCCGGCGCGGATAGCCGAGCCTGCCCCAGGCGCGCACGGCCTCCCCGGGCGCCTCCGCGGCCAGGTCGGCGGGCCGCGGCCAGCGCGCGAGCCACTGCTCGTAGACCGGCAGTACCCGGTTCACGGGCGTCTGCTGGAGCATGAACTCACTGACCATCACCCCCCACGGCCCGGCCTCGGGCCGCCGCCACGGCAGATCCCGGGCGTGCTCGTCGAACCAGTCGATGACGGGGGAGTGCAGGCCCGCTCCGGGAGGAGCGTCGACGATGCCGTCGGCGGGGCTGCTGTGCGGGGGCTGGGGCTGGGGCTTCGTGGGCGCAGTCATGGCCTTCCGATCCTGCCATGCCGGAGGTGGCGGACGGGCGTTCTGAGGGACGGGTCGCCCGCACCGGATGTACGCCACAGCCGTGGCCATAGGTGCAAGGCTGCGATCGCGAACACGCCGTACGTCCATGTCCCGGCCGTGGGTCGTCACCCGCGCGGGGGTGACCTTCACGGTCACGGACCGTGAGGGGCGGGCCGGTTCGGTCACGATCCGCTGTCGGCACGTGTCAGGCCTGCCGGAAGTCCCGGGCGGGACCGTCGTTTCCGGAATGATGATCCTGAAAAGTTGTGTCGCCCGGCGGCGGGTGAGGGCGGTGAACTCGCCGATCTCTCGTACAGTTTGCGCCGTGGGATCTCTGCGCAATCCGGTCGGGCCGCTTCCCTCCTCCATCTACTGGCGACGGAGGGCCGTCATGCTGTCCGTCCTCGCCGTGCTGGCGCTGCTGATCGCATGGATCGTCAGCTCCGGCGGCGGAGGCGGCAAGAACGGTGCGGACGGGTCCAACGGCAAGCATCCCACCCCCTCCACGATCAGCCCCGGACCGTCCGGTTCCGGCCCCGCGATCAGTCAAGCGCCGGGCGGGCGCGACGAGTCGACGACCGGTGGGGACACTGGCGGCGGTTCGGGCTCGGGCTCCGGTTCCGGTTCCGGGGCCGGAACGGGGGGCGGCTCGGGCGCCGGTGGTGAGACGGGTACGGGCGGTTCCGCCGGGGCAGCCGGGGCCGGCGGAGCCGGTGGCGCGGGGGGTGGCGGTACAGGTACCGGTACCGGAGTCGGGCAGGGTGACACTCTTCCGGCCGGCTCCACACTTCCCAACTGCACCGCCGGTGCGGTGAAGTTGAGCGTGCGCAGCCTGCGCAACGCCTACGACCCCGGCCAGAAGCCCACGTTGCTGCTGACCGCGACCAACTCCTCCGGCAGCGACTGCAAGGTCGATCTCGGGCCGAAGAACGCGGTGTTGACGGTCACTCAGGCCGGCGAGGACGACCCCTACTGGTCGTCCGCCGACTGTCCCGCCACCGTCGGCCACCTCGTCTACCGGGCTCCGGCCGGCAGCAGCATCACGTACACCGTGAAGTGGGACCGCAAGCCGAGTGCGCCGCAGTGTGCGACGCCTGCGGCGGGGTCGGCCGGGGCGGGGACGTACCTGGTGGAGCTCAAGGCGCCGGGGTATGCGACCGTGCAGGCTTCGTTCGTGCTGGAGAACGACTAGCTGGAGAACGGCTCGCTGGAGAACGGCTCGCTGGAGAACGGCTGACCGGAGAACGGCTGAGGGGGTGCCGGCCCCCTATACGTACCGCTCCAGGATCGAGCTCTCCGCCAGGCGGGACAGGCCCTCCCGGACGCTCCTCGCCCTTGCCTCGCCCACTCCGTCGACCGTCTGCAGGTCGTCCACGCTTGCCGCCAGGAGCTTCTGGAGGCTGCCGAAGTGGTCCACCAGGCGGTCGATGATCGCGCCCGGCAGGCGGGGGACCTTGGCCAGCAGGCGGAAGCCCCGGGGGGAGACCCCCGAGTCGATCGCCTCGGGCGAGCCGGTGTAGCCCAGGGCGCGGGCGACCGTGGGGAGTTCGAGGAGTTCCGCGTGGGTCAGGGCGTCCAGTTCGTACAGCGCCTCGTCGACCGTGCGGGAGCGCTTCGCGGTGGGTTCGGGGACGTAGTCCCGGACCACCAGTTCGCGTTCCGGCTCCACGCCCGCGATCAACTCGTCCAGCTGGAGGGCGAGGAGGCGGCCGTCCGTGCCGAGTTCGACGACATACTCGGCGATCTCCGTGGCGATACGGCGGACCATCTCCAGGCGCTGGGCCACCGCCGAGACGTCCCGGACCGTCACGAGGTCCTCGATCTCCAGTGCGGAGAGCGTGCCCGCGACCTCGTCCAGGCGGAGCTTGTACCGCTCCAGAGTCGCCAGGGCCTGGTTCGCTCGGGACAGGATCGCCGCCGAGTCCTCCAGGACACGGCGCTGGCCGTCGACGTACAGGGCGATGAGGCGCATCGACTGGGAGACGGAGACGACCGGGAAGCCGACCTGCTTGCTCACGCGGTCCGCGGTGCGGTGCCGGGTGCCCGTCTCCTCCGTCGGGATCGTCGCGTCGGGCACGAACTGCACGCCCGCCCGCAGGATCTTCGACAGGTCGGACGAGAGCACGATGCCGCCGTCCAGCTTGCACAGCTCACGCAGACGCGTGGCCGCGAACTCGACGTCCAGGACGAAACCGCCCGTGCACATCGTCTCCACCGTCTTGTCGAAGCCGAGCACGATGAGTCCGCCGGTGTTGCCGCGCAACACCCGCTCGAGGCCGTCGCGCAGGGGGGTGCCGGGGGCCACGGCGCTCAGGGAGGCGCGCATCAGGCCATCGGAACCGGCACTCCCACCGGACTTTCCGGGAGCTGCCGCCCGGTCGTTGGCTGCCACTGCTCTCCTCCGGTCGCGGGGTCTTGGACGCTCCCGTGTCGTCGTTCGGTTCGTACGGACGGGCGAGACCAGGGCAAAGTCTACCGGCGCTCCTCCTCGTCCCGTGGGGCCTCTCGCCGACGCGAGCGCGGAAGGACCCTCAGGGCGTCCCCTATGTCCGCCACTTCCAGGACCTTCATGCCGGCCGGGATCTTGCCGGGATCGCCCGGTACGAGGGCGTGCGTGAAGCCCAGACGGTGTGCCTCGGAGAGCCTGCGCTGGACGCCCGTGACCCGTCTGACCTCGCCCGCAAGGCCCACTTCGCCGATCGCGACGAGGTTCTTGGGCAGCGGGGTGTCGCTGGCCGCCGACGCCAGGGCGAGGGCGATCGCCAGGTCCGCGGCAGGTTCCGAAAGCTTTACACCACCGACCGTCGCGGAGTAGATGTCCCGCTTGCCGAGTGCGCTGATCCGGCCTCGCTGCTCCAGGACGGCGAGCATCATCGAGACGCGTGAGGTCTCCAGACCGGAGGTGGTGCGCCGGGGCGAGGGGATCTGTGAGTCGACGGTGAGTGCCTGGACCTCGGCCACCAGAGGGCGGCGACCTTCCAGGGTGACGGTGAGACAGGTGCCCGGGACCGGTTCGGCACGACGTGTCAGGAAAAGTCCGCTCGGGTCCGCGAGGCCCGTGATGCCCTCGTCGTGCAGTTCGAAGCAGCCGACCTCGTCGGTCGCGCCGTAGCGGTTCTTGACGCCCCGTACGAGCCGGAGGCGCGCGTGCCGGTCGCCCTCGAAGCTGAGGACCACGTCCACGAGGTGCTCGAGCAGGCGTGGGCCCGCGATCGCGCCGTCCTTGGTGACATGGCCCACCAGGAGGGTGGACATCCCGCGCTCCTTGGACGCCCGGATCAGTGCCCCGGCCACCTCGCGCACCTGGGCCATGCCGCCGGGGGCGCCGTCGATCTCGGGGGAGGCCACCGTCTGCACCGAGTCGAGGATCAGCAGGGACGGCTTCACCGCGTCCAGGTGTCCGAGGACCGCGGACAGGTCGGTCTCGGCGGCGAGATACAGGTCGTCGTCGATCGCCCCGATGCGGTCGGCGCGCATCCGGACCTGGCTCGCGGACTCCTCGCCTGTCACATAGAGCGTGCGGTGTTCGTCGCTCGCCGCCTTGGCCGCCACGTCCAGCAGCAGCGTGGACTTGCCGACGCCGGGTTCGCCCGCCAGGAGCACCACGGCGCCGGGCACGAGGCCGCCGCCGAGCACCCGGTCCAGCTCGGGCACGCCGGTGGAGCGGGCCGTGGCCTGACGGCCGTCGACCTGGCCGATGGGCACGGCGGAGGTGGTGACGCGGCCGGGTGTCGTCGTACGCACCGCGGGCGCGCCGTACTCCTCGATCGTCCCCCAGGCCTGGCACTCGGGGCAGCGGCCGAGCCACTTGGCCGTCTGCCAGCCGCACTCGGTGCAGCGGTAGGACGGACGCTCCTTGGCGGACTTCGTACGGGCAGCCATGCACGAACCGTAACCGCCGCCACTGACAACCCGGCCGCCGCCCGCCGGACGGCATGCGCCCCGGCATCCGGACCGACCCGGTCCCCGGCATCGGACCGAGCCGCTCCCCGGCATCCGGACCGACCCGATCCCCGACATCGGACCGAGCCGCCCCCCGGCATCCGGACCGACCCGGCCCCGGCATCCGAATCACCCCGCGCCCCGCACGCGAACCGGCCACGTCACGATGGGAACGAGCCACGGAATCGCGGGTTCCTGTCCCCTATTGAGGGATCGTTTCACCCGTACGGAGTAAAAGTGCTCGAGGCGCCGGAAGAGGCCATCTTCCGCCCCCTACGGTCCACGGATGATGAGCAGCAGTCCGGAGACCTCGACCCGCACCACCGGCGCGCACCGGGCGCAACGGGAGGAGCGCGACCGCGGTGCCGCGCGCACGCCGGCGCAAGGGCCGCCCGCGCGCTACGAGCCGTACCTGGACGGCCTGTTCACCTACTGCCTGTCCGTGCTGTGCGACCACGACGCGGCGATCGCGGCCCTCGGCGACGTCCTCGCGCTCGCCGAGAGGCGCGGCGGCCCGGAGGCGGCCGGCGACCGCAGGGCCTGGCTGTACGCGCTGGCCCGCTGGGCCTGTCTGCGCAAGCTGGCCGAGGCCAAGCAGAAACGTCAGGCCACCCATGCGGCGGGACGCCACGGAGCGTCCCGGAAGTCCGCCGAACCCCCGGTCGCCGAGGACCTTCAGGAGGGGCGTCGCCGCGAACTCGCCCTGCTGGCCTGGCCGGAGGCGGCCGGTACGACCCCCGAGCAGCGCGAGGCGCTCGAACTCGCCGTACGTCACCACCTCGCCGCCCACGAGGTCGCCGCCGTCCTCGGCATGGACCTCGCCGGCGCCCGCGAACTGCTCGCCTCCGCCGCCTGCGAGGTCGAGCGCACCCGCGCGGCCCTCGCCGTCGTCGAGACCGGGGACTGTCCGAGTGTGGCCCGGCTCACCGGCGACAGCCAGTTCGTGCTCAGCTCCGCCCTGCGCCGCGAACTCGTGCGCCATGTCGACGACTGCCCGCGCTGCCGCCGCAGTGCCGAGCGCGCGATTCCCGGTCGCTGGCCCGGAGCCATGACCACGCCCGCCGAGCTGCCCGTGCTCGAGGCGCCGCGCGGGGCGCTGCACATGGCGCCGGCGCACCCGCCACGCGCGCGTGGCGGCACCGTGCCCCGCTTCGACCGGCGCGGCTTCCCGATGGATCCCAAGGACCGGGCCGCCCGCCGCGACCGCCTGCGCGCGCGTGCCGTCACCACGACCGTCGTCGCCACCGTCGTCGCCGCTCCCGTGCTCGCCCTGTGGGCCGCCTACCGGGGCGGCCCCGGCGAGGGAGTCGACGGCCACTCCGCGAGCGCCAGCGAGGCGCACGGACCCGGCACCCTGGACGGCGAGACGGCGAGCGGCGGCTACCAGAACGCCGGCAACGCCCGCACCGAATCCGGCAACCACTTCGCCAAGGACGGCCGCCCCGACGTCTCCGTGGAGGTCGTCAGCGTCACCGGGGCCGGCCGGAAGGGCGCCAGGCACCTGGAGGTCGGCGCCGACAACAGCGGCGACACCACGCTGATCACCCTCACCGCGACCGGCGACACCCCGGTCCGCTGGTCGGCCACCACGGGAGCCTCCTGGCTCTACCTCAGCCAGTCCTCGGGGACCCTGAGACACGGCGAGTCGTTGACGATCAAGGTGTACGTCGACCATCTGCGCGAGCCCTCCGGCCCCTGGAGCGGGCGCGTGGCGATCGCACCGGCCGGCGCGGTCGTCACCATCCAGGGCTACGGCACGGCGCCCGCACCCTCCGAGCCCGGCGAGCCGACGACACCCCCGCTCAGCCCCAGCCCCACGTCCTCGGCCCCCTCGGATCCCCCACCGAGCGACCCTCCGTCCTCGTCCCCCTCCCCGACCCCACCGGACCCCACCCCGTCCGACCCGGCAAGCCCGACGCCCCCACCTGCGGACAGCGGCGACCCGAGCCCGTCCGCGTCGTAGCGGACAGATCGGGGCCGGAGTGCGTTGGGTCGGGGGTGCCGGGCGCTCAGTCGGTCGGGTCCGCCGGATGCGGTGCCAGCAGGGGCAGCTGGGAGGCCAGGCGCTCCTCGCAGAGCTCGACGAGGCGGTCGTAGCCCGCCTTGCCCATGAGCTCGATCAGTTCGGGGCGGTAGGAGACGTACACCGGGTCACCGGCGCCGTGTGCCGAGGTCGCCGACGTGCACCACCAGTGCAGGTCGTGACCGCCCGGACCCCAGCCGCGCCGGTCGTACTCGCCGATCGACACCTGGAGCACGCGGGTGTCGTCGGGCCGGTCGATCCAGTCGTACGTCCGCCGCACCGGAAGCTGCCAGCAGACGTCCGGCTTGGTCTCCAGCGGCTCACGGCCCTCCTTCAGGGCCAGGATGTGCAGCGAGCAGCCCGCGCCGCCCGCGAAGCCGGGCCGGTTCTGGAAGATGCAGGAGCCCTGGAAGGGCCGGGTCTGCCGGTCGCCGTCCTCGTCCTCCGAGATCCAGCCGTTCTCCGTGCCCTCGTCGTGGTGCTGCCAGAGGTCCGGAGTGAGTCGCGCCACATGTTCGGCGACCCGCTTCTCGTCGTCCTCGTCGGAGAAGTGGGCACCCAGCGTGCAGCACCCGTCGTCCGCCCGGCCCGCCTGGATGCCCTGGCAGCCACTGCCGAAGATGCAGTTCCACCGAGAGGTCAGCCATGTCAGATCGCAGCGGAAGACCTGCTCGTCGTCCGCCGGATCCGGGAACTCCACCCACGCGCGTGCGAAGTCGAGCCCCTTCTCGTCGGCCTTCAGGGCTTTCATGGCCTTCTTCGACTGCTTCGGTGGCTTCGGTGGCTTCACCCGCGAAGGACCGCCGGCAGAATCGGCCGTTTTGTCGTCCTTCACCTTTTTCGTCTTTGGCACGCGTCCAGGGTAAGTCGCCCGAGGCCCCTCCGGACACAGTCGAACGCCCAGCTGGCAGTAGCGTTCCCTACATGAGACTCGGTGTCCTCGACGTGGGATCGAACACGGTGCATCTGCTGGTGGTGGACGCGCACCCCGGCGCCCGCCCCCTGCCCGCGCACTCGCACAAGGCGGAACTGCGCCTTGCCCAACTCCTCGACGAGGCCGGGGCGATCGGTCCCGAAGGCGTCGAGAAGCTGGTCTCGGTCGTCAAGGACGCGCTGCAGGCCGCCGAGGACAAGGGCGTCGAGGACCTGCTCCCGTTCGCCACCTCCGCCGTCCGCGAGGCAAGCAACGCCGACGACGTCCTCGCGCGCGTGCAGGCCGAGACCGGCGTAGAGCTCCAGGTCCTCACCGGCGCGGAAGAGGCCCGCCTCACCTTCCTCGCCGCCCGCCGCTGGTTCGGCTGGTCGGCGGGCAAGCTCCTGGTCCTCGACATCGGCGGCGGCTCCCTGGAGATCGCCTACGGCATCGACGAGGAACCGGACGCGGTGGCCTCCCTCCCGCTGGGCGCGGGCCGCCTCACGGCAGGCTGGCTCCCCGGCGACCCCCCGGATCCGGACGCCATCCGGGCCCTACGGCGCCACGTACGCGCCCAGATCGCCCGCACCGTCGGCGAGTTCGCCCGCTTCGGCGCCCCCGACCACGTGGTCGCCACGTCCAAGACCTTCAAGCAGCTGGCCCGCCTGGCAGGCGCGGCCCGCTCGACGGAGGGCCTCTACGTCCAGCGCGAACTGAAGCGCGAGTCGCTGGAGGCCTGGGTCCCGAGGCTGGCCGGCATGACGACGGACCAGCGGGCGGAACTCCCGGGCGTGTCGGAGGGCCGGGCGAACCAGCTCCTGGCGGGTGCCTTGGTGGCCGAGGGCGCGATGGATCTGTTCGGTGTGGAAAAGGTGGAAATCTGCCCCTGGGCGCTGAGGGAGGGCGTCATCCTGCGCAGACTTGACCATATGGGATCAGTCCAGGGCATGTAGGGGCGCGCGGAACGGCGCGAGCAACCCGGACGCACCGCACCCGCCCAGTGGCAATCACCACAACGGCGAATAGGCACCCCGCACCCCACCCACGGCAACCCGTAATCTGTCCCCCATGGCAGAGCCAGTCGTACGGATCCCGGATGCGAAGGTCGCCCTGTCGACGGCCTCCGTCTACCCGGAGTCGACGGCGACGGCCTTCGAGATCGCCGCACGCCTCGGATACGACGGCGTCGAGGTCATGGTGTGGACCGACCCGGTCAGCCAGGACATCGAGGCCCTGCGCCGCCTCTCCGACTACCACGGCATCCCCATACTCGCCGTGCACGCCCCCTGCCTGCTCATCACGCAGCGCGTGTGGTCGACGGACCCCTGGGTCAAGCTCCAGCGCGCCCGCGCGGCGGCCGAGAAGCTGGGCGCGAGCACGGTCGTCGTCCACCCGCCGTTCCGCTGGCAGCGCCAGTACGCCCGTGACTTCGTCAGCGGGATCTGGCGGATGGCGAACGAGACGGACGTACGGTTCGCCGTCGAGAACATGTACCCCTGGCGCTACCGCGACCGCGAGATGCTCGCCTACGCCCCCGACTGGGACGTCACCAAGGACGACTACCGGCACTTCACGATCGACCTCAGCCACGCGGCGACCTCCAGGACCGACGCGATGCAGATGGTCGACCGGATGGGAGACCGTCTCGGCCATGTGCACCTCGCCGACGGCAAGGGCTCCGCGAAGGACGAGCACCTCGTGCCCGGCCGCGGCTCCCAGCCCTGCGCCGAGCTCCTGGAGCGCCTCGCGCTGAGCGGCTTCGACGGCCATGTCGTCATCGAGGTCAACACCCGCCGCGCGATGTCCGGCGCCGAACGTGAGGCCGACCTCGCCGAGGCCCTGGCCTTCACCCGCCTCCATCTGGCCTCGGCGGTGCAGGTGCCCCGGCGATGAGCGAGCGAGCAGCCGTGAACCGAGCAGCCGTGAAGGCGCCCCGGCCGTGAGTGACGTCACAGCGCGGAAGCGCGGCCGACCCCGTCGTACGGAATCGGACGCGGCCGGTACCCGCGACCGGATCCTCCTCGCCGCCCGTGAGGAGTTCTCCGAGCGGGGCTACGAGAAGACGTCCGTGCGCGGGATCGCCAAGGCCGCCGGGGTCGACTCGGCCCTGGTCCACCACTACTTCGGCACCAAGGAGCAGGTCTTCGAGGCGGCCGTGGAAGTCGCCGCCGCGCCCGCGCTGAGCGCGCCCGACGCGCTCGCCGAGGGGCCGTTGGAGGACGTCGGAGAGCGCCTGACCCGCTTCATCTTCGGCGTCTGGGAGAACTCGGCGACGCGCATGCCGATCCTGGCGATCGTCCGCTCCGCCGTGACCAACGAGACCGCGGCCACCGTCTTCCGCCGCCTCGTCGCCGCCCAGCTGCTGCGCCGCATCGCCGACCAGCTGGACCTGCCGGACGCCGAGCTGCGGGCCGAGCTGGCGGCCGCGCAGCTCGTGGGGACGGCCATGCTGCGGTACGTGATCAAGGTGGAGCCGCTGGCGTCGACGGACATCGAGCAGATCATCGCCCGGGTGGCCCCGGTGGTGCAGCACCATCTGACCGGGCCCTGACCGGATCCTGGCCGACCCTGGACAGACCCTGATCCGAGACGGGCGTCCCGCATTCCGGACGGCCTGTCCCGACCCCTGGATGACCGGCGTACGCTCGTTAGCAGTCAGAAGTCTCATACGACCGTCTCTGAAGTCTCTGACGACCGTCTCTGAAGGAGCGAGCGACGATGCCCGAGCTGAGGTCCCGCACAGTCACCCACGGCCGCAACATGGCGGGCGCACGCGCCCTTATGCGCGCCTCCGGTGTACCCGGTGCGGACATCGGCCGCAAGCCGATCATCGCGGTCGCCAACTCCTTCACGGAGTTCGTGCCGGGCCACACCCACCTGCAGCCCGTCGGCCGGATCGTCTCCGAGGCGATCGTCGCGGCCGGCGGCATCCCGCGCGAGTTCAACACCATCGCCGTCGACGACGGCATCGCGATGGGCCACGGCGGCATGCTGTACTCCCTCCCCTCCCGCGACCTGATCGCGGACTCGGTGGAGTACATGGTCGAGGCCCACTGCGCCGACGCCCTGATCTGCATCTCCAACTGCGACAAGATCACCCCGGGCATGCTGAACGCCGCGCTGCGGCTCAACATCCCCACGGTCTTCGTCTCCGGCGGCCCGATGGAGTCCGGCCGCGCGACCCTCGTGGACGGCACGGTCCGCACCCTCGACCTGGTCGACGCGATGTCCGAGGCCGTGAACGAGAAGATCTCGGACGCGGACATGCTCCGTATCGAGGAGAACGCCTGTCCGACCTGCGGCAGCTGTTCCGGCATGTTCACCGCCAACTCGATGAACTGCCTGACCGAGGCCATCGGCCTCTCCCTCCCCGGCAACGGCTCGGTCCTGGCCACGCACACGGCCCGCAAGCAGCTGTACGTCGACGCGGCCGACACGGTCATGGACATCACCCGCCGCTACTACGAGCAGGACGACGACACGGTTCTGCCGCGCAACGTCGCCACCTTCGCGGCGTTCGAGAACGCCATGGCGCTCGACATCGCCATGGGCGGCTCCACCAACACGATCCTGCACCTGCTGGCGGCGGCCCAGGAGGCGGAGGTCCCCTTCGGCCTCGCCGAGATCGACGCGGTCTCCCGCCGTGTCCCGTGCCTCGCGAAGGTCGCCCCGAACGTGGCGAAGAACCGCACGTACTACATGGAGGACGTGCACCGCGCGGGCGGCATCCCGGCGCTGCTGGGCGAACTGCACCGCGCGGGCCTGCTCAACGAGGACGTGCACTCGGTCCACAGCCCCTCGCTCGCGGACTGGCTCAAGACCTGGGACGTCCGCGGCGGCTCGCCGTCCGCGAAAGCCCTCGAGCTGTGGCACGCGGCCCCCGGCTGTGTCCGCTCCGCCGAGGCCTTCTCCCAGTCGGAGCGCTGGGCGTCCCTCGACGAGGACGCCGCCGAGGGCTGTATCCGCAGCGCCGAGCACGCGTACTCCAAGGACGGCGGCCTGGCGGTCCTCAAGGGCAACCTGGCGGTCGACGGCTGTGTCGTGAAGACGGCCGGCGTGGACGAGTCGATCTGGCGGTTCGAGGGACCGGCGGTGGTCTGCGAGTCGCAGGAGGACGCCGTCCAGAAGATCCTGACCCAGCAGGTCAAGGAGGGCGACGTCGTCGTCATCCGCTACGAGGGTCCCAAGGGCGGCCCCGGTATGCAGGAGATGCTCTACCCGACCTCGTACCTGAAGGGCCGCGGTCTCGGCAAGGCCTGCGCCCTGATCACCGACGGCCGCTTCTCCGGCGGCACGTCCGGCCTGTCCATCGGCCACGCCTCCCCGGAGGCCGCGGCCGGCGGCACCATCGCCCTCGTCGAGGACGGCGACCGCATCCGCATCGACATCCCCGGGCGGACGATCGAGCTCCTGGTCGACGACGAGGAGCTGGCCCGTCGCGAGGCCGCGCTGGATGGCGCCTACGCCCCGAAGAACCGCGAGCGCAAGGTCTCGGCGGCGCTGCGGGCCTACGCGGCGATGGCCACGAGCGCGGACAAGGGCGCGGTGCGGGACGTGTCGAAGCTGGGCTGAGGTCGCCCCGCCAGATGTGGGGCCGTCCCTTCGGGGGCGGCCCCCTTTTTTGTGTGCGCTACCAGTCCGCGGGGGCGCGGGCGTCCACGGCGAAGACGGTGCCGTCGGGGGCGGTGGCGTAGACGTGACCGTCGGCGAGGACGGGCTTGGGCAGCGCGCCGGCGACGGTGCCGGAGTTCGAGCCGAGGCGCGCCGGGGTCTGTCCGACCAGGCGCCCCTTGGCGGCGCCGATGGCCAGCAGCCGTCCGTCGGCCGCGGTGAAGTACACATGGCGGGCGTCGGCGACCGGTACGGAGCCACGGCTCACGGATGTCTCAAGAGTCCAGAGCCGCTTGCCCGCGTCCGTGTCCACGGCGTCCAGGGAACCGTTGGTCGCCAGCACGTAGACCACGTTCCCGTGCACAGTGGCCTGGGCGTCGGCGCGCGCCACCGGGAGCTTCACCCGGTCCGACGACCTGCTCGCCGGGGTGTAGCGGACGACGGCGTCCGTGTCGCCGTACTGGTTGTCCGTGGCGAGGAAGAAGACCGATCCGTCGCGCACGCCCACGGGGGTCAGGTTTCCGCTCAGCCGCGCGTCCCAGCGCACTGCTCCGGTGGCCGGGTCCACCGCGGTGACCCGGGTGGTCGAGGCGTCGCCGGAGAGGTTCATGGTGTAGGCCAGCGGGTCTCCGGCGAACGAGACGAACGTCGGCATGGGCTGCCCCGGCACCCGTCGGCTCCACTTGGAGACGCCCGTCGCGGCGTCCACCCCGGTGACCGTGCCGTCGAGGAGGGTCAGCAGGAGCGTTCCCCGCGCGGTCTGCAGGGCGTGATGTGCGGGCAGGGTCCGTTGCCAACGCACCTTGCCCGAGGCGGGTTCGAGCGCCTCGAGGCGTCGCCCCTCGTCCACCATGGGCTGTACGAGACCGCCTCCGACGGCCGGTGCCTTGCTCGGGCTCGACTCGGCGACGGGGCGCTGCCACAGCAGGGTGCCGTCCGACGGATCCAGGGCGAAGACCGTACCGGGCCGTGCACAGACCAACTGACCGGTGCCGTACGAGCACTGCACCGCACCCGTGCCCTTCGGAACCGGGTCCGCCGCCCAGCCGGCGAACCCGGAAGCCGTGGGCTTGTCGCCGCTCTTCGCCGCGGTGCCGCCACCGTCGCCGAGCCCCTGGACACAGGCGAGGACGCCGGCCAGCACGAGCACGGCCGCGACGGCGGCCAGGGCGGCCTTTCTGGACGGACGCCTTCGGGGCCGTGACGCCGACTTCCTCGGTCCAGGCTCCGGCACATCGCCCGTGCGCTGCGCCGGTATGAACGCCTGCGTGTCGTACGAGGCCGCGACCGACCGCAGCTCCCGCATCAACTCGTCCGGCGTGGGCCGGTCCTCGGGCTCCTTGGCGAGGCACCGCACGATGAGCGGTGCGAGATTCTGCGGTACGCCCGTCAGATCCGGCTCGTCGTGCACGACCTGGTAGGCGACGACATACGGACTGTCGGAGTCGAACGGCCCGCGCCCGGTGGCCGCATGCACCATCACCGATCCGAGCGCGAAGATGTCGGCGGCGGGCCCCACCTCCCGGGGCCGCCGGAACTGCTCCGGCGCCATGAACGGCGGCGTCCCGATCAACTTCCCCGTCTCGGTGCGAAGTTCGCTGTCCTTTGGCCGAGAAATACCGAAGTCGATGACCTTCGGCCCGTCCTCGGCGAGCAGCACATTGCTCGGCTTGAGATCCCGGTGGACCACCCCGACCCGATGGATGTCGCGCAGCGCCTCAGCGAGCCCGGCCATCAGCCGACGCAACTCGGAGGGCGCCATGGGCCCGTTCCGCTTCACCTCGTCCGAGAGGGTCGGCCCCGGAATGAACAGCGTGGCCATCCAGGGCCGTTCGGCATCGGGATCGGCATCGACGACGGACGCGGTGAACGCCCCGCTCACCTTCCGGGCCGCGGCCACCTCCTGCCGGAAACGCCCCCTGAACTCGGGGTCCTTGGCGAACTCGGTATGGACGACCTTCACCGCGAGCTTCATCCCCGAGGTGCTGCGCGCGACATGAACGACGCCCATCCCGCCGGAGCCGAGGCATGACTCCAGCCGGTAGTGACCGGCGTACTCGGGAAGTTCCGCTTCCGCGCCCGCTCCGGTGTTGCCCTGTGGCGCCATGGAACCACCCCCGTGCTGATCGTCCGCGCGCGCGACGCACGGAGCCTAGTCGATGACTCGTACGGGACAGAGGCGGCTTGCTAGTCTCCGCGTGCGAGTTGCGTACATGTGTTTCATGGCGTGATTCAGGGGAATCAACGGGACCCCATGGCAGTCATGGGGACCAACGGGGGAGGATTTTCATGTCTGTTGACCGCGTGGAAGAGACCGAGGGCCTCAAGGAGACCGAAGCCCTGACGGCGGCGGCGTCGGTTCGCTACTACTCGATCGCACCCGGAGTCCGTCTCAACGTCCGCAGCGGCCCCGGCACGAGCTACAGCGTCGTGCGAGTACTGCCCGAGGGCGCGAAGGTGCCGATCTACTGCCAGACGCCCGGCACCTCGGTGACCGGCCCCTACGGCACCAGCAACATCTGGGACAACATCAGCAACAGCCAGTACATCTCCGACGCCTACGTACTGACCGGCAGCGACGGTTACGTCGCCGACCGCTGCTCCTGAATCTCCCTGGGGGGATCCTCATGACATCCCTGAAACGCAGATCCGTCATGCTCGTGGCCCTCGCCGGCGCCTTCCTCATGGTGGGCGCCGCCCACGCCGAGGCGGCCATCCACTACTACGACGTCGCCCCGGATCTCCGACTGAACGTCCGCCGTGGTCCCGGAACGCAGTACGGCATCGTCCGTGTCCTGCCCGAGGGCGCGAAGGTGGCGATCTACTGCCAGACGCCGGGTGAGACGGTGTCGGGCTACTACGGCACGTCGAACATCTGGGACAACATCGCCAACGGCGAGTTCGTCTCGGACACCTACGTCAAGACCGGCAGCGACGGCTACGTGGCATCACGCTGCGGCTGATCCCCGAAGGGAGCCCGCCCCCGCCCCGGAGCCATAATCGTCCCGTGAGCGACGAATCCGGCACCCAGGACATCCCCGCGGGCTCCCCAGCGGGCGGCCCCCGCCCCGAACCGATCCGCTTCTTCGGCACGGCCTGGGTGAACCACGACAACGGCTACGCCCTCCGCCGCGTCGGCGTGGCCACCGGCTCCCTCGCCGTCGCCGTCGCCTCCTGTCTGATCCTCCGCTTCGCCTACGAGGGCCTGCAGATCGCCGACACCGGCAGCTTCGTGACCGTCCTCGTCGTCGCGATGTTCGCGATCTGCAGCGCGCTGGCCTTCCGCACCACCTGGGACAGCTTCGGCAACCGCCCCGACCCGGACCGCCAGGCCTCCCTCCGCGGCCTCCTGGCCATCGGGTTCGTCGGGTCCCTCCTCGCGTACTTCTTCCGCTCCCTCACGGAGGCGCCGGGCGAGAAGCTGCACCGCGAGGAGTACGAGACTGCCCGGAAGGAGCACGCGAAGCGGGGCGCTCGCCGCACCGGGAACCCCTCGAAGAAGAAGCGCCGCCGCTGAGACCGCTCGGGCAGCCGAAGCGCCGTCGCGCCGGAGCCGTAGAACGGCACATTCCCGCGCCGCTTCCAGCGCCCGTACCTCCGGCTCTCACCGAAAACTCACCGCGCCCCAACCGCACCCCGGCCACCATGTCCCTATGACGGCTTCCTTCCACACCACCCGAGCCCACTCCTTCAACGCCGCCGCAGCCCAGTACGCCGCCAACCGCCCCTCCTACCCACCCGCCCTCTTCGACGCCGTCGAAGAGCTCGCCGGCCGGCCCCTCCCGGGTGCGCGGGTCGCCGACATCGGGGCCGGCACAGGTATCGCGACCGCTCTGCTGCAGGCCCGGGGCGCCGAGGTCGTCGCGGTCGAACCCGGGGACGGCATGGCGGCGCAGTTCCGCCGTACGCACCCCGGCATCCCGATCCTCATGGGCGACGGCAACGACCTCCCCCTCCGCACGGACTCCGTCGACTTCCTGACCTACGCCCAGTCCTGGCACTGGACCGACCCCGCCCGCGCGGTCCCCGAAGCCGTCCGGGTCCTGCGCCCCGGCGGCGCCCTCGCCCTGTGGTGGAACACCCACGCGCTCGACGTGCCGTGGATCACCGGCCAACTGGACCGCATCGGGGAGCACTTCAAGGCCTACGGCGCCCACCCGGCCGTCGAGGTGAACGGCAACGGAGCCCGGTCGGCCCTGGCCGATCCCACCGGCCGCCTGGACTTCGCCCACCGAGTGGTCCGCTGGAGCCGCCGCGTCCCCGTCGACACCCACCTCGCCAACATCGGCAGCCACTCGCTGTTCCTGGTCGCGGGCGCGGAGCACGCGGGCGCCTTCCTCGCCGAGGAGCGGCGGATCCTTCTGGACCTTTTCCCTGACGAAACCGTCGAGGAGACCTACGACGTCGAGCTGCTGGTCGCCGTCAACGCCTGACTCCGCCGAGCTCCAGGGGGCCGACTCGCTTGACGGGCAGAACCCGCGAGAGCATTATTCATCACATGGTGAATAAAGAGTCCGGGCCGCCCTACGACAACGACGACAGCACGGACCAAGGGCCCGCCATCCCCGCCGTCCACGCCGACGGCCTCACCGTCGTCCGAGGCCCCCGCACCGTCCTGCGCGGCCTCGCCTTGGACGTCCCACGCGGCCAGATCACCGGACTCCTCGGCCCCTCGGGCTGCGGCAAGTCCACGCTGATGCGCGCGGTCGTCGGCACCCAGGCCAAGGTCACCGGCACCCTCGACGTCCTCGGCCGGCCCGCGGGCCACCCCACCCTCCGCACCCGCATCGGCTACGTCACCCAGGCCCCCTCCGTCTACGACGACCTGACCGTCCGCCAGAACCTCGACTACTTCGCCGCGATCCTCGCCCCCGGCCGCGCCGCCGCCGACCGCCGCCACTCCGACGTCACCCAGGCCATCACCGACGTCGACCTCACCACCCACGCCGACTCCCTCGCCGGCAACCTCTCCGGCGGCCAGCGCAGCCGCGTCTCCCTCGCCGTGGCCCTCCTCGGCACCCCCGAACTCCTCGTCCTCGATGAACCCACCGTCGGCCTCGACCCCGTCCTGCGCCGCGACCTCTGGAACCTCTTCCACGACATCGCCGCCCGCCGCGGCGCCACCCTCCTCATCTCCTCCCACGTCATGGACGAGGCCGAGCGCTGCCACCGCCTCCTCCTGATGCGCGAGGGCGAGATCCTCGCCGACGACACCCCCGAGGCCCTCCGCACCCGCACCCACTCCGACACCGTCGAGGAGGCCTTCCTCCACCTGGTCGACCAGGCCGTCCAGGCAAGCCGCACCAAGGAGCCCACGCGATGACCACGACCACCACGCCGAACCTCGCGCCCGCTCCCACCACCGCCCTCAGCCTCTCCCGCACCACCGCGACCGCGGCCAGGGTCCTGCGCCAGCTCCGCCACGACCCGCGCACCATCGCGATGATGATCCTGATCCCCTGCGTGATGCTCCTCCTGCTGCGCTACGTCTTCGACGGCAGCCCGCGCACCTTCGACAGCATCGGCGCCTCCCTCCTCGGGATCTTCCCGCTGATCACGATGTTCCTGGTCACCTCCATCGCCACCCTGCGCGAACGCACCTCCGGCACCCTCGAACGCCTCCTCGCCATGCCACTGGGCAAAGGCGACCTCATCGCCGGCTACGCCCTCGCCTTCGGCGTCCTCGCGATCATCCAGTCCGCCCTCGCGACCGGCCTCGCCGTCTGGTTCCTCGGCCTCGACGTCACCGGCAGCCCGTGGCTCCTGCTGCTGGTCGCCCTGCTCGACGCCCTGCTCGGGACCGCCCTCGGCCTGTTCGTCTCGGCCTTCGCGGCCTCCGAGTTCCAGGCCGTCCAGTTCATGCCGGCCGTGATCTTCCCCCAACTCCTCCTCTGCGGGCTCTTCACCCCCCGCGACAACATGCACCCCGTCCTGGAGACCATCTCCGACGTCCTCCCCATGTCCTACGCCGTCGACGGCATGAACGAGGTCCTCAGGCACACGGACATGACAGCGACCTTCGTACGCGACGCGTTGATCGTGGCGGGCTGCGCACTGCTGGTCCTGGGACTGGGAGCGGCAACCCTCAGGCGCAGGACGGCATAGCGGCGCACAAGGGAGGCCATGGCGCTGCGCAAGCCCGGCCACCCCAAGCCAGTCCCGCCCACCCCACCCGTGTTCCGCCCACCGGATACCCGCCCTGCACGCCCCGACCCGGTGCCAGACTGAACCGCATGAGTCAGAAAGTCGCAGTCCTCGGCACCGGCAAGATCGGCGAAGCCTTGCTCAGCGGAATGATCCGCGCCGGCTGGGCCCCGGCCGACCTCCTGGTCACCGCCCGCCGCCCCGAGCGAGCCGAAGAACTCCGCAGCCGATACGGAGTCGCCCCGGTCACCAACCCGGAAGCCGCGAAGACCGCCGACACCCTGATCCTCACGGTCAAACCGCAGGACATGGGCACCCTCCTCGACGAACTCGCCCCGCACGTCCCGGCCGACCGCCTGGTCATCAGCGGCGCCGCCGGCATCCCCACCTCCTTCTTCGAGGAGCGCCTCGCCACCGGCACCCCCGTCGTCCGCGTCATGACCAACACGCCCGCCCTGGTCGACGAGGCCATGTCGGTCATCTCCGCCGGCACCCACGCCACCGCCGACCACCTCGCCCACACCGAGGAGATCTTCGGCGCCGTCGGCAAAACGCTCCGCGTCCCCGAGTCCCAGCAGGACGCCTGCACCGCCCTCTCCGGCTCCGGACCGGCGTACTTCTTCTACCTGGTCGAAGCCATGACCGACGCCGGCATCCTGCTCGGCCTGCCCCGCGACAAGGCCCACGACCTGATCGTCCAGTCCGCGATCGGCGCCGCGACGATGCTCCGCGACAGCGGCGAGCACCCGGTGAAGCTCCGCGAGAACGTCACCTCCCCCGCGGGCACCACCATCAACGCCATCCGCGAACTCGAGAACCACGGCGTACGCGCCGCCCTCATCGCCGCCCTGGAAGCCGCCCGCGACCGCAGCCGCGCCCTGGCCTCCGGCAAGAAGGACTGACGCCCACCGGGGGCGGTCACCCCGCCGCGTCCACCACTTCCTTCGTGGCCACCACACGAGCGAAGCCGCCCCCGTGCAGCGAGACCGCCGACGCCTGTGCCACCTCGTCCGCACTCCGCCGCCAGCCGAACGGGCCCTCCAGATCGAACGTGTGCGTCGCGTCATAGGCGACCACCACGTCGTACCCCAGGTTCCCGCCCATCCGAGCCGTCGTCTCCACGCACATGTTGGTCTGGATCCCGACCACCACGAACTGAGAAATCCCCTCGCCCTTCAGCCAGGCATCCAGATCCGGCGTCCCGTAGAAGGCAGAGTTCACGGTCTTCGTGACCAACAGCTCAACCCCTCCGACCCCCTTCCCGCGCCGCCGCTCCACGTACTCCTTGAAGGCGTTCCCCTCATACCCCGTCCGCAGCGGCGACTCGGGCTTGGGCGAGTCATGCCGTACGAAGACGACCGGCCGCCCCGTCGCCTGCCACACGTCGATGAGCGAAGCGATGTTGTCATCGGCCTCCGGGTTGTTCCGCGGTCCCCAGAAGTCGGCCTCGTCGAAGCCCTTCTGGACGTCCACGACCACCAGCGCTGCGTTCTGTGCGATCTCCATGCCGACGATCCTGCCGCCGGGAGCCCCTCCCACCCAGTGGGTGAAAGGACAGCGATCGATGATTTACTGCCAGCCGCGGGAGCGAGGAGCGAAGCGCCAGCACTTCGCATCGCTCCTCGCCACCAGCCCACGCGCCTACCGGGCAGTACTCAGCACGACTCCGCTGTCGACCGCGCCGGTATCCACCGCGACCGGATCGGAAGCGGCCGGAAGCAACCCGATCGCGCGATATGCGGCATCCACGGTCGGCCGCGCCATCGCCCGCGCTCTCTCCGCGCCATCCCGCAGCACCCCCTCCACATAGCCAGGATCCGCGCACAACTCCTTGTGCCTCTCCTGCACGGGCCTCAAGACCTCGACCACGGCCTCGGCGGTGTCCTTCTTCAAGGCGCCGTACGATTCATATACACCGCTCAGCTCCGATGGGTTCCCACCCGTGCAGGACGCGAGGATCTCCAGCAGATTCGCCAGGCCGGGCCGCGCCTCCCGGTCGTACACGACCTCACGCCCGCTGTCGGTCACCGCTCGCATCACCTTCTTCCGCACGACATCCGGCTCGTCGAGCAGATAGACGATCCCCGGCCCGGAGTCGTCGGACTTCCCCATCTTCGACAGCGGATCCTGAAGGTTCATGACCCGCGCGCCCACCTTGGGCAGGGTGGCCCGGGGCACCACGAACGTGTAGCCGTACCGCTGGTTGAACCGCGCCGCCAGATCCCGCGTCAACTCCACGTGCTGAGCCTGGTCGTCCCCGACCGGCACCTCGTCGGCCCCGTACGCCAGGATGTCCGCCGCCATCAGCACGGGATACGTCAGCAACGACAGCCGCACACTCCCGCCCCGCGTCCGCTCCCGAGCGGCCTTCTCCTTGTACTGGATCATCCGCCGCATCTCGCCGTCCGTGGCCACGCACTCCAGCACGTACGACAGCCGCGCATGCTCGTCCACATGACTCTGTACGAACACGGTGCACAGCTCGGGATCCAGCCCCGCCGCGAGTAGCAGCGTCGCCGCCTGCCGACTCAGCCGACGCACCCGCGCCGGATCATGGTCGACGGTCAGGGCGTGCAGGTCGACGATGCAGAACAGCGACTCGGCCCGGTGCTGGTCGACCGTGACCCACTGCCGCATGGCTCCCAGGTAGTTCCCCAGCGTCAGATGCCCCGTCGGCTTGACCCCGCTGAAGACCCGCGTCATCTCTCCACCTCCTGGTCGAGGCCGCCGCCGCCGGCCAGCCGACCCTCAGGAGTCCTGGAGGGAGATACGCGAACGGCCGCCGAGGCGGCGGCCGTTGAGTGCATACGTGACTCCGGCCGCCGTCAGGCGGCCCACCACTGCTGGGTGCACGTACGCGTTGTCATGCCTGCCAGCGTACGCCTCCGAGCGCCCGTGGGGACCTGAGTTGACACTCCCCAGCCCGGTACGTAGTGTTCTCCGAGTTGTCCGACGTGAGCGCCGACTCCGGTCGGTCCCCGGACAGCCATTCCGCAGGTACCAGCCAACAAACGACGACAGTCGCTCTGTCTGCCGTCGCTGCATTGGCGTGTGTATTCGCGAAATGAGGAATCCGCGTTCGATAGGACGGCGGCCCCCGATTAGCTCGGGAGCCGGGAATCCGCTAAAGTCTCACTCGTCGGAACGGCCCAACCGCCGGGAAGGCAAGCCCCGCTGACTGGGAATCAGGCCCGAAAGGATCTGATAGAGTCGGAAACGCCGGAAAGGGAAACGCAAGAGCGGGAACCTGGAAAGCACCGAGGAAATCGGAACCGGAAACGGTCTGATAGAGTCGGAAACGCAAGACCGAAGGGAAAAGCCCGGAGGAAAGCCCGAGAGGGTGAGTACAAAGGAAGCGTCCGTTCCTTGAGAACTCA